>CALUYW010000011.1 GCA_944325105.1 Candidatus Gastranaerophilales bacterium | reverse complement strand
CATACCATGAAGAAAATTGATGATTTGGGGATGTCTATTTGTATTGCGGAATACGGTTTAGATACAAATACTATGCCGAGAGTTGTATTGGCAATGCAAATGGGATTAGCTACAGATGAAGTTAAGACTATTAAGAAAAGAACTAAGGATACAATGTTGTTTAGGGCTCAACAGGGTTATTATATGGGAAAAGCTCCAATTGGTTATCTAAATACCCAAGTCAATGGAAATGGTTTATTAGTTGTAAACACTGAAATTGCACCATTTATATATCGAGCATTCTCTCTATATGCAACCGGGAATTACACAATGCAAGCGGTGGCTAACGAATTGCATAAACAAGGTTTCTCTAAAGATGAAAAGCCTTATCCTGTTAGAAAAATTGAACATATTCTCAAGAATATAACTTACACAGGTTTAATGAAATATGGAAAGAATGATGACGGCTCAGATAGGATATTGCAAGGCGTGCATGAGGCTATTGTTCCAATGCAGTTATTTAAAGATGTTCAAGCTGTACTAAGGTATGGAGGCAAACCAAATACAAAGCATACGGAGTTTATTTATTCTAAATTCATTAAATGCACTTGTGGTTGTTATTTAAGTGCTTCAACGACAAAAGGTGCTCACAATAGCGGAAATTATGTATATTACCGATGTCATAATAAAGACAAAGTTCATAAACATATTAAGAGCGTCAAGCAAGATGATATTAGCAAGCATATTAACAATATATTTTCAGAAATCAAGATTCCAGAAATTGTACTTAAGAATATAAAACCTAAGCTTGTTAATGCACTAGATGAGTTTTACAAGACGGAAAAACAAGTTTTTGAAGTTAATACACGCAGATTGCATGAAATAGAAAAAGCAATTCTTAAGACTCATGAAGAACGAGTATTAGGAGAATGCAAGCTTTCAGATAGCGATTATAATAAACAAATGCTTCGCTGGGAAGAAGAAAAGCAGTTGTTAAATGAGAATATTCAGAGCATTTCAATTATTAGTAAGAATATTTATAATAATCTAAATACATTAATGAAATTTCTAAACAATATAGATGACACTTATAAGAACGCAGATATTTCAAATAAGCAAAGATTACTCCGTATGACTTTCGAAGAAGCAATTTATGACACAGAAACAGAGGTATTGAGATTAAAATTAAAACCTATATTCCAAGCACTAAAGATTCTTAAAGATAATCCAGAAATACATTCAAAAAAAGTTGCAACCCAGGCTAAAGTCAGTAACGAAGAACTTTTGCAGATTTTATCTGAAAATATAGAAATCTCGTTAAAAAACGAAGTTACAACCCTGAAAAAGCTCTCTATAATTGAAAAAGAGCCTGCTAATGAGACTCTTTCTGTAAATGGGGCGGGTGATGGGGTTCGAACCCACGAATATCGGAACCACAATCCGAGGCCTTAACCACTTGGCGACACCCGCCATAAATCTATTTAATTGTCACTTTAATATCGGAACTATAATCCCTCAGGGCCGGGTAACCACCTTTGGCGACACCCGCCATAAACTTATTTAATTGCCATATACCCTAATATATTTCAAACAAAAACATAATTCAAGATTTTTGATATAATAAAAAAATGAACAACTACACATCCACCTACAACCCTGCGCAGGTGCAAAAATACAAAGATATTTTCAAAGGAGAAAACGCAAGCTTTTCTGTACCTCAATACATGCTCTTTCAAGCCAGAGGCGAGGGTTTTACCGCTTCATTTTATCAAAGCGGCAAATTTGTCATACAAGGCAAAAACACTCAAACAATTCTTGAAAAATATTTTAACCAACCGCAGCAAACAAAACAAAACCCAAGCTACATCCCCTATCCTCACATAGGAATTGACGAATCCGGCAAGGGAGATTTCTTTGGCCCGCTTGTCGTTGCAGGGACATATTTAACACAAGATAACGCAGAAAAACTCCAAGAGCTCGGTGTTTGTGACTCAAAAAAACTCAATGATAAAAAAATTCTTGAACTTGAGGGCAAAATAAAAGCCCTTGCGACATATGACGTTATAGTAATTAACCCCAAAAAATACAACGAGCTCTACTCGAGTTTTAAAAACCTAAACCGCCTGCTTGCTTGGGGGCACTCGAGCGTGCTTGAAAATATCCTAAAAAAAACAGACGCAAAAATCGCTATATCGGACAAATTTGCCTCAAGCGAAAGCGTCATACAATCTGCACTTAAAGAAAAAGGCAAAAGCATAAAGTTAATTCAGCAAACAAAAGCCGAATCAGACACCGCAGTAGCAGCAGCGTCAATACTGGCAAGGGCAGAGTTTGTGAAAAGAATTTCTAACCTGAGCGCAAATTATGAAATTAACCTGCCAAAAGGTGCATCGGGGCTTGTTTTAGAGCAAGCGAAAAAATTCAGTGCCCGCTTTGGCAAAGAAGAGCTTAAAAACATCGCAAAATTGCATTTTAAGACGTATGAGAGCGTATAAAATCTTTTATTTTATCTAAAGTTTCAATACTGTCCGATTCTATATAAAACCTTAAAAGCGGCTCAGTGCCTGACGGACGCATTAAAACCCAGCTGAGTTTTTCTTCGCCCAGATAAAACTTAGCACCGTCAATTTTTAAAACATCATAAATATGCATATCCGCTATATCAAACATCTGCAAAAATTTCTGCTGCAGCTCATACATTTTCTCTTTATCTTCTAATTTGACATCCACCCTGTCACAAAAAAAGTTCACACCCGCAAAGTCAAGCAGCTCTTTTCTCAGTTCGCAAAGAGGTTTTTGCAAAACGCTTACCATCTCTAAAATTAAAAGATTAGCGTAAATACCGTCTTTTTCAGGTATATGCACACCGCATGACAAACCGCCCGAGTCCTCACCTGCTAAAATTGTCTCATTCTCTCTCATTTTTTCACTTAACCATTTAAAGCCTACAGGGGTTGTAATCGTCTCTACATCAAGCTTTTTTGCCACTACATCAACAAGAGCGCTAACACCTGTGGTTTTTATCATTTTGCCTTTCATACCTTTATTTTCAACAAGGTATTTAAGCAAAATCGCAAGTATCTCATTTGGACTCACCCACTGCCCGCATTCGTCTATTACCCCGTAGCGGTCGGCATCTCCGTCATTCGCAAACGTCAAAAAGCCGTTTTTCTTATGGTGCATAAATTTTTCTTTAGGCTCGGGCAAAAACCCGCCAAAATTAGGGTCATAGCAGTTGTTTACAACTTCATAATTTACCCCATGTCTGTTTAAAATCTCATCAAAAGTCCCTACAGATGCGCTAAAAAGCCCATCATATATGAATTTTACATTTGATTTTTTAATAGCGCCAAAGTCTATCAAACTTTCGATATGAGAAAAATAAACCTCTCTAAAGTCCGACTCTATTATCTTTCCGCCCTCTTGAGGTTCGGCCGTGTAGTTTTGCTCTATGTTTTGAACAATAACATCCGTTATTCCCTTTGTCGCAGGGCCGCCGTAGTTTGGAATAAACTTCATACCCAAGTAATTTTTTGGATTATGGGAAGCAGTAAACATAACCGCACCTGCGGAATTTTTTGCAACTGTAGCAGCGTAAGCTAAAACAGGCGTCGGGCAAACACAGTTTGAAAGCATAACGCTAAAGCCTGATTTTACAAAAATTTCTGCACAAAACCTTGCAAACTCGTCTGCCATAAACCTCGGGTCATAGCCTATAAGGACAGATTTTTTATCGTTGACGTTGTCTTTTAGATATTTTATTATCCCGTGCGTGATT
The DNA here is from genome assembly GCA_944325105.1 of Candidatus Gastranaerophilales bacterium. Taxonomy (GTDB): domain Bacteria; phylum Cyanobacteriota; class Vampirovibrionia; order Gastranaerophilales; family Gastranaerophilaceae; genus Galligastranaerophilus. Next base: position 69,528 of record CALUYW010000011.1, on the reverse strand, counting down.
TTCTCTACATTTTCAAAGGTAAAATCTCCGGCTATTATGCCTCTGAAGCCGTCTGTTCCAAATTCTATTTTTTTTGTTGCCATATTAATTCCAATCATAATAAAATATCTATATGAATAATTCTATCAAAAAAATACTTTTCCTTGGGCCAAAAGGAACATACAGTGACTTTGCCTGTGAAAAATTCAGAGAAAAACTCAACCTAAAGGCTGACTTTGAGCCTGTTTCAACCATTACAAAAATAATTGAAACAATTGATGATGATTGTACTCTTGCTGCAATTTTACCAATGGAAAACTCTATAGAGGGCATTGTAAGACCGACACTTGATGGGATTTTCAGTACAAAAAATGATGTCAAAATTCAAGCTCAAACACAAATTAACATCGAAAATTGCCTTATTTCATACTGCAAAAAAGAAGAAATAACTCATATAATATCTCACCCTCAGCCGCTTTCACAGTGCCAAAAGTACATAAGTGCAAACTTTGGAAAAGATATAATCCTTGAGGGTGCTTCATCGACTGCTGCGGCAACAGCCATGTTAAAAGACAAAGGCAAGGGCTATGCCTCTATCGGAAATGAGCTTTGTGCCAAAATGCACAATGTGCCTGTAATAGAGAAAAACATAAACGACAACAAAGACAATCAAACCCGCTTTGTGCTTGTTTCAAGGGAAGATTTTAATTTTGATAAAAAAATAAGAACATCTCTTGTATTTTCAACAAAACAAGAACCCGGCGCACTTGCAAATGCTCTTGAGGTATTTAAAAAACACGATATTAACCTTATCTACATTGAATCTCGCCCGTCAAAAAGGGTTTTAGGGGAGTATAATTTCTTTGTTGATTTGGATAAAGATATAGACAATCTTAAAACAACACTTGATGAGTTAGCTGATTATACACAGTATTACAGGATTTTAGGCAGTTATCCGGTTGTATAATTTACTCAAAAAAACTTTTAACGGGAATATCAAAATACTCGGCAAGCTCAATTAACTTTTTTAGGCTGATATACCTTTCAAACCTCTCGACATGCCCTATAAATTTACTGTTGGCATTTAATATCTCCGATAATTTTTCTTGAGAGATGTTTTTTAAAAGCCTGTATTTTTTAACATTTTTGCCTATTGTTATATATGTTTGCTCTTGTATGCTTGACATAATATAGTATTTTAATTACTATGCTTTATAAGCACCACTGCTATATAAGCACTATTTTGTATATAATTTTTTAAGGATGTATTATGAGAAAGGTCTGCAATTTAAAATTAATTAATCAAGGAGATTACTTTTTGCCAAAAATTCATCTGTTTGGTATGACACATAAGTTTAGATTTGCTAAATTTCTACCCGTTATAAAATTTTACTGGAGAGAGACTTTTGAAAAATACTTCAAAGAGAACGACTCAAAAGAAAAAATTAAAAACTTAAAAGACGGTATGGATGAAACATCTTGCGATTACATTGACCATTTTATTAAATTATTTTCATACATTAATAAACCCTACTTTGGAAATCTCTGGACAAGAGAAGATAAAAAACTAAAAAAAGAATGCAGGGAATTTGAAAAAACTTTTAGGCAGCCTTTTAGGGATATTCTAAAAATTGACCCTTTTTATTATTCAAATATTTACGGGCTAAAAGACCTGTATGAAGAGGTTTTTGATAAAATAAACGGAAAAATAATCATAGATGGCGGAGCACTTAACGGGGATAGCGCCCTTATGTTTCATTATTATTTTCCAAAAAGTGAAATCCACGCATATGAACCTCTTAGTGTGAATTATAGCGTTATGGATAAGTTCCTTAAAATTGATAACTGTAACAATAAAATTATCCCTATTAAAGAGGGGCTGGGACAAAAAGAAGAAGTTGTTGAGATAACATTTAACGATAGAGAAATGGCACAAATTACAACCATTAATAATAACTATAAAAACTCTAGCCCCATAGGGCTCATTAAGCTTGATACCGAGGGGTTTGAAAGTGCTGTTATAGAGGGTGCAAAGGAGATAATAAAAAGAGATAAGCCGATTGTAATTGCAGCGATGTATCACACGCCCGAGGATTTTTTTGAATTGAAAGAGAAACTCAAAATGCTAAATCCTGATTATAAGTTTATGATAAGAAGAAGTGAGATGGTAATACCAATGGCAGATTTGGTACTTATTGCGTATTAACCTTGAAATCGCTTAAAACAGTGATATAATCATAAATACAGAACTTTGAAATTTTAATATGGGGACGTTGTGGTTTTGACAGGGTGCTTTATCAACCGTGATGCAGGCCGCGCGGATGTTGCGCGTTACCAACAATCAAAAAAATAAACGCTAATAACGTTGTAAAAGCTGACTTTGCTCCCAGAGCAATCGCTGCATAGTTTGCGCGACAGCCACTCTATCTTGCCAGCTTGCCGCAATTTAGGGTCAATTATGCAAGCCTTGACGTTTGTAGCTTGAGGCGCAGGCGTTTGAGTATTTAGCCTTGAGGGGTTGTCTTTCCTTATAAAAAAGACTTTGGCGCTTAATTTGGTTGAAGATATCTTTCCGATTTTGCGTTGAGATAAAAAGATTCTAAGCTTGTAGATTCGCGCTTGTTATCATTTTGGACGCGGGTTCGACTCCCGCCGTCTCCAGTATTAATATTTATATTAAACTTATGCACGTGAGGTGAAGAACACGCACAAGGCTTTAGCCTTGTAATGCGGGTTCGGCGGATTTTGCGGGGCGTGTAGCGAAGCGAACGCCCATTGCGAGCAAGCCCGTTGAGGGTTGCGAGCCCGCAATAATCCAAGAAACTCCCGCCGTCTCCACCTTTACCTGCTATAGCAAGGGTTAGCACTACACTCGTGATGGAGAAAAAGTAAGAGAGCATTGGCGCTCTCGTCCTGATTCGGGTATAGATGATGTTGTATCTTCAGCAATTAAACAGGCAGTTTTAAAGGGTGGAGTTGAGCATACTGACATATCTCTTGATTCAATTGTTGATGTAATACGCGATATTGCAAATAAAGGAAAAGATGCTTGGAATAAAATACCAAAACCTATAAAAACAGTTTTAGCACAAGCTTTAATACAGTCTGTTTTGTATAATCCATCAAGCGCTGCAAATGCAAAAGTTGTTTCTGGTGGACAAGCATCACAAAATGTGTCTACAAATAATAATATTCATGGCAATACAAGGGAAGAAAACAGGAGTAGTTTTAGTCAAAAGCTACAAGAATTATCGTCAATTAAAGAAAAGCTACAGGACAACTTATCCCAAGAGAACATATACAATAAGACAAAAAAAGTACTTAGCGATAGGGAAGTTTATAACAAGGTAAAAGACATCATAAATAGGCATCCATATATTTCTAAGTATACATTATACGCTATAGCCGGCAGTGCAACAAGTGATAATTTTAAAAATTTAGGATTAAAGCATTCTGGTGAAATACTAAAAGCGAGCTTGGATTTTGATAATGCCGCGAAAATAAATGATACGTACATAGCAAAAAATTATAAAGAGTTGGAACCACTAAGTGAATTCATAAAAGAAAAATTGGAAAGCCAAAAATTTAATCCAGAAAATACTCCTGGAATAGTTTATGGCGTAAATAGTGACATATCAAAAGACATAGCAAACAGCCAAAGCATTAAAAATTATATAAGGGATAATTGGAATTCAATTAAAAATGGACAACCAATTAATAAAAAATTAAAAAATTATGCCGACAAAAGAGATTCAATAACTCTAAATTCAACATTAAATCTGTATTCAGCTATTAATCATGCAGATGTTTTATCCGCTTTTTTATCCAGAAATGAAAAAGATATAATAATGGTTATATTGGATACTTATGACTTTAATCCAAATGAAAATATTCTTGTAGAACTTGGACACTCTGCGCAAAACGCAGGCATACTATATCCATTTTTTAATATTTTTGTTGTAAGAATTCCTGTTGATATTTAGGTAATGAATAATATAGTAACTCCTATATTTGACAAGAATACAGTCAAATGCTAGAGTTGCACTATGAAAATTAAACCACTGCAATGGGAAATTATATCTTTTATTTTAATTAACCTGTTTTTAATAGCTAGCTATTATTTTGTGGCATTTATATTCATCTTTGCAATCTTTATAGCATCACTTGCCATAAAATATAGCGTTTACGATACAAAAGGTTTTTCTTGCATAATGCTTTTTGCAAGTATTTTTTTATTTATTTTTCTTGCTTTATTTTTAATTGCAAAATACTTTTCAATCTACATCCTATTTAAAAAAATTGAGAATAAAGGATCGCAAAAGTTTAAAAATATTCTACAAAACCTGAAAAAATCTTTTTCTTTAAAATTAAAAGTGCTTTTATATGCTTTTATTTTCGACATTTTATTTATCACTTTTATTTCTTTTACATCTCCAAATGGTTTTAATAAAGATTCGTTATTGGAATATACGCTCTTTGGGCCGTTATTTTTGATTTATTCTTTTACTTTTATACTATTTAAAGTTGAAAATACAATAAAAACACTAAAAATCAAAGAAAAAATCAAATTGACGACAGGCTTTTAAACTGCTAAAATGACCGAATGAGTTTTCGTTACAACATTTTTGATATAGAATTTATTTGTTTTGTTTTAATAAATCTTATCTATTTGCTTTGGCTTATATTAGCCTTGTTCTATGGAATCTTTATGATAATTCCGCTGCTTTATATAGATGCAAACACTAAATTTGGCGGGATTGATGTCATTGTAGCAAAAATCATACTTGTTTTGATGGCACTTATACCCCTATTACATATTTGTTTAAAAAATTTCTATCTTTATTTTTTGGCAAAGAAAATTCTTAAAAAAGGTGCTTTTAAATACAGAAAATTTGTTAAAAAGATTAATGACAGTGCTGAAATTAAAAGAAATATTCTAACAACTGCTATTTTGGCAGATGTAGTTATAATCTCTCTTGTAACAACAGGAGTAATGCTTGATAAGGAGTATGAAAATTTCATATTGGTAATTTTATCATTTGCGTCAGCGCATTTTATTTTTGGTGGTTTCTTTTTACCTTATTTTACCTTGTTTAAGTTGCTTGGTATTCGCAAAAAAAGAGTTATATAGATTTACAAATTAACTTAAATATCAAGCGCTGATTTTAAAGTTTTCAACGTCAATATTTTTTCATGCAAAGCTTTGTACAAAGTTCCGATGTTGCATAGTATAGTAATTGACAATGCTTTTGTCAATTACTATACTGGTTCTATGAAATTTAAGCCTCCTCATTGGGAAATAGTTTTATTTGCTATTATAAATATTTTATGTGTTGCAACACTTGGCTTTATAATGCTTATGACAGATTATATCCCAAGTTTTATCCTAATTACTGAAAGTGAAATATCGCAATCAGAACTAGGGTTGCATGAAAGATTATCTGACTTTATATTTTTCATTGTCTTACCTTTATATATAGTTTTAAAAAATTTTTTGCCTTATTTCTTTTTTGTTATTGTTTATAAAAAAGGCAAAGTAAGATACAAAAATATTTTTTTAAAAATCAAAAACTCACCAATTATTATGAAGAAAAATTTTTCTATTACATTTATTTGTGACATTGCAATGATATTATTTTATTATTTGCTGTGCTCGTATAAAAACGGATTTTCATTTGATTCTCATTTTCTTTTTGCATTATCAATATTCTACTTTATAACAAGCTCGCTATTTGTAGCTTATTTTGTAAGCTTTGTTGTGTTTAGACATAAATGGGACAAGGATTTTGTTTAAGGATAATATAAGCACAATAAAATTTGTTTTTGAAATTATATTTTTAGTTTTTATAATTGCATTTATATTCTACTCCAGCGCATTTTTAGGGCTTGGTTTTTTTATGCTATGCAATGACGCACATGGTTTATTCCCTGATTCAATCGCAAAATTAATTAGTATAGCAGCTTTTTTGTCATTATTTACTATTGTGCCGATATACTCAATCTCAAGATATTTTTTTCTTTATTTTTTCTTAAAAATCTTAGAGCATAAAGGCTCTGACAAGTCAAAAGAGATAATAAAAAGACTTAAAAATAACTATAAAATTCAAATTGCTATTTTGCTCGCTGCACTTTGCTTTGATACATTTTTTGTCTTAATGCATGAAAATCTAATAGATTTAGCAACTTTTATTTTTCTAATGTTTGTATTTTCAACTTTTATGCCTTGCCTTGTTACATTTATACTATGGAAACTTGAAAGTATTAGGTAAGTTATGAAAATTAAACCACTGCAATGGGAAATTATATCTTTTATTTTAATTAACCTGTTTTTAATAGCTAGCTATTATTTTGTGGCATTTATATTCATCTTTGCAATCTTTATAGCATCACTTGCCATAAAATATAGCGTTTACGATACAAAAGGTTTTTCTTGCTTTATTTTTAATGACAAAATACTTTTCAATCTATATTCTCTTTAAAAAAATTGAGAACAAGGGGGCGCAAAAGTTTAAAAATATTCTACAAAACCTGAAAAACTCTTTTTCTTTAAAATTAAAAATACTTTTATATGCTTTTGTTTTTGACATTTTATTTATCACTTTTATTTCTTTTACATCTCCAAATGGTTTTAATAAAGATTCGTTATTGGAATATACGCTCTTTGGGCCGTTATTTTTGATTTATTCCTTTACTTTTATACTATTTAAAATTGAAAATATAATAAAAGCATTTTTTAACAGATGTTTTTTTCGCAATGGTTATATTGTCATAATAGCTATATAACCTTGTTTTTTTTATTTTCCTTTATTATTTTTACAATTGTAATAGCACCCAAAGTAGCCAATTCGCCTAGTGTAATACATGCAAAAGCTACCAATCCGCCTTTTAATAAATAATTTTTTGAAGTATTTTTTAAGTTAGTTTTTGTTAGGTACAGCCCTGCTATTGCCATCCCCGCTAATGCACCTACGATAGAACCATTTTCCATATCGCTTTCGTGAAATTTCAAATCCATATGATTTTTTTGGCTTTGGGCTTTAAACCCTTGTTGATGAATCCTACTGCTGATAACATTTACTTTCATTTTAATTATCCTCTGTTAACATTAATATTAACACTAACTGCTAATATCTAAAAACACTTGAAATATTTTTCTTGCCAGTTAGACACATGGCATAAAATACATGACATCATTAAACTGTCAAGGTAGAAACCTCATTTGAAAAACATTTTTTAAGATGTATAATTGCCCATGTAATAGAGCCTTATACAACCACTCTTGGAGGCAAAATGAATGAAATCTGGACACTAATTGAAGCAACAGCACTTGCGGGCATTGGCGGAACAGGCCTTGGCGGAGTTATTGGAGCGTTATTCAAAAAAGATTCAAAAAAAACCGTCAGTCTGTTGCTGAGCTTTGCAGGCGGAGTAATGACGGCGATTGTTTGTTTTGACCTCATTGTAAGCGCGCTTGAAACAAAAACAAATATTTTTATAGTATCTGCAGGAATATGCTTTGGAGTGCTTATTGTCTATCTTTTAAACTTCTTTATAGACAGAGCGACAAACCATGAGGTAGGTCACATCAACCAATCACACCCTCAAACCGCAGATGACTTAGATGAAATCATTCACTCAAACCACTTAAGCGCTCACATAGAAAAGAAAGACACCGCTTTTTCACTCTTTGTAGCGGGGCTTATTATGGCTTGCGCTATTGCCCTGCACAATGTGCCTGAGGGCATGACAATAGGAGCTTCTTTTGCCAATATGGATGGAGTATTAAAAGGCTCTGCTCTTGTACTTGCAATATTAATCGGCTTACACAACATCCCCGAGGGTATGGCAATTTCCGTGCCTCTTATAAACGGCGGCATAAGCAAACGCCGCGCTGTACTTTTAACGGCTCTTACGGGTGCTCCCACTATTGTAGGTGCTATTATAGGCTATCTAATCGGCGACATTGGCGCTTTAGGTCTTGCTTTGAGTTTAAGCTTTGCCTCAGGAGCTATGTTATATGTAACATTTGGAGAAATTCTTCCGCAGTCGATTTTGATGTATAGGAGCAAACTGCCCGCATTCTTTGTTATAATAGGCATTTTAGTAGGGCTGATTGTAATTTACATCTAAAATTTTGTGCTACAATACTCATTGAAAAATAAGGAGTAAAAATGGCTGTTTTAATACTTGGAGGCGCAGGATACATAGGCTCGCACACGGTTTATGAGTTTCTAGACAGAAATTTAGACGTTGTTGTGGCAGATAACCTGCAAAGCGGTCATATAGAGGCACTTCACCCTAATGCAAGATTTTATCAGGGCGATATTAGAGATAAAGATTTTCTGGATAATCTTTTTAAAAAAGAAAATATAGACTCTGTTATCCATTTTGCCGCAAATTCTCTTGTGGGCGAGAGTATGCAAGACCCGCTTAAATACTACGATAACAACCTCTATGGCACTATGGTGCTCCTAAAATCCATGGTTGAAAACAACGTAAAAAAAATAGTTTTCTCATCCACCGCGGCAACTTACGGAGAGCCTGAGAATATACCGATTTTAGAAACAGATAACACAAACCCTACAAACACATACGGAGAAACTAAACTCTCTATGGAAAAAATGTTTAAATGGGTTTCTTTAGCGCACGGGGTTAATTTTGTTTCACTTCGCTACTTTAACGCTTGCGGGGCGCACAAAAACGGCAAAATAGGCGAAGACCACAGCCCTGAAACTCACCTTATACCTATAATTTTGCAGGTTGCAAATAAAAAAAGACAAAGTGTAAATATCTTTGGTGATGACTATCAAACTCCTGACGGTACTTGCATTAGAGACTATATTCACGTAAGTGACTTAGCTAATGCTCATTATTTAGCGCTTGAATATCTAAATAAAGGCGGCAAAAGTGATATCTTTAACCTTGGCAACGGTTTAGGTTTTTCGGTTAAAGAAGTAATAGAAGCTTCAAGAGAAGTAACGGGAGATAAAATCCCTGCTATTGTATCCAAAAGAAGAGAGGGCGACCCTAAAACACTTATCGCATCATCTGATAAGGCAAGAAATATTTTAGGCTGGCAGCCAAAGTATACGGATTTAAAAGAAATAATACAAACAGCTTGGATGTGGCACAAAAATCATCCGGAGGGATATAAATCGTGAGTGAAGCAGTAATTGAAGAGCAAGAGTGGAAACCCTCTATAAACCCTTGGATTGGGGTAATTCCCGTTATGCTTGCAATTTTTATGTTTGTTTTGGATGAAACCATCTCAAACGTAGCTCTTATATACATTGCAGGCTCAATGTCCGTAAGTCACAACGAATCCACTTGGGTTTTAACAAGTTATCTTATAGCCTCAGGTATTGCAATCCCGCTTGCCGGTATGATGGCAAAAGTTCTTGGCAGAAAGAATTATTTTATTGTTTCAATTATTGTCTTTACTGTTTCATCATTTTTGTGCGCAGTGGCTCGAAGTATGCCTGAGATTGTAATATTCAGGTTTATTCAAGGTCTTGGAGGCGGAGGACTTCTGCCTTTAGGTCAATCAATTATGCTTGAAAATTTCTCGGGCAAAGACAGACCAAAATCCATGGCTATGTTTGGTATGGTAATCGTTTTTGCGCCGCTTTTAGGGCCTGTACTTGGGGGCTGGATTACCGAAAACTGGTCGTGGCCTTGGATATATTTAATCAACATACCTATAGGTATACTTTGCGTTATTCTTGCAAAAAAACTCCTTGAAGACCCGCCGTATGCAAAAAAACAAGTCGGCATAAAAATAGACGTAAAAGGACTTACTTTCTTATCCCTATGGCTTATAAGCCTGCAAATCGTACTTGATAAAGGTAATGACGCAGACTGGTTCGGTGCAGCGTGGATATGCTGGCTGAGCGCATTTTCTGCAATTTGCGCCATTCTTTTCTTTGTATCTCAATTTAAAAACAAAGAATACCCGCTGCTTGATTTAAGTGTCTTAAAAAACAGAACTTATTTCTTCGGCACACTAATTCAAGTAATATTAATGGCTGTCTTTTTAGCATCAGCCGCGCTTTTACCCTCAATGCTGCAAACACTTTTGGGCTATAGTGCATATTTAAGCGGTCTTTCTATGGGTTCAAGAGGCATAGGTAGTATATCAGGGGTTATAGCCTATCTTATACTGTCAAAACATATAGGCGATAGAAGAATAACCATGATAGGGCTTACACTGCTTGGTTTTGGAAGTTTATTCTTTGGCATGATTAATTTGCAGATAAACCTAAATATCATAGCCGTACCAAATATATTATACGGGCTTGGGATATTCTTGGCACTAACGCCTCTTGTACCGCTTTCTTGCTCAACTGTAAGCAACAAAGATATGGCAAATGCGTCGTGTTTACAAAACCTTGTAAAAAACATAGGCGGTGCGATTGGTACATCAATAGGTACTACTATGGTTTCTCGCTTTGCACAAGCTCACCAGCATATGATGTCAGGACATCTGAACTTTTCAAATGATGTTTATGTGGCAAAACTGGCGTCTATGACGCAAGGCTTTATGCAAGCGACTGCAGATACCGTGACCGCGCAGTCAATGGCTATGGCGAGCATTTATCAGGAACTTTTGCAACAGGCAAGACTGTGGGGCTATGTTGATACATTCAGGTGGTTTGCTTTTGCTACGTTTTTATTGATACCCATGCTTGTGCTTGTTAAGAAGACAAAGGGAGTACAGGACTAAAACAAAACTCCCGAAAAGGGAGTTTAAAAATCGGAGAAAGAGGCAAACTCTCAATTTCATAGGACTTCGTCCTTGAAATTTTACGCTTATTGCATTCGTCAAATCACAAAATCAAAGATTTTGGATTTGTCGTAGGATTCTCACCCTCTTCTCGGGTTCTCATCCCTAAAACAAAACTCCCGAAAAGGGAGTTTAAAAATCGGAGAAAGAGGCAAACTCTCAATTTCATAGGACTTCGTCCTTGAAATTTTACGCTTATTGCATTCGTCAAATCACAAAATCAAAGATTTTGGATTTGTCGTAGGATTCTCACCCTCTTCTCGGGTTCTCATCCCTAAAACAAAACTCCCGAAAAGGGAGTTTAAAAATCGGAGAAAGAGGGATTCGAACCCTCGATGCAGAATTCTCCACATAACACCTTAGCAGGGTGCCGCCTTCAGCCACTCGGCCATTTCTCCAAATATTAAATTTTCAACAATAAAATCGTATCAAAAAGTCTTAAAACAATCAAGAATTTTAAAATTTTAGTCTAAAATATAACAATGTTCTACACCCGTAGCAATAGCGCTATTCAGCCTGTAGCAAGGGTTTCTAGCATTACGCCTGTTTGCGGGGGGTTGCAAAATTTAATTTTTAGTGTATAGTAGTGTTGAAACTAGGGTTATGTCGGTTTCGCGAAAGATAATGTGTAGTAAGTAAGCAAAACTCGATTTTTACCCTGTTTAAAAAAAAGAGAATAAGAGGATGAAACCATGACGAAAAAGCTAATGGCAACTTTGCTGCTGTGCTTTTGCTTAGCAATCGGCACCACAGACAAAGCTCACGCAGCCCAATCGCCACAAGAAGTTCAAAAAGCAATAGCCCAAACAGCACTGAAAATGGGCGTTGACCCCTTTGTAGCACTAAGCATTGCAAAACTTGAATCTAATTTCAACCCTAATAAGAAAAACCCTTCGGGCGCTATAGGTTTATTTCAGCTAATGCCCGATACAGCACGCAGATTGGGCGTAAATCCGCACGTACAAAATGAAAACATCAAAGGCGGAATTATGTACTATCAAATGATGTACAAAAAATACGGTTCTATGGACTTGGCTCTTGCAGCATATAATGCAGGCCCCGGAAACGTAGCAAGATACAAAGGCGTACCGCCTTTTAAAGAAACAAAAGCTTTCATCTCAAGAATTAAGCAAGAGTATAACACTCTTAAAGCTGACCCCGAGATAAAAAGCGTAGTTTCAGGAACTCTATAAAATTTAACCGCCCCAAAAGGGCGGTTTTTAGTATTTTCTAAATTCCAATTTATAACCAAGAATCTCTGCTATGGCTTTTGCTTCTTTGTAGCGAAGGGTGTCACGTGCAAGCTTAAGCGATAAATTATTAGGTGTAATTTCCTTACCAAATTTATTCGAGAGTTCTCTTGCTATAAAATTTATCGTTCTACCCTCTTTAAATATCAAACTTTTAATTTCTTCTCTTGTGTTCATAACTTCATATCGTATTTTAAAAAACTGTCCTATTTTTTCTTAAACTCTAACTCATAACCGAGAATCTCAGCTATAGCTTTAGCTTCTTGGTAGCGTAAGGTATTATTTATAAGTTTATGAGAAAGCGTATCTGCGCTTATATTTCTGCCAAGAAGCTGCGAAATTTCAAAAGCTATTCTTTTTATAGAATAACCCTCTCTAAAAATTAAAGACTTAACTTCGTTTCTTATATCCATTATGTAATTATAGCAATCTTGTACACAATTTGACGATAATATCTAAATATGTTATTTTAAAGGATATTTATTATTGTTTATGAATATATATCATTTAAGATAAAGGGGCAGCTATGCAAATAAATTCAGCAGAAGAAATAAATAAAATAAACAATGATTTTTCTTTGATAAGAACACTGTCAAAAGTAATGACCGAACTAAACGGCGGCTGTTTTCCCGATTTGAACGAAAAAGAATTTAGTGACCTTATTTTTATCCAGCAAGCACAAATTGAAAGTTTACACAATAACCTGTCAAAATTGATTGACAAACTTGGAATATAATAGCTTTTATCCTTTTGCCAAAACCCCAAAATACAACACTAAACAAATAGTGTAAGTATTTTGGATACCAGTCCAGTTACGGGCTAACGGCAAGGCTCCTCGCCTTCCCGTACGCCATTCTGGTCGGCTTGAAAATCAAAGTCTTTAAAAGACTTGATTTTACTACGCCGTCTGCGCACACTTCATTTGTACGGCTTATTCTTCGCCTACAACTGAAGCGATCCTTTTGCCAAAACCCCAAAATACAACACTAAACAAATAGTGTAAGTATTTTGGGGTTTTGGTGGAAAGCCTGCAATAAGCCGGATTCTGTCTTTAAGATAATCATCTGTCTAATGCGTTTTTTTATGCAATTTTTGTCAAAAACAAAACGAGAAAAGGCACTCTTCTTGCAAATTCAAACTTGCATCCGATTGGGGTTTACCATGCCTGAAACCTCACGGCCTCAGCGGTAGGCTCTTACCCCGCCGTTGCACAATCGCTCTATACCACTTAAGGTCGAGCATTCTACTTTTCTGTGGCACTGTCCTCACGCTCACGCGCACTTGGCTTTCCCAAGCAACCTGCCTTTTTGGATGTCCGGACTTTCCTCACAAAGTCAAAAGACCTTGCGCGATTATCAGCCTGCTTTCCATAAAATATTATACACCAAATCCAATTTCTGATATTATATACCTATGATAATCGACACTCACGCACACCTTGATATGTTAGATGACCCAAAGCGCGCAATTGAAGAAGCGCTTGAGGCTAATGTTAAAAAAATAATCATCCCATCGGTTGAGCCTGAAACTTTTAGCAAGGTTATTGACCTTGCAAACACATATGAAAATGTCTATGCTCAAATCGGCGTACACCCAAGCGACGCTCAGAAGTTCAACGATGACGTTGCAAAAGAGATGATGGAACTTGCAAAAAATAAAAAAGTTGTCGCAGTGGGCGAAATAGGGCTTGATTACTACTGGGACAAGACTTTTGTCGATGTTCAAAAGAAAGTATTTAAAACACAAATTGAAATTGCAAACATTCTAAATCTGCCCGTTGTTGTGCACGATAGAGAAGCGCACGGCGATACTTACGAAATACTTGAGCAAATGGGTGCCAAAAAAGTCCTTATGCACTGTTTTTCAGGCTCTGTTGAATTTGCAAAAAGATGTATTGATAAAGGCTACTACATTGCTCTTGGCGGAGTTGTAACCTTTAAAAACGCTAAAAAAGTGCGCCAAGTGGCAAAAGAAATACCCCTTGATTATATAATGCTTGAAACAGACACCCCCTACCTTGCTCCGCACCCTTACAGGGGGCAGCAAAATGAGCCTAAGTACATTGTCTTTAGCGCAAAAGAAATAGCAACCCTTAAAGACACTGCACTGAGTGAAGTTGAGAGTATTACAACAAAAAACGCACAGGAATTTTTCAATATATAAAGGAGAAAAAGGATGACACAACAGTATAATGCGTCAAATATCAAAATAAAAACTGCCGTGCTTGTTTTCTTAAAAAACCTAAGCGCACCTTTGGTTTTATACTTTGATAACCCGCAAGAAATATACAACGAACTCAAAGAAGTTGTAAATACTCCGATAAATAAAGTATATGAATTTGAGCCAAACGGCCCTATTAAAAAAGTGTGTATTCAAGCCTCCCAAATCTCAGGAGTTGCACTTCAGGAAGAACAATACTTTGCATAAACTATGAAAAAGCGCCTTGATTTAATACTTTTTGAACATGGTTTTTTTGAAACCAAAAACTCCGCAAGCGCTGCTATTTTAGCGGGAAATGTCAAAATAAACGACACCCCCGTGACAAAAGCAGGACAGATGTTTGATGAGAGTGTGCTTTTTAATGAAGAAAAACCCGCAAAAATCGAGGTAAAAACTCTCCCTTATGTTTCTCGAGGCGGCTTAAAGCTAAAAGGGGCAATTGACGCATTTAAAATCGATTTAAAAGACAAAATCTGTATAGACATTGGCGCATCTACAGGCGGTTTTACCGACTGTATGCTAAAAGAGGGAGCAAAGAAAGTCTACTCTGTTGACTGCGGAACAAACCAGCTTGCTTGGAAACTAAGGCAAGATGAAAGAGTTGTATCAAAAGAAAATGTAAATGTGAAATCCTGCGTGTTTGAAGACATTTTCGAAGAAAATTTCAAAGGGGATTTGCCCGAGTTTTTGTGTATGGACTTATCTTTTATCTCAATTAAAAAAGTTCTTGAAAACTGCAAAAATTTTATTTCAAACAACAGTGAACTTGTAATACTCATTAAACCCCAGTTTGAAGCGCAAAGATGCGATATTTCAAAAGGGGGAGTAGTCAAAGACAAAAAAATTCACCAAAAAATAATTGATGACATTAAAGAATTTTCTACAAACCTTAACCTTATACCCCAAGGGGTCATTGAAAGCCCTATAACAGGTGCAAAACACGGGAATGTAGAGTATTTAATTTATTTAAAACGGGAGGAAAAATAAATGCCGCTTAATGTTGTGGATAAACTTAACGCACTGTCAAACGAGATGGAATCTCTGCTTGATTTTATAGCCACAGATAGCGAGCTTGGAGAGGATTTTCAAACTTGCGTAAGCGAAAACAATATCACAATAGAAAAACAATCCCAGCTTAATATAGCGCTTATTGAGTACTTGCTTGACGGCAAAATGCAAGATGGCACAAAGGTTTTAGATTATTATGTAAATAAAAATGCCTATAAAAACAAAGACATAGTAAACTCACTTAAAAACAGCACCACATCGGTTTTTGAGATAAAAAAAGTACTAAAAAACGCCTATGATACTTATTCACTCACCGCTGAGAGAGATTTTTGCCTCATTCCTCTTGTAAAAATGGTTAATTTAAGAGGAATTGCAAAAGGGGACTTTATCCGCGCAAGAGTGATTGAATCGGAAAATGAGTTTTACCTGCTTGAAATTTATGATGTTATATCCTCTCTTAACTTCTACCGCGCAGCTTCTGAGGCTATTAAGTGTCTTATTTCAGATTCAAGATGTGCAGTATTTAAAAATGAAGAAAAAAACGCCCTGCTAAACTCTTCTCTTGAAAGCTTTAAGGCTTCATTTGACCAAGCTTTTTGCGATTATAAAAAATCAGGGATAATAACCACAAACAAACAGGTTGATGATTTAATTGAGGCGTTTAATGCAAATGAAGACGTCAAAAAATTCATTACAGAGCCTGATGAGTATAAATTTTTTAATGTAAAAGAATTTAGTGCTAACGATGACTTTATTCAAAACGCCATAGGAGGTTTTTCGCGTCATAATTGCCTATACGATGTAGGTTTATACTTTGATGAAAAAGAGGGGCTCTATATAATCCCGTTTCTTGGCACATTTTATAAAATTTTTGAAACCTATAGCGATAAAGAATTTAAAATTGAGGGCGCAAAAGAGTGCATAAGAGATTTTCTTAAAAACGACAAAGTGCCTTTAGGTATAATTGCCTACTGCGCCAAAAAATACACAAACTTCCTTGAAGTTATTAATGTCGCGCTTGATACGGATTTTCAATCAACGGTTGAAATTTTTGAAAAATTTAAAAACCCTGACACCAAAAAGTTCAGCCCTGTACACACATTATACAATTCAAAAATATTTTCTGAAATTTTAGGTATAAAAGAAGAAGAAACAACGCCTCAAAAAACATATGAAAACATAGGAAGAAACGACCCATGCCCCTGCGGCAGCGGTAAAAAATACAAAAAATGCTGCGGAGCGAACTAGTATTTGCCTCAAAATAATTTTATGTAGTAAAATAAAATTACAGTTACGGAGAGAGAAAATGAGTGAAGAAAATAAAACAGAAAAAAAATGTTATAAAAAACTGCTTATAGCAGGCGTTATTTTATCCCTTGTGCTTTCGATTACATCTACTGCAATGTCAGCTGTAACACTGCTTGCCATAAACGGACATATTCCGTCTTTAGCTGCAGGACAAGATTTACCTATTTCAAAAAAATATGACAGGGGCCGTTCTCTTCAAAAAGCACTAAAGAAAAATAAACCCGTTATAGTTTGGTTTTATGTTGACTGGTGCGGATACTGCCAAAGATTTGCGCCGATATTTGATGAAGTTACAAAAAACAAAGACATAAAGAAAAAATTTGCAATTGCTTTTGTTAATTGTGATGACCAAAAGAATCAGGCACTTGTTCAAGAGTACCAAATCCATGGTTTTCCAACGGTATATTTACTTGACCCCAAAACAGGGGAAAAAGTTGTCGCAGATAACTACAAATTCTTTACACCAACTGCTAAAGAAGACTTGGTAAGAGATTTTAAAGAATTTCTAAGACCTAAAAAATAGTCTAACAAAAGTCATTGGCTTGGTTTTTGCTAAAGTGTTTAATGCACCTTGCACATTTCCTTGTGTCTAAAAATGTCCTTTTTGAATAATTACTCATGTCAGAGCCGCATCTTGCACGAAAATCGTTAGATAAGGCAGGGCATGAGTATACCCCGTTTATGCTCAATATTCTTGAGTTTGAACAGTCAAGTTTTGTTTTATCAAAATCAAAATCCTCAATAAACTCTTCTCTGTCATCCTTTTCAAAATAGGGCATAACTTTTAGGTTTATATCTTCAATTTCAAAGCCATGCTTTTTAAATAACTCATAAAAACCCTTAAAAAGTTCCTCTCTTGATTCGCAAAAATAATTGCACACTGATATTATCGGGTTAAATTCATATTTTGCAAGGTTTAAAATTGCGCTCATAGCTTTTCTAAAGCTGCCGCGGCCTCTTATTTCATCATTTTTTAACTCGTCAAAGTGGTCAAGGCTAACTCTGTATATTGTTTCGTTAGTGTTTTCATCGTCAATTTTTCTTAAAAAACGGGCTTTTTTGTCATTTATCATTACCCCGTTTGTCATAACCGTGACATTTGAGAATTTTAAACACATTCTCAAAATTGTATTAAAATCAGGGTGCATAAGAGGCTCACCTCCTGTAAGGTAGATAGAGCTTAGATTTTCACCCCTTGTTTGCAAAAGCGCATTTTTGATTTTATCAAGAGGTATAAAGTCTTTTTCTTGTCTGTAGGGATTTTTCTCTATATAACAGTGCTTACACTTAAGGTTACAAGCCTTGTAGCACAATTCAAAAAACAAATTATTTAACTCTTTTAACTCCACCTGCGGAGCAGACATAAATTTAGACGCCAATAGTTTTTGCGATGCCTCATTTTGCGTATTTTGCACTTTTTTCTCCTTCTTAACTTTAATAAAATTTTAGAATTTAATGGCAAAATGAAAATTAGACATTCGGGTATATTTGTTTAAAAAATAAAAAACCCTTCCTTTTTTTGGGAAGGGGAAACTTGGTCTTTAATCCTCAAGTTCTTGTGTGGTGTTTCTCTCTATATCTCTCGTGTGGTGGTAGTGTTTTCTCTCTCGTACTTATATAAAAAATTGCATGCAAAAAATATTGCCTTTTTATATACTAAATAGACAATATTTATTTACATTTCTTTACAAAAACTCTACTGAGCTGAGTTATCAGGTTTTTTAACTTGCAGGGTGCGATTTTCGCTAATTGCAATTCGGGCTGATTTTATTTTGTCTTTTGTTTCTTCATCAAGAGCATTGCCCATAACAAGCCTGTCTACAAAAGCGTTATTCAGCCTTACTGCCTTTGGAAGCGCGCCTATTTCATCCAATATATCTTTAATTTGTACAAAATCGTATGAAAAAGTTTTCTTTGAATTGTAAGATAATATCTCGCCTGAATTTGCAACTATATCTTCTCCGCCTTTTTCAAAATAAATTTTAAAAATAGACCTTAGGTCTTGAATTTCAGACTGCATAACACTTATGGCATTTTGCAGCCTTAAATACCTTTCAAAAAGGTAATCAACATTTTGAATTTGCGAAAGCTGCCAGTCGTACTTTTGAAAATACATTTTCTTTAGAGCGGGATAGCAAAGTGCAAGCCCCTCAGCATCCGCCATTGCCCTGTGACGGGTTGAAAAATCGACATTAAATGTGTTCATAAGGCACTCTAGACCGCAAGATTCCATTTGAGGATAAACCTCTTTAAACATCTGCTGAGTATCTATGTAGCGATTTTCAAGAGGCTTTGAATAAAGTCTTTTTGATGTACGGTTTAAAAAACTAAAGTCAAAAATAGCATTATGCGCAACAATAGGCGCATCACCTATAAATTCAAAAATTTTAGGGAAAATTTCTTCTTCTTCAGGTGCGCCTTCAAGATTTTCTTCAGATATCCCATGGATTGCCTGAGATGACTTTCTTATGTGCTGATGAGGGTTTACAAGAGTTTCAAAACGCTCTGTAATCTCACCGTTGACTAATTTTACACCTGCAAATTCTATAATTTTTTCTCTTGTATAGTCAAGTCCTGTCGTTTCAACGTCTACAACAACTTCAATTAAATTTTCCGGCATCAGTTTTTATTTCTCCATTTGGGCAAAATAATACCATAAAAACTCAGTTTTTTAAATAAGAGCCTATTTTTTTAGCGTTTCTGTTGACCCTATCCAGAGTATTTTCGAGTTTT
Source organism: Candidatus Gastranaerophilales bacterium (assembly GCA_944325105.1). Taxonomy (GTDB): domain Bacteria; phylum Cyanobacteriota; class Vampirovibrionia; order Gastranaerophilales; family Gastranaerophilaceae; genus Galligastranaerophilus. The sequence continues at coordinate 50,247 of CALUYW010000011.1, read as the reverse complement.
TTTTCGCTTTCTATGACATTTTGCATATTTTGTGTAAATTCTTCATACTTAACTTTGCTATCATCAAGCTGCTTATCTGCCTTATCTACGCTTGTAGAGGCACTTGAAACCGCACTAAAGACTTTAAGCACGGTATCTTGATTAATCGTATCGACAAAATCTTTAAGAGAGGCAAAAACCTTGCCAATATAGGCATATCCGTCAAATAAATCCGTAAGTCTTAAAGTATCTTTTGAAATAATACCAATATCTGATAAATTATCCTTTGGCGGCATAATTTCAATGGATTTTGACCCGGCAATACCTGAAAACTCAACTGCGGCAATTGAACCCTTTGGTATTTTCATGTTCTTTTTTGTAACTATTATTTGAACTTCAATATAGTCTTTATGATAGGTGAGTTTTCTCACATGTCCGCTTACAAGTCCCATAAAGCGCACGGGAGAGCCCTCAATAATGCCGTCAATGTCGCTAAAAACTATCGTATAGAGGTTTGGTTTTATAAATTTATAATAAAAAATCCCGTAACCTACCGTAACGACAGAGAAAATAACAACTATCCAGAACACAATTTCTAAAAAAACAGCGTTCTTGAGTTTGTTTTTTAAATCCAGCCATCTTTTTTCTCTGCTCAATATTCCATGCCCTCTCTTGCACTTACGCCAATGTCCCAATAGTGCTTAACGGGGACTATTTCAGATACCAGATGAGCCATGTCTATGACTTCTTTTTTTGCATTTCTGCCGGTTAAAACAATCTCCATATCCTCAGGTTTATTTTTTAAAGCGTCCAAAAGTTCATTCAAATCTATAAGCCCTAAGTCAACGGCTATGTTAATCTCATCCAGTATAACAAGCTGGTATTTGTTGTTTTTAATCGCATCAAGCGCTATATCCCAGCCTTTTTTTATTTCTTTTTTGTCAATTTCATCAATATTATCTCTGTAGACAATCCTGTCTGCGCCTGCATTAACTATTTTAAAGCATTTTTTAATCTCATCGCTTAAATTTGCAAAAGAATAAAGCTCGCCGTAGTCTGAGCCGCCTTTTGTAAACATAACTATAAGCACGCACCAGCCGCGCCCAAGAGCTCTTAGTGCAAGCCCTAAAGAGGCTGTGGTCTTACCTTTGCCGTTTCCCGTATAGACTTGAATATAGCCGTGTTTATTAAATTTTGGATTATGCAGGTTATTTTCCATAACAAAAAATATTATACACTATACAAGATTTTCACAAAACCCGTTATTTATTAGCTTAAGCGGGGAATTAAAAAAATATAAGGCAAAGGCAAGAACTGTGAGCATATCCCCAATAAGTTCAATATCATCATTTGCATATATATACAACATGAGCTCCGAAGAAGACAAAGTAAAGCAAAAAGACGAGCTTAATCTTTTGCTGCGTCAGTATAATTTAATACCCACAGATGACTACGACAAAGACGTAGAGCGCTTAAGACAGGCAATCATTGAAGAGCAGCTTGAAAGACAGGAACAGCAGCAAATAAACGAAACGGAAGGCTTTGAAGAGCGCCCATGGTATGAGATTATGTGGGAGCTTGGCCTGCATCAAAATGACTCTGTTCAAGAGGACTATGATGATATCATGGATGAGCTTGACAGAAGAATTATGAGTGCTGAAAATGAAGAAGAATTTGAAAAATATGACGATATGAGAGTCCGTGCTCAAGAATATTTTGACGAATACGCTCAAGGAACATCAATAAGCTTTGATAATTCACTGTCATCATCCATGATAGGACTATCCATGCTTGCTACAATGAATCTTGTAGATATAAACTTTGCTTAGTAAAACTCTTCGTCCTCTTCCTCGTCTTCATCAGTATTGATAAGACGCTCGGGTTCTTTAATTACAATACCCATTTCGCTGAGCACTTCACGAGATTTTGGGCCGTATGCAGTGTCTGAGAAGTTCTCTACAACAGTTTTTAGACAATCTATACACTCGGCTTTCATGCCTCTTAATTTAAAAAGGTTGCCTAATTTGTAGTAAAGCGGAGCATACACAGGCTCAGGCGTTGTATTCATAATCTCATCGAGTTGTAATTTTAAATTTATAAGATTATCTGAATCCTCGGGAGAATAAAGCTCGCGAGTGTAGTATTTTCTTGTTAAAAGGTCTATTTTTTGTGTCATCTGGTTGAGTTGTTCTTCATCAACCTTGGGAGCTTCTTTTTTGTCTTTTACGTTTTTTCTTGCAGCATCGGCAGGCATTGCGTAGTTAATCACACACAAAACCGAAAACATTACAAGACAAATCAGTGTTATTATTTTTCTCAAAATTAAAACTCCTCTCTTATATAGTACAATAACGGATAAAATTCGCCTCAATCCAAAGTATGATATTTGTAAAAAAATTATTATATTTTGATATATGAGAAAAATTTTTATTGCACTAATTTTATTGTTTACGATTAATTGCGCTCAGGCGGAGGTTCTTCGCGGCACAATTACCAAAGATGAAATCCCTCAGGGGTTTTTTGGCACATGGCATGTTACATCCAAAATCGCAGAAACTAACAACAGGGAACTTTTTAATCCCGTAAGCGTCGATATATGGACACTGGGAGGTTACGGTAACACATTAATATTAGAAAATGTGCAATCGGGAGCAAGTTCCTCCATTCAGGTTGAGTCACAAAAAAATCTTGACGGTAAGACCCTTAAATTTCAAAGGGTCAAAACAGACACGCGCGGAAATATGAAAATCGTGCAAAGAGAAAGCCCCGAGTTTAAGCTCAACGGTAATATTTTTACGGGCTATGATACATACATTATTGAAAGATATGTAAATAATCAACTAATTAAAAAAGATGTAGTAAAATATAAAGTAGTAGGACAAAAAATATCAGGAGAGGTAGGATAATGGAAAAGATTTATGACACAATAATCCTTGGCGGCGGCCCTGCAGGTATAAGTGCAGGCGTGTACTGCGCAAGAGGAAACATCGACTGTGCCATAATTGATACATCCCTTCTTGGCGGACAACCAACAAATTATCTTGAAATTGAAAACTATCTTGGTTTTTCATCTATCGAAGGCTGGGAATTGAGTGAAAAGTTTGAACAACATTTGGATAAATTTAACGTAGAAAAATTTACCATGGAAGAAATCCAAAATATTGATTTGATTTCTAATCCAAAGGTAATAAAAACCCTAAAAGGCGAGTACAAAGCGCACAGCGTGATTATTGCAACAGGCGCAAAGTCAACTAAGCTTGGTGTATCGGGTGAAAAAGAGTACACAGGCAAAGGTGTAAGCTACTGCGCGGTTTGTGACGGAGCTTTTTATAAAGATAAAACCGTTGTGGTAGTAGGCGGAGGAAACGCCGCAGTTGAAGAGGGCATTTATCTGACTAAATTTGCCTCAAAGGTTTATATTGTTCACCGCCGTGATTCGCTAAGAGCCGATAAAATCGTTCAAGAACGAGCATTTAAGAACGAAAAAATCGAGTTTGTATGGGATAGTATAGTTGAAGAAATAAAAGGAGACAGCAAGGTAGAAAGCGTTGTTTTAAAGAATGTAAAAACAAATAAAACAACAGAAATGAAAACTGACGGAGTATTCCCCTACATCGGTTTTACACCTAACTGCGATAACTTCAACGGTCAGCTAAAGCAGGATGAGAAAGGCTTTATTGTAACTGATGAATACATGCAAACATCAATTCCAGGAGTATTTGCGATAGGAGATGTCAGAGTAACACCTCTAAGGCAGGTGATTACAGCAGTTGCAGACGGTGCGGTTGCAGGCGTGAGCGCGGTAAAATATTTAGAAAAAGTAAAAGAGGAAGTAAGAGTATAGTAAGGAATTAAACGGCAGATGAAAGCAGTAGTATTTGATGAAGAGTTAAAACTTGTTGAAGATTATAAAAAACCCGAACTAAAAAAAGGCGAAGTACTTATAAAAACAAGAATGTCGGGCATTTGTAATACAGATTTAGAAATTACCAAAGGCTATATGGGCTATAAAGGCGTCTTGGGTCATGAATTTGTGGGCGACGTTGTTGAAGTTTATGATGATTGCAATAAAAACTGGATAGGAAAAAGAGTCGTAGGCGAGATAAACTGCGGCTGCAACAGTGACTCATGGTGCGCTAAAGGTCTTGCGCGCCACTGTCCTAACCGCCAAACGCTCGGTATTTGGCAAAAAGACGGCTGTTTTAGTGAGTATTTTACACTCCCTGTAGAAAATATTCTCGAAGTGCCTCAAAGCCTAAGTGATGAGGAGGCGACTTTTGTTGAACCTGTTGCCGCTGCAATGGAGATAACAGAGCAGCTTCATATCAAACCAAAAGATAAGGTGGCACTGCTTGGCGATGGCAAACTGGGGCTTTGCATAGCACTTGTGCTAAATGCGCTGAATGTTGATTTAATTCACATCGGCAAGCACGAAAACAAGCTTGAAATCTCGCGCAAGGCAGGCGTTAAGACAAAATTGCTTAAAGATTTAAAAGATTCTGATAATAAATCTTTTGATATAGTAATTGAGGCAACGGGCTCTACAGGCGGCTTTGAGACATCTTTAGCATTAACTAAGCCAAGAGGGGTATTGGTATTAAAAAGCACAATCGCCGCTAAAGAAGGGTTAAACCTTGCTCCTGTAGTTATTGATGAAATAACCGTCCTTGGCTCTCGCTGCGGTCAGTTTGAACCTGCCCTAAGGCTTATGGGCGCAAAAAAACTCGATATTAAACCCCTTATAAGTGAAATTTATCCTATAGATAAAGCACTTGAAGCTTTTGAGAAAAATAAACAAAGAGATATATTGAAAATTTTGCTTAAGTTTTAAAATATTACTTTTTTCTCACATAAGGCAGCTCCATAATATATGGGGCTGCTTTGTCTTGAGGCTTTTTCTCAATAATTGGCGCGCGGTTTTTAAATTTTATAAAATACTTGCCTTTATCAACTTCACCAAAAGTACACTCACCGTTTTGCATAACTTGCGCTCTTTTTAGCTCCTTGCCGTCTTTATCGCACAAAATAAGCTCAAAATCGCCACTGCCCTTAACTACATCAAGATTGAGTGCAAAGTCTTTGGCAGGAGTGTTTAAAACCACCTCTACCTTTGTATTTTCATCAGGATTAACAACACTAAAGGGCTCAAGCGCGTAGGTTGGCAGGGCAATTAAAAATAAGGCAAGAAGTTTTTTCATAAAATTAATTTTACTTGATGAAAAAATAATGAAATTGCCCGGATGGGGAGAGTATATTTTAGTTTGGCAAGTCACTGGAGTTAACCCTAAACGAACCTTGGTGAGGTTATGCAGCTTGTCTGCAATTTGGTCGCGGGGGAATATATTTTAGTTTGGCAAGTCACTGGAGTTGACCCTAACCGAACCTTAGTGAGGTTATGCAGCTTGTCTGCAATTTGGTCGCGGGGAGGGTATATTTTAGTTTGGGCAGTACTGGACTCGAACCAGCGACCCCCACAATGTCAATGTGATGCGCTACCAACTGCGCTAACCGCCCAAACTAACAAACCTATTCAATTTTCAACCGTTGGCAGCGCCGCGCTAAATATGAAATATCGCAAGCTACGCTCACTCAGTGCGTCACCGCCCAAACTATCTATATTATTTAACAATAAAATAAACATAAACACAACCATGCAAAAAAATATTTTCACACTACTTATAGAAAAGCATACTTAAAGAAAGGTTGTTGAAAAATGATTGGAAATATACAAAATACAAATCCAAACTTTGGCTCACTTAGGATTTCTCCGGATAAAGTAACAAAAAAGGCAATAGTCCAATATGTTGATAGTATGGAAACCGCAAGAATAATGGGAAACGCCATTAATAAACTGGAAGATGAGACAGGTAATATTCCCGTATTAATAAAAGGCGACATAATACCCGACTTAAGCAATACTACAGGTAAAAATTTCTCGATTTTATTAAGCGCATTCAACAATGAAAATTCACAAGAAGCACTTAGCAAGATTGCAGTAAAAAAAGGTGATTTTCAAACTTCAAGAGCAAATCTTTTTGAAAAATTTGCTGATGAAATTATCACAAAAATTAAAACCTTTATGAGCCGCTAACTTTACATTTTGACATAAGCCAGAACTTGCATTATTGTTGTACTGTTAGGTTTATAAAAATGGAGCGTACGGGAGTCGAACCCGTGACCTCAACACTGCCAGTGTTGCGCGCTACCAACTGCGCTAACGCCCCAAAACAAAAGTATTGTAAACCAAAAATACAATATTAGCAATACAAAAGGAGAATTATGCCAATTGCCATAAGACCCGTGACTTACAGTTTTTCTTTGCCAAAAACAGATGTAAAGAAAAACCATTCAACTAATCCAATATACAAAAATGAGATAAGTTTCGGTTCACTGGAGGCTGCAAGCGCTATTGAGGCTCAGGCATTATCAGGTGTTAGAAAAAACCTAATCTCTACCGACAAAACAAGACTTGGCGCAAATTTTAATAAAGAAACAAATACGATAGATTTTAAACTTGCTTCAGTAAATGCTCAAAGGGTTTTTTTGAGCATTTTTGACGAGCCCAAAGGGAAAGAGGCAATTTTAAACATTCCTATGGCAAAGCAAGAAGGCTCAAATATCTGGGAAACTTCGGTTCCTCTTGATAAATTAAACGACGGAAAAAAGCCTGTCTATTACGGCTATAGAGTTTTTGGCCCAAACTGGCAGTATAGTGGAAACTTTTTTGATGAAGAAGGGAAAATAAACGACCCCTCAAGCGGTTTTTGCTCTCTTGTGGATGAAAACGGCAACCGCTACAACCCTAATAAACTTGCCTTTGACCCATATACAAGAGAATTAAGCCACTTGCCTTCAGACAACCCGCAAGGTGAAGAGGCATTTTTTACAAATGAGAATAACTACCTTGAAGACAACGCCAAATACGCACCAAAAAGCGTTTTTGTCATAAATAAAGATACCGTTATTCCAAAAGCAAAATCAAGGGCGCTGAGCGATGAAATTATAGGCGAAGTTCACATAAAAGACCTCAGTATAAACGAGGATGTGGACGGCGCAGGCACTTATCTGGGTGCAAAAAACATGGCAGCAAAGCTTAAAAACATGGGCTTTACCATGATTGAATTTTTACCCTTAACAGAGTTCGATGACAAAGAAGGAGGGGGAAACTACTGGGGTTATATGCCTCTTGGATATTTTGCTCCCGCAAAAAAATACTCAAACGATAAAAGCGCAGGCGGAGCACTAAAAGAATTTAGAGAAATGGTAAAAGCATTTCACAAAGAAGACCTCAAAGTGTGTATGGATATAGTTTTTAACCACACGGGAGAAGCGGGTCTTAAGAACAACGATATAAACAACGCCAAACAATCAGGGTTCTCTCTTATAGACAATCAAATGTACTACAAACAAAAAGCAGGCAAATACAACTCAAACTCAGGCTGCGGCAATGATATGAACGTGGCGCAAGACGAAGTTATGCAGTTTGTGGCTGATTCTGTTGCCTACTGGGCGCATCAGGGCGTTGATGCTTTTCGTTTTGACCTTGCAGCAGGGCTTATGGACATCGACCCGACAGATAAAGTATACTATGACGCAAACAGAAGCTTAGTGGGCAAAATGAGCACTCTTTTAAAAGAAAGAGGAATAAAAGTCCTTGAACCCAATCAAAAAGGGGATGGAATTTATCTTATAGCAGAACCATGGACTTGTGGCGGCGACAACTCTTACCAGCTTGGCAGATTTCCTAAAGAATGGGCACAGTGGAATGACATTGCAAGAGAATCAATAAAGCGCGACTCAACATTTCCGTTCACTCTTACTCCAAGGGCGCTAAGAAATGTGCTTGAAGGGTCATACGACGTACTTGGAGGAGGAGATAAATCCATTAACTACGCCTACTCTCATGACGGCTTTAACCTGAATGACGGCAATTCTTACCAATCACCGCCTGATTGTTGGCATTTTGCAACAAATTATAGCGGGAATACTCAACGCCAAGAAAGCGCTATGAAAAAACAAATAGCCTTGACGCTGCTTTCAAAGGGCACACCCATGCTTCAGGTGGGAGATATTATAGCGCACTCAAAGGGCGGAGATGACAACAGCTATAACAAAGACAATGACACAAATTACCTTGATTTTTCAAAAATAAGAAATCTTGATACCAGAAAAGGTCGCATATATGACTTTTCAAGGAAGATGATTGAATTTAGAAAAGAACACCCTGAGCTTCGCTATGGAGTGTTCAACAAAGATATACAATACTTTAAACCTGACGGTTCATACGCTCAAAATTGGGATAACAGCTACTGGGATAACGTAAATTCTAACATTATGTGCTTCAAAATAAGCGATGGCAGCGATATATTCATATCAACTTCATCAGACGAGCACTATATTGACGTTAAATTGCCCAACCCAAAACAAGGTAAAACTTGGCACCTTGTATGCGATACATCAAGAGAAAAGTCATTTGTGGAACATGAGGAAAAAATCCCATCAAACAACTACATACAAGCTCCACACTCGCTTTTGATTTTTGAGGAGAGATAATTTAAGAGTCTACTCTTTTGTGCCCAAGATTCATAACCTTGTCTACAAGATACCCGAAAAACACATTAAGTGCGCCGTAAAATAACATGGCAGCACCCAAATCAAAGGCAAGCGTTCCTGCAATTTTTGCAAATGCTTTATTTTTACCAATATGACCTGCAAGCTCTTTGTATTTTGATTTTATATTCTTATGCTGAAAAACATCATTGGTAACACTAAGGGCAGCGCCAATCATAGCGCCCGTTTTAAAACTTTTTTCGCGACGCTGAGTGTTTTGTGTACTGTAAGCGTCCACACGTTTAACTATCATTAACAACCTTACCTTTTTTAAACTTATATAAACTTAACGCGCAAAAAAATTTTTTTTTGCGCCAAATTTTAGCATAAATAAAATTTTTTTTCTACATGCAATATTGTAAAATAGAAAAAATCATGTAAAAATAACTTCTCAGGGAGGAAAGATTTTGGATAAAGAATTTTCTAACAGAGTAGATATGCTAAAGGCACTCGCTATCTTACTTGTAGTGTCGGGACATTTAGAGTTTTCGCTTTTAGGGATGTTTAGCCCTTATTCTTTTCAATTGGCTCTGTTTTTCTTTATTTCAGGATATCTTTTCAACGAAAAATACCTAAATGACATTTCAACTTTTATCAAAAGAAGGGTCAAAAGTCTTCTTGTACCTTATTTTTTATACAACACTTTCTACCTTGGTATCACAGTTTTAATAGCGCACCTGACGGGAAAATTTTGGGGTATGCCGCTTAGTTTAAAAAACTTTTTTATAACTCCTTTTTTGAACGGGCACCAGTTTGACCTGTCTTGCCCCCTTTGGTTTGTGACACAACTCTTTATAACAATGATTGTATTTTTATTCCTCTTTAGAATCTTAAAAAAATTCAAAGATAACAAAATCTTTCATCTGATATTTTTTGCAATTTTAGGCTTTGGTGCTATTCCTCTATCTAAAATAATCACCATAGACCCTGTGACATTAATTATAATAAGGACAATGTTTTCACTGTTTTTTGTCTATCTTGGATACTACTACAGAAACTATATCGAAGATAAAATTGATATTTTTACCCTTAAATGGGCAGGGGCGATTATAACATTGCAGTCAATTCTTTGGTTATTTAACCGCGATTATGACCCTGAGCACGGCATAGGTTTAAGTTATGTACTTGTCTGGGCAAGGTTTGACCAGCAGCTTATAGTTCCGCCAATAACGGCACTTACGGGAATATGGGCGTCTTTGCTTATTATGAAACTTGTCTACCCCTACATTAAAGACTCAAAATTCTTAAAACAAATGGGGCAAACTACTTATCACATCATGGCAAATCACCTGCTTGTTATGTATTTAATAACAGTAGTTTTCTTATGGATAAATAATATACCGATTCAAGAACGCGCAAATCACGATATTTATTGGATTTATAACCCAATTCAGACAACATATTTTTACTTTGTCCTTACTATGGTAATTTCAACCTACACTGGCGTTGCACTAAAATGGGCAAAAAAGAAATTTTTCCCTAATTTTTAAGGCTCGCAATAGGTGAATTTAAAGCTGTCAGGGAAGATTTCATCCAATCCCCAAACGACACTTTCTCCCTTGCAGCCCTCAAGAACGATTTTTAGCTCGTGTGAGTTTTCAGGCGCAAATTCAGCAAGCCACTGTCTGCAAGCACCGCATGGGAGGCAGTTTTTCTGATTTGGAGAATAAACCGCTATGGCTTTTATTTTTGTTTTTTCTCCAGCTGCAATAGCGCTTGCTATAGCACACCTTTCAGCACAAAGTGTAATGCCGTAGCTGACATTTTCCACGTTTACTCCGCAGTAAATATTTCCGCTCTCATATATAACAGCAGCACCTACTTTAAATTTTGAATAAGGGGAGTATGAGTTTTTGCTTACTTCTTTTGCTTTGTCCAAAAGTTTATCGTAATTTATATCCATTTAATACCTCGAATTTTCTCCAAAATATGCATTGTACTTTACTTCATGCTCTACTGTAGTGTCATTACCGTGCCCGGGGTGAATGACAATATCTTTATCCAAAGTAAAGATTTTATTTCTTATGCTCTTTTCTATCTCGCTAAAGCTCCCGCCAAAAAGGTCACATCTGCCTATTTCTTCATAAAAGAGTGTGTCCCCTGAGAACAGGTCTTTTCCTATTAAATAGCACAATGAGCCTTTTGAGTGCCCGGGAGTATGTATAACTTGAATTTTTTTATCTCCCAAAGAAAGATTTGTATTTTCATCTATATACTCATCAATTTTTGGTTTTTCTATCCCTGCTATTCCAAAATGCGCGCACTGCAGGGCGATATTTTGCGTCAATACTTCATCTTCCCTGTGAATAAAAAACTTAGCTTCAGGGTAGAGTTTTTTTAAATCATTGACCCCAAAAACATGGTCAAAATGCCCATGGGTTAATAAAATATATTTTAAATTAGCACCGAGCGCGTCAAGTTCTTTTTTTATAACCTCAGCATCACCTGATGTTTCAATTAAAACAGCATCTTTTGACACTTCATCAAAAACTATGTAAGTATTTGCCTCAATCGGCCCTAAAGGGAGTTTTTTTATAATCATTTTTTTACTTTCATAATTAGCGCAAAAATGATTTTATCACACTCATCCATCTTTGGACAATACTTTCTTTGTTTAATTCAAAATATGAATTTCTTAAAATCTTTATAATATCCCCATCCTCAAGGTTGAAATGCAGTTTCAATTCGCCAAGATAGTGCATAAGATACTCCTTGGCTTTTTGGTTTTTATTTTTTTGTACATCTTTTTGCGCAATAAACTGTTCCATACAGTTTAATCATAAATAAATTGCCTCAAAACTTCATTAGACAAAAAGAGTAGTCTATTTTTTATCTGAAAGTTTATTTGAAGATAAAAACTTATCTAAATTAAAAATAGCGGGCTTTTGCTCTTCAACTTCGGCTTCATAGCCCAAAATGCGGGACAGGTCGACTTTTAGCTGTCCTAAATCTTCGTATTTTTTAAGCGAACCGTCAATTGCTATAGAAACGTCGCCTGTTTCTTCAGACACTACAATGCAGGCACAGTCTGAAGTTTCTGTTATACCAATAGCTGCTCTGTGGCGTGTACCGTATCTCCAGCTTAATTTCGGGTCTTCGGTAAGCGGTAATAAAACCCCTGCCGAGACAATTTTTTCCCCCTCAATTATAACGGCACCGTCATGAAGAGGGGTTGAAGGATAAAAAATCGTAAGCAAAAGCTCTTGGGATACATCAGCATCAAGCTTTGTACCAACATCAGAGTGATTTATAGGGGAATTGCACCTCTGCAATACAATAAGACCGCCAGTTTTAGACTTAGAGAGATATTTAATCGTTTCAATAAGCTCTTTTACGACATCAATTTTTTGCTTTTGGGCGTTAAAATGCTTTCTATTTAATATTACATTTTCAAAGAAATTTGACTGTCCGATATAACCCAAAAAACGCCTTAACTCAGGCTGGAATATGACAATTAAGCCAAATATCACAACACTTACAAGCGTTTTTATAAACATACCGAAAATTTGCAGGTTGATTTTTATCAAAAGTTCTGAAAAAATCCACATAAAAATAAGCACAAACATACCGCGCACAAGGTTTTCGCTCTGTGTGCCTTTTATGTACTTACGGTAAAAATACCAAAGGATAAATATTAAGACAATAATTTCAATTATATTTACGCTCGGTTTTACCACGCTCAAAGATTTTAGCAGTTCGTGAAATTGAGAAAATATAAAGCTGTAAAAATCGCTAAAATCCACTCTGTAAAATCCTTAAATTCTATCGGGTATCACGTCGTTTTGAATGAGCTGGTCGTAAGTTTGTCTTTTAATTATAATATCAGATTGCGCGGAATTTACAAGTACCATGGCAGGTTTTAGCACACAGTTATAATTTGAAGACATAGAATAACCGTAAGCACCTGTGTTGTAAACACACAAAATATCGCTCTCTTGAGGATTATTTAGTTCAATATCTTTTATCAAAATATCGCCTGATTCGCAAAATCTACCTGCAACAGTGACTTTTTTCATCTCGTTTTCTTCTTTTTTGTTTGCAATTTGCGCATAGTATTTTGCCCCATACATAGAGGGTCTGGGGTTATCGGCCATACCGCCGTCAACTGCTATATATTTTCTGCCGTTTGGAACTTGCTTAGATGAACCAACCGTATATAAGCTCACGCCTGCCGTTGCAACAATAGAGCGACCGGGTTCAATGTATAGCACAGGTTTTTTAAGGTTGTATTCACTGCAGTGCTTTTCAATTGAGTCAATTATCACATTTGCAATTGTTTCAACAGACGGGGGACAATCTTCATCAGTATATGTAACGCCAAGACCGCCGCCTGCGTTGATTTCTTGTAATTCTATGTTGAATTTATCTTTTATTCTTTTAATTTCTTTTAAAATAACGCCTATTTCATCATAATACACTTGAGTTTCAAAAATCTGAGAACCGATATGCGCGTGAAGTCCCATAAGTTCAAGGTTTTTATATTCATCTAAAATAAGCTCAATCGCTTCATCAAGCTGAGTTAAATCAAAACCGAATTTTGAATCCAAGTGCCCTGTTTGAATATACTCATGGGTGTGACATTCAATGCCGGGGGTAATTCTTAAAAGAATTTTTTGTACAATATTTTTAGACTTTGCCATTTCATTTAAAAGTGCAAGCTCCAAAAAGTTATCTACACTGATTCTGCCCACACCAAGCTCAAGCGCCATGTTTATTTCGTCGGGAGTTTTGTTATTGCCGTTAAAGGTTATATTTTTCATATCAACCCCTGCGTTTTTAACGGTAAAAATTTCTCCGCCCGATACAACATCAAAACCAAAACCTTCTTGAGACAATATCTTTGCAATAGCACTTGTCATTAGAGCCTTTGAGGCAAAAGTCATTTTAACATTTTCAAGCCTTGAAAAAGCTTTTTTGTACTCGCGTGCTATACCTCTTAAAGTTGCCTCATCAACCACATACAGAGGAGTTGAGTACCTATCGGCCAGCTCAATAAGGTCACAACCGCCTATTTCAAGGTTGCCTTTTTCATTTACTTTTGTTGTTATTGGTTTAATGTTTTGATTAATGCTCATAATACTATCCTGTTTTATCTTGCTAAATTGTGATAATAATTGTAACATAAAAAAAGTTTATAAACGGAGAAAAATAATGTCTTATCTTGAAAGATATCTAACTCTCAAAAACACTCTTGTGTTTTTTATATTGATACTTCTTGCATTTTTAGCAGGCAATATTGCAGACATATTGCTTATGCTTTTTGCAGCGTATGTTCTGACTTGCGCTATAAACCCGCTTGTCGCCAAGTTGCAAAAATACGTGCCGCGAGTCTTGGCCGTAAGTCTTATACTACTTTTGCTGTTAATTGGTGTTTTAGGATTTTTAATACCGCTTTTTGCAGTTACCGTAAAACAAATTATTATTTTTGTTGAAAATTTTCCAAACTATATAGACAACATTCAAAATGTGCTCAATTTTAATGTTTTTGGCTTTTCTTTGGCGAAAATAATAAACACCGAGGCATTAAAAGTAGACACATCAGCCATTGTGGGAAATCTCTTCACTCACTCGATTGAAGCGGGTAAAATGGTTGCAAACTCTTTTACCACAATACTTGCGGTAGCTATTATGATATTTTATCTTGCTTATGATGAAACTCATATAAAAAATGCTTTTATAGCATTTTTCCCTCAAAAGTACAAAGCACGCGCGGGAGAAATTGTTGATACTATCTCAAACCGTGTCGGGGGTTATGTTTTCGGGCAATTATTATCTATGGCTTTCGTCGGCTTTTTGACAATGATAGGACTGTTGATAATAGGGCATAAACACGCACTGATACTTGGTTTTATTACTTTTGTGCTTGATATAGTTCCCGTTATCGGGCCTACAATTGCCGTTGCAGCAGGTCTTATAAGTGCATCAGGCAGCGGTTTTTTGTTTGTGCTTTTAACTTTTGCAATTTTTATGGTCGTTCAATGGCTTGAAAATCAGGTGCTACGCCCTGTAATCTTTGGCAAACTGATGGATATGCACCCGCTCACAATTATTGTTTCACTTCTTGTAGGTGCAAGATTTTTGGGATTTTGGGGTGTAATTTTAGGGCCTGCAATTGCAAGTGTCATCTGTGTTTTAGTCGATGAACTTTACTTAAAAAGGATAGATAAACAGGCTGATTAATGGAGAAATTTTTATACACGCAAAAACTTGATAAAAACCCTGAAATAAACGTATGGTTTGCGTTTCCCGCTATAGAAAGCTTTGCGCTTGCGTCTTTAGGGTATTTATCGATTTTTAAAATCATCGACTTAATGGACAACGTCTTTGTCGAAAGAGTTTATGCAGACACCAAAACCACCCGATGCAACCCTCAAGATGTATCGGTAATAGGCTTTTCAACAAGTTTTGAAATAGATATTTTAACCGTAGTTAAAATGCTAAAAAAATATAATATCCCTCTAAAATCAAGTGATAGAGGAGAAAATGACCCTCTCATTTTTGCAGGAGGGCCTGCGGTGAACGCCAATCCGCTACCTTATCAAGAGTTTTATGATTTTATAAGCATAGGCGAAGGACAGCTTCTTGAGAGGGTTTTTGACTTCATAGCAAAAAATAAACACCTAAGCCGCAATGAACTTTTAGAAAAATTAAAAGATTTTGAAGGCATATGGGTTCCAAAATACGGCAAATATAGTGTGAAACTTGTAAGAGATAACCTTGATGAACCTGTTGCAACACCAATTTTGAGCGAAAAGAGCTTTTTTAAAGACACTTTTGTAATAGAAATAGAGCGCGGCTGCCCTAAGATGTGCAACTTTTGCCTTGCAAGCTGGATGAACCTGCCCACAAGGTTTTTAGACACTAAAAAAATTATTGATTCAATAGATAACGCTCTTAAATACACAAATAAAATAGCCCTTTTAGGCGCATATGTTGCGGGTCATCCTGATTTTGAAAAGATTATCAACTTCATTCACGAAAAAAATCAAATCTCGCCCGTTGAGCTTTCAATATCCTCTCTAAGAGCCGATTTAGCTGATGAAAAACTCTTTAAGACTCTTGTCGAATGCGGCCAAAAAACAGCTACGATAGCAATTGAGGCGGGAAGCGAGAGAATGAGAAAAATAATTAAAAAGGACCTAAGCGACGAGCAGATTTTTAAAACCGTTTCAACTGCAAGAAAATCGGGGCTCAAGGGGCTTAAAATATACACTATGATTGGTTTTCCAAAAGAAACAGATGAAGATATAAAAGCCCTTGTTGATTTGGCTAAAAAATTAAAAGACGAAAACAAAGGCTTTGAGCTTACTTTCTCCCTTGCAACGCTTATTCCAAAGGCGCACACGCCTTTTGAGAATGTTATAAAAGAAGATTCAAAATCGTTAGAGAAAAAAATTAATTTCCTAAAAAAACAAATGCATAAAATCGGCGTCACTCTAAGGGTTTCAAGTGTTGAGTGGGATGCAATTCAAGCTATACTTTCCCGTTGCGATGTTTCGCTTGCAGACTATATTATCGAAGTATGCGAAAAAGGCGGAAATTTAGGGGCGTTTAAGCAAGTATTCAGAGAGTTTCACAAACGAAAAATATTCAAAAGCCTTGAGCAGAGCGCACAAATGCCATATGACAACACAAATAATCAAATCCCATGGGACTTTATAGACGCCGCACCCCGTGATGTGCTTTTAAAAAGACAGGAAGAATATTTATCTCTTAATTAAATTGTAAAAATCAAAACCCAGAGTTTCACAAGTGTATTCTGCCTTTTTTGACTTTTTAAGCATTATATCAACAATACTTACAACTCCCGCCTTGTGAACTTCATCGCCGTAATCAAGTGCAAGTTTTATTATATTCAAAAGGCAAATATTTTCTTGGAAAAAATATTCCAAGTCCATTAATTTTTGTGTAAAATTATCATCATTATTTTTATTATATACCATTTTTAGACCATTATATTAAATAACATGATGATTTTATTGGATTGTTATATAATTGTCAAGCAAGTAAAATTAGACAATGAGAAATAAAAAGACTGAACTTACAAAAAAATTCGGCACAAAAGTACGTCTTGAGCGCACAAAAAGACGTCTTTCTCAAGAAACACTTGCAGAAATGGCTGATTTGAACAAAAAAACTATCTGTGCAATTGAAGCAGGAACAACAACACCATCTCTTGAAACGGCAAATGACATTTCAAATGCCTTTCAAATTCCGCTTCATGAATTTTTATACAACATTGAAAAAATCGAACTTTAATTTGAGGAAAGTATGACACAAGACATTAAAATTGAACAGAAATTTATCGAACAAGCGCAAACTCTCTGCCGCGGGGCTGAAATATTACCCGACGGGTATATGGGTCTTGCTTATAAATTACAAAAAGCACACAATGAAAACCGCCCCTTGCGCGTTAAGTTGGGTCTTGACCCGACGCGTCCCGATTTGCACTTAGGGCATAGCGTTGTAATGCGCAAACTAAAGCAGTTTCAAGATTTAGGACATCAGGTAGTATTAATTGTAGGCGGCGCAACTGCTATGGTAGGTGACCCCTCCGGAAAATCCGAAACCCGCCCTGCGCTTTCAAAAGAGCAAGTAGCAGAAAATGCAAAAAGCTACTTTGAACAGATGTCAAATGTTGTGGATATCGAGCGCGCCGAGGTCACAAACAACGCGGACTGGCTGCATTCAATGAGTTTTGTTGAAATGCTCAAACTTGCAACATCAACAACGGTAGCAAAAATGCTTACCCGTGATGACTTTGCAAAAAGGTACGAAGACGGCCGCCCCATAAGCGTTGTAGAGTTTTTCTACCCCCTTATGCAAGCTTATGACTCTGTTGCGGTTAAAGCAGACATTGAACTTGGCGGAACAGACCAGCGTTTCAACCTTTTAATGGGTAGAGATGTTCAGGCACACTACGGTTTTGAAGATTTTCAACTTGCAATGCTCTTACCTTTGATTGAGGGTACTGACGGTCAGGTAAAAATGTCAAAAACCTACCCTGAGCATTGTATTTCATTTACAGATAGCGCAAAAGATATGTACGGTAAGCTTATGAGCATACCTGATGAGCTTATGCCCAAGTACTATCTGCTTTTGACAGATTTAGATTACAACAAAGACAACAATCCGCGCGATGAAAAAATGCGCCTTGCTTATGAAATAACAAAAATGTACAAAGGCAAAGACGCAGCGGATGAGGCGCAAAATGAGTTTATTAACGTGGTACAGAAAAAAGGCATACCCGATGATATTGAAAGCGTAGAACTTGATGGTGCGCAAAATGTTATTGATGTGCTTTTAAAACTCAATTTTACTCAAAGCAAAGGTGAAGCAAAAAGGCTCATTGCAGGCGGCGGCGTAAAATTTGACGGAGAAAAAGTCACATCAAATGACTTTATAATTGATAAAACAGGCGTTTTGCAAGGGGGCAAAAGAAAATATGCCAAAATTATACTCTAATGTTCTTGATTTAATCGGAAACACGCCCATAGTCAAGATTAACGGCACATACAACGGCTACAAACCAAAAAATCTCTACGTAAAGCTTGAATACTTTAACCCCGGAGGCTCTGTAAAAGACCGTGTAGCCTACAATATGATTAAAACCGCTCTTGATAACCTTGAGATAAGACCCGACAGCGTTATAATAGAGCCGACCTCAGGTAACACGGGCGTTGGTCTAGCCCTTTGCGCAAGCATTTTAGGGCTGGAATTTATTGCAGTCATGCCCGAAAATATGTCAGATGAGAGGAAAAAACTAATCTCAGCCTATGGCGCAAAAATCGTCCTCACGCCAAAGAACTTAGGTATGCAAGGCTCTGTGGATAAAGCCGCACAAATTGCCCAAAAACTTCGCGAAGAAGGCAGAAACGTCTTTGAAACAAAACAGTTTGAAAACCCAAATAACCCGCTCTCACACATCAAAACCGCCGATGAAATCTGGGAAGCGACGCAGGGCAAAGTTGAAGCAATAATTGCAGGTATTGGAACAGGCGGAACAATTTCAGGCTGCGCTAAAAGATTAAAAGAATTAAACCCCAAAATAAAAGCCTACGGCGTTGAGGCTGCTGAAAGCCCGCTTTTAACCAAAGGTGTAGCGGCAGCACATGTTATACAGGGAATAAGTTCAAACTTTATACCAAAAACTCTTGACCTTGATGTTATAGATAAAGTTGTCGATATTGAGGGCGATAAGGCTATTAAAATAACAAAAGATATGGCAAAAAAAGAGGGTCTGCTCCTTGGCGTTTCATCAGGTGCAGTTGTAGCGGCAGGCATCAGGCTTGATAAAAAATACTCTTTTGAAGGCAAAGAAAAAATGATAGTGTGTATCTTAGCTGATAACGGCGAAAGATACCTCTCGGGAGGCATTTTTTAATGCAGGAAGAAAAGAAAAAAGGCTTGTCTATAGTAAGAGGGATTAAAACCGTCTGCAGCGACATAAAAACGATTTATGACAAAGACCCTGCGGCAAGAAACCTTTTCGAGATTATTCTTCTATACCCCGGTTTTCACGCGCTTTTAGCTTACAGACTGGCTCATAAGCTCACAAAATGGCACATTCCTTTTATTCCAAGGCTAATCTCACAGATGGCAAGGTTTTTTACAGGCATTGAAATTCACCCTAGGGCAAAAATAGGTAAGAACTTTTTTATTGACCATGGCATGGGTGTTGTAATCGGCGAAACGGCTATAATAGGCGATGATGTGCTTATTTATCAGGGTGTAACTCTCGGCGGTACGGGCAAAGACACGGGAAAACGCCACCCGACAGTCGGAAACAACGTCACAGTGGGCGCAGGCGCTAAAGTCCTTGGCAACATAACAATAGGCGACTATACAAACATAGGCGCAGGAAGTGTTGTGATTGATAATGTACCCGAACATTCAACTGTTGTAGGTATCCCCGGAAGAATTGTGCAGCAGAGGGTCTTTATTCAAGGGCAGCTTTTGCACAACAGAATACCCGACCCTGTTAAGTGCGAACTAAACAGGTTAAAATATGAACTTCAGGAACTGCGCGCTAAAGTTGAAGAAAATTAATCCAGCAACTGCAGCGCATTTTGCAATAACTGCTTATAGCTTGAGATAAGCTTATTTGAAAGCTCCATCTGCATTTTTGCTTCCTGATAGTAAGTTGCGTTTGCTTTAAAGTCGATGTTAGATAACTCGAGCATACCGCTTGTGATTTCGGCTTTGCCAACTACGGGTCTGCCCGATTGGGCCGTTTCAACAAAATATCCGTCTTTATACTGGTAAAGTTCCTGCGGGTTGTGGAAGTTCATAACAGCAATTTTGTACAAAGGAGTAGCCTCAGCGCCGCCGTTTGTTTTACCGTATAAAATACCGTCGCCTTTTATTTCATATTCATCATATTTGCCCAAAAACTTGCCGTTATCAGGGTCAATCCAGAGTTTAATTTCTGTTGTGGGAACACTGAGCGCACCGCCATGGGCTGTTGTTTCATCAAACTCGGCACTTGTCAGCGACTTTGTACCTGACATAATTTCGCCCCTGTCATTTAGAATATAACCTTGAACTTTTGAGCCGTCAGATGCTTTATAAACACCCTCCGAGTCAAATTTAAACTCACCGAGGCGGGTGTAGGCAATTCTTCCCTCATCGTTTCTCACGACAAAATAGCCGTTACCCTCAAGAAAGACGTTTTCCGTAGAAGTACCGGGAATTGCTTTACCTTGTCCCGTGTTTTTAAGATACCCGTCTAATTGAACCGCATCCAAAAAGGTCTTGAAAGTAACCTGATTTTCCCTGTAGCCGGGAGTGTACATATTAACCATATTTTCTGTTACCGCGTCCATCCAATTTCTTGTTGCCGCTTGGATGTTTATGGCGTTAACGTAGGCGTCTTTCATTGTTTATTCTCCTTTTGGTTTTGGTTGTTTTCTCTTTGGTCTTTGTATTGTCTGTAGCTTATGTTTGAGTATGAAATATTTTGCTCGTCAAAGCGCTGTCTGAGGTATGGAATATTATTTTTTAAATACTCTTCAACCGCTTTATCACCGGGGATAAAATGAGCATTGACCTTGCCCTTATCATCAAGCTTTAAAATAACCGTGACGTTATTGTCAAAGTCCATTCTTATAGGTTTTTTAGAGTCAACGGAACTTTTTAACATTGTCATAAGAGTGTTAGAGACTTCAATGTTTTTAGAGTTTTTTGTTGAAACTGATAACCCCTCATCACTTACCTGATAGTTTATAAGTCCGTTTTGATTGAGAAGATTAAGGAAAAACATAGCATCAGCCTGCCCAACTTTGGCCGCTTCAATGTCATATTGAGAGTCAAAATCCAAATCCAAAAAGAGTTTATTTATCTCGTCGTCTTTGTTTAAAACCTTATCCTGAGAGAAATTGGACATAATTCTGTCCAGTTCGTTTTTAAACATAAGAGAAAAACCGCCCTTTTTGCTATAGGCTTCGCCAAAGTTTTCAACGGGTGGCATCTGTTCAATATTTTGAGTATTAGCTGCGTTTTCGATAATCATTTTTCTCCTGCAAAAGTGCTTCAATTTCTTCTTCTTCCTTTGCTTCACGGGTTTTTGCGAAGTGTTTTTGTGCGCCTATTTCATTCAGCTGCTTGAGCTCTAATGCTTTTTGTTCCTGTAAATACTCTTCACGCTTGTGTTCCTTGTGTTTTTCAAGTACGTTTACTTCCTTTTCGCGTTCCCTTAATTTTTCTTTTTCAACTCCAAGAGCCTTGAGTGCTTCTTGCCTTTCTTGTTCAAGCTTTTCGCCCACTTCGTAGAGGTGCTTTAAAAACTTATCAAAACCATCGTACATCATAGGGTCGGATTTTCTCATGTTGACTCTTGTATCTTGAATATCCTTATTATTCTTGATTATAAGGAGTTCTATCCTGTCAACTTCAGCCTGAGCTTTTATTACCTCTTGAAGCTGCTCTTCTTTCTTTCTTATTCTTATTTCAAGGAACTTTTGGAGTCTGTAGCGAAAAGGCATTTTAGCGTCCGACTATACTTACACAGTCTATTTTTCGGTATTTTTCAAATTAAATTTAATGATTTTTGAGCCATTGTCAAAAATTTCATACGTATATATGATTTTCGTCCAAAAAAAATGAATGATAATTTAATTACTATGACAAGGGGTATAATAAGGTTTTTATTGTTGGCATTTGTACTGTTAAGCTTTGCTTGCAGAGGCTTTTGCTATGAGCGCATAGGAATAATATCTGACGCCATTTTAACTCAGATAAATCCTTACAACGCTTACTTTAAGACACCTGAATTTTTCTTGCAGGATGTAAGAGCTGACCTTGTTAAATCCGGAATAAGCGTTGTAAGCGTTGATACAACACAAAGGCTGCTCTCTCAGCTTGGCTTTAATCAGTATGATATAGAAGCACTCGGTTCACTACAACAAGGCTATGACCTTGACTATGCGCTTTTAAAAAAAATTGCAAGAGCAATAGGCGTTAAAAAACTTGTCGTTATGACAAGCGCCATAGACATTCAGAGAGATTTTCTAAAAAATACTCTTTGGAATGTTGCAAACGTATCAGGCTTAGATGTAGTAAACCCGACGCACAGAGTAAGCGTGTATGTGGCTTATGTTGATGTGGAAAATGAAATTGTGCTTTGGGAGCAAATTTACGCCAAAAACATAAGAAATAATAAATTCAAAAATGTTGATACAACAATATCAAGCAACTATGAGGGCATGTTAAGACTAAAAGAATACTCAAAATACATAAGCCCTGAAATAGCTAAAAACGTAAGAATGAGAACAATTGACCCGTCATATCAAACACCGCCTGTTGAAATAAACAGAGCAAATATTGTCAAATACTTTAAAGATATGAAAAACGTAGGCTCAAGAAAACGTCTTACCGATATTGACGCTAAAAAATGGGACACCGAAAAATTAAAAAATGATACAAAAGAAAATGTAAATACTAAAAAAGAGAACTTCACAAACTGGATGAAAAACCTAAACAAAGGAACAGGCGAAAATGAATACCTCTAAAATTAAACCGGAAATAATATTTGTTATGATTTTAGGGATGCTTGCTATTTTTGCCCCCGTTATTATAAAAACAAAATCAATAAGCGCGCTTGTTGCGCCCCATGCGCTTTTAATAGTCCTTGGCGGAACACTTTGCGCAGGTTGCATAGCTTTTTCTACAAAAGAAATAATAAAGGCTTTTTGTTCGCTAAAATCACTTTTTATAGCAAAAAATAATCATGAACTTCTCTATATAGCGGACGAGCTTGTTGAAATGGCTAAAATATCCCGCGCAAAAGGCATTTTAGCACTTAGAGAATATAGCGAGTACATAAGAAATCCTTTTTTGTATAATGCTTTAAAAACGGCACTGGAGGAAACAGATATAAAAGCGCTTGAAGAAAATCTTCGTATGATGAGCTTTTATGAAAATAAAAACGATTTTAAAAATGTGGAAATATTTGAAGAACTTGGCGGATATGCACCTACTTTTGGTATGCTAGGAGCTATTATCGGTCTTATCCAAATAAGTACGGTAAACACCAACCCTCAAGCACTGTTATCGGGCATAGCAACGGCTTTTATTGCAACCATATACGGTGTGGGCGTTGCAAATTTAGTTTTTCTGCCTATTGCAAAAAAGCTGAAAAACAATCTTAATGAAAAGTTATTTGAGCAAGAGATAATAATATCAGGCATAATTGACATAGCAAATATGCAAAGCTCAATTGTAATAGGCGAAAAGCTGGATAGAATTTTAAGAGAAAATGAAATATCAAGAAAAGGCAAGGTAATACCCTTTGCAGCATAAACTATGGACAATCTGTACGAAAAATACAAAAACCTCTATAAAAAAACAAATACAAGCGAGAAAAAAAATCACCTGAACCGCTGGGTCGTTTCTTATGCGGATTTTGTAACCGTATTGCTTGCGATATTTATGGTTTTATGGATTAGCTCTAATTTAGACATCAAAAACGAAGCCCTTGCAAAAAACCCCGAACAAAAATATGAAAAAACATCACCCCAAACAGGCCCAAACCATCTGCTTGACGGGGTTCAAAATCCGTCAGATTCTAAAGAAATTAAAGTTATAGAATTTGAAAAAATGGCACAAAATATAAATAAGGGTCTTAACGATACGAGCAAAGCACAAATTATCAAAGAAGATACAAAAACCACAATACGTTTGTGCGATGGGGTGCTTTTTGATGAGGGTTCTGCTATAATAAAAGCAAGTTCCAGAAGAACGCTGGACGCTGTGGCAAGTGAACTTAAAAAAAGTGATAAAAATATAATAGTAGAGGGTCATAGCGATAATATGCCGATTTTAGGCGGCAGGTATTCTTCAAACTGGGAATTATCAACAGCAAGAGCCACAAATATTGTAAGCTATCTTATAAATTCAGGTATTGAAAAAGACCGTCTGAGCGCCTCAGGCTATGCTGACAACAAACCCGTTGCCGACAATAACACAGTTGAGGGCAGAGCAAAAAACAGAAGAGTAGATATAGTAATTGTTAATTAACGGAGTTAGAATATGTCAAAACCAATACAGGCAAAAGATGCAAAACCAAAAGAGGAAAATACAAAAAAACAACTTGGCAACATAAACACAAATGTTATGATTGTTGCAAATACTGTTGTCACCATAGTAATTCTTGCGATATTTATGGTTATTATGTATTCTCTATTTGATACAATGATTACAAATAAAATCTCGGCTTTCCACAGTGCTGATGAACAAATCGAAGAGACCGAACAAATGCAAGACGAGCGAGGCATTTTGCTTGATTTAGGTGACTTTATATTGAACCTTGCCGACATTACTCCAAGAAGATATTTAAAAGTTAATGTTGCTATGGAATTATCAAAAACTCCCGAAGAAATTGAACTCCTAAGCACTCCTCAAAAAGCCTCCGGCGGCCATGGGGCAGCTCCTGCTAACCCTATGGAATCTATTGCTGCTGAAATGGAGCAATACAAGCCCGCCGTAAGAGATGCGATAATTTCCGTTATGTCAAATAAAACATCCGACGAGCTCTCGAGCGCAACAGGCAAAGAACTCGCTAAAGAAGAAATTAAAGAAATGGTAAACACCGTGTTTAACGGTCAAAGAGAAGTATTGAGAGTAAGCTTCGGCCAATTTATTATCCAATAGGGAAAAGTATGGAAGAAGAGATAAAAAATAGCGAATTAGAAAGCAATATTGAACCCTTAAAAGACGTCCGACTAACCGATGTTGAGCAGGTTAAGACCGTTGAACCTCAGGAAGAAAAAGAAGAACTGAGTTATGAACCCGTAAAAACCGAGCGTAAACAAAAACAGTCAAAGGACAATATTGACCTTGTTACCGTTTCTCCCGTGGAGTTTGTTTCTTTTGAAGACAATGAAGACCACCTAAGTGACGACCCTAAGGCAAACCTTGACATTATGCAGGATGTAAAAATGCATATAACGGTTGAACTTGGCAGAGCGCGCTCTTCTGTTAAAAAAATTCTTGATTTGAATAAAGGCTCAATAGTTGAGCTTAACAAAGTTGCAGGGGAGCAGGTTGAACTATACGCAAACGGAAAGTTTATAGCATATGGCGAAGTAATTGTTATAGAGGACAAATTCGGGCTTCGCGTTACAAATGTTTCACAACAAAATTTGCACAATGTATAAAAAAACCGCCCTTTAAAAGGGCGGTAATTTTTTATTGATAGTTTATGAAAAATATCTTTTCAACAAACCGTCAAAACCTCTGCCGTGACGAGCTTCGTCTTTAGCCATTTCATGAACTGTATCATGAATTGCATCATAGCCGAGTTCTTTTGCTCTTTTTGCAATATCAAGTTTACCTTGGCATGCACCATGTTCAGCGTCAGCTCTCATTTCAAGGTTTTTCTTAGTTGAAGAAGTAACAACTTCACCCAATAATTCGGCAAATTTAGCAGCGTGTTCAGCTTCTTCAAATGCGTATCTTTTGAATGCTTCAGCAACTTCAGGATATCCTTCGCGCTCAGCTTGGCGGCTCATAGCAAGATACATACCAACTTCGGTACATTCACCTGCAAAGTTAGCTTTCAAGCCTTCAACTACCATAGGGTCAAGTCCCTCAGTTGATGCTATAGTGTGTTCGCAAGCATATACTTTATCAGACCCTTCGCCTACAACATTAAAAGTTGTTGCGCCGCAAAGAGGGCATTTTTCGGGTTGTTTATCAGCTTCAATAGACCATCCGCAAACGGTACATACAAATTTTTTCATCTTTTTCTACCTTTCATTTTCGCTACATTCTCGGCATATGCCGCTAAAAACTATATCATGACTTTCGATTTTAAACCCTGTAGATTTTTCCGTTTTACTAATAATCTCAGGAGCAATCTCGCAAGGTATGTCATATATTCTACCGCATTTTCTGCATATAAAGTGGTAATGTTCAAAAGTATTGTGGTCAAAGTGCGCTCTATCCTCAAGCCCGCGTATTTTTTTAATCCTGCCGTTTAGTGCCATTTTGTTAAGGTTTCTATAAACTGTGGCAAGGGATATATTACTATTTGCCTGTTTTAATATGTCATAAATATACTCTGCAGATGGGTGTACAACATTATTAGCCAAGGCTTCATATATTTGTTCTCTCTGTCTGGAGTAATTCATGCCTGTCTTTCTTGCGTTTCTATAAAATATGATAACAATTATCAGTTTATACCATATTTATTATTTTGTCAAGCATTTGAAAATATACATAAATCGTTGCATTGAAAAACCCGTAAAAAATGTTATTATTAATAATGTAGCAGATTTTGAGGTGTTAAATTGCTGGAAGATATTAAGCACTACATCGGACATTCAATCGATGTAAAAACTGCAATCTTAAACAACGACAGATTGCTTATGAAAATTTATCAGGCAAGCCAGATTGTAATATCTTCACTAAGGAGAAAAGGCAAAATTCTAATCGCCGGCAACGGAGGCTCAGCGGCTGATGCTATGCACATGGCAACTGAATTTTGTGCAAAGTTCTACATTGCAAGAAAGGCACTTCCCGCTATAGCACTCAGCGCGGACAGTTGTGTCTTAACAGCTGTTGCAAATGATTTTAACTTTGAACATATATTCTCAAGACAAATCGAAGCGCTTGGCAACGAACAGGATGTATTTATTGCAATATCTACAAGCGGCAACTCAAGAAACATATTAAACGCCATTGACACCGCCAAACAAAAACGCATGCAGGTAATTTTCCTGACAAGTGAAATGCTCGGTACCGCTTATCTGCAAAAAGCGGATATCCCGATATGCGTCCCATCAAACGATACACCGTTAATTCAAGAAGCCCATGGGATGATAGAACATCTCATTTGTCTTGAAGTAGAAAGAGGATACAGATAATATAATAAAAACCCGAAATTTCTCTCGGGCTTTATATTTATTTTGCCATTGCGGCTTTTACTTCTTTTTTGTATTTTTCAACATTCGGTTGAAGAACTTCAGCCATAGCCTCGTCAGACGGCGTAACATTATCTTCCATACGTCTTAAAATGTTACCCGTGTATAGAGTTTCAAAGTGTTTAAGCTCGATAAATCTTCCAAGAGTCTTGAAAGATAAGTCATTTAAAACAATTTGAGATACAGGGTGTTGAGAAGAATAAGCTTTAACAACACCTTCGATAACTGCACTAAAGACTTTATCTTCAGGTTTAACATATACAAAAGTAAAGAATGAATCTTTGTTGTTTTCATCCAAATCAGCCTCAGCGTTGTAGTGAAGATATCCGGGGCCTACGTTTGTATCAGTTGAAATTCTTGCTTTTAGAGATTCATTTTTAAGTTGTTTTTCCCACAATGTTGTGCCCATAAATGCATCGCCAAAGTATTCAACAAAGTGTTTTGTTTTACCGTTTTTTCTTGCTTCAACATTGAAAATAGCAAGCCTTAAGGCGTCATTTTCTTCTATATTTTTGCCCATAAATTCTTTTTGAGCTTCAAGAGAAGAATTTAGCATATCAATTACATCTTGTTTTTGAACGCCTAAAAATGCAAGAGTAAAGATTGTTGCATCATCAAATACGGAAAATCTTCCGCCTACATCATCGTGAACATAGCCGCTCATTGAAAGTTCTTTTTTATCAACAAGGCGTCTTAGAGCGCTTTTTTCGCTTGAAGCGTCAGTCATTGCAATAAATCTTTCTGATACATCTTCTTTTTTAAGATAATCTTGCATTAACTTTTTAGCGCTTTCATACGCTACCGTTGTTTCTAAAGTTCCGCCTGATTTAGAAACTACAAGGAACTGAGTTTTGTCTAAATCTAAAGTTTTTGAAAAACGCTCAAAGCTTAGAGGGTCTACTGATGAATAAAAATGAGCGTGCGCATCGATTCCAAGCATTTTAACCAAAGATTCCGTAGTATGACGAGAACCGCCTATACCTAAAACTGCAATGTCTGTGTACTTGTCAGCACGGGCTTTTTTTGCCATATCAAAAAGTGTGTCAATATTTTTGATTTGATTTTCAGGTAAAAAACCAATCCAGTTTAAGAACTGCCCCTTTTTACCGGCACGAGATTTAATATCGCATACAGCATCAGCTGCAAGAGCCGAGTATTTTTCAAAGTTTAAATCACTCAGCTTAACTGTCGTGTTTTTAAAAGTTGTTTCTGACATAATTTATCCCTTCCGTAATTTTATTTACAATAATTATACTCTAAGCATAGCAATTTTTTAAAAGTTTTGTTTTAAAAAAAATATGAATTTAAACATTCCCTGTATTTCATATACATCAAAAATCCCATTTGGAGCAAACACCAGAGAAGTAAGAGGTCTGGATAACAAAGTAATACACAGAAATACAACTTGGTTTTTCAGGAGCGATTTAGTATGGGACGACCTTGCGGCTTATATGGATGAGAATTTTAAAAACTCAAAAAAAGTTGACGTATATTCAATAGGTTGCTCTGACGGCTCGGAACCTTACTCTTTGGCAACAATACTCAGATTAAAATCCGCAAACCCTGCAAAATTTCTACCCATTATGGCATCTGACTATGACAGCGAGATAATAAAAACCGTAGAGAATGGTGTTTATCCTGTAACCATAGGTGAAAGAAGTGCTTTGATAAGAAATACCGGAGGCAGATTATATAATTATTTTGAAAATGACGGGCCAAATTTTATAAAACCGAAAAAAAACATTAAAAAAGATGTAAATTTCAGCATATCTGACGCTATAAGCACGGTTGAAGAGGCAAAATACGGAGACAATGTTTTTTTGTGCAGAAATTTTTGGCCATATCTGAGATTTAACGACAGGATAAAACTTATTAAAAGATTAAAAGAAAAAATGAATGAAAATTCACTGCTTGTTATAGGAACATACGACCGCCATGCCGCTATGCTTGACAGAACACTGCAATCTCAAGGGTTTAAAAACATTGAATACGCACCCGAACATAGTGGAACTGACATGCACTATTACACTGTATGGAAAAAATATTAACTTCTAAAAAATATAAACAGCCAAAATTGCAGCCAAAATTAATGCAATATTGAAGTGTAAAAACGTAGGTATACAGGTATCTTGAATATGATTGTGCTGCCCGTCAGCATTTAAACCCGCACTTGGCCCTAAAGTAGTATCAGAAGCTGGAGAGCCTGCGTCACCAAGTGCAGCGGACGCTGCAAGAACAATTACCGAAGCAGGTACGCTAAGTCCTAACTTTGAGCACAGAGGAATAAATAAAACCGCTAAAATCGGTATTGTACCAAAAGATGTACCTATACCCATGGTAATTAGCAAACCAACTAAAAGCATTAAGGTAACAGATATCAACTTTGAATTTTGCATATAGGGCAAAATCATATTCAAAAGCGCCTCGACCCCGCCTGTTTCTTTAAGAACAAGAGCAAAACCTGCTGCTATTAACATAACAAAAGCGACATAGCCCATAAGCCCTATGCCTTCGTTTATTAACTTATCCATATGCCTTCTTCTGACTGCCTTTGCACCAAATATTATCCCTAACCCCACAAGTGCACCTAAAGGTAAAGACCCGCTTATAAGCTGAACTGCAAGAGTTGCAAACGCTCCAAGTAAAGTAACATAGTGCTTGCGGCGAAGTCGAAGGGATTTTTTTGAGACATTACATTCATCTAAAATCGGGTCAATGTCTTTGTATTCTCTTGGTTTTCTATAAGTTATAAACACTGCAATTAAGAGCCCTATTAGCATAGCCAAGCCTAAAAACCACGTGCTTTTATAAACATCCGTTTTTAAAACCTGCATGCCTGATTGGGTCATATTATCTGCAATTAAACCCTGAAAAATAAGCCCAAAACCAGCAGGCAGAGCAATGTATGGAGCTTTTAAACCAAAAGCAAGGGTAGTCGCTACCGCTCTTCTGTCTAACTTTAATTTATTCATAACACCTAAAAGAGGCGGTATTAAAATAGGAATAAAAGCAATATGCACAGGGATTAAATTCTGCGACATAACGGCAATAACACCTATTATAAACAGCAGAAGGTATTTGTTGTTCCCTATAAAAAGGGCTATTCTTCGAGCCAAAATTTGCGCCAGCCCCGTGTGTGTCATAGCGGCGGCAAAAGCACCCAAAAGAATGTAACTTAGTGCAGTTTCAGAATTTGCCCCCATGCCTTGTATAAAGGTATTCATTATTTTATCAATACTCATATGAGCACAAAGACCCGCTGAAATTGCAGCAATAATAAGCGCAAGCAGAACATTTACGCGCAAAAGGCAGAGCGCGCAAAGTAAAATAACCGAAACTATGACGGGATTTAATTCCATAACTTTTGAATTTTAACACAAAATCTTGTAAATATGGTTTTTTTGACATAAAATATAGCCGTTAGAAAGATTATAGGGGACAAATTTATGAAAAAATCAATTAAAGATTTAGAAAATGTCCAAGGTAAACGCGCTCTTGTCAGAGTTGATGTTAATGTTCCTCTGGATGAAAACAAAAATGTAACTGATGACACAAGAATTAAAGCGATTTTACCTACAGTTAAAATGCTTAAAGACAAAGGGGCTAAAATCATTCTTATGGCTCACTTGGGCCGTCCGAAAGGCGAATGGAAAGAAGAATTTTCTCTTGCTCCCGTTGCAAAATATATGTCAAAAGTTCTTGGTGAAGATGTTTTATTTATATCTAAACCCGTTGGCAAAGGTGCAGATGAAGAACTTAAAGACTTAAAAGACGGTCAGGTTGCACTTTTGGAAAACATTCGTTTCTACAAAGAAGAAGAAGCAAAAGACGACGATATGACTTTTGCAAAAGAACTTGCAAAATTAGGTGATTTTTATGTAAATGACGCATTTGGCGCAGCTCACAGAAAACACACTTCAACAGCTAAACTTGCTCATGTTCTAAAACCCGCTGTTGCAGGTCTTTTAATGGAAAAAGAACTAAACGCTCTTGGCGGACTTTTAAACAATCCCCAAAGACCGTTTACGGCAGTTGTCGGCGGTGCAAAAATTTCATCTAAAATCGGTGTTTTAGAAAACCTTTTGGATAAAGTTGACAACTTAATCGTTGGCGGCGGTATGGCTTATACTTTTGTAAAAGCTAACGGCGGCAAAATCGGTAACTCTATCCATGAAGATGACCAGATGGAAGTTGCAAAAGCAATTGAAAAGAAAGCGAAAGACAAAGGTGTTAACCTCATTATGGCAACAGATGTACTTGTTACCGATGATTTTTCAGGCAACGGTACAAATAAAGTTGTTCCCGTAAATGAAATTCCTGACGGTTTTGAAGGCGTAGATGCCGGCCCGGAAACTCAAAAAGCTTTTGAAGATGTTATTAAAAAATCAAAAACAATTCTTATGAACGGCCCTGTAGGCGCATTTGAAAATCCTCAATTCGCGCAAGGTACAAAAGCTGTTCTAAAGGCTATTGTTGAAGCAACAAAAGCAGGTGCAGTATCTGTTGTAGGCGGTGGCGACTCGGTTAGCGCTGCTAAAAAATTCTGCAACGGAGATGACTTCACTCACATTTCAACAGGCGGCGGAGCATCTTTGGAATTTATAGAAGGAAAAGTTCTCCCCGGCGTTGATGCTCTGGATGACTAAAATCTTTTTTAAATAAAAAAAGTCCCGCAAGTTTTTTGCGGGATTTTTTTAGGTTGTTGTTAATTGCTTTGTTTATTATGCTTGAATGAGGAAGTTTGAAATTTTGTCTTAGCTGAAGATAAGTTTGCCTATAGATACTACACCACCTATAATGCCGCCTGCTATAGCTCCAGGTATTGCAGTTATACCACCTATGGCGCCAATTCCTGCACCGGCTGCCGCACCGACACCGATACCTGAAACTATCGCGCCCAGACCTTTTGCAGCCGCTGTTCCTTTTGATTGGTTAACACCTGTAACTTCAGAAATCATATCATCTTTTGAGTTGCCTTGAGCAAAGAATGTGCCTATAATAGGTACTCCTGCCTTTAAACCTTGTACAAATGAGCTTGATGCATTTGCTTCAATATCATCAACCAAATTTACACCCATTGTTTGAGCATACATTCTCTGAGCAAGAGCTTTGATTTGACTTTCATCATAACCTTGATATTGTGATGCAGCAGACATTGATGTTGTTAATTTTTTATATTCTGCTATAGCGTCATCTGTTCTGCCTTGTTGCAAAAGGGTTGAGATATTTGCACATAACTGTGACCAATCAAGCGTTTGAACACTTTGTTTGTTTCCATATGATTGTTGAAGAGTAGATAGGTCATAGCTGTTTTGTAAATTTTCTTTTGCGTCATCTACATCCATACCGTAATAGTAGCCGTAGATACCGCTATAATTGTTAAATAGGGGAACTGAGTAATTTGTACCTAATCCGCCATAACTGCCTGAAATTCCATTTAGAGCAGAATAATCCGTGTAATTAGTCAGTCCTGTTAAACCAACTGTCATAGTAAACTTCCTTCCAATAAACTTAATTTAACTAACCTACTCTTTAATAAAAAATTTTTATTTTCAAAAATTGCCCATGAAATATTTTCCGTGTTACATTTCTTAATAATATGCATTTAAAATAGGTTAAATTGCCCTTATTCACTGTAAAAAAGATGTATTTTGTTTTATAATTGTCTTATGGTTTAAAAACATATAGAATATAAATATTATGGGGCCACAGGAGGCATTTTGAGTTCCGAATTTGATTTAAACGATTTTTTACTAAAAGCACATAAAGCTCACGCTTCGGATATTCACATAAGAGAAGGCAAAGCACCATCACTTAGAGTCAACGGCAAAATTCTAAGAACTGCCATGGCGCCTTTGGATGAAGAAGATTTTGAAAATATACTGACAACGGTAGCCAAAAAAGACATTCTTGAGAGTATAAGACTCTCAAGTAATATGGACTTTACTTATGAAATTCGCAACCTCTCAAGGTATCGTGTCAACTACTGTAAAGACTTAGGTATGCCAAAATTGACCCTGAGAGTTATTCCTTATAATATTCCGACTCTTGAAGAACTCGTGCTTCCGCAGTACTTAGGCGAACTGACAAAGTTTAACAACGGCATTATACTTGTCACAGGCCCTACAGGTTCCGGTAAGTCCACTACCCTTGCCGCTATGATGGATTTAATAAATAAAGAGCAACAAAAACACATAATAACAATAGAAGACCCTGTTGAATTTCTATATACGGATAGAAAATCTCTAATAACACAAAGAGGCTTAGGAACAGACACGGAAACTTTCGCCTCGGGCATTAAATACGCCCTAAGACAAGACCCTGACGTAATAATGGTAGGAGAAATAAGGGACAGAGAAACTCTTGAGGCTGCAATTGAAGCTTCTGAAACGGGTCACCTTGTACTGTCTACCATGCATACAAATTCCTGTATTCAAACAATAAACAGAATTTTAGGATTTTTTGAAGACAGTTCGTCTTCGCTTATAATTCAGAGAGTTATAAACACTCTAAGGGCAACAGTTTCTCAAAAACTTTTGCCAAAAGTTAACGGCGGATTGGCTGCAGCAATAGAGATTTTAACCGTAACTCCCGCAATCTCGGATTATCTTCTGAAAAACGAGTTTGAGGATGTTTATTCTCTCATGCAAAAGAGTAAATTTCCAAACCTTACAACAATGAATTCCTCAATATACAATCTCTTAAAACACGGCATAATAACAAAAGAAACAGCCATTGAGTACAGTGATAGGAAAAACGAGCTTGAACAAATGATAAGAGGAATCTATCACGGTGCTAAAAATATGACAAATGATGACATAATTTAAGGAGTAAAAATGGCGCCATTTCCGGAATCAGAATCCATGACAATAAGACGTCTTGAAGTTGCTATCAGAAAAAAAGATATGCACCTTCTAAAAGACGGAGCATACAAATTACATGAGAAATTTCATACAGGACATAAATTTGAATTTTTACCTGAGTTGGAACAAATACTTGAATATGCAAGAACAAGTGACATACCGCTTGAAATAACAGATATTTTGTGTCCGACCATTGAGGAAATTCTTGAAAGCTCAAAACAAAATACACCTCATATAGAGCCTGAAAAAGAAGTCCAACCGACAATAAAAGAAGAAGACATAAAACTTCAAGGACAGGCTTACGAACAATACATGGCGCAAAAGGAGGCAGGCAAGGAGCCAAAAGAGTTTAAAGAAAGTTTTATTGAAGATGAAGTAAAACAAGAGGCACCAAAGGTTCAGCCTCCCGAACCGACACAGGAGACGCAAACAGTACCACAGAAGGCTTACATGCCTGAAGATACGGTTTTGTTTTATGATGATAACTCAAATGATATTGACTACTCAAAAATAAAAGAATACAGAAACAAGCTAAATTTTCTTTTTTCTTCCCATAGTGACGGAGACTATAATCTTTTAAAGGATATAGCCATATTAAACAACATAGTCAATACTAAAATTTTTGACATTGACAGAGTTATATCAATGCTAAAAACCTCAAAAGGCAAGGTTACATTTATCACGACATCACAAAGCAGCGATTTAACAAAAATTTTAAAAGAAAAAGAAATAACATTTGAAATACCTTTTGTAAAAGGGACTGATACATCAGATTTTACCTTTATTCCAATGCTTGGTTTATCTGACATCTTTGTATGTTCAAACTGCAACCTGAGAAGTCTTAACGGAGACTCTTCAACAAAAACAATTTCTGTTCAGTGCCCAAACTGCGATAGTGCAGCATTTCCCGATTTATACGCGGTTAACGCCTACAATCCTGACTGCAACCCGATTTTTTGGCACAGAGCATTTAGCGCACTTGTAAAATCAAAAATCTGGATTTTCATTAACCCTCCGCTTGATGAAAACAAAGAAGTAATTTTTGACTTTATAAAAACAGCTGCGGAGTGCTCTAATCCAAAAAGAATTTATCTTTTTTCAAAAGAAAATGACAAGAGAGAGTTTTACAAAAATATGTTCTTAAAAGTTCTTCCAAACTGCGATATAAGGTATAATTTCTACAATATTGAACATTTGTGTGAGGAATACATAAGAACTCAAATTACCGGCAAAATTAATGAAAAGTATTAAAGAGAGTTTTGTAACTGACGCTATTAATATAAAAACATACCCGCTGAGCGACTATGACAACATTGTGGTTATGTTCTCGCGCGAGCGCGGATTAATAAAAGGCATTGCAAAAGGTGTAAAACGCCCAAAATCAAAGCTGGGCGCAAGAATGCAAATGCTTGTCGCAAATAAAATCATGTTAAAAAACGGCAGAAATTTTGACACAATATGCGAAGCACAAGCACTTAATACCTTTAACAAGCTGCGCGCTAACCTTGATAAACTCACTTATTCAATGTATTTAACGGAAATTATCTCCTCTTTCTGCACTGACGGAGATGAAGAGAACACCAACAACGAAAAAATTTATGAGCTTTTCTACGGGATATTGGAAAATATAGCAAATTCACAAAATAAAACAGAAATACTTTTAAATGTCATTAAATTTCAACTGAAATTTATGTCCCTTATAGGTCTTGGCGCAGAGCTTAAAGTATGTCTAAAATGCGGCTGCAAACTTGAAGACGGCGGGTATTTCAGCGTAGCTTCAGGCGGAGTAGTCTGCAAAGACTGCAAGGGCGGCTCTGATATCTACATTGGCCTGCACAAAAAAATAAGAGAGTTTTTAATAGCACAACAAAACTCCCAAATAAACTCAAAAACTCAGTATGACTCACTTGTAGATGAGAACTTCTGCAACAAGTGTTTTTTACTTTTGAAAAAATACACAGACTCGCACTCTTCTCGCCCCGCAAGAGCACTTAGAGTACTTGAGAATATGACATAAATAAGCCGCCCATTTTGAGCGGCTTATAAATTATTTAGAAAACACGATTTTTTCGTCTTTTTCGTCTATTTTGATTTTGTCCCCGTCTTTAAATTCACCTTTTAAAAGCGCTTTAGACAAGGGGTTTTCTATACTTTGACGAATTTCACGTTTTAATGGACGAGCACCGTATATCGGGTTGAATCCGTTTAGTGCAAGTCTTTCTTTGGCGTCTTCTGTTATTTCTATTTCTATTTTTCTTGCAGCAAGCAGATTTTTAAGGTATTGAACCTGAATATCTACAATGTGTTTTAAATCATCGAGACGAAGAGCGTCAAAGAACACTGTTTCATCAATCCTGTTTAAAAACTCAGGCTTAAAGAAATCGTGCAATTTTGCGCTTATTTCTTCTTTTGTGTGCTCTTTATCAGTTTCTGATAGCAGCCCCTTAACGGCGTTATCAAGGATAATATCAGAGCCTATGTTTGATGTCATTATGATAATTGTGTTTTTAAAATCTACCGTTCTGCCTTTTGAATCTGTCAAACGACCGTCATCAAATATCTGAAGCATTATATTAAAGACATCGGGGTGAGCTTTTTCAACTTCATCAAACAATATAACAGAGTAGGGTTTTCTTCTTACTCTTTCTGTTAATTGACCGCCCTCATCGTATCCGACATACCCGGGAGGCGCACCTATAAGCCTTGATACGGAGTGTTTTTCCATGTATTCTGTCATATCAATACGGATGAGAGCATCTTCATCCATAAACATAAACTCAGCCAAAGCCTTAGCAAGTTCTGTCTTACCTACACCTGTCGGGCCAAGGAACAAAAACGTACCTATGGGTCGTTTAGGGTCCTTTAAGCCCGAGCGCGCACGGCGAATTGAGTCGCTTACGACTTCAACGGCTTCGTTTTGACCTACTACACGCTTGTGGATAAGATTTTCCATCTCAATCAGTTTCTTACTTTCAGATTCAACGAGTTTTGAAACAGGCACGCCTGTCCATTTTGAAACTACTTGAGCGATGTCCTCATCGTCAATTTCTTCTTTTAAAAGCGTATTTTTCTTACCTTGCGAGTTTTTTGCCTCTTTTAATTGACGCTCAAGCTCAGGCAGCTTACCGTATTTTAATTTTGCAGCAACTTCAAGGTCAGCCTCGCGCTCTGCGTTTTCTATATCATGGCGCACTTTTTCGATTTCGGCTTTAATACCTGCTTCGCCTTTAATACTGTTTTTTTCAGCTTCCCATTGTTTTTTAAGGACGTCTGCTTTTGAACTTACCTCATCCAGTGCTTTATTAACCGCTGCAATTTTGTCATTATCCTGATTATCGTTATCAGACTTTAGCGACTGCAGCTCAATTTGGAGCTGCAATTTTTGACGCTCAAGCTTATCTAGCTCTTCAGGCATTGAATCTATCTCAATTCTAACGCTTGATGCCGCTTCATCCACAAGGTCTATTGCTTTATCAGGCAAAAACCTGTCTGTAATATAACGGTTAGAAAGCTCAGCCGCCGCAACAAGCGCAGAGTCTTTGATTCTTACACCATGGTGGACTTCATACTTATCTTTTAAACCTCTTAGGATAGAAATTGTGTCTTCTACAGATGGCTCATCCACAAGCACGGGTTGAAAACGACGCTCAAGTGCGGGGTCTTTTTCTATATATTTTCGATACTCATTAACCGTTGTAGCGCCTATTGTCCTTATCTGACCACGCGCAAGCATAGGTTTTAGCAAGTTTCCTGCATCGGTTGAGCCTTCACTGGCGCCAGCGCCTACTACAGTGTGCAGTTCATCAATGAACATAATTATCTGGCCGTTAGACTTTTCGACCTCGGAAATTACTTTTTTAAGTCTTTCTTCAAATTCGCCTCTAAACTTTGCACCTGCTACAAGAGCACCGATATCAAGAGCTACAAGCTTAGTGTTTTTAAGTCCTTCGGGCACATCGCCTCTTATAATCCTTTGAGCAAGGCCCTCTACAATAGCAGTTTTACCAACACCCGCTTCACCTATTAAAACAGGGTTGTTTTTTGTTCTGCGATTAAGTACCTGAATAATTCTCCTAACTTCTTCATCACGACCGATTACAGGGTCAAGTTTGCCCTCTCTTGCACGTTGAGTTAAGTCTATAGAGAATTTTTCCATTATTTTATAATCTTCATCGGCATTATTTGTATCCACTTTTTTATCCCCCCTTATTTTTTTCATCGAGAGTAAAATTTTATCTTTTGTTATTGAAAATTTGTTGAAAATTCTTGTTATATCCGAATTTGCAGAGTTTTGAGCATTTTGAGAAAAATCTGCCAAGGCAAGCAGTATGTGCTCAGGTGAAATGTATTTATCCTTAAGTGCCTTAGCCTCAGTGTTTGCAAGCTCAAAAACCGCTGCCGTATCTTTTGAAAAATACAAATCTGAATTGCCTGAAACCTTTGGAAGATTGTTAAGTGCGGCTTTTATATCTTCCTTAAAAAGAGAAGATGTGAGCTTTAAATCGCTCAAAAGCTCAACTGCCGAGCTTTCAGAACTCAAAGAGAGCGCATACAAAATATGCAGCGGCTCAATGTAGGGACTGTTGAATTCTTTTGCAATTTCTTGAGAATTAATTACTATACTTTGTGATGAATTTGTCAAATTATCTAACATAACAAAAAATCCTTATCAATATATATACATATTAATAAGGATTTTTATAAAACTTACAAAAATTAATCTTATTTTAATTTTCGTTATTGAATAAATTGGTTTTCAAGAATTTTTATTCTGATGGGTTCTTGAAGAACAAAATCTACTCTTTGAGATTTGTGAATCCACATTTTTTGAGTTCTTGTACCGTAGTAGCGAACTTTTGTTAGGTGCGGACAACCTCTTATCAAGCGAATTTCAGGCTCTTTCTGAGCAAGCGAAGCAACAGCAGGGCCCACAACATTACCGTCTTTATCAAGAACAGATTCTGTTTGAAGTGCGATATAAGCGTTTTTAAAGAATCTTAAAGGTTTTTTGGTTTTAACAACTTTACCGCTGAATTGAGTTCCTATAGGAATTAAAAGCAATCTGTCTTTATCTACAAAGTTAACCAACGCACGAGCTACAAACGGGTCACCCGATTTTGCTTTTTGAACATTGATACACTCCATTACACCAAGAGGTAAAATTGTTCCTGCAGGGATAACTATTTCATCAGCATCATAATATGCATTTTCTACAACATAACCGTCTTTTATAACGGGTCTTCTTTTGTCTGCAAGCTTTTCTGAGGGTCTAATGCTAACTTGCGCCATCATATTGTAGATAAACATTGCTACCTCACCGCGAGTTGCAGGGCGATTTGGTTCAAGCGTATGTTCATGACCTGGGGTATTATACATTAATCCGTTTTGAACAGCTTTAGCAGTTTTTACAAGACCCCATAGAGGAACTTCGTTTGCATCAGGGTATTTTGCAAGTATTGATAAAGCCTCTTCCTGAGTCATATCATTTGTTGAAAGAGAATTCAGCACAACAGATAAAACTTCAACACGAGAAACTGTGTTAGTAGGGAAGAAATACCCGTCCGGCGTACCCTTTACAAGGTCAAAGAATGATGCCAACTGGATGTCATTATGCGCCCAGTACCAATCTGCAACATCTTTAAATTCTCTTACAGAGTCTATTTTCTTTTCTCTTAAACGAAGTGCACTTACAACCATAGAGCAAAATTCAGCTCTTGTAACATTGTTATCAGCCTTATAGCTGCCATCGGGGTAACCTACAACAACACCGTTTTTGTGCAAGTACTCAACCGCCTCATATGCCCAATGTGATGAGGGCAAATCGTTAAACGTAGCAGCATAAGCAATATTGAAATTAAGCGCAATGGCGCAAATCAAAACTGCAAAAAATTTAATAATCTTCTTCATTTTTTTCTCCAAACCGGTTATAGCATCATTTTATTGTTATTTTCGTTGACTTGCAAGAAATTTACATCAACTATGCGATATCTTCCTCAATTTTCGACAAATTATTTTTTGTCGGGAGCTTGATGAGCTCCGCTACATTCTTTTTTTTGCTCACCATATCGGCCGTGACTGTAAATGTCTTTATGTCTGAGTTTGAGGGAACTTCATACATAACATCCAGCATAATCTCTTCAACAATTGAGCGAAGAGCACGGGCGCCTGTTTTTCTTTTTATGGCTTCTTTTGCAATGAGGTCAATTGCCTCATCGTCAAACTTGAGTTCAACACCGTCCATTTGCATTAAGCATTGATACTGCTTAACAATAGCGTTTTTGGGTTTCGTTAAAATCATTTTAAGAGTTTGCTCATCAAGCGGGTCAAGAACGGTGTAAATTGGTATTCTGCCGACAAATTCAGGTATCAAACCAAACTTCAATAAGTCATCTGGTTGAAGTTTTTTAAGCATTTTTGCCGCTTGAAGTTCTTTTTCTGCTGCACTTACCGATTTTGAACCGAAACCGACGGTTGAAGAGTCACCTGCACGTCTTTCAACAATTTTATCCAAACCGACAAACGCACCGCCCACAATAAAGAGGATATTCGATGTATCAATTTGAATAAACTCTTGATGAGGGTGCTTTCTTCCGCCTTGCGGAGGAACATTTGCAACCGTTCCTTCTATCATTTTTAACAGTGCCTGTTGAACACCCTCACCTGAAACATCACGTGTGATAGAGGGGTTTTCGGATTTTCTTGCGATTTTATCGATTTCATCGATATAAATTATACCGCGCTCGGCCTTTTGAGCGTTGTAGTCGGCACTTTGATAAAGTCTTAAGAGAATATTTTCAACGTCATCACCCACATAGCCTGCCTCAGTTAGGGTTGTAGCATCAGCCACCGCAAAAGGAACATTTAAAAGTTTAGCCAATGTCTGCGCTAAAAGGGTTTTACCCGAACCTGTAGGCCCTACAAGGAGGATATTGCTCTTTTGAATTTCAACATCGGATTTTTCATTTTCCATGTTGTGAGCAATTCTTTTGTAGTGGTTGTAAACCGCGACCGAGAGGACTTTTTTGGCATCATCCTGACCTACAATGTGCTCATCAAGGTAAGCCTTAATCTCTTGAGGTTTTGGAATACCTTCATACAATAGTTCTGCCTCTTGAGCTTTTTCGTCACCCTTAAGGTTAAACAATTCCTCATCTAAAATCTCATTACACAGCTCAATGCACTCATCGCAAATGCAAACATCAGGCCCTGCGATTAGTTTTTTAACCTGGTCTTGCGTTTTACCGCAAAATGAACATTTTAAATTAGGTTCGTCAGTTTTAGACATTTAATATCTCCAAATTAATTTTCTTTATTTTCAGCATTATCTAAAGTAATTACTCTATCTATCATGCCGTATTCAACAGCCTCTTCAGGTGTCATGATGTAGTCACGGTCAGTGTCTTTTTCAATCTTTTTAAGAGGTTGACCTGTGTTATTTGCAAGGATATTGTTTAGTGATTTTTTAATTCTCAAAATTTCATTTGCCTGAATTTCAATATCCGTTGCCTGACCTTGCGCACCGCCTAAGGGTTGGTGGATTAAAATTCTTGAGTGAGGAAGCGCAAGACGTTTGCCTTTTGCACCTGATGATAAGAGGAATGCGCCCATTGAAGCTGCCTGACCAAGACAGATTGTAGAAACGTCAGCTCTTATGTGCTGCATTGTATCATATATTGCAAAACCTGCGGTAACTGAGCCGCCGGGGGAGTTGATGTAGAGCATAATGTCTTTTTCAGGGTTTTCACTGTCTAAAAGCAACATTTGCGCTACGATAAGATTTGCAACCATATCATCAATAGGCGTACCGAGGAAGATAATTCTTTCTCTTAAAAGTCTTGAAAATATGTCAAAAGACCTTTCGCCTCTGGATGATTGTTCAATAACAACAGGTACAAAACTCATACTATATTTTCCTTTCGTAATTCACTATGCTTTTGCCTTAAATTTGTTTGAACTTAAGAGCAATTCGTTG
This sequence comes from Candidatus Gastranaerophilales bacterium, assembly GCA_944325105.1. Lineage (GTDB taxonomy): Bacteria > Cyanobacteriota > Vampirovibrionia > Gastranaerophilales > Gastranaerophilaceae > Galligastranaerophilus. Next base: position 8,401 of record CALUYW010000011.1, on the reverse strand, counting down.
ACTTTTCTTGTTGCAATTTGTTGAGATAAAAGAGCAAAAGAAGAGGGGTTCTTTTTCATCTCTTCAAATACTGAAGTTGCGTTAGCACCGTACATTCTTGCTATTTCTTGTATCTGCATTAACAAATCGCTTTGTTCTATTTTAATATTTTCTTCTTTAGTGATTCTTTCTATAATCAAAGAGTTTTTAATTCTCTTAATTGCTTCTTCGCGAAGTTTTTCATCAACAGAATCTTTGCCTTCTGTTTCAACGATTTTATCCCAGTCTTGACCTTGGCGAAGTGCGTTTTGTCTTGTTTCTTCTTTAACCGCTTCAACCTCGCGCGCAATCATAGAGTCTTGAATGTCTATATTTGTGTCGTTATAAACTTTGTTGAAAATAGCGTCTGATTTTCTCTTTTCGTTTTCAAAAGTTTGCGCATCGTCAAGATATTTTTGAATATCTTCTTTAAGAGCGTCAAGTGTTTCAAATTTGCCTGCTTTTTTTGCAAGTTCATCGTTAAGTTCGGGCAATTTGCGCTCTTTAACTTCATGAAGATTAATTTTAAACTGAGCGGGTGCGCCTTTTAGCTTTGGTTCGTGGTAGTTTTCAGGGAAAGTAACATCTATAACGAACTCTTCTCCGGCGCTATGACCTACAAGACCTTCGGCAAAGCCGGGGATAAAGTTTGAATGAGCCAAGTCAAGAGTGTGATTTTTTGCACTGCCATGTTCAATAGGCTCGCCATTAACACTTCCTTCAAAGTCAAAAACCACAACGTCAGTGTTGTTTGATGCTCTGTCAACTTTTTCTAAAGTTGCAAATCTGCTCTGAAGAGCTTGAAGTTCTTTATCCATAGCGTCAGAGTCGTTTTTAAACTCTTCGTATTCAACCTCTACATCTTTATAAGGTGCAAGGGTAAATTCGGGCTTTAATTCGGCTTTTACGTTAATTACCAAGTCTTTTCCCGTTTCATATTCAAAATTTTCAATCTGAGGTTGAGTTGCAAGGTCAAGTTTTTCTTCCTGAGCAACTTTAGAAAATTCCATAGGGAATACACTCTCGATTGCTTCTATTTTAATTCTTTCTTTACCTACATATTTTTCAATAACATTGTTGGGAGCTTTTCCTTTTCTAAAGCCTGCAATGTTAATATTTGAACCGATTCTTTTCAGCGTTCTGGCATATAGCTCATCTGCCTGTTTTGCGTCAATGGTGATGGTAATTTTTGCAAGATTTCCTTCTTGTCTTTCAATTGTACTTTTAGTCATAATTCCTCTTATTTTAAATTAAGTGTGTCTGTATAATAGTATAAATCAAAAACAAAAATCATGGTCAATTTGGTGTATAATTTATGCAAAAGGTAGTTCATATATGTTACAAAAGTTGAAAAATAAAATAGTGGTTTCCGTTCAGGCAATGCCTGATGAGCCTCTCTACAATGAAGTTGCACTTAATGCCATGGTTAAAAGCGTTGTTGCTGGCGGTGCTTCAGGATTAAGGCTCGCCGGTGTGCGGGACATAAAAAATGCAAAAGAAATGTACCCGCAAATTCCCGTTATAGGAATTACAAAACCCTCAAAAATACCCGATAATTTCTTGGATGTTGTATACATTACCCCGACTATCAAAGACGCAGAAGAAATTATTGAGGCAGGCGCCGATATTGTGGCGCTTGATGCTACAATAAGAAAAAGGCCAAACGATGAGAGGCTAAGTGATATTTTAGATTTTATAAAATCAAAAGGAAAACTTGCTATGGCTGACATTGCTACATATAAAGAGGCAAAAAACGCCATAGAGCTTGGCTTTGATATTGTTTCAACAACCCTAAGCGGGTACACTCAGGAAACAAAAAACAACCCTGATACACCTGATTTTGAACTTTGTAGAGAAATTACAAAAAACTACAGGACACCTGTCATTGTAGAGGGTAAAATATGGACACCCGAGCAGGTAAAAGAGGCATTTAACTGCGGAGCATTTTGTGTTGTAATAGGTTCGGCCATAACCCGTCCGCAGCTTATAACGAAGAGATTTACGGAGATATTAAAATGAGAAAAGCGCTAAGTTTAGATATTGGCGGAACAAAAATCTACGCCGCACAAATTGATACAAACGGAGAAATAGTATCAGAAATTGAAAAACACCCTACGCCAAAAACGGCTGAAGAAATTGTAGCGCTTTTGAGTGATATTATCTCGCGTTTTGAAGATGAAATTGAACTTGTAGCGATTTCAACCGCAGGCGGAGTTAACAGAGAAAATACAAAGGTAATCTGCTCCACTGCAAATCTTGCTTTCGGCTATCCTAAAACTGATTTTGAATCACTTTCAAAAAAACCCGTTTTTGTTGAAAATGACGCAAATTGCGCTGCCTGGGCAGAGTATAAAATAGGAAGTGCAAGAGGCATGGACAATAACATCACACTGACTCTGGGCACAGGAGTAGGCGGGGGCATTATAGTTGACGGCAAACTCCTGAAAGGAAAGTCAGGCGTAGCGGGGGAAATGCACTTTAAAATGTCTATGGACAAAAAACGCCGCTGCAGCTGCGAAGCGTACGACTGTTTTGAAATTTACGCCTCAGGTAACGGACTTAGAATTACAGGCATTGATGTAACAGGAAATAAAGATATCACAACCTATGACATTATAAGAGGGGTTGATGAGGGAGATGAAAAAATGCTTCGCGCGTACAACATCTGGCAAAATTACATCATATCAGGACTTATCGGACTTGCAGACATATTTGACCCTGACTGCATAGTATTATCGGGCTCTATGGGAAGATTTTGTGATGTAGAGTATATGGAGCGCGTTGTAAATGATGAAATAGTCACGCTGCCCACTAAAATCCTCCATGCGACATCAGGCAACTACGCAGGCATGATAGGCGCAGCACTTTTAGCTTTTGATAAGTTTAAAGCTTAAGCCAAAGAGCGTCATAGGGTTTTAAGCGCACGGTTATTTGCTTGTTTTGCGCTCTTGCTCTAATCATTTTATCGCTTAAAAGGTCTTTAAAGTAGACGTCTTTTGCCTTTTTGCCAAAATTATCATTTATAAAGTTTACCGTAGCTCTTTCGCGACTGTCAGAGAGGTTATTTATAACAACTATCCTTTCCCCGTTATATTCTCTAACATATGCAAAAACCTCGGGGGATTCTGTTTTTAATTCAACAAAGGTGCCATGAGAGAGCACGGGGGTTTGTTTTCTTACTTTGATGAGTTTTTTAACCCTTGAATAAACTCTGTGGTTAAAGCTTACGGAGTCTTTAATCGCATTATAAAATACGCTTTTTTTAATAGGGCCCCTGTTAATGTCGCGAGAGTCAAAGTAGCTTAGCATATTTACTTTTTCTTTTTGAGCTTTTTGCTTTGCCTCGCGGGCTTTTGCGCTTTTTCTTGCATTTGCAAAGTTATTCTGCACGCCTATTTCATCACCGTAATAAATTATAGGTACACCGGGAAGTGAAAGCATAATTGAAAAAGCCATGGCAATTCTATCCGGGTCATTATCAAGGAAATTTGCAAGTCTGCCTGAAATACCGTAGCCTTTTCTAAAAGTTGCGCCCTTTGGAGTTAAGCTCTCATACAAAAGTTCACGAGTCTGAGGGTCTACCATCTCAAGAGTTAATTCATCATGAACTCTTAAAAACATAGCCCAAGCGGCACTTTCGGGGATTTTTGGAGTTTGTTTGTAAGCCTCCCAGAAGTGCTTATTGTCAGCAGTTACCAAAGACGCCCAAATAGCAGGCATGTAGGGGAAATGATAACAAATCTGAACCTCTGAAGTCCTTTGTATTTCTTTTGTTTCACCTAAAATCTTATGTTCTACTTTTCTGTCCGTACCAAAGTAAGGCAGGATTTTTTTTGGCTGCTGACAAGCTTCCGCTTGAATAATGGAGCGCGGTGCGGTTGTTTGCAAAAACGCACTTAAAAGTTGAATTATCTCATGGGTTTTAGGCAGATTTTCTGCCGTTGTGCCCTCTTCTTTTGTGTAGTAAGGAATAGCGTCAAGTCTAAAAATATCTACCCCTAAATTTGCCCAGAAAGCAACTGTTTCAAGTACATAGTAGAGAACTTTGGGGTTTTCCCAGTTTATATCAAGCTGGAAAGGATAAAAAGTGTGATACAAATAATAATCCTTGCCCTCGATAGTTACTTTTCGCCAATGATTATCGGACACTTCGGGGAATATAATTCTCCTTTTTGTAACCGTGCCGTCTTTTTCTTTGTATTCTGCTATATAGCCTACTTTTTCATCTTTGTAGACTTTATACTCAGGCTTATCTTCTCTTACGATAAAGTAATGAAGTTTGTCTAAATCGCCTTTAAGAGCGGATTGGAACCATTCATGTTGGTCTGAAAAATGATTTAAGATTAAATCCGCTTTTATTTTAAAGCCTTTTTTCCTTGCGGCGTCTGCAAACTCTTTAAACTCGGGCATGCCGCCAAGGTCTTTTCTTACGTTTTTTGGATTTTTAACATCAAAACCCGAATCGTTCATCGGAGAATCGGCAAAAGGCATGATATATATGGTTGTGACCCCTAAGTCTTTAAGGTAGTCAAGCATGCCTACTAAATCTTTAAAAGTATTTGGTTTGCCATCCTCACTAACGCCAAACTGATCGGGGTAGAACATATAAATTACTTCGTCTTTATACCAGTCAGAGGGGCGCGATAAATCTTCTTTTAATAGCTCGAGGCTTCTTTTATCTTTTGATTTTTTAATAATTTCATAGACATTAGCATAAATTATATCCACGTTTTCTCTGCCGTAAATGTGCGCTATTGAGTTTTTCATCGATGTTTCAAGCTTTTTTGGAACAATAGCGTCATCAACCGTTCTTTTTAGGATATTATCGCTAAATTTTACACTCTTTGAGCCTGTTTTAAATTCTTTTATAATAGATGTTTTTTCTTGCTTAGTATCAGTCGTTTCAGCTGCCGCAAAAACACTTGGAAATATAAGTAAATTTATAAGCAGGGAAGATAATATTTTCTTAAGCATAAATAATCTTTCATATTTTAATCAATATTTTTATTATCAAATCTACATATTTTTAAGTCAATAAGTCAAAGGATAATTGTTACACATAGGCTAATGAGCCGAGCCGGAGCTATTTTTGTGGAATTTTCTCCAGTGAAAATTCGGATAAGTGCGCCTTATTCTTGACCAGTCGATATGAGTTTTTGCACCTGTCTTTTGCCTGTTTCTTTCCCAGCTTTGAATAAAATCTACGCCCGCATGGTCCATAAAATACAATTTAGCAGCGCAAACGCTGACTTCTTTTGTGTCGTCAATTTCTTCAAAAATGCTCATAAGTTTCGGTAACTGCAAAAAAGTTATATTCCCGCAAAGCATTATCAAAACGCTGTTTTGTTCATTGTTTTCTATAACTTTAAGATTTACTCTCATAACTTTGTAGACATTTTTTATAAGAGCAGCACTAAGACCAACAATGATACCCTCAAAGAGATTTGTGAAAAGTATTGCAAATAAAGTTATAAGATAAATTGCAAACTCACCCCTGCTCACTGAGAGCAGATATTTGGCAGCTTTTATATCAACAAGTTTATAACCTGTGTATACAAGTATTGAAGCAAGTGCAGATATAGGTATATAGTTTAAAAGCGAAGGAAAAAGGCTCACAAAAACAACTATCCACACCCCGTGCAATATGGCTGACATCCTTGTTTTTGCACCTGCATCAATATTTGCGGCCGACCTTACGATTACTCCTGTTATGGGCAGCGCTCCAAACACGCCGCACAAAGAGTTTCCGACCCCTTGTGCTATTATTTCTTTATTATAATTTGTCCTCGAATCATCGCACATTTTATCTATGGCATTAGAAGTTAAAAGCGTCTCCGCACTTGCAATAAAAGTAATAACAAGCACTGCAACCGCTACATTTGCCCACCTTGCACCCTCAAGAGCCGTTTGAAAATTCAGAACATAAAAATCCGACCAAAAATTTTGACCGATATTTATGTAATTTATATCAAGGTGCATTAAATTTGCACAAAGAGATGAAATAACAACAGCCACAAGGGCAGCGGGGATTGCTTTAAGTTTTTTGTGAGCAAAAGTATCCCAAATGATGATTATAAAAATAGTTAAAAAGCCCACAAAACAAGCCATGTGATGTCTTGAAAAATCAAAAGGTAAAACGGAGTTATAAATTATACTCCATAAATCGGATATATTTGAAAGAAAAGTACCTGACGCCTTTGAATCAAGCATTATATGAAATTGAGAAAGAAATATCGAAACCCCGATACCTGCCAGCATGCCTTGAATTATAGCCGGAGTAATTGCCCTAAACCAGTTACCTAAAGATAAAACACCGAATACTATCTGCACAAGCCCCGCAAGAAATATTATCAAAAAGAGTTTTTCAACTCCTTGGGTTTGAATTATATCAATTACAACAAGGATAAGCCCTGCAGCAGGCCCTGAAACCTGCAGAGAACTACCCGAAAGTGAACCTACGACAATCCCGCCTATAATGCCTGAAACAATACCCGAGTATATGCTTAAATTACAGGCGATTGAAATACCTATTGCAAGCGGAAGAGCTATCAAAAAAACAATAACTGATGCGGGGAAGTCTTTTTTTAAATGCTTAAAGGGGGCAAAGTCAATCATTTTTGTCTCCTTGTTGTTAATGTTAGAAAAATGATATCCTAAAAAAACTTCCTTGTAAATTTACTTTGAGGATAATAATTTTTTATACACAGGATGAGAGTAAAGTTTTTCAATAAGCTCAAGGATATTTTCATCCCTTTCTCTTAATAGGTCTTTACCTGCTTTAAATTTTGAAGACAAAATAATACGTATCACAGGTATTGTAACACCCAATTTAATTAGTTCTCTTATAATCTCAAGCCACTCAATTTCCTCAAGGCTAAAGAGTCTTTTGCCGTCTTTTGTATGACGCGCGCGGTAGGGTTTTACAAGCCCTTCTTCTTCATATGTTCTTAGCCTGTCACTTGTTATGCCGAGTAATTTTGAAACCTGCGAAATTTGATAAAAAGGTACATCTTTAGCTAATATTGTCATATTTACCCCTTTTTGGTAATGATAAAACAAGTTGTAAGATATTAATATTTAGGTTTTATAAATTATATTCTTTTATGTTTTGTAGACATTTATAAAGTTAGGTGTTAGAATATCTAATGTATTAATTAACTACACTGGAGCTATAAGGTATGAAAAAACTCATTCAGCCCTATTTTGTGCTGCGAAAAAAAGCACTTTGGGGGACTAAATTTAAGGCTTTTACACTTGCAGAGCTTTTAACTGCAGTACTTGTGATATCGGTTATTATGGTGGCGTTAGCTCCTGTTATAACAAAGAGGATGAAAGATAATATTACCGTACAGACTGATAATAGAGAGGGGTTAGAGATATATACCAATCCGGGTACTTATACATTTGATGTTCCTGTCGGTATTAATACATTATTTATTCAAGGTTCAGGAGGAGCAGGAGGTGGAGGAGGTTCTACTTATGTTGATAAGAGTATAAGTATAACTAATAATACAAGTTGGACTGTTCCTGTTGGTGTTAATCAGGTTACATTAACAATAACCGGCGCCGGTGGAGGTGGAGGGGGAAGTACTGGGAAGGAACTGGCTCACGGTTGTTTACTGGCAAAAGATAATTTGACTAAATTGAATATCGGATATCCAATTTTGGAACTAATAAGAGCTAGTGGTGATGAACAAGATATATGTATAACCGGCGAAAATCTAATATTTGGCACTAAATTAGGATACGATAATAAAGGTAGGGTTAAAAATCCTGGAGAGGAATGTCCAGATGGTTCATGTTGTTGGACAAGTTCGGGTGCACCAAAATGTACAACAAGTCCGCAAGAATCTTGCTATACCGATGTTTATGTAAATGGTGTATTGAGAACTGGAGCTAATAGGCCCATATGTACTTATTCAGCAGCCAAAACGGTGTGTCAATGGATTGGAACAAACAATAATATACAATTGCAAGGAACATATGCTTTACTAACTGAAAAGATAGCTAAAAAAATAATTGAAAAAGATTTTGAATACTATGCAAAATTACTTGATTTTCAGAGCTATTGTTCAACAACAGACCGTGCGAATAATACCTGCATGGATTATATTCCACAAAGTGGTTTAAGTAGCAAATGTATTGGGGCTGGTTCAAATCAATGCATGGGTGGCCAGTACGCATTACTCGATTCAAGTGGTACAAGAGTATTGTATATTAATGGGGTAAAAAGTTACGGAGTAGGAAATACATCTAGCGGCACACAAGTAGCCGTATCTACCCGTTGTTACAAAGTATTAAATCGCATGAACAGATATAGCGGCGCAGGTGGCTCCTCAGGTGCTGTGATGGAGAAGACAATTAATGTTCTGCCTAAGGATGT
>CALUYW010000010.1 GCA_944325105.1 Candidatus Gastranaerophilales bacterium | reverse complement strand
CCTTTGAACAAGGTATGGGAGGTAATGGCTCAAGTGGTTATTTGAGGATAAGGTGGGATGCAAGTGAGCAGGAGTAGAAAGTAAATTTTAACGGGGCACAAGCCCCGTAGAAAATTTACTACACTAAGTCTCTTGGATTATTGGCGCTCCTCACTTTTCGACTTCGTTTGAAAATTTCATAGAAATTTTGTCACTTCGTCAAAGTGACTCGCATGGGCGCACGCTAATGCTATCGCGCCCGCACAAAATCCGTTTCGTATCTTAATTCTATGAGGCGTACTCAAAATTTAAACCACGCCTCTTTTTTTTAGAATTAAAAAAGGCGCTTTATAAGCGCCTTAGACTTAAAACATTCCAAGGAATTTCTTTTTCCTGTAATTAGTTATAGTATCAACCTCAAGATTAACTTTTTTATCAAAAGTGCGATATGCCCTTAGATAAGCTCTTGCAGTATCAATCGATGTAAAGCAGGGAACACCGTACATTTCAGCAATTGTACGAATTTGAAAACCGCTTGTCTGAGAGTTTTTACCCAATGTCGGGGTATTTAAAATAAAGCTCAAACGTCCGTTTTTCATACGCTTTTGCAGTTTATCAATCATAAATTTCTCAATCATTTTAGAGGGTATGCCGTTTTGTTCAAGAAATTTATGCGTGCCCCACGTTGCCATAATGAAAAAGCCTTGCGAGAACATTCTTTTGACAATTTTCACTGCAGGTTTTTTGTAGTGGTCGTTAAGAGAAACAAGCACCCTTTGCTTTCTGCCGCCAAATTTGTATCCCGCCGCGATAAATGATTTTAAAAGCGCTTTTTTAAAGTTAGTATCAACGCCTAAAACCTCGCCTGTAGACTTCATTTCAGGCGCAAGCGCGGGGTCTATTCTGTTTAATTTTTGGAAAGAGAACACGGGCATTTTAACGCAAACAAGATTTGTCTTGCGATATAACCCGACACCAAAGCCAAAAGAGCGAATAGACTTGCCTAAAGCAGCGTTAATTGCCATTTTTACCATAGGCACGCCTGTTACTTTTGACATAATAGGCACGGTACGAGAGGCTCTGGGGTTAACTTCAATTACATAAACAACATCATCCTTTATGATAAATTGAATATTCATTAGCCCTTTAATATTGAGCTTGCGCGCGATTAGGCGAGCGTATTTAACAAGTTTTTTCTCGTTTTTGCGAGATATATTTCTTGAGGGGTAAATGCTCATTGAATCCCCGCTATGAACTCCCGCACGCTCAATGTGCTCGCAAATACCTGGGACTAAGATGTCCTTACCGTCTGAAACGGCGTCCAGCTCAACCTCTAAGCCCTCAATATATTGGTCTATTAATACAGGGTGTTCGCTTGAGAATTGCAGCGCTTGGTTAATATATGTCAAAAGTTCATCATCGTTATAAACTACCTGCATGCCCCTGCCGCCAATAACGTAAGACGGACGAACCAAAACAGGATATCCAAGCTCGCGCGTAGTTTCAAGCGCTTCTTGAGCACTGTGAACACCGCGCCCTTTAGGTTGAGGGATTTTTAGTTCTTTTAAAAGTTTTTCAAAAACTTTCCTGTCTTCAACCGCATCAATACTCTCAAGAGAAGTACCTAAAATCCTTACCCCTCTTTGCGCTAATTTTGGCGCAAGATTGATTGCCGTTTGTCCGCCGAATTGAACCATAACCCCTTTAGGATTTTCTTTTTTGATAATGTTCATAACATTTTCAATATTCATCGGCTCAAAATACAACCTTGTAGCCACGTCAAAATCTGTGGATAAAGTTTCGGGGTTAGAATTTATCATAACAGACTCATAGCCGTTTTCATTCAATGCCCAGCTTGCATGTACCGAACAGTAGTCAAATTCAATACCCTGACCAATCCTGATAGGGCCTGAGCCAAGTACTACGACATTTTCTTTTTTAAGGGCGTTACCTTTTTTGTCCGTTGTTTCTTTCTTGTGCTCATCAAGCTCGCACTCCTCAGAGTATGTTGAGTAAAAATACGGAGTAGACGCGCTAAATTCGCCCGCGCAAGTATCAACAATTCTAAATGACGCCTCAAGATTAAAATTCTCAAGAGTTTGTTCGTCAACTTTTGCATAAGCGCATATTTCAGAATCTAAAAATCCGTATTCTTTGGCTTTTTTATACAGTTCATAATTTAGCGGTTTTACCTCAAGCTCACGTTCTACATCAGTTATATCTTTGATTTTGTTTATAAACCACTTATCAATTTTTGTGATTTTGTTTAATTCATCGACATCAACATTACGAGATAGTGCCTCAGACAGTCTGAAAATTCTTCTGTCATCTTGTATGTGAAGTTCTTCAAGCAATTGCTCAAGCGACATATTTTCAAACTTATGGTGCAAAAGTCCCGTGTTTTTAGCCTCAAGGGAAGTTATAGCTTTTTTAAAGCTTGAGCAGAAAGTTCTGCCTATGGCCATTACCTCGCCCGTGGCTTTCATTTTTGTACCTAAAATCCTGTCCCCTGTTGCAAACTTGTCAAAGGGCCACTTTGGAATTTTAACCACAACATAGTCAAGTGCAGGCTCAAAAGCCGCAACGGTTTTCTTTGTAACAGAGTTTTTAATCTCATGCAAATTGTAGCCTATGGCGATTTTTGTAGTTATTTTTGCAATAGGATAACCCGTCGCCTTGCTTGCAAGCGCCGATGAGCGGCTTACACGGGGATTAACCTCAATTACATAGTATTGGTTTGATTTTGTATCAAGCGCAAACTGCACGTTACATCCGCCCTCAATTTTTAAAGCGCGGATTATTTTTATTGCAGATGTTCTTAACATCTGATATTCGTTGTTGGTAAGAGTTTGAGAGGGCGCAACAACAAAACTGTCGCCCGTGTGAATGCCAATCGGGTCAATGTTTTCCATATTACAAATGATTATGCATGTATCGTTTGAATCGCGCATAACCTCGTATTCAACCTCTTTAAACCCTGCAATTGATTTTTCTACAAGCACCTGATTTATGGGAGATTGAGTAAGGCCCGAGTGCACAATTTCTTCATATTCCTTTTCATTGTGCGCTATACCGCCCCCTGCACCGCCTAAAGTAAAGGCAGGACGGATGATTATAGGAAAACCTATTTTATTTGCAAATTCAAGTGCCTCATCGTAACTTGAAACTATTTCACTGTCAGGAATTGGCTCACCTATTTCATTCATAAGGTTTTTAAACATTTCTCTGTCTTCTGCCATTTTAATGGATGAAATGTTTGTACCTAAAACCTTAACATCATATTTTTCAAGCACGCCTGCGTCATTCAATTCACAAGCCAAGTTAAGCCCCGTTTGTCCGCCAAGAGAAGCTATAAGTCCGTCAGGGCGCTCTTTTTTAATTATTTTTGTCAAAATATCAACAGTTAAGGGCTCAATGTAAACTTTGTCCGCTATGTGCTCATCCGTCATAATGGTTGCGGGGTTAGAGTTTACAAGGACAACCTCAATGCCCTCTTCCTTGAGTGCACGGCATGCCTGTACACCGGCGTAGTCAAATTCTGCCGCCTGACCGATTACAATCGGGCCTGAGCCTATTACAAGAACTTTTTTTATAGAATTATCTTTCATTATGCCCTCACTTTTTGATATTTTTTCATTAATTCTATCCACTCATCAAAAATCACTGCCGCATCGTCAGGACCCGGAGCTGCCTCAGGGTGGAACTGCACGGCGTGAATTTTTAGAGAATCAATTTTAAAGCCTTCAAGCGTGTCATCGTTTAGGTTTTTATATGTCGGTGTCATAATTTCGCTCAGTGATTCAACATCAACCGCATAACCGTGGTTTTGAGATGACATCATTACTTTATTTGTTTCAAGGTTTATTACAGGGTGGTTTCCGCCTCTATGACCGTATTTAAGCTTATATGTCTTTGCGCCTGATACAATAGCTAGAAGCTGATATCCAAGGCATATTCCAAAAATAGGAAGCTTGCCTGTGAGTTCTTTTATAGTCTCAATTTCAATTTTACAGTCTTTCGGGTCACCGGGGCCGTTAGATAAAAATACCGCATCAAAATCTCCGTCTAAAATTGAGCGGGCACTCACGTTTGCGGGGTAAACTTTGACCTCGCAGCCTCTTTTTACAAGGCTTTTAACTATACCGTATTTTGCACCGTAGTCAATAAAAGCAAGTTTTATAGGGTTCCCCTCGCCTTTTATGTATGACTCTCTTGTTGTGACATCAAAAACTATATCGGGATTGGGCTTATAGTTTTTTGTTTCTTCGATTTTTTGTTTTATTTCTTCATCACTTAAATCCCTTGTTGTGATAAAACAGCTCATTGTACCTGCTTCACGGATTTTTTTGGTTAAGCTTCTTGTATCAAGCCCCTCAATTCCTAAGACATTTCTTTCTTTAAGGTAATTACCGAGGGTAATTTTACTTTTGTAGTGAGATTCGTTTTTGCAGTACTCTTTTACAACAAGGGCACGAAGTGCAGGGTTTAGGGATTCAAAGTCGTCGTTATTTATACCGTAGTTGCCTATTTCAGGGTATGTCATAACAATTACCTGACCTGCATAACTGGGGTCGGTTATTATTTCTTGATATCCTGCCATTGAGGTGTTAAAAACAATCTCCCCAAAAACATCTCCCTGTGCGCCAAATGACTTAGCGTACATAACGGTTGAGTCTTCAAGTATTAACGTAGCCATCTATACAACTCCCATTTCTTCATAAATCTTTTTCATAGCTTCAACCCTATCGGGCGCTGATGTCACCGCTCTGCCTATTACAAGGTAGTCTGCTCCGTCTTTAAGCGCTTGAGCAGGTGTTGCAATACGCTTTTGGTCATCTTTCAGTGACCAAAGGGGTCGAATACCGGGACATAAGACTTTAAAGTCCTCTCCACAAGCCTCTTTTATTGCACGAAGTTCATGCACTGATGCTACAACACCATCCAGCCCTGCTTGTTTTGCAAGTTTTGCAAGGTTAATTGCAAGACCCTTAACCTCGGCGTTTACATTTAATTCATCGTCCAAAACCTCTTGAGAAATGCTTGTTAATACAGTAACCGCAAGGATTAAAGGAGGTTTTTTACCAAGTTTTTGCGCAGCAGCACATGCGCCCTCTTTTGATTGTTTCATCATCTCTAAACCGCCTAAAGCGTGAACATTGTAGAAATTTGCACCCCTTAGGACTATATTTTCACTTGCTTTTTTTACGGTATTTGGAATATCCATTAACTTTACATCAAGGAAAAAGTTTGAGTTTTTACTTTTAATATAGTCTATAATTTCATTTCCAAAGCCTGTGTAGAGTTGCAGGCCAACTTTGAAAGTCCCGACATAAGGACTCAGTTCATCAACAAGTTCTTTTGCCTGCTCAAATGTCTCAACATCAAGCGCAAGGACAATTTTTTCTTTTATTTTTTCATCAATCATCAATTCTTACTCCTTTTAGCTCCATTGCTTCATATGCCGTTACTTTGCACTTGGATAAAAGATTTTCGCCTTTTACTATCCAAGTTTTATCAAGGTCAAATTTAACCTTTGTGTCATTTTTTATACCTAAAATTTTTCTCGGGTTATACGCCATAAGTTCAAGCGTTTTATCAAGACCGAATTTTTCATAAGTAAGAGAAAAAGCAAACTCAAGCCCTACAATGCCGTTTGGCGAGTCTTTGTATGGAAGGAGTTTTTCTTCCACACTGTGAGGCGCATGGTCTGTTGCTATAACATCAATTGTCGAATCTAAAATCGCATCAATTACAGCCTGCCTATCCTCTTTAGTTCCCAACGGAGGATTCATTTTATATATGCCGTTATCCGTAACATTTTCTTTTGTAAAAGTAAAATAATGCGGTGCGCTCTCGCAAGTGATTTTTAAACCGCGATTTTTTGCAGCTCTTATTAAATCAAGGCTTGCTTTTTTTGATATATGACAAAAATGCAGACGGGGATTTTTACCCTCTCTTGTAAGCTCTTCAAAAATATCAATCTGCCATTTTACTTCTTTTGTTTCATCTTCACAGTGAGAAAGTATTAAATTTTCGCTTTTAAGCGCATTATAAAATACACTGTGGTTTAATATGGGCAGACCGTCATTTGAAAAAGCTATTGCGCCTGAATTTTTTAAAGTTTCAAAATCAACAAGCTCATTTGTATTTAAGTTTTTTGTAACAGCGCAAACCTGATACAGGTGGCATTTATGACCTTTTGCTTTATCTAAAATAATATTAAGAGTTTGAGGGTTATCGCAAACGGGCTTTGTATTCGGCATAGCGCAAACTGCGCCAAAACCGCCTTTGTATGCGCTGTTTAGTCCTGTTTCAATTGTTTCTTTGTATTCATACCCGACTTCTCGCAAGTGCACGTGCATATCAACAAGCGAGGGTATTTCTACAATATTCATCTTTTTACTCCCTCATAAATAAGGTCTAAAACCGCCATTCTGACAAATACGCCGTTTCTTGCCTGCTCTATAATAACTTTTCCCTTATCCGAATCCAAAAGCGAGCCTGAAATTTCAACATCGCGATTAACAGGCCCCGGGTGCATTAAAATGGCACTTTGAGGCAGATTTGTTTCGTTTATTTGATAATCTTCAATATATTGAGCATAGGGGACACGGGTTTCTATGCGTTCTTTTTGTATTCTTAAACCCATAACCGCATCGGCGTCTTTTAGAGCTATTTTTAAGTTAGGCTCATACTTGGCGCTTGTAAGTGTCCAGTCTTCAAAGTAGCTGGGTGAGCAGCACACAACATGCGCTCCAAAGCGATTTAGCAGCTCTATATTTGACTTTGCCACACGAGAATGAATAATATCACCTACTATTACAATTTTTTTGTTCTCTACGGTTTTTAGGTGTTTTTTTAGTGTATAAAAATCCAAAAGTGCCTGTGTCGGGTGAGATGCCTTGCCTTCTCCCGCGTTTACCAAAGAAAGCCCGTATGCGTACTCATTTTTTGCAAGCTCTTCAATAAAGCCCTCTTTAGAGTGCCTTATAACCGCTATATCGCAGCCTATGGCATTTAGATTGTTCAGTGTATCAAAAAACCCCTCACCTTTTAGGATTGAAGATTTTTGCGCGTCAAAGTTAAAAGCACTGAGACCAAGTTTTTTTGATGCCATTTCAAAAGAAAATCTCGTGCGGGTGGAGTTTTCAAAAAACAAAAGTGCAACCGAGCCTGCCTGCTTTTTCTTTTGTGTACCATAGGGTACGTGTTCTTCATAATATGAGGCAAGCTCTGTTATCTGAAGAATTTCATCATTTGTAAGGTGTTTAATGTCAATAAGGTGTTTCATTTCACTACTTTCCGACACGGCTACCGGGCTTTGTAATTTCTATGCCTAATTTGCACAACGGACACTCTTCAGGCGTGTATGTCACAGGCTCAACCTGAAGTAAAGATGTGATATTCAGCTTGTCTTTGAGTTTTCCCGCTGACCTGTCTACAATACAAGCCACCCCTGCTACTTCAACTTCAAACTCTTTTAAGGCATCTATTGTTTCAAAGATTGTTCTTGCAGTTGTGATAACATCTTCAATAATTAAAACTCTTTCACCTTTTTTTAGGATATAACCTCGTCTTAGCTGCATTTGACCGTCTTTTCTCTCAACGAAAAGATTTCTCTTGTCCGTTGCAGCTGCAACTTCGTAACCAAAAATTATTGCCCCTATTGCAGGTGAGACAACGGTATCGAACTCAAGCCCTTTGAGTTTTTTTGCAAGTTCTTGAGCAAGAGTCTTTACAACAGGCGGGTATTGGTATAATTTTGCACATTGAAAATAAGTATCCGAGTGCAGCCCCGAAGTTAGGCAAAAGTGCCCGTTTAAAAGACCGTCAAAGTCTACAAGAAGCTGTTTTACGTCTGTTTGCTCCATTAGTTTATCTCCTTTATTACTGTTTTTAAATCTTCAAAAGTACTAAATTTATTTTCCCTCATAAATTCTTCAAGCTCCAAGGCCAAAGATACACAGGCATCACACTGAGTAAAGTTGTGTGTGCCCACTTCAAAAGCGTCAGCGCCTGCGCTTATAAATTCAAATAAATCAGAAAGTCGAGAAATACCGCCCATACCTATAATAGGAAGTTTTACAGCGGAGCGAATTCTCTTAACCATTGCAAGAGCAACAGGTTTAATGCACTTACCCGAAAGTCCGCCCTGAACTTCTTTTTTGTAAAATTTTCCGTTTATATAATCTATTTTTATACCGAGCCCTTTTAGGGTGTTTATGGCGCTTATAGCGTCAGCGCCTGCTTTTTCAACCGCTAAAGCTAAAGATTCAATGCTTGTGACATTAGGGGTCAATTTTACTATCAGACATCCGTCATAATTTTTTCTTACCTTTAAAACAAGCTCGTAGAGAGAATTTGAATCTACTCCAAATTCCAAGCAGCCTGATTTTACGTTAGGACAGGAAACATTAAGTTCAATTGCCTCAATTCCCGCTTTATTTGCAATAGAAGCAAGTTGAGCATAATCTTCTATTGTACTTCCTGCGGCGTTTAGGATGTATGTGATATTTTTCTTTTTAAGAATAGGGATTTTCTCTTCTATAAATCGCTCTATACCGATATTTTCAAGCCCTATGCGGTTTATCATGCCGCAATCTGTTTCAAAAATCCTATCTCCCTCATTACCCAATCTCGGTTCAAGAGTAATGCCTTTTGTTGCTATAGCGCCTATTTGAGATACGTCGCAAAAGTCCTCATACTCGTCTGCGTAGCCAAAAGTCCCTGAGGCTGCAATTATCGGGGTTTTCATTTCAAAATCAGCTATTTTTATTCCCATACTACCTCACTTGACTTAAACACCGGCCCATCATGGCAAATGGTCGCATTTTGTACCTTGCCGTCTTTTTTCACCTTAATTACACAACCCCTGCAAACACCGACCTGACAGGCAAAAACCTTTTCCATAGCTACAAAAGCGTCTATATTGTGCTCAAGCGCTTTTTGATTAACAAGTTTTAAAACAATCTCAGGCCCGCAAGAGTATATCACCTGAGGCTTAAACTCTTTTATTATTTCATCCAGATAATCAATCACTGAGCCGCCAATTACTGTTTTATCTGAGCCTTCTATAACTTCATTTTGCGCTTTAAAACCTGTAATTAAAAAGTTTTCAATACCTTTTGAATTCAGTTCGTCTTTTAAAAACAACATAGGCGCTATACCGATGCCTGCGCCCACAAGGAGGGATTTTTTGTTTTCAATATTAAAACCCGTGCCTAAAGCGCCCATAAAATCTACACTATCGCCAACTTTAAGAGATTTTATGTAATTTGTTCCCTCGCCCTTTACTTTAAAGAAAACCTGAATTTTCCCGTCTTTAAAGCCTTTAATGCTAAATGGGCGTCTTAGGGTCTTTGGAGGGCATAAAATCGATATAAACTGCCCTGCGTGAGCCTCTTTTATATCTGATGAAATCTCAAGAGCGTATGTGTCTTGAGCTATTTTTTCAATTTTTTCTACTGTACCTTTTTTAATCTTTTTCATTTTTTTCCCATAAAAAAAGAAAGGCAAAACCTTTCTTTTTTAAGCTATATATTTAATTTTTGACGTCTTTAAATTCATCTGAATTAAGTTCCTTTTGAGATAATTATAACCTAAATAAAATTAATTTGTGTCATTTGTGTAAACATATGTAACAAATAAACTCTAAAACCTAAATGTTGAAAAAAATCAGCCGATAAGTAAAACATAAGAACAATGGAGTAGAAAGAACTCAAATGAGTGTAACAGGACTTGGATTAAATCAGAATTTATTTGCAGGCATCGACAGCGTAAACGCTGCAAAAGTATCAGGCGAAATTTTCTCACGTGCTGCAGAAAAAACAATCGACCTTTCAAAAGCTGATTTATCTCAATTCAAACGCCCCACATTAGGTGTTGACCTTTACAATCCTAAAACAAGCGTTGAATTACAAAGACAAATTGCCATCGCTCAATCAGGTCTAAACACTCAAAACATCAACACATCATACTTAAACTCTCAAGCAGCAAGCGCACTTTACGGCGGAAACAATGTTGCAAAAAATGTTGAAGGAAAACTTTTTGTACCTGCTAACTCAGAAGTTGAAGCAATCAACATCGTTGAACCTCAAACTCAAAGAGTTGACTTGTATCAAATAGCTAACCTCAACAAAGATGCAAAAGGCTCTAACCCGTTTGCATACAAACCTCAACAATCAAGCGAAAAAGAAGAAAAAGAACCTCTTAACATTTTCGCTTAATTAAAAAGCATTACTCTATTATTCTCCTCCTCTATTGTTCTAATTTTAGCAGCCAATTTGGCTGCTTTTTATTTTTAAAAAGCCCCTCTTTTTTTGAGGGGCTTAAATAGTTATTTAACCATTTTATAGATTTTAAATTCGGCAGGCTGGAGAATATCAAAGGTTATTGAGCCTGTAATTTCTTCCTGCATAGGAATTTCAGTTAAAGTGCATTTTTGCATTTCATCCAACTTAAAATCATAAAAGGCGCTTAATCTTTTGTTATCTTTAAGCTTAATCGTTTTATTTAATACCGCTTTGCCTTTTTTTGTCATTCTTCTTGTGTGACCGTTTATATCAACCACGTTAACTTTTTCTGTAGGAGAAAAGTAATTTGCTACAACAAAAAGGCTTTCTTTAGGGTTTTTGTCGCTTATTACTTCCCAGCAGCAAAAACCGTCATCACTTTGAACATGCAAAATTGCCTTACCTCGAGACAGGATTTCACTGTGTTGAGCAAAGTAGTTTATAGCGTTAAATTTTTCCCAGAAGCTCCAGTTTTTGTTTCTATCCATTGAAACTTCTTTACCTATAATGCGCTCTATGCCTGTCTTTGTAAAGCTTTCATCCCCGTCAACGTATAGTGTAGAGCGTTGAGCAAATTTGCCGCCGGGGAGGAATTTGTATTTAAACCATTTAAACAATGCCCCTGATTCGCCCAGCTGACCGGGGTATTGGTCAATTTCCCTAAATTCGCCGTCTTGGTTGTTATAAGCTTTTAAAATGGAGAGCGGATTAGTCTTTGAACCTTTTGTATTGTATATTTCAAGGCGCATGTTATCGTTTATTATCTGCTCGGGAGTTTTACTGTATTGGCTTACAATATCATCACCCCACAGAAGGTCAAAGTGCATATCAGCGTGGTATTCCTTAAAATACCCATCCCAGAGCATATATTCTGCAAGAGTTGCAAAGTATGGAATGTGCCTTTTTATTTTTGCATTCATCTTTGCAAGCACTTTATAAGGAGCTCTGTAACTTATTGGCATGTTATTTTTTTGTGAAACTTCATCTACCACATGGTCAATATGGTCCACTCTAAAGCCGTCAAAGTTGTATTCTTTTTGAAGATTTTCCATATAATCCACAAAAAAGTCCACAACCTTTTTGTTAAATTTGTGTTTTTCAAAGAAAACAAAGTAATAAGGCGTTTGACAGTCAAGATTTGCAAAGTGAGTTACATCTTCGCCTTTGTAATTATAGTGTTTAAAGGTGGGATATTCGCCCGACTTGTGCATTTTATCATACACGGGAACTCCTGCTGAGCACCAAGCGCCGCCTGGGGAGGGCCAAAGACCTTCTTGTGTGAGGGCTTTTATTATTTCATCCTGACAAACTATGTCTTCTTCGCACTTTGGTTTTTTACCGTTAACACGCTCAATTATCTCTTGCGCGCGCGCTGAGAGTTCTTCCTGTTTATCTTTAAAAGACATTTTATAGGATATTAAAATCTTATACTCTCTTAAATCATCCTCGGGCGTTTTTGTTTGATTTGCTTTAAGTGCTTTTTTAAAGTTTGCGATATTTTCATCCAACTCTTTAATATCAAACCATCTTGCAACATAGGGGTTTGTAAGTACAATTTTTGAAAATCTGCCCGTTTGAGGCAAAACATCATATATCACAGGGTGTCCTGCAAGTTGAGCAAGAGTGATGAAGAATTTTACCTGCTCTTTAGCATTTAGTCCCAAGAACTTAGCCACTTTTTCATCTTCAAGATTTTTTGATACATCGGATGACTTTGGCAAATACGCACATTCAAATTCGCGAGGGTGAAAGGGTATTAAATACAAAGTCGCAGGCATGATATTTAAGTCTTTGTTACCGCAATCAAGACTTAAAACTGCAGCCAACCGGTCGATAAATTTTCCCGCACAATTTGGGTCAGAGCCAAGACCTGCAAGTGATAGAAGTTTTATATTGTGTCCTTCTTTTTTAAACCAGTTAGAATGTTTTACTTTTCTTCTTGCAAGGGGCGAAGGGTTAGAAAAGTGTATAAATTTTTCCCCGTCGTATGTGCCTTCAAATTTTAATTTTTCGCAAAATGCAAAAATAATCTCGCCGCTGCTTAACTCTTCAAGAGTTTTAAAATGAGGGTAGGGAAGATATCCGTATTTTTGAATTGTTTTTGAAAGATATTCTTTTCTCTCGGGTGAAATATCGCTTATGCCGTATATTTCTTTTAACTTTGTAAATTGTGAGTTAATATCAAAATTGTGCAAAAAATCATGCTCACAACTCTTTTTGGGGTTAATTAAATTTAGCACTTGTCCACCATCACTTATCTTTATTCTATCCTACAGAAATATACTAGCAAAAAACGCCTTGGATTTTAACGTGAAGTAAAGAATTGTAACGGAGCAGAGAAGTAATATCTTCATAAAGTGGCAAAATTTAGTACTTTTGTATTAAAATGTCGAATAAAAAGGGTATTTTTTAAAGAGGATTTTTTAGGGTTTATGGCGGAGAATGTGGAATTAAAACTGGAACAGCTTACAGATGCTATAAGAAGCTTATATTCAAAACCTGTGCTTTCAAACAGTGAAATAAGCAACATGATGACAAGTCTTGCCCAAAAGTTTGAAAACACAACAGATGTTAATTCTCAAAAGTTCACGGGGATAGTAATTAACGAAACAAGAAAAATACTTGAAGAAAAGCAATATGAAATCCGCCAACAATTGACCGGTTTTGAAAATGCCCTAAAACAAATGTCGCAAACCATATCTAACCCCAAGATGTCCATGGAAATATCCAAAATACTCTCTGAAGTAACGGATATGTACTCGAAACTGGGTAATCAGGAAGTTGCCCTGCAAAAGATAAACCAAACGCTTGTAAGTTCAAAATCAACAAGCCCTTTTAACGAAATAATCAAATTAAGTAACGAATTTGCAGCTTTTAGCAGAGGTTTTGAAAACATTACTCATACACTAAACAAAAACTTTGCCGATTTTTTAACCGAAGTAAAAGCTTACAATTCACAAGAAGAACTAAAAAATCTCAGCACAGAGCTTGATACAATAAACGGTAACGTAAACTCGGTAATATCCGCCCTTGCTATCATTGACCATAAGTACAGAGATTTAACAGGTCTTGTTGAAGCTTTTCGCTCCAAGGAAACAACTTTTGAACAAAATATTTCCAATATAAAACAAATAGGCGAAAAGTTCGACACAATTAACGACAAAGTTGCAAACGCAAGCTCTAAAGAGGATTTACGAGAATTAAAAGAGCAAATCAGCCAGCTCAACGATAACTTCAGGTCACTCAACAATTCTACCGATGAATCTATAAATAAAAACTCAGAAAAATTTACAAATGCGCTTAACGCCGTTGAAAATAAACTTTCCCAAACATCTTCACTGCAAGATATTAACAATCTTAAGGGAGAGATTAAAACACATTTTGACAAATTAAGCCTGCAAAATTCCACAAATAAAGATGAATTAATAGGAAAAATTCAGGAAAATATTTCTAAACTCAGGGCACAAAGTGACGACGGCTTAAAAAATCAGATTTTTGAGCATACAAACGGACTAAATCAGGGCATTAACTTCATAAGCTCACAAATGAGCAAAGTAGAGAACAATATTGAAGCATCTTTATCTCAAAAAACACAAAAAATGAATGAAGATGTAAGCGCCCTAAAAGATAAACTTGACCTATTAGAGCAAAATCTGGGCAAAGTATCTGAAAATACGGTACTTGATGAGATAAAAACAATAGAAGACAACATAAGAACCATTACAAAAGATTCTCTGTCAAGCGTTGCGACACTTATAACAAGTGAATTTTCAAACCTAGACAAAGCCCTTGGTGATAAAAATATAGAAAACAACGAGAATCTTAACTATGTGCTTAACAGTCTAAAGGAAGATTTAAGAAATTACACACAAAAAATTGAAACTTTAAAAGAAGAAATTGCAGAAATAAACCAAGGCAGCATAAAACTCTTTAGAGAACCTATTGAAAAAACACTTAAAGAACTAAACGAAATAACAATAAAAGAAAACTTTGAAAATGTTAACCAAAACATAAAAGGCACTGCTCAAGGTATTTTTGAAACTTTTAAAGAAATGAGAGAAAATCTTGAAAAAGTCCTTTTGGGAACAAACATTGAAATTCTTTCACAATTAAAAGACACTATCCCTGCCATAGCTGAAAGGTTTGAAGTTTTAAGAGACCAGCTTGTAAATGTTAACAGTGAAAATATACAATATTTAAAAGAAAGCTTTAAAGAGTCTTCACAGAGCATAAAAGAATACATCGAGGACATAAATCTTAAAATAAAAGAAGAAATAATAAATTCTTACGGAACATCTTTAAATGAAATAAAAATTGATTTACAGAATTTTTCAAATAATTTAATCGAAAGCGTAGAAAACATAAACATAAATATATCAAGGGAATTTAAAACCCATAAAGAAAACCTTGAAGAATTCCTGATTGATTTTAAAAGTGCCAGTCTGCAAAATACCGAACCTGCAATAAACTTAAACTCACTAAAAGGTGACATTATTGAGGGTATTTTAGGCGTAAACAAAAACAACAAAGCAAATTTTGCGATAATAGAAGAAAAAATCAACAAAGTACTTGCAGCACAAATAAAAACAGAATCTGAAAATTCAAATGATGTTGTGCTTGAAATCATTAACAATGTACTTGAAAAAATTGAACACGCTAACCAGCAACAAATACACAACGCAAAAGAACTTCTTGAAGAAATACAAACAAACGGAACTCAAATTCTCAAAAAAATTGAAGAACAAACTCAAGACGAACCTCCAAAAGCTGTTTTTGATGATGAAATAAATTCAAAACTTGAAAACCTTGAACAAAAAATTTCTCAACTCAACACTGATAAAGAAGAAGAGTTGAAAGAATCTATTGAAACTCTTAAAGAACGCTTAGAACGCCTAAGTTCTGAGACAATCGAACAATTAAGCGATAAAATAAATGAAATTTCCGGTGCTAAAGATGAGTTTTCAATAGAGGAAAATCCTCAACTAAGCGGGTATTTATCTAAAATTGATGAATATCTGGCAAATGTAGAATATTTAAAAAACAATCTGAGTGAAGACTTGAGAGAATGTATTGAAACTCAGGTTATGGATTTGCAAGATAAATTTGAAACCGTAATCAATACCAAAAACGATGAAACAAAAGTCGAAACTTCCAACCTGATACAAAAAGTTTCAAATGTTGAAAATAATATAGAAAAAATAAATTCAAACGTGGCCCGCATGATTACATCGACGGATGATACAAACTATGCTTACTCGCTTCAAGATGTCGAATCGGATATTGCAAAATTAAGATTAAGCATAGAAAAAAATCTTAAAGGCGATAATTACAAAGAATTTATCAGCAGACTTATTGAGCTTAAGAATATTAATATAGAAAACAATAAGCTTAATCACAATATTGAAGGACAAATGACCCACCTTGGCGGCTGGCTTAAAGCAACTTCTCAAAGACTCGAAACACTTTCTCAAAAAGTAGAGAACGCCGAGCGCATGAGCATGGAAGAAATAAAAACCCGCCTCATACGCTCTGAAAAATCACATGACGGAGCAAAAATCGAAGAGGTCAGCAAAAAACAAATTTCATATCTTGAAGATTTGGATGAAAAACTAAATTTAATAATGCAAAAACAAAACAACGGATTTGACCCGACATCTTTTATAGATGTAACTTATGAAAATATGCAACAAACAAAAGAGTTGTCCTCTCGTATGGATGAACTTGAAGTAAAAATTGATAAAATCCAAGGCTATATGGAAAAAATAATCGCCTACATTGAAGAATAGTTCTTAATATACAAGCTTGCACCCATAAGGTCTGAATTTTCCACTTCAATTTGTCTTGCTTTTATCATTTCATCAGCAGTCGAATTTAGGTTTTTGTCCATGTAGGGGATAGCTGCTTTTGTATTTAGCATACCTAAATCAAAATCATCAAGCAGGAGTTTTATGTATTTTTTATCAAGCGCACAAACTGTAGCACAGGAGTGGTTTTTTTCATCTAAAACTTTACCTAGGTAAAAACCCGCTATCTGCATAGCTTTTCTAACCGGTTGAGCGGAGCAGTACGTCACAAGGACACCTGTAGGTTTTATAAGTCTTTTTAACTCGCAAAAAAACTCTACACTCCAGAGCGTAGGGAGTTTATTTGGTGCAAAAGCATCAAGAAATATAACATCATAGGGTTCTGTTAATTTTTTTATGCTTTTTCTGGCATCATCAATATAAAAATTTATTTTAGAATTGCCGAGTTTTATCTCGCCTCTTAAAAACTCATTAATCTCAGGGTTATAAAAATCGCACGTTTTTGAATACTTAACAAGTTCATCATCCCACTCAAGCGCATCGATTATAATATCGCAATTTTTATAAAAAGAAAGAGCGTTTTTTGAATTGTAGCCTATGCCGTAGCAAACATCTAAAACTCTTATGCAAGAGGAGTTTTTTGTTCTTTGTTCAAAATCACTCGGGATAATGAATTTTTCTATGCTTTCTTTTTGTGCACCCTCTCTTGAGTGATAAATTTCATTTAATTCTTTGTTAAAAAGCCCGACTGAGCCGTCTTTGGTAGTAAAAATTTCTATATTTTTCATAAAAATATTATACAAAAAAACGGGGCATAAAGCCCCTTTAAAAAATTATATGTTGATATTATGAGTAAATTTTTATGCCAATAAATGAGCTAAAATAGCCATAAATATTACCATTACAACAAACATGACACATCCTATTATCACGTCTTTGTTGTTGTGTTTAAATTCGTTCATTTTTAACCTTTCTACCTTAAAAACCTGAGGTATACATAAACACTGCTCAGTATTAATGAAATAGCAACACAAATCACGCCGTATTTCATAAAATACAAAAATCCAATAGGATAGCCTTTATTTGCAGAGTTTTCCGATACGTAAACATTTGCTGCAGCACCTATTATTGTTAAGTTGCCGCCAAGGCAAGCACCTAAAGATAAGCACCACCAGATAGGATAAGCATACGCCGCACCGAGTTCACGCTGAATTTCTGCAATTAGAGGCGCCATGGTTGCAGTATATGGAATGTTATCTATAATACCTGAAGCTATGCCTGATATCCAAAGCACAAGAGCACATGTCATAGCTTTTGAACCTTGTGTTACATCAATCAGCCACTGCGCCATAAGTTTAATACCGCCTGAAGCTTCAAGAGCACCTATTATTACAAATAAACCGATGAAGAAAAATATAGTGTTCCACTCAACATCGCGCAAAATTTGGTCAGGTTTTTCAAAAAGCAAAAGAATACTTGCGCCAAGCATAGCTACTATACTTGTTTCAAGGTGAATTTTATCATGCAGTACAAAACCTAAAATTACAAAGAATAATACGGTCAATGAGCGAAGCATCAGGGGCATATCTTCTATGGTTTTTGAGTTATCTATTTGCATTACCGATTTCATTTTCTCTTCACTTGTTACAAGTTTTTTTCTGAAAATAAAATACATAACGCCGATTACCACAAGCAAAATTATCGCAACAATGCCTGTTAATTCTTTTATAAAGTCCATAAAAGAAAAACCTGCAGCAGAGCCTATAATGATGTTTGGCGGGTCACCAATAAGAGTTGCCGTTCCGCCTATATTTGAAGCAAAAATTTCAACTATCAAATATGGCAGAGGATTTATATCCAATTTTTTTGCAATAGCAAAAGTTACGGGCAAAATCAAAATAACCGTTGTAACATTATCCAAAAGCGAACTTACAACAGCTGTGAATATGCCGAGCATAAAAAGTATTTTAACAGGATGACCTTTTGTAAATTTCAAAAGTTCATTTGCTATCCAGCTAAATACACCGCTCCTTGTAGTAATAGCAACGATAATCATCATTGACACAAGCAAAAATATTACGTTGAAATCTACAAAATTGATAAAATAATGCGGATTTATCATGCCGTCTGATATTTTTGTCTGACTTACAAGACCGAGCAAAATAACCGCCGTAGCGCCAATTAGCGCTATTGTAACTTTAGGAATTTTCTCAAGTGCAATAAAAATATACGCTAAAATCAAAATGGCAGCACTCAGCGCAACCGCATGGGTTGAAACAAAAGTCTGAATTATCTCCATATTCTATCTCCCCGTCCTTTGCAGGTTAAGTATAGATGCTATTGCAACTGCTACCATTTCTTCTTCGCCTGTTTGAGTTTTCTTTTTGGCAGGAGCTGCTTCAATAACTTTTGGAGGAAATTTTTTATTCAAATAAGCTACAATGCTTGATGTTATATTCATTGCAAAAATCATAATAGTTAAGAATGCAAATACAACAAGCATACCTACAATAGTGATAATAACGCCGTCAGATATGGCGTTTACAAAATTTTCCATTATTATTCTCCTTTATTTTTTAACTAACTTTTAAAAATAAAGGAAAAACTAAGGCGCTCGCCTGTTTACTTCGGTTGAGTATGCGAGTTTAGTGCAATTTATTTTGAGAAATGAATTATCGTAAATGTATTTTATAAGCGCTTGAAACTGGCTGTACCTAAATTCAAACGCATAATTTGAAACATATTGATTGTTTGATTCTCTCTGAGATGAAACCGATTTTGTAGAAATATTCTGACATACAAAATGAGAATCATTTTGAGATTTATTTAACATACCATTTTGAGAATTATTTAAAACAAAATCCTTATGCGAAATTTTTGCGCTATGATAATACTGGGCATTATCGGCACAAAGCGCGGTATATGCAAAAAGCTGCACGCACAGGAATATGAAAGTAAATAAAATCCTCAAATTCATAATTGTATTTTATACACAAAATATCACTCTTGCAAGGCAAGACCGTCAACAAGGACAAAACGCCCTAAAGGCAAGACTTCGCAGTATTTTTTAAGCGAATCGATAAAACATTTATTCTCGCAAAAACCGCCTGAAATACAGATTTTATCAGGATTTTTTGTAAAATTATAAGCGTTATACGCTATACCGTGGATAAATTTTGAAATCGCAACAGAGGGGTCAAGCCCTTTTGAAACATCATCCATGATTTTTTCTAAACCAAAAATACCGCAGGTTACGGGGTATTTTTCATCAGTATATTTAAGAGATTCAACCTCAACATCATAAAATTTTAAAAGCATTTCAATAGTTGCGCCCGTTGCTGCTGCGCAACTTGAATTCCAGTCCATATCACAAAATTTGGCGTTTTTGTACTTTACCCATTTTATATCTCTTGAACCTAAATCAAGTGCTACAAAATTGTTTTCAAGATGAATTTTTGCCCCTTTTGCAAGCGCTACAACTTCATTTTCGTAGTTTTTTGCAGCTTTATCGGTCGTATGACCCGTTATTTTTTCATACTCCAAATTAAACTTCCTTGCCTCGCAAGTCGGATAGACACTGTATTTTCTCTCGCCCAAAGGCGTTATTTCAAGTATTTTTGACCAGGTAGTGCCTGCATCTATATAAAATTTTGACTTATTCATCTTAACCTCAGAAATGCCTCTATCTTAGCATAAGCAGAGTTTGAGGGTATAGCGTCTATATCAATGTATAATCCGTTGTATTTATCCGCAAGATACTTTGCAAGAAGAGTCTTTGAACAAAAAGTCTGCGCAAAAAAGACTGTCGGAACATCCGGTTCAACATACATTTCAAGCTCAATGTTTGCAGGGTTTTTAGCCTCAACACATCTGCTCCAGCCAAAAACGTGGGTATTGTCGGGAAATAATTTTAAAATATTTAAGTCGTTAGGAGGCACTCCCCAAAAGCCAAAAACAGCTTTTGATGTTTCAAGGTGCGAGTAGTCTTTTTGCTCGACAATATTTGCCGTAATGAGCTCTATTTTTTCTTTTAAGGGCAAATTGCTTTTTGAAATGGGCACATCGGGCAGTTTATCAAATGGCAGAGTCTGCTCAAAATATGACATCTCAACATCAAAACCCTCATTTTTTAGAAGATTAGCCGCAAAAAAACCGCTGTCACACTTGTCTTTGCCTACTCCTGCAAGAATTTTTATAATTCTTTCTTTAAGATAAAAAGAATTATCAAAAATATTTTTTATAATCCCGCAATACGCGTCAGGAGTGAATTTTGAGGGAGGATAATTAAAACATATATCTAAATCCACCCACTTGGCGTCAGGGTAGAGATTTTTTGTTTTATTGATTAAATCAGGGTGAGGATAGCCCCAAAAGGCAATTATATCTTTTGTCATAAGCTTAAATAGAGATTTATTTCATCTGTGTCGTTAAGTTCGGTTACTGCGGTTAAAATTCTTTTATCATCAAGCGCAACACCGCCCAAAATACCGTTTTGCTTTAGATATTGCAAGTATTCCATTGCGTTTTGAGAACTGTTTAGTTCATAAACAAACTCGTTAAAGAAGTCTTTAGTTAAAATCTTATGTCCTTTTTTCTCTAAACCTTGCGCAAGCAGGTGAGCGTTTTTGTATGAAAGGTAGTTTACCTCTCTAAAGCCTTTTTGACCTAAAAGACTTAAATATAAAACGGCACAAAGCGCACAATGAGCCTGATTTGAGCAAATATTACTTGTGGCTTTTTCTCTTCTTATATGCTGCTCACGCGCCTGAAGAGTCAGAACATAAGCGTCACGACCGTCTTTATCTACCGTCTTTCCCGCTATTCTTCCTGCAAGCTGGCGCTTGTATGCGTCTTTACAGGCTATAAAACCGCCGTATGGCCCGCCAAAATTAAGCGCTAAGCCTAAAGTCTGAAAATCGCCGACTGTTATGTCGCACTTTGGCGGCTCAATAAGCGCAAGAGAAGAAATATCAACAATAGCTACAGTAAGCTCTTTTGAATTTTTCTTGGGCGCATTTGCTATCTCGCCAAAGTAATCAGGAGTTTGATAAACCTTGCAGGATAAATCCATATCATCTGAGTCAGTACCTACAACAAGCTCTACATCAGCTGCAAAAAGGTAGGTTTTAATTACTTCAAGGTAATTTGGATTAATATTTTCACTTACAAAAGCTTTGTTATTTTTAGTAATTCTGCAAGCCATTAAAATTGCCTCAGCTGCAGCACTTGCGCCGTCATACACAGAGGCGTTTGCAACGTCTTGAGCACAAAGCGAGCAAATCATTGTTTGAAATTCGTACATAATTTGCAGCGAACCTTGCGATATTTCAGCCTGATAAGGCGTATATGCGGATAAAAATTCATACCTTGAAGCAGTGTCAAAAAGCGCTGCGGGAATGAATTTTTTATATGCGCCCGCACCCATAAAACAGGCAAAGTCGGTTTTGTTTTTTTTGGCTATGCTTTTTAATTTTTTTTGAGCTTCAAGTTCTGATAGAGGTTCTCTAAAATTAAAATCCTCAATTCGCGCACTCTGCGGTATGACATCAAAAAGCTCATCGGGGCTTTTTATGCCTATGTCATTGCACATTTGAGTGCGTTCTTTATCACTTAAAGCTTCAAAATTGTACATTATGCAACTTCTTCTCTGTAGTCTTCATATTCCATAAGACCAAGTGTATCTTCGCTTAAAGTGTCACATTTAACCTTAATCAGCCAGCCTTTTTCCCAAACATTTTCGTTAATAAGTTCAGGGGCGTTGATTAACTCTTCATTGATTTCTACAACCTTGCCGCCAACGGGCATATAAATTTCACTTGCTGCTTTAACCGATTCAATCGTTGCAAAAACTTCTCCCTTAGCAAATTCACTGTCAATCTCGGGAAGTTCAACAAAAACTATATCGCCTAATTGTTCTACCGCGTAGTCAGTTAAACCAATAGTGCATAACTCTCCATCATCTAAAACCCATTCGTGGCTTTTAGAACAAAGAATTCCTTCAGGTGGTCTTTGAGTACTCATTTTATCTCCTATTTAACATATTTCTTTTCAACAAAAGGTTTTTTGACAATTTTGGCATTGTACAATTTATTTCTTACCATAATTTCTATATCCGTGCCAATACTTTTTTCCTTTGTGTTAAGCGATGTTACCAGATTTGCGTTTTCTCCCTCAAAAGAAATAACACACAGGCCTATACTTTTACCTAAAATCGGCGATATAGAGCCCGATGTAATCACACCGCACTCAATTCCCTGAAAATAAACCTTAGCGCCGTGTCTGGCGATAACTCTATCTTCAATTTCAAAAGCAAAAAGTTTTTTCCTTAAAGGTGTATTTTGAAGGCGCTGGTTGAGAATTACCTCTCTGCCGTTATAGTCTTCTTTTTTATCTTTTGGCACAGACCAGGCTAAATCAGCCTCTATCGGGGTAATGTCTTCGTTGATATCAGAACCGTACAGGCACAAACCCGCCTCAAGCCTTAGGGTATCCCTTGCGCCAAGTCCTACAGGCAAAATATTAAATTCTTTTCCTAAATTTAAAAATTCTTGCCAGAGTTTTGTTGCATTTTCATTTTTTACAATTACTTCAAAACCGTCTTCACCGGTGTAGCCCGTGCGGCAAAGATAAACATCACAGTTTAAAAGTCTTTGCTCACAAATGGTAAAAAACTTAGGCAGGTTTTGATTTTCTAAACCCGCTTTTTCAATGATTTTATAAGCATTAGGGCCTTGAAGAGCTATCATAGAATATTCATCGGACTTATTTTCAAGATTAATATTAAAACCCGATTTATTCATTTCAAACCATTCAAAATCAGCCTCAATCCTTGAAGCATTAGCGATTATAAGGTATTTATCTTTCAGTCTGTAAACTATTAAATCATCAACCATGCCGCCGCTGGGGTAAGTAAGCTGGCAGTAGTGAGCGTGATTTTTACTGAATTTTGAAACATCTTGAGGAAGAATTTTTTGCAAAAAATTAAGCGCATCATCCCCGCTTACAAAAATCTGCCCCATATGAGAAACATCAAAAATCCCGACGCTGTTTCTTACGGCTTTATGCTCTTCTATAATTGAACTGTAGCTCACGGGCATATGCCAGCCGCCAAATTCAACCATTTTGGCATTAAGTTTAATATGTTCATCATGTAGTGTTGTTTGCTTCATTTTAAATACCCCTTATCTGACATAAATCCTTGGCAGGCGAACCTTTAGGCGGCAAGTAAGTTCATAGTTTATAGTGTCTAATTCTTTTGCCCAAGTGTCGATAGAAAAAAAGTTCCCCGCCTCATCATCTCCTAAAAGTGTTATTATATCGCCGTTTGAGGCTTGAATATCTCCTATATCAAACATCATCTGGTCCATGGTTATTCTGCCTACTTGTTTAATTATTTTACCGTTTAGAGAGGCTTTTATTTTGCCCGATAAACTCCTTGAAACACCATCAGCATAACCTATTGGAATGGTTGCAATATTTGTTTCTCTATCTGCAACAAAAATATGACCGTAGCTTACGCCATCGCCTTTTTTAACCTTGTGAATATTTGTAATTCTGCCTTTTAGACCTATTACCTGCGCTAAATCAGGCAATTTAAACTTAGGTTCTCTATCATAGCTTAACGGAGTTAAGCCGTATAAAATAATCCCAAGGCGCACCATGTTAAATTTTAGCTCGGGATGACAAAGCGCTGCGGAGGAATTTGAGCAGTGGATAATAAGGTCTTTGGTGTCAATTGAGTTGATTACTTTTTTAAAATTATCAATCTGCTTATTTGTAATTTCATCTGACTCTACATCTGCAAAGTGGGTAAAAATCCCCCCTAAATCAAGATATTTAGCGTCTTTTGCTTTTTTTACAAACTCAATTGCATCGTTTGGATTTATCCCGATTCTGTTCATACCTGTATCTATTTTTATATGAGCCTTTAGCTTTTTGCCGCCTAGTCTTTCGCTTATTAAACGGGCAGCTTCCAAGTGCTCTTCAGAAAAAATTGAAACGGTAATGTCGTTTTTTATAGCCGTTTCATAAGCCCAAATGGGAACCGAGCCTAAGACTAAAATGGGCGCAGTTATTTTGTTTTGCCTTAACTCCAGCGCCTCATCCACACTTGCCACACCAAAAGCGTCTATACCGCATGCAAGCAAAGTAGGAGCGCACATAACACTACCGTGCCCGTAAGCGTCAGCTTTTATGACCGCCAAGAGTTTCGGGCAAATACCGTCTTTTAGAATTTCTTTTTTTATTTCACAAATGTTGTGTTCAAGATTTCCTAAATTTACCTCAACCCAAGCGTCACGATGCTTATTTACAAATGTTCCCCTAAAATTTTGCATTTTTTAAACAAAGCTCCAAAGTATTTTCCATAAGCATTGCTATTGTCATAGGCCCGACACCGCCGGGGACAGGGGTAATATGAGAGGCAACTTTTGATACTTCTAAAAAATCAACATCTCCTTTGATTTTTCCCTCACTGTCGCGTGAAA
Source organism: Candidatus Gastranaerophilales bacterium (assembly GCA_944325105.1). Classification (GTDB taxonomy): domain Bacteria; phylum Cyanobacteriota; class Vampirovibrionia; order Gastranaerophilales; family Gastranaerophilaceae; genus Galligastranaerophilus. Next base: position 51,328 of record CALUYW010000010.1, on the reverse strand, counting down.
TACCCACGTCAACCACAACTGCGCCCTCTTTTACAAAATCTTTTTTTACAAGATTGCTCACACCTGTAGCACTTATTAAAATATCAGCGGTTTTAGCTGTTTGAGAAAGATTTTTTGTCTTTGAATGAGCCATGGTGACTGTTGCATTTTTATTTAATAAAAGAATTGATAAGGGCTTGCCTACCATATTTGAGCGCCCTATAACAACACAGTGTTTGCCTGATATTTCTATGTTATTTTTTTCTAAAAGTTTTATAACGCCCTTTGGAGTGCAAGAAATTGCATAGGGATTTGTATCTGTCAAAAGTTTCCCGCAATTGATGGGATGAAAACCGTCCACGTCTTTTTTGGGGTCAATAAGTTCTATAAACTCTTGCGCTTTTAGGTGCTTTGGCAAGGGCAGCTGCAAAAGTATGGCATCTGTATCCACATCAAGATTTAAGTTCAAAATTAAATCCTTTAATTCTTGAGCGGTTGTGTTTTTTTCCAATCTGTAAGTTTTAGATTTAAAACCAAGCTCAAGGGCTGTTTTTTCTTTATTTTTTACATATATTTTTGAAGCCTCGTCATCCCCGACTAAAATAACCGCAAGCGAGGGCTTTCTTGTCATTTTTTCTACTTGAACTTTAATATCTGATAAAATTTCTTTAGCGCACGCTTTACCGTCTAAAATCTCTGCCATTAAAAACTTCCCTCCTGAGGGAGATTTAAGCGCGGATAGAAGTCTTTTATTTTTTCTTTTACTTCGTTATAATCGGCCTCTTCACCCAAATCCTCAATTATTCCCAATAAATTTAAGTTATTTAGATTTATCTGCTCAACAAATTTGTTGAGGTTTTCTTTTTTGGCTTTGTTTAAAATAACGCCAAACTGCCCGTCAGCTGCGTATTTTTTAGAAAATTCATATATCTCGCCTGCAAGATGAACGGATTTTTGTGTAGGATTAGCAACGATAATTGCAGTATCAATCGGGTAATCAACAAGTAAATTAAGGTATTTTAAATCAAACTCCGAATCAAAAATCACAAAGTCATACCTGTCTACAAGTTTTACAAGCGCATCGTTCATCTGCTTTGTAATAGGGCAGCGGCAGTCTTTTGACGCTACAAACCAAGAAACGATTATGTCGGTATTTTCTTCCACCTCTTCAAGAATATCCTCAAGTGCCCACTCAATGTATTCCTGTTTTGTCATACCTTTTGGAATACCTGTTTTGTATTCGTGTTTGCCCGAGCGAATACCATAGATTGTATTTCTTGATTTTAACCCGAAACTTCCTGCAAGCTCGCAAGTTAAGTCATTGTCCACAAGAAGAATGGAGGCATTGGGAAAATATTCTCTAATTAGAGCACAAAATGCCCTTGTAAGAGTGGTTTTGCCGCTGCCGCCTTTGCCAAGTAGTGCTAAAGTATGTGTCATAGAGCCACCTGACATCTTTCTTTAAGACGATTTGATAAGTCTTTTGTAAGTTTAAGCGCCTTAAGGGCGTTTTTCTCATCCAATGAACCGCAGCCACAGCTTGGAGTAAGGAAAATATGCTCGTATAAAAGGCTTTCTTGCATGCCTTTTTTTAAGAAACATTTAAGCGCTTCATCAAATTTTTCTACAAGGTCATCTGTGCTTAGGTTTTCTAAAATTTCCTTATCAAGCGTAGGCACTATACCAAAAGCCAGATAGCCGCCTTGCTCTACAAACTTTTGAGCAGTTGAGGCAAAATTAGCCACACTTTGAGCATAAAAATAAGCGTCAAAATTAACAATATCAGCCCCGCAGGAAAGAGCTATTTCCCAGTCTGTTTTTCCACAGCAGTGAATGCCCGACAGTGCGCCAAATTTAGCTAAATCGCCCGTTATTACTTTAAGCATTTCTATAACGTCTTTGCTCTCAACGGATAAAAACGCACAAGAGCCTACTTGAGAAATGGACGGTTCATCCATAAAAATAACCGCGCGTGCTTTGGGGGAGGCTTTTTTAAACTCTAAAACCTGCCATAGTGCCTTTAGAGAGAGAGTTTTTGTGCAAACATCCCTTAAAACATCGTTATAGTAAGCACATTTACCCTCATTATCAACTATTGAAGTTGAAAAGGTAAACGGGCCTGTTATTGAACCTTTTACAAAATCAGAGTTGTGATTTTTAAGCTCGTTTAAAAATGGCGTAAGTGAGTTTGAATTAGGAGCTAAAATAGCGTATTTTTCAAGTATTTGCTCACATTCTTCAAGTGAATTTGAGGCAATAACCGTTTCATAGTCAAAAAACAGCTCCTCAAGCTTTACAAAAAATTCTTCACTGTCTGAAGATAAATAGTACTTATCTCCCTCAACAACAAGCCCCGCAAGGTTTTGAGTGTATTGAAAAACCATATCCTCTTCGCGCGCAAAGTGCGGCAGCTGAGGCCAAAAGGGCATGCTTTTAAATTCGCTAAAAATAAAATCCAGTGATTTTTTAACGGCGTCACTCCCACAAAGCGGTAATGAGCCTATTCCTGTGTAATTTAAAGTCAACTCGCTCATAGAATTATTTTATTATAAAATTAAAAAGAAGTAAAATTTATAAACGAGGTAAAAAGTGCAAAAAGACTATAAAAACATACTTTTAGTAAACTGGGGCGGCATAGGGGATGAAATACTTTTTATGCCTGTTATTGAAAGTCTTAAAAAAGAATTTAAAAACGCAAAAATCACCCTTGCGCTTGAACCTCGAAGTGCAAGCATCATGGAGCTCTGCCCCGATATAGATGATGTTATTAAAACGGATATAAAAGCTAAAGGCATTAAAAAATACCTTAACATGGCGGGTTTTCTTTTAAGCGTATGGAAGAAAAATTTTGATATTGTAATCTCAAGCGGAAAGTCACCCCTTGTAGCGATTTTGCTGTTTTTAACGGGCATAAAAGAGCGCATAGGCTTTAAGTCAAAAACGTCTTTTCTTTTAACAAAAAATGTGGAACTAAGAGAAAATCAATATGCCTCAAATATGTATCATGACTTGATTTCTCCAATATCAAATCTTAAGTGCGAACTGCCTAAAATAGCCACCGACCCTAACTACACACTGCCTTTAGGGCTTGAAAAAAATAACTTTATCGCCCTGCACCCCGGAGTTAGCAAAATGAGTATAAGAAAAAACATCCTAAAGTGCCCCGATTTAGCCTTTTGGGAAAATTTGATACTTGATTTAGTTAAAAACAACCAAAAAGTAGTGCTCTTTGGTACAGGGGATGATGAAGAGCTTATTTCAAAAATAATTGAAAACAAAGAAATAAAAGAAAATGAGAACTTTATAAATTACTTTAAAAAAACAAAAAGCCTGCTTGATATGGCAAATATGTTTGCAGCCGCAAAATGCGTAATCTGCGCCGATTCTGCCCCTATGCATGTGGCAGTTGGTACAAATGTAAAGACTTTTGCTATTTTTGGCCCGACAAATGAAGAAAAACTTTTACCTAAAAACGAAAAATTTGTCGCTATAAAAAACAATGTCCCCTGCCGCCCCTGCCTGTGGCACAAAAGAGCTTATAATTGCGAGCAAAGCGATTGTCTTAAAATAGATTATAAAGAAATTATAAGCAAAATTCCAAGCTAATTTGCTTTTGAGAGTATTTTTAGTGTAATATTTTCATAGGTTTTGAGTAATATGAGGCTTAAAATATATGAAAAAGATATTTTGTTTGTTGATTTTAGGTTTGTTGATTTTCTTCTCTTCAAGCGCTAAAGCTCTTGAAGTAACAGATGTGCAAAATGACCACTGGGCAGCAGCTCAAATTGCAAATGCGCTAAACAAAGGCTATATGGGCTTTAAAAACGGACATAGCTTTGCACCTGATGAAAAACTTACAAGAGCAGAGTTTGTACACTCATTACTTAAAGTTATAAGAAGTGAGGACATTCTAACAGGTGCTCAAACAAAATTTAAAGACGTAGACTCTCAAACTCCTTATGATGAGAGTATTTTAACATCAGAGCAGCTAAGACTCATCTTTGGCTATCCTGATTACACTTTTAAACCTGAACAGTCAATTTTACGCTCTGAGGCTAACGCTGTTATAGCTAACGTCACAAAAGGATTCTACGGTGACATAAATGTGCTTGATTCATTCACTGACAAAAATGAAATACCAAACTGGGCACGCTATTCATATATTAAAAACGTGGTTAATAAACTCTATATTAACTACCCTGACCCCAAAAAATTCAGACCAAATGACTATTTAACACGTGCAGAAGCTGCAGCTTTATTTGCTGCTGTCGAAAAACAACTGAGCCTTGTTGAAGATAAATTTAAAAGAACTGCAAATAAACTCCCTACAAAGTTTCTTGGAACAAATACCTTAAAACTGGTTGACGGTGCACCGAGAAATGTTGTAAACCTTTATAACACAAAAAACGTAATTGAAGCGGGCAACATAATTCTTATTAAACCCGACCAACCAATTCAAAGTAAAAAACTTGAATTGGGCGATCAGGTTGTATTTAGCGCAACAAGTGATGTTTACACGCAAGAGGGAACATTTCTCTACCCTGCAGGAACAAAGTTTGTTGCCGATGTACAAAAAATTAAATACACTCCCTTTAGACACAAAAAGCAAAAAAATCTTATCGTTGTGAGAAAATTCTACTTGCCAAACAATATAAGCCACCAAATGGCTGCCGTTGTGTACACATCGGACAAGGGAAATATAGTCACCACAAAAACCGTGGATAAGAAAAATCCTATTAAAGAAAACTATTTTAAAGACGCTCAGGTTCTCACAAAAGCCGAATTCAAAATTAAATATACAGACAAACTTTCTCCTGTTATTAAATATGATTTAGAAGGCGACGAGATAGTATATGCGCTTTTAACCGGAGATATGGTTATTCCTAACGAAAATTACTGGGAATTTGAAGTTGAAGACGAAAGTACTAACGACAATTCAATCCCAACGCATGAAAATATGTAGGAATACAAAATAAATTAAACGGCTCTTACAAAAGAGCCGTTTTTTTAATCATTTTTAAATCTTTTAAGGTCAAATCCCTCGGTGAGCCCTCATCTTGCGAGTGTTTGCGAAGAAGATAAGACGGGTGCAAAATAGGAACAAATTTTATACCCTCATAGCCTTTAACATTGTCAAAAATCTCACCTCTAATTTTTGTTATTTGAAACTTCTTATCAAAAAAGCTCTCCGCAGAAGTCGCACCGCACAAGATAATTACTTTTGGATTAATTTCTTTTATCTGCTCTTTTAAAAAATGCTCACAAGCTGCTTTTTCAGCAGGTTCTGGCTTTCTGTTTTTTGGCGGGCGGCATTTAATCGTATTTGTGATGTAAAGGTCTTTTTGCCTGTCTATACCAGCCATTTTTAAAAACTCGTTTAGAAGTTTTCCCGCGCGTCCGACAAAGGGCTTACCTAAAGCGTCCTCATCAGCGCCTGGAGCTTCTCCTATGAGCATAATTTTTGCACTATTTGAACCGTCAAAAAAGACAGTATTTGTCCTTGTGGCGCAAAGCGGACACTTTGTGCAGCTTTGCGCTTGTTTTTCAAGTTTTTCAAGCATTAATTTTTGTATTCCTTTTCAAAACCGAACAGAGACGATACGCTCTGGTCATCGTGAATTCTTGAAATTGCTTCACCTAAAAGCGGAGCAATGCTCAACTGAGTGATTTTTGTAGGAATAAATTCGTTTTTCAAAGGAATTGTATTTGTAACTATAACTTCTTTAATTGGTGCTTCATCAAGTCTTTGGAGTGCAGGGCCTGAGAATACAGGGTGGCAAGCGCAAACATAGACTTCTTTTGCACCTTCTCTGATAAGTAATTTTGCAGCCTCACAAATCGTTCCTGCAGTATCTATCATATCGTCAAACATAACGCAGACTTTGCCTCTGACATCACCTATAACATGGTCTGCTATAGCAACATTGTGCTTGTCGCGGCGTTTATCGATAATAGATAAAGGACAGTTAAGCGCTTTTGCAAAAGAACGAGTTCTTTGTACGCCGCCTGTATCGGGCGATACTGCCATAAGAACATCTGATGGGATGTTTAGATTTTTAATATAATCAACAAGAACAGGAGTAGAGTAAATATGGTCAACAAGGATATTAAAGAAACCTTGAATTTGACCTGTGTGTAAATCCATTGCAAGCACTCTGTTTGCACCCGCAGTTGTCAATAAATCCGCAACTAGCTTAGCGGTAATCGCCTCTCTGCCTGATGTTTTTCTGTCCTGACGAGCATATCCGTAGTATGGAATAACGGCAGTAATTGTTTTTGCACTTGCACGTTTAAATGCGTCAATTATTATTAAAAGCTCCATAAGGCTTTCATTTACGGGGTTGCACACGGGCTGCACCACAAAAACGTCATCGCCCCTTATAGAGTCTTGAATTTGTACATAAATTTCACCGTCGGAAAAGTTTTTTATAATCATAGGCTCAACCGTTGTGCCAAGGTATTGTGCTATTTCTTGAGCCAAAACGGGATTTGAACGACCTGAAAAAAGTTTAATATCATGCGTGGGCAAAACCGTAGTTTGTGGTTGTTCCATTACTTCAAGCCCTAGTTTCATTTTATTCTTCTCCTTTTTTGTTAAGTAAATTTTTCTGTTTTTCAACCCAGTTGGGGTACTCTTTTTGCGCTGACCTTGAGAGCGCAAGAGAATTTTTTTCTACATTTTTTGTAATTACGCTTCCTGCACCTACAAAAACATTTTCTCCAAGCTCTACAGGTGCTACTATAACGGCATTTGAGCCTATTGATACGCCGTCTTTCAGGTGTGATTTTTTCTTTTCTTTTGTTATGGAGTTATAATTTGCAAAAATCGTACCTGCGCCTATGTTTACGTTTGAACCAAGAGCGGCGTCACCGACGTAGCTTAAGTGTGAAACATTGGTATGAGAACCGATTGAGGCGTTTTTCAACTCTACAAAATTGCCGATTTTAGAGTAATCACCGACACTGACATTGCCTCTAAAGTGAGTAAAAGGCCCGATTTTACAATTTTCGCCTATTGTGTTCTCACCGTTTATAAAAGTATTTGGGTAAATAACGGTATCAGCGCCTATTTTTGTTTCAGGGGAAATTGATACAGTTAAAGGGTCGACAATTGTCACCCCTTCGTCCATAAGCTCGTCGAGCTTTTGCATTTTCATTATTTCTATAGCTTGCGCAAGTTGTTTTCTTGAATTTATTCCAAGAGTCTCATCAGGATTATCAATCACAAAAGACAAAGCTTTTTTCTTTTTCTGACGAGCCCAGTCAATAATATCCGTCAGATAATACTCGCCTTGCGAGTTGTTGTTTTTAAGCTCTCTAAAGCAGTCTTTAACAGATTCCCACTTAAGGCAGTACACACCTGTGTTAACTTCTTTTATTAAGACCTGTTCTTCGTTTGCGTCTTTTTGCTCAACAATTTTTTCTACCGAGCCGTCCTGAGCGCGAACAATTCTGCCATAGCCAAAAGGATTTTCAAAAATTGCACTCATAACAGTAACATCTGACGAGTGTTCAATGTGATACTCGCACATTTTTCTTAAAGTAGATGATTTTAAAAGCGGAGTATCTCCGCATGCGATAATCACCGTGCCTTTAAAGTTTTTAAGCTCATCAAGCGCCATAGAAACGGCGTGGCCTGTGCCCAATTGTTCCTTTTGCAGTACACAGGTGACATTTTTGTATTTTGTAAGGTATTTTTCAACCTCCTGCGCGCCATGGCCTACTACAACAACGCTTTTTATATTTTTGTCGGGGCAAATATTATCAATTGCCTCTACAACTCTTCCTACAAGGGGCTTTGAAAAAATTTCATGCAGAACCTTTGGTTTTTTAGACTTCATTCTCGTGCCTTTACCTGCAGCGAGGATAATTGCACTTAATTCGGTTTTGCTGTCAAAGCTCATCGGGGCGCCTTATAATTTCATACTTTCCTTACCGTGAATTTTCTCATGAAGTTATGTAAATTTAAAGATTTAAAATTAAGTTTATAAACATTTTTTTACAAAAGGATATTTAATTGTATAATATTTAAAAAATAAGGAGAAAATTATATGAAATCTGACGCTATTAAAGAGGGGACAGCCCACGCACCGCACAGAGCACTTTTGTACGCAGGAGGCTTGAGCGACAAGAACATTAAAAAGCCTTTTATAGGTATTGCAAGTTCTTTTTCTGACTTGGTACCGGGGCATGCCGGCATGAGAGATTTAGAGCGCCAGATAGAAAAAGGTATACACTCTAACGGCGGTCAGGCGTATATTTTTGGTACACCTGCAATATGTGACGGCATAGCAATGGGCCACTCGGGTATGAGATATTCTCTGCCCAGCCGTGATTTAATTGCGGACTGCGTTGAGGCGGTTGCTGCAGCGCACCAACTGGACGGGCTTGTACTTTTGACAAACTGCGATAAAATCACTCCGGGGATGTTAATTGCCGCACTTCGTTTGAATATACCCGCTATTGTAGTAACTGCGGGCCCATCCCTTGAGGGACAATGCAAGGGCGAAACTTTAACATTTATAAGAGGCTCATCTGAAGCAGTAGGACGCTACAGAGCAGGAGAAATAAGCGCTGAAAAACTATGCGAAATGGAACACTTCGCTTGCCCTACAATAGGCGCATGTCAAGGGCTATACACCGCAAACACTCTTGCCTGCTTAACTGAAGTTATGGGCATGAGTTTAGAAGGTTGCGCTACAGCCTCTGCGGTAAGTTCTAAAAAAAGACGTATAGCTTTTGATTCGGGCTATACGGTCGTAGACCTTGTGAGAGAAAATATTAAACCTAAAGACATAGTAACAAGAGAGTCGCTAAGAAACGCTATAATTGTCGACTTAGCGCTTGGCGGCTCGACAAACTCCATTTTGCACCTGCTTGCAATAGCTAACAGTGCAGGTATTGACCTTAGCTTAGATGATTTTGAAGAGTTGAGCTTTAAAATTCCTCAAATAATAAAACTTGACCCCTCATCAACTCTTACAATGACTGATTTAGATAATGCAGGCGGTATTTCAGGGGCGCTGAAAACTATCTGGGGTCACACAGATGAACTTAAAAATACCGTTAACTTGGTTGGTCAAACAGTTGAAGGGCGTGCAAAAGGTGCTTGGGTAAACAGTGAAGTAATTAAACCCTTTAACAATCCTATTACTTCAAACCCTGGTCTTGCAATACTTCACGGTAACTTAGCACCGTTAGGTGCGGTTGTTAAAATCTCGGGCGTTGATGAAAGCGTGTTTGAATTTGAAGGAACCGCAAGAGTTTATGAGCGCGAAGAGGACGCTATGCGCGGCATTGAAACAGATGAAGTAGTAGCGGGAGATGTTGTAGTTATAAGAAATGAAGGCCCAAAAGGCGGCCCCGGCATGAGAGAAATGCTTGCGCCTACATCTTTGCTTGTAGGTAAAGGGCTTGGCAAATCTTGTGCGCTAATTACTGACGGCAGATTTTCGGGCGGTACAAGAGGCCTATGCATTGGTCATATTTGCCCTGAAGCTCCTGAGGGCGGTATTATAGGGCTTATTAAAAACGGCGATAAAATCAAAATAGACATTAACAAAAGAACTATCGACCTTCTTGTAGATGAAAAAGAACTAGAAGAAAGAAGAAAATCTTTTGTACCCGTTAAAAAAGATGTGCCCGCAGGATTTTTGACAAAATACGCTAAAACCGTTCAGGGTGCAAATGTAGGCGCTATAACAGGCTAAAGCCTATGCAAGCGTACCGTTAAACGGTTTTCTTCTTGGTTTTTGCGGCTGCGATTCTTTTTTAAGCATTTCAGCCGCTTTTTTAAGTCCTGAAATAAAATCAGAATCTCTTGTCAAAACTTTTTTGTCCTCGCCATCTACCTCATAAACACAAACGCCGTTATCATCCCAAGATGAAAGGACAACTGTTTTGCCTTTTGAAGCAAGCATGAGCTCGTCTTTTGCACTGTTAAAATCGCTAGAAGTCTTGTGGTATCTGCTTAAAGCCAACGCTCTGTCAAAAGCTTCATTGCCAATATAAACTTTTGCAAAAGATAAACCGTTATTATTTGAAATTTTCATATTTTCTCCCGTTTTTAACCTTTTAAAAACAGTAAAGAATTTATTTTGCTACTTTTTGGATGCCCTTGCAATACTGTGGCGTTTTTTGTACAAAATAACAAAAAATATCACAATTACCGCAGTTGCTCCTAAAATAATAAGCTCCAAATGGTCTTTTATTTTCTCACCAAAAAGCATAAGAACAATACTTACAATAAAAAACCTCATTCCGCGCCCTACGACAGAGGCAAGAGTAAAAGAATAAGGGTTCATATTTAAAATACCGCTTGCAATGGTGAAAACCTTATAAGGTATGGGTGTAAAAGCCGCAAAAAACACCGCATGCACACCCCATTTGTTATACAGAGCCTCAACCTCATTAAACTTTTGCAGAGCATCTTTGAGCTGTTTTCTTTTCTGTACACCCTCTTTTTTTGATAAAGAAGTTAAAATCCATATAAAAACAGGCCTGCCGCCGAATTTTCCTATTAAATACCCTACAACCCCGCCAAAAGCAGAGGCTATAGTGCAAACAAAAGCATAATAAAGAGCCTTTTGAGGGTTAGCCAAATCCATTGCTATGAGCAAAAAATCAGGAGGCGGAACAAGAAAAAAGCTCTCTATAAAAGAATTTAGGGCAAGACCTATTGTCCCTAAACTTGAAAAATACTCGTTCATTGCTCCAAATATTTGCATATTCTATACCTTCTCTTTAAAAAATTCATCCACACTTCGCATAACTCTGCCGCCCTTAAGCGCCGTTGCCTTTACTATAGCACTAACAGAGAGTTTATTTGTTTCTTTTATAAAAATTTCTTGCAAAAATGTCACTGTTGTTTTTGTAAGTTCGATAATTTTTGTTTTTAAAACTATCTCATCCATAAGTTTTGCGCTGTATTTGTATTTGATATCAAGCTCTATTACAGGCATAATGACATCTTGCTCTTTTTGCAGTTTATCAATTTTAAGTCCATAGTCCTCTAAAAGCTCAACTCTGCCCTCTTCCATCCATCTTAAATAAGAACCGTGCCAAACAACGCCATAGGCGTCAGTGTCGGCGTATTGGACTTTAAAATTTAAAATATTTTCCATTTATTTTTTGTCCTCATATTTTTTATAAGTAACAAATGACGGGGGTTTTATTACCGTTCTTACAAGAACTATGTTGTCTTTACCGTATCCTGTTATGGTTATTGTTTGCAATTTATCATCAGAATCTATTGAAATAGAACCGCAAAAAACATTTCCGCTTACATAGGCGGGGAGCTTTTTATCGTAAGGGTTTTTACTTAAAGTGTTTAGTTCGTCCATGGTTTTTCTTGCGACATCTGAAGCTTTTGCGTCTTTATCGGCAGAAAAAACACTAAGCGCTTTTGATGTAAAAACGGCGGCGTTAGCGTTAATTTTTGCCATTCTTCTTTCATCAACTTTTTTTGTGAAAAAAGGTGACACATAAAGCCCTATACAAAGGACTAAAATTATCACAACCGCTATTTCAAGTTTTGCAATTCTGTTCATTTATACCTCTATTTTTGAATAATTAAAAACGATTTTACTTCTCTTTGCCCGTTACTTGCACTTGAGATTTCATTATCCCCATAGTTTAGAGATGTTGAAGGGCCACCGTCAAATGCCATTATCTTATCAAAGCGATACCTTTTAAGCTTTTGTCTTGCCTCACTTAAAGTAACGGGGGCAAAGTTTGAAAATATTATGACATAAAGATTTTCATCTTTAAGAGCCACAAGTGTACGAGCTCTTTTTTTCAACACGTGGGCACTTTGAATAACAGGGGTCTGAGTTTCGTCATATTTTACAAAACCCTCCTGCTCAAGGTTAAAATCAGGATAAATCATCGGCCCGCCGCCCAAAGAGTGCAAAATATCATAATACTTTGGCACAGGGTCAAAATGCCTTGTAATATCAAACTTTAGAGCACCCGTTAAGTGATGTTTATAAACTCTAAGTTCACTCCTGTTTAGAACATTATCAATCCTATCTTCCTTGTAGAGATTTTCTATCATCTCCATCCCCTCGAAAGGAGAACCGACAACTTTTGAATCTATTACTACATAAGAAACCGATTTTGCACTGTTTGGGTCAAAAAATCCGCCGTTTACAACAAAGTCAAAATCATTTTCCTTAAAGACTTCTCTTGCGGTTTTTAAACCGTCTTTAACAACATAGGGCTTAATTCTTTCTCCAACGGATTCAAGGTCAATTTTATAAATATAAAATTTTTCTTTTTTATTGTAATCAGCCTCAATTGCCTCTTTTGCAAACACGGGAGCGCTTATTAGAAAAATCAAAAGTAAAAGAATTATTTTTTTAAACATTATAAATCCCTCGCTTTTTTAATTACAAATATCGCCGCAATAAAGACTATTATAGGAAAAGCCGCGGCAATAAAAGGCGGCAGAACTCCTTTTTGCGCAAGCAGGTCAAAAAACGGCAGGGTAATGTAGTAGGCAAAAATCATGCCTACACCTATTGTAAAGCCGACAAGCCTTTGTGAGCGCGGAGGAGAAAACCCGAGCAGACAGCCTATTGCAGCAAATATTACACAGGTTAGAGGGTGCAAAAATCTCTGATAGTATTTTGTAAGCATAAAGTTGTGCTCGTCAGTGTATTCCTGCTTTTTAAGGAGTTTTACATAATCCCCGAGCTGCTTATTTGTATAAGACCTGTCTCTTCTTGTAGCGTTTTTCATCAGCTGAAACACTTCATCTGAGAGCTTTTCGTTTAATATAGGGTAATCTCCGACTTCTTTAACTTCGGTGTATATGCCGTTTCTGTTTATTCTGTATTCCTTAGATTCTTTCATGAGCCACATATCGTCTTTTTTAAGCGCATACGGGGCAAAAATTATACTGTTAAACATCTGCGCATCTGCGTATCTGTTAGGCGAAAAATTAAGCAGTATAAGGTTTTTAATAGTTTTAACACTAAAGTTTGAAACAATTAACGCCTGCTTTGGCATTTCTTTTTCATCTTTAATAATATAGACAAAATGCACGTCAAAGCCGCCTGATTCGCCTGCTTTTGCCGATGCATAGGGGATAAACTTGTCATTAACAACATAGCAGCAATAAGCTAAAATCACCCCGAGAACTATGACAGGTGCCATAATCCTATTAAAAGACAGACCTACGCCTCTAAATATACTGAGTTCTGAGTTTTTTGAAAGTGTATCAAAAGTAAACAATGAACCAAGCAAAATACCCACAGGAATAGCCTTAGCCAAGACTTTTGGTATCTCATACAAAAGCATTTTCATCCCTTGAACAAAAGGCATATGCTCGATTAAAATCCTCTTAATTGTTCTTACAAGAGTTTCGGGGGCAATCCAAACAATGATAAACAAAAACAAGCACACAAAAGTAGCGCCGAGCACTTGTTTAAAAACGTATTTATCAAAAATTGTAAGTCTTAATTTATTCATCAAAGCGTAAAGTCTTTTCCTAAGTAAAATTCTTTTGCAACAGGGTCAACTGCGACGTCTTTTGATTTACCGGAGATTTTTATTTTTCCGTCAAAAATTACATATGCTCTATCTGTAATAGACAATGTTGCCTTTGGGTTGTGGTCGGTAATAAGCACGCCTATGCCTTTTTCTTGAGCAAGTTTATAGATATTGTCTTTAATCTCGCCTATTGCAATAGGGTCAATACCCGTAAAAGGTTCATCAAGAAGAATAAAGTGAGGCGTAGCAGCAAGCGCGCGGGCTATTTCCACCCTTCTTCTCTCACCGCCCGAGAGTGATACGGCGGAAGCTGTTCTAAGTTTTTTTACACCAAATTCTTCAAGTAAGTCCTCGAGTTTTTGAGCTTTCTCTTCTTCGTTTAAAGAGTCATTCATTTGTAAAACAAGCTTTAAGTTGTCCTCAACGGATAATTTTCTAAAAATTGACGCCTCTTGAGGAAGATAACCTATGCCTATTTTTGCTCTTTCATTCATTGGCATATTTGTTATTTCAAGCGACTTTGAGTAATTTCCGTCTTTTGGCAGACCGTCTTTATCATCAACATTAAGATAAATATGACCCTTATTTGCCTTAACAAGTCCTACAATCATATAAAAGGTAGTAGTTTTACCCGCACCGTTAGGGCCTAACAAACCTACAACCTCACCTTTGTTGACCTCAAAAGAAACATCATTTACGACAGAGCGGTCACCGTATATTTTTACAAGGTTATTTGCAACTATTTTCATCTTGGTACTTTCTGTTATATTCCAGTTAATTATATTATAAAAATTAGCTTTAGTGCATAAAATTTATTTTTATGGTAATTTTAATTTATAAATTTTGATTTTAGATTTAAGGAGAAATTTTATGGGTATTATGGATGGCAAAAAGGGTATTATCTTCGGTGTTTCAAACAAACACGGGATTGCAAATGCCATAGCCGAACAAATCTATGCCGCAGGCGGAGAAATTGCTTTTACATACGCTAATGAAGCAATGGAAAAACGCGTAAAACCGATAGCTCAAGAAATGAACGCTAAAATGTGCATAGAATGCGACGTTACAAAAGAAGAAGACGTTGAAAAAGTTTTTAAAGAATATGAAAAAATCTATGACAGACTTGACTTTGTCATCCACGCAGTTGCTTTTGCAAACAGAGAAGACCTTTTGGGCGATTTTTATACAACAAGCAGAGAAGGTTGGGATTTAGCAATGCATGTAAGTGCTTATTCTCTTTTAACTCTTACAAAATACGCTAAACCTCAAATGGAAAAAACAGGCGGCGGTTCAATTTTGGCCCTTACATATTTAGGTTCAACTCACGCTGTAGCAAACTACAACATTATGGGTGTGGCAAAAGCTGCTCTTGAATCTTCAATGAGATTCATCGCCGCAGATTTGGGCAAATTTAACATTCGCTGCAACTGCTTATCTGCAGGCCCTGTTAAAACACTTGCAGCAAAAGGTATTGGCGGATTTGACAAAATGCTTAAATTCAATGCTCTTAAAGCTCCGCTTAATCGCACACCGTCTTTAGAGGACGTTGGTAAAGCAGGTTTATACTTGGCTTCTGACTTATCTTCAGGTGTAACCGGACAAGTTCAATTTGTTGACTGCGGCGCATCAAGCGTATTTGCATCAATCGACGAAATGGAATGTGTGAGTCAAGCAAGCTTAGCGTAAATTAAATATTCAACCACTAAAATATCGCCTTGGAAATCCTTGGCGATATTTTAGAACAATAGTGAGAAGAACAAACAAGGGGGTAGTTTTTATTCTGCTACCTGCATACTTGCAGCCATAGCAAGTTTTTGAGCTTCAGACAGGTTTTCATAAGCGCTTACACCCTTAAACTCCGTATCCATCGCAGCTTTAGCGCTTTCCGTTGCACCTGCAAAAGTGCCCATCGAAGCTTCTATATCACGTATTCTATCCTCAGATAAATATTCTCTGGGGTTAATAAATTTACCAAATGCAATCGCTTTATTTTGCATAGCACTTACTTGCATAGCGTCAAAAATTGCATCGGGGCTTTTAGCATCTGTTTGTGGCTGAAGAGTTTCAGGCTGTTTTTCTTCAGCTTTCTTTTCGTCATTCCCTTTTTTAACCGCACCGTTTTGGACGTAAAAGTTAGCATTTGCAGCTATTTTTGAAATATTGTCCATATCTTCTCCTTATTGTCCTTACTGTTATTGCTTACAATAAGTATTTCGGATAGATTTTAATGAACTTTATATTTTGGACAACTAATTGTTACAAAAGTTAATATCACTCACCTGTCTTGCCCAGGCGCTATGGTTGTGAATACTCTCAAATGCCTCTATTTCAACTTCATAGCAGTTAATCACAGGATTATTTTCAAGCTTAATAACCACATCTCGAATAACATCTTCAACAAACTTAGGGTTATTATACGCTTGCTCGGTTACAGATTTTTCATCCTCTCTTTTTAAAAGCGAATAAAGCTGAGATGAACCGCAGGACTCAATTTCTTCTATCAAATCTTCAAGCCAGATGTGCTTATCTTCATCGTATGAAACTTTAAGCGATACAATTGCCCTTTGATTATGCGCTCCGCAGTCAGAGATTTCTTTTGAGCAGGGGCAAAGGGTTGTAAGAGGGATTTTTATACCAAGATAAAATTTATAATTGTCATTTTCATCAAGTGTACCCTCAAAGTAGCAATCATAACACATAAGCGCTTCAAGAGCGGATTTTGGGGCTTTCTTTTTAACAAAATATTTAAAATCAAACTTCAGATATGCGCTTTTTGACTCAAGGCGGATTTTCATATCCTCAAGCATTTTTTTGATATCAACGCCGATGAGATTTTTCTTTCTGTAATCTTCAAGTATCTCAATAAAGCGCGACATGTGAGTGCCTTTGTAGTTTGAGGGCAAATAAACACTCATTTTTGCCTTTGCATATACTTTTTGAGATGCCTTAGAGCCTTTTCTTTCAATATTTAAAAGGGTTTCTACGTTTTTAACACCGACTTTTTGCAAAGGAATATTTCTTTTATCTATGCTGTTTTGTACGTCTTTAATCATTATCTTGAGGGAAACTCTTTTCTTCAAGCGCCAAAAGAAGTTTAAGCGCTGCTTTTCTTTGAGTTTTAGGGTCAGCATTTCTTAAAACTTCTATTGCCTTTATCATAACAGGGTCATTATCGTACCAGCGATTGCCTTTGCCCTGATATTTTGTAACTATTTCATAAATACGCTCGATGACATCTTTTGCAACATCTTCCTGTAATTTAAGTATAAAGCTCTTTGCAGCTTCTTTTTCATCATCTGACGATAACCTTAAAAGCTCAAGTGCCTCTTTTAAGATAGGGTCTCTGTCATACCAGCGTTTATGTTCAAAAGATTCTTCCATTACTCACCTGCTAAAAATATCAAAAAAAGTATATCATACGCACGATAGACAAACAAGCACTATAATAGTAATATATAGTTGCAACAGTGTGCATATTTCGGAGGATGAGTGCAAAATCAACCTGATACAAATCCAATAGAGAATAATCCTGCCATAAATCAGGGCGATTTTGATGCTGCTCAAAATGATATAGATTTAATTGAAGATATATCAGAAGAGTTTAAAAAAGGCTACAAACTCTACAACTTCAGACGTCCTGATAAATTTTCAAAAGAACACTTAAGAGCACTTCAGGATATTCACAGGGACTTTGTAAGACAGTTGGCACTTACTCTGACTACTTATCTTCGTATGGATGTTGAGATGGATATAATCTCTGTCGACCAGCTTACATACGATGAGTTTGTATGCTCTATGCCCGCGCACTTTCAAAACGGTATTTTTAAATTAAATCCTCTCTCGGGTGAAATTTCTCTTGGTTTAAGCAGTGAGGTTTTAACTGTAATATTAGACAGGATGCTTGGCGGGGATGGCTCAAACCACGAGTTTAACCGTGATTTGACACAAATTGAAGAAGCTCTTACAAAAAAAATTATTGAAAAAATAATAAAAACGCTTGAGAACTCTTGGTGTTCCGTTTTACCCGTAAAGGCAGAATTTACAAGTCTTGATAACGGATATCACGTTGTACCTATTACAACATCAGGTGAAATTGTTGCACTGATTTCTTTTGAAATAAGACTGGGTTCAAAGAACTTCGGACTTATAAACCTGTGCTTCCCTTACCCTGTCTTAGAAACGGTACTGCAAAAACTCACTCCGCAGTATATTTTTCAACATACAAATGTTGTTTCAAATGAAATAGGAAGGAATGAAATTTTAAATAAAATATACTCTGCAAATCTTGATTTGAGTGTTATTTTAGGAAGTGCAAAAGTACTTATCAACGACGTGCTTGAACTAAAAGAGGGCGATGTCATTAAGCTTGACCAGAAAATTGATGAAAAACTATATGTTTTGGTAGATAAAAAGAAAAAATTTGAAGCAATGCCCGGCAGAAAAGACGGCAGAATATGTGTAAAAATAGCTGACAGATATGTACCAAAGGATTAAAAATGCCTGACAAAGAACCTAAAAATCTTGATTTAAGCAAATTTGAAAATGTTGAGCG
Organism: Candidatus Gastranaerophilales bacterium; assembly: GCA_944325105.1. GTDB lineage: Bacteria > Cyanobacteriota > Vampirovibrionia > Gastranaerophilales > Gastranaerophilaceae > Galligastranaerophilus. The sequence goes on along the minus strand of CALUYW010000010.1, from coordinate 33,303 downwards.
TCCAATCGAAACTCAGCAAGACACGTCATCGGGCAGTACTTTGGGTCTTTTAATGGATGTAGAGCTTGAGTTAAGTGCGATTTTGGGCTCTACTGATATGAGTCTTAAAAAAATTCTTGAACTTACAAAAGGTTCAATTATAGAATTAGAAAATAAAACCGCAGAGCCTATTGATTTATTGGTAAACGGAAAATTAATAGGCAGAGGAGAAGTTGTAATTATTGAAGACAATTTCGGTCTTAGAATAACCGATACCGTTGATGAGGGCCTAAAAATTCATGAGTGAGCAAGTTGTAATACAAAAAGAAACAATAGATTTAATTTATAAAATAGCTGAAATTGACAAACCTGAAACAATCAGTGACGAGACTATTAAACTTGCACTCTGTGTAATTCAAAAAAAATTAAGTGACGCTGAGTCATTGGATATTGTTCCTCAGGAGACAAACGAGGTTGAATACTCGGAAGCAGACTGGCAAAGAGATTTAGCTCTTGCAGGTTTTGGCGAGAAGAAAAAAATCCTTGTAGTAGATGATATTGGCGTCGTTACTTATCAACTAAAAGTACTGTTTCAAAAAATAGGTTTTGAAGTAGATACGGCAAAAGACATCTATTCCGCAGCTCAACTTATAAGAAAAACTGTTTATGATTTTATCGTTATGGATTTATTTGTTTCAACGGAAAGAGAGGGTTTTTTACTCCTTGATGAAACAAAAAAAGTAATTGTAGCAAACAACCTAAAAACAAAAATTGTTGTAATAACGGCATCTACCAAGGGTGAGCACAAGGTAAAATGTCTAAATCGCGGTGCAAATATGTTTTTGGAAAAAGACACAGGCTGGCAAGACGAGCTGGTTAAGTTTGTAACTTCAGAATAACTATTCAATTAACATGCAGTCACCATAGCTGAAAAATCTGTATTTTTCTTTTATTGCTTCCTTATATGCGTCAAGCACAAACTCTCTTGATGCAAAAGCGCTTACTAGCATTATAAGGGTTGATTTTGGCAGGTGAAAATTTGTAATGAGTTTATCTATTGATTTTATTTTATATGGCGGATAAATAAAAATATCCGTTTCATCTTGTGTCGGAACAATTTTTCCGTGTTTTTTATATGTTGCCTCTAATGTTCTTAAAACGGTAGTTCCAACCGCTACAACAGAGCCTTTGGCAGAGTTTATTGTATCTGCTGTTTCTTTTGGTATTACAAAGCTTTCATGGTGCATTTTGTGTTTTGTTATATCATTTGTTTTAACGGGCAAAAACGTCCCCAAGCCCACATTTAGCGTAACATAGACTATTTTCACACCTTTTTTTTCAATTTCTTCTAAAATCTCTCTGCTAAAGTGCAGTCCCGCGGTCGGCGCTGCAGCAGAGCCGGTTACTTTTGCAAAAACAGTCTGATAATCTTCTTTATCATCCGCTGTTGCCTCTCTTTGAATATATGGAGGCAGAGGAATTGAGCCGTATTTATTTAAAATCTCATAAACATTATTTGCGCTAAATATAAGCTCTACAAGGTTTTTTGGCAGGTCACCTTCTTTAGAGTTTTCTATATCTTTTTTAATTACTTTAATTTTAAAATCGTCACTTACACTTAGTATTTCATCTTCCCTCACCCTTTTTGAGCGCTTCATAAGACAAAACCATCTGTTGTCTTTGCCCTCAGGGTTAAGTAAAAACACCTCAACCTCTCCGCCTGTAGCTCTTTTTGCTATTATTCTTGCGGGAAATACCTTTGTATTATTTAAAACAAGCACATCATCTTTTTTTAAATAATCAACAATATCAAAAAAGTGCTTGTGCTCATGGGTTTTACTATCCCTGTGTAAAACCATCATTCTTGCATCTTCACGCTTTTTTAAAGGATAGTTTGCAATAAGTTCATCCGGTAAATTGTAGTTAAAATCTTCAGTTGTTAAATTCATATTTTACATTCAAATGTCTTGCCGCAAGAGTTTCATCAGCCTTAGATACAGGTGTTTTTGAAGGATAATTTATAAAACTTTCAGGGTCTGAATCAACTTCTTTTGCAATTTCAATCATAGTGTTTATAAAATTATCCAAAATTTCCTTAGATTCGCTTTCTGTAGGTTCAATCATCATTGCCTCATGGACAATTAAAGGGAAATAAACCGTTGGCGGATGACAGTTTGAATCCATTAATCTCTTTGCAATTTGAAGAGTTGAAACTCCTTTTTCTTTTTGCAAATCTCCCGACAAAACAAACTCATGCATACAAACTCTGTCGTATGGAAGTTTATAGTATTTTTTCAGTTTTTCTTTTATGTAATTAGCGCACAAAACAGCATCCTTGCTTGCGTTTTTTAAGTCTTTTGCCATCATTAAAATATAAGTATAGGCTTTTACAAGTACGGAAAAATTACCGTAATATGTGCTTACTTTGCCTATAGAATAAGGTTTATCATAATTTCTGAAATATCTTTCCCCGTCAAACTCAATTGTAGGAGTCGGCAGATAGTCTTTTAATTTTTCAACAACTCCAACCGGGCCTGCCCCGGGGCCGCCGCCGCCGTGCGGAGTAGAGAAAGTCTTGTGTAAGTTAAGGTGAACTATATCAAAACCCATTAAGCGAGGGTTTGTATGACCCATAACAGCATTAAGATTTGCCCCGTCATAATAAAGTAATGAACCGTTTTTGTGCATTAAATCAGATATTTTTAAAATATTTTCATCATAAAGCCCTAAAGTATTAGGGTTTGTCATCATAATGGCTGCAATCTCATCACCATAGGTTTTTATAATGTTTTCAAGCTCTTTTATATCAACCCCGCCTGATACATCAGACTTTACTTCAATACAGTCAAAACCGTTCATCTTAGCGCTCATCGGGTTAGTGCCGTGGGCGTTATCGGGGATTATGACTTTTTTTCTTTTAAGGTCATTTTTTTGTAAAAAATATTTTTTTACTATACTCATTGCACAAAACTCACCATGAGCACCGGCGCATGGCTGAAGAGTAATAGCATCCATTCCTGTAATGATTTTTAGCATTTGCTCTAAATCATACATAATCTCAAGAGCACCTTGAGAGTCAATATCAGACTGCAAGGGGTGTAGATTTAGAAAATTTTCATCTCTTGCAACTTGCTCGTTTACCCTTGGGTTATATTTCATAGTACAAGAACCGAGAGGATAAAACCCTTTTTCTACACAAAAATTTCTGTCAGAAAGCTCTTTAAAATGCCTCATTGCCTCAAGTTCTGACATATCAGGCAAATTAAGAGGTGATGTTCTTTTATTAAACTCAATTTCACCCTTAAATAAAGGTTTAGAGTGAAGAGCTTTATCTTTTTCAAAAATTGTTTTCATACACTAATACTACTACAAAATTTTATTTTTGGCTTAAAATTAAGACGGGAGGGTTTAAAAATGGAAAAAATAAAAATTGGCGATAGAGAATTTACTTCCCGCCTTATGGTCGGCACGGGTAAGTTTGATGATTTTGAAACTATGCAAAAGGCTCACAACGCCTCGGGAGCTGAAATTGTAACTGTTGCAATAAGAAGAGTTAACGACAACGCTCAAGGGCACGTTGGTTTAATGGATTATATTGACACAAATAAATACTGGCTTTTGCCTAACACTGCAGGGTGTGCAACGGTCGATGAAGCTCTTAGAATTGCAAGATTATCAAGGGCAATGGGTATAAATAACTGGATAAAACTTGAAGTCATACCTGACCCTAAATTTTTACTTCCTGACCCTATTGCAACACTTGAAGCTGCAAAACAACTTGTTGAAGAGGGTTTTTGCGTTCTTCCCTACATTAACGCAGACCCGATTTTGGCAAAAAGACTTGAAGAAGTAGGCTGTGCTACTGTTATGCCACTAGCGAGCCCTATTGGAACAGGTCAGGGTGTAAAAACTTTAGAAAATATAAAAATAATAATCGAGCAGGCAAATATTCCTGTTGTAGTTGACGCGGGAATCGGCGTTCCCTCTGATGCTTCTCTTGTAATGGAGGCGGGAGCTGATTTTTGCCTTATTAATACTGCAATAGCTAAAGCTGATGACCCTGTAAAAATGGCTGAAGCTTTTAAATACGGAGTTATGGCAGGAAGATGCGCTTATGAAGCAGGCAGAATACCAAAAAAAGCCTATGCAAGCGCTTCTTCTCCGCTTGACGGTATTGTGGGTAAATAATGCTAAAAGATTTTTTTGAACAGTTCGCAGATTTAATATACAAACAAAAATGTGTTGTCTGCGGCTGTTCAAAAACAAATGAAATTCTGTGCAAAAACTGTTTAAAATCTGTTCAAAAACTATCACCTTTTGCACAGAGAAAAGTTCAGGGTGTTAATATTTTTTGTGCTTTTCGATATGAAAGCACCATAAAAAATTTAATCAGAAATTTTAAATTCAATAAAAGAAAAAGTGCTGCAAAACCCGCTGCCTCTTTGCTTTTTGAATACTTTAAACGGGTGTGCAGGGAAAATGACTTAAATCTAAATCCTAAAAACTCAGTACTGGTATGTATTCCAAGCCACCAGTTTAGGATTTTTCAGCGCGGTTATTGTCATACGGAACTTATATTAAAAGAGTTTTCCTATCTGACGGGCATTAAGGCTGATTTTAGTATCATTAAAAAAACAAAAAATACTACTCCTCAGTATAAAATAAGAGCGGATAAAAAGGCTCAAAACGTGCGTGGCGCCTTTAAAGTCAGGTTAAATAAAAAATATAAAGATAAAACCATAATACTTATAGACGACCTTACAACCACCGGTGCAACCTTAAATGAGGCAGTTTGTGAGCTTAAAAAAGCCTCTTATGATAACATTATTTGTTTTACTCTTGCCTGTTAAAAACTGTGCAAAAATATCAAGAGTTTTGAACAGGTAAAATATCAGTATTTATAAGGGTTTTTGGAGTTTTGCACAAAAGTTATTGTATTATTATGTATTATTATTTTTTTATAATATAATTAATATAAAATATAAAAGGGAAGAGTATGGAAATTATCTTAAATAAAGAAGAGCTTTTGAACGGAATTAAAGTTGTTGAAAAAATTACCGCACAAAAAGGTACGCAGCCTGTTCTTTCAAATATATTAATTGAAACGGTATCAAACGACAGGGTAAGATTTTGTGCAACAGATTTAAACTTATCAATAAGTCACAAAGTAAAAGCTCAAGTTACAAAAGAAGGTAAAATAACTCTCAGTGCAAAAAGACTTGGAGAAATTACAACAAAACTTGACAACAAGCCTATTACTCTTTCTCTAAACCCTGATAACAACATAGTTACAATAAGCTGTGGTAAGGCAAAATTTGAACTTATAGGAATAAGTGCAAACGAATTTCCAAGAGTCTTTGATGAAGAAATTTTGGAAGAAAATGAAAAATCATTTGAAATAAACAAAAATACTCTTATAAAAGGGGTTAAACAAGTGGTGTTCTCTGCAGCACTACATGAGAGTGCAAGTGTTTTATCGGGTGTGTGTTTTAATATTGATTCAAATACTCTTGAAATCGTTGCAACAGACGGTAATCGCTTAACCCGTGCATCAAAAGAAATTAATTCAAAAGATGACAGTGCGATTTTTATTGTTCCCTCAAGAACACTACAAGAGCTCATTAGAATTTCATCTATCATAGAAGATGAAAAAGTAACTATAAGACTTGAAAAAGCAAAAATACGTTTTGACTTTGAAGATGTAGTTTTTCAATCAAAACTTATAAACGGAACATATCCTAAATATCAGCAGTTAATCCCTACAAATAACGATAAAATTGTCTACATTGACAGAGAAGAGCTCATAGGGGTTATAGAGAGAGTTTGTGTTATGGTAAACGAGCGCACAAACATTATAAAATTTTCTTTCAATCAAAATTCTCTTGAATTAAGTACGGATTCTCCCGACGCCGGTTCAGGTAAAGACTTTATCGACGTTGACAGTAATTTTGATGAAATAATTATAGCTTTTAACTATAAATACGTTTTAGACAGCTTAAAAAATATGGACACTAAAAAAGTAAAAATAGAAATCACAACTAGCCTCAGTGCTACTTTGTTTAAACCATCTAACGAAGATGAAACAAAAGATGATTCTTATGTTTGCTTGATTATGCCTGTTCAAGTGAGGTAAAAATGAAAGTAGGTATTCAAGTTCCGGCTACAATGGCAAATCTCGGCTGCGGCTTTGACTGTCTTGGTTTAGCTCTTCCTATATATAATACTGTTATTGTAGAAGAAACGGTTCTGCCCGGTTCCGGAGTTGAAATTAATATAATAGATGAAAAAAATCAGGAAAAAGTTTTAAATATACCGACAGATAAAAATAATATTGTATATAAAGCAATTGAGCTTTTATACAGTTATATCGGTCAAACCCCCGACGAGATGAAAATAACAATAAAAACTCAAATACCTGTGGCGCGCGGACTTGGTTCTTCCGCTTCGGTTATTGTAGGTGGTTTAATGGCAGCAAATGAATTGTTGAGAAACCCTGCTGATGAAGCCGTTTTATTGTCTATTGCAACAGAAATTGAAGGACATCCGGACAACATAACCCCTGCTATTAAAGGCGGTGTAACAATATCCAGCTGGGAAGAAGACGGCAGTGTAGTTTATCGCAAACTGCCTTGGTATGATGATTGGAAAATAACTGTTTGTATTCCCGATTATGAACTTGCAACAGAAATTTCTCGCTCCGTACTGCCAAATGAAGTGGCTCTTAAGGATGCAGCGTATAATCTAAGACACTCTGCTATGTTTATAGAAGCACTGCATACTCATGACAGTGAGCTTTTAAAAATAGCAATGAGAGATAAATTGCACCAACCATACAGAAAAAAACTCGTCCCCGGTTTAAGTTCGATTATGGATAATTTAAGACACACAAAAGGTGTTATAGGCTGCTTTTTAAGCGGTGCAGGGCCTGCCATAGGAGTTGTGTCTTGCGGGGCAAATATAGGAGAAGTTAAAGACATTGTGTCTTCTACTTGGAATGATATAAACGTAAATACACAGTTTTATTCACTACCTCTTGACAATGAGGGTGCAAAAAGAATACTCTAAAAATAAAAGGAGAAAATAATGAAAAAAATAGTACTTTCAATTATGAGTTTTATGTTTTTAACACTTGCTTCAAATGCTGCAGGCATTGGCTATGTTAATTATGACACTATTTCAAAAACTTACCCTCTTGCAAAAAAATATACAACCGACCTGAATAATAAAGTGAATAACATTAAAAATTACACGGCACAAAAAGATAAAGAAGTAGCAAATGCAAAAACAGCCGCTCAAAAAGCTAATATCAGAAAAACCGCTTTGGCCGAAATTGAAAAAAGACAAAAAGACTATCTTGCTACAAGAAATAAATATGAAATTGATTTGACAAAAAAAATCAGCACAGCAGTAGAACAAGTTAGAGTTCAAAAGAAACTTGATGTTGTATTAAATAAAAGTTCTGTTGTAGCAGGCGGAGTTGATGTAACTCAAGCTGTTCTTGCAATATTAAAGTAAAATGTTTAAGTTTGACACAATTGTAGTTGGCGCAGGTCATGCAGGAATTGAGGCAGCAGTAAGTGCTGCCCGCCTTGGTGCAAAGGTATTATTTTGTACGCTAAACCTTGATAATATCGGTCTTATGCCCTGTAATCCTGCTATAGGCGGCCCTGCAAAGTCAAATCTTGTAAGAGAAATCGACGCTCTTGGCGGTGTTATGGCAGATGCTGCAGATAATACATATGTGCAGCTAAAAATGCTAAACTCTTCCCGCGGCCCTGCGGTGCGTGCTCTGCGTGCTCAATCAGATAAAAAAGAGTATATGAGATATTTTAGAAATCTCCTAGAAAAGGAAGAAAATATCTCTCTTAAACAAACTCAAATAACGGAAATTATTGTTGAAAATAACTCTATAAAGGGTGTAAGAGATGAATTAGGACTTGAATATTTTGCACCGACAGTAATTTTAACAACAGGAACAAGTTTAGAGGGTAAAATTTATATTGGCCTAAAATCCTTTAGTGCAGGCAGGTTAGGAGAAAGAGCAGCTATAGGATTATCTAAAAGTCTTGAAGAGCACGGACTTAAAATAAAAAAACTAAAAACAGGCACACCTGCTCGAGTTGACGGCAGAACAATAGACTATTCAAAATTAATAATTCAGCCGCCTGATAAAGTAATAAATAACATGCCAAATTTTTTCTCTTTTAAACCAAACAGACCAATAAGAGAACAACTGCCTTGTTATTTAACAAAAACAACTCAAAAAACCCATGAAATTATTCGCTCTAATCTTGATAAATCACCGCTTTATCAGGGTTTAATTCACGGCAGAGGCCCGAGATACTGCCCAAGTATTGAAGATAAGGTAGTCCGCTTTGCGCAAAACCCCTCGCACCATATTTTTATTGAACCTGAGGGAAAAGATACGTATGAAGTTTATGTACAGGGATTTTCCACAAGTTTGCCTATTGAGGTGCAATTTGATATGCTGCATTCTCTTCCGGGATTAGAAAATGTATCTGTCATAAAACCTGCTTATGCGGTTGAATATGATTCAGTGAGCGCTCTTGAGCTTGATTATTCTTTAATGACAAAAAAAATAAAAGGACTTTTCCTTGCAGGTCAGATAAACGGTACTTCAGGATATGAAGAAGCCGCAGCTCAAGGGCTTGTAGCGGGTATCAATGCGGTTAATTATCTGCAAAATAAAAATCATCTTGAACTAACGCGCGCTAATTCCTATATTGGTACGCTTATTGATGATTTAGTTACAAAAGACCTGGACGAACCTTATCGGATGTTAACATCAAGAAGCGAGTATAGACTTGTTTTAAGACAGGATAACGCTGATGAAAGACTTATGGAAATGGGTTATTCCTGCGGGCTTTTAGGTGAAGATATGATTTTAAGATTTAGAAAAAAACAAGAACAAATTGAGTTTGAGTTAAATAATCTTAAAAATACAAAAATCTCCCCTACGCAGGAAAATAAAGAAATTCTTGCAAAATATAACGAGGGGCTTGATGTCGGAAAAAGCGCTTATGAACTTCTAAAACGTCCAAACATTGACTATGATGTGCTTTTTGAACTAAATTATCAAACTTGCGGAGAATACATCGACGAGTATTTTAAAAGAGAAGTTCTTGAACAGGCGGAAATAAAAATAAAATACGACGGCTATATCAAGCGTCAGGCAAGTCAGATAGAAAGTGCCGATAAAATGGAGCGCATTAATATTCCTGATGATATTGATTATTTTGCAATAAAACAAATATCAACCGAAACAAAAGAAAAACTCGACAAAGTTCGCCCCAAAACTCTGGCTCAAGCGCTTAGAATAGGCGGAGTTAAGCCCGCTGATATCTCTTGTCTTATGGTTTTAATTGAATCACGCAGACTTAAATCATAAGTTTTATTTCCATATTTTCTATATTTTTTGAACACTTAATACTAAGTATTTGTATTTGTGTGCAAAGATTTGCTATGTCTGTTTCAGATATATTGCAGTTATCTGAAACAATATTTTCTAAAATATTTATTAGTGATTTCATAATGGAAAAATTTTTTGACAAATATAAAATATCTTTTTTTAGGTTTTTATTCATAATTTTATTACATATAATACTTATACAGGTATTATATGTAATTGAGAAAAATATGTCAATACAATACAATTATTTTATGAAAAAAGGTGAGTTTACAAAAAAATTTGGTTTAAAGTTAAAACTTGAGAGAACAAGATTAAATATTTCACAAGAAAAATTGGCAGAGCTTTCAGGGTTAAATCAAAAAACAATAAGTATGATTGAGCGCGGCATAAACAGTCCGACAATCGAGACTATAAATAATATAGCACAAGCTTTAACTATTCCTGTTGAAGACCTTATTAAAGTTGATAAAATGGATTTGTAACAGCGATTTTAGGATTGTTATGCCGCATTAAACTATAAACCAATGTAGTTTTTTAAGTTGCCGCTCAAGTTTTGATTTCTGCAGAGTTTTTTGAGTTTTGAAATGGCACGAGTTTCAATTTGTCTTATACGTTCTCGAGAAACACCGTAGCGGCTGCCTATTTCATCTAAAGTTTTCTTTTGTCCGTTATCATCAAGACCATAGCGCATAATAAGCACGTCTTTTTCTTTTTGGTTTAATTGATTAAGCATTTTATGCACATCTGTTAAAAGGTTTTCCTGAGTAACTTTTGTATCAGGTGTAAGATGAGAGTCATCAATGATAAAATCGGCGATTTTAGATGAATCATCTTTTTGATTAGCAGGTGTTTCAATACTTATTGTGCTTTGTGCGCTTTTCATAAGAGCAGACAATTTTGAAGGGCTCATGCCTATTCTGTGAGCAACCTCTTCTTTTGTAGGTACACGATTTAGTTCGGTAGAGAGTTCAACCGTTGCGCGTTTAATTTTTCCCAAAGTCTCAATCATATGAACAGGAAGTCTTATCATACGTGACTTATCTGCTATACCTCTTGTAATAGACTGCTGTATCCACCAGGTGGCATAGGTTGAAAATTTATAACCTTTAGAGTAGTCAAATTTTTCGGCAGCTTTCATAAGCCCCATATTACCCTCTTGAATTAAATCAAGAAAAGAAAGTCCGCGGCCTATGTATTTTTTAGCAATAGATACAACAAGCCTTAAATTTGCGTTTATTAAAATTTCTTTTGCTTTTTGTGAGTTGTTTTCTTTAATTTCTTTTGCAACTTTCAATTCCTCTTCAAAAGACAAAAGAGGAATCTTACCTATTTGCTGCAGATAAACCTTAACGGAATCATCTGCGCTTATGGTTTTGTAGTCTTCTTGTTTTACTTTTAACTCTTCGGATTCTTCATTTTCGTCTTCAAGGTTATTAATATCATCCATCTCAAAAACTTCATCCGTGAGTTCTTCTTCTATATGATGTTTTGAACTTTTAGTTTTCATTTTCTTCTCCAAAAAGCCTTAAATTATTATACATTTTTTTAACATATAAACAAACTATTTTTGATGTATTTGTCTTATACTTTCATATACTATAACGGCACAAGTGACTGAAACATTTAGTGATTCTATAGCACATGGTATTTTTACTTTAAAATCAGCCTTGTTAAGCAAAGTCTTAGAAACCCCTTCCCCTTCTGCGCCAAGTATAACGGCAAAATTCATGTTTTTGTAATCTATGTCAAAATAATTATCTTTACTTTGTCCGTCTGCTGCAATTATCCACCAGTCGTTTTTTTTCAAAACATCTACAATAGTCGGGAGGCTATTTGTTTTTATTACAGGAATATAATTTATTGCCCCGCATGAAGTTTTCTCAACAGTTGAGGTTATCGGGCAGCTCCTGTGTTTTGGTACAATTACCGCGTCATACTTTGCTGCAGCCAGTGTTCTTAAAATTGCACCAAAATTGTGAGGGTCTTCAACCCCGTCTAAAATCACAATTTTTCTAAAGTCATTTGATTTTTTATTTAAAAATTCATCAAAATCCAAGTACTCGACAGGAGAAACAGAGGCAATTACCCCTTGAAAATTTATATTTTTAAATTCATTTGCACCGTTTTGAAAATATTTATTAAACTTATTAAGATTTGTAAATTGTATCTGTATAGAATTTTTGTCTGCAAGTTCTTTTATTTTTTTTAATCTGTTGTCAAAATTTATGCCGTCAGAAAAGAAAATTTTGTTTATTCTTTTAGGGTTTTGGCTGATTGTTTCAAGTACGGAATTTTTTCCGTAAATATAATTATTGGTTTTGTCAGAGGAATTTTCCATTTTTTTACTCCATTTGCAGTATATTTTTTAAAAAAGGTTTTTAATTTGCAGTGATTATTGTATTATAAAATAGATTATACAGTATTATTTACGAGTTAAACATATTTAAATGGTACAGTTTGTTAATTCTACAAAACAAATAGTTGGAGTTTCGGTTACACCAAGTATTGGTGTAGAGGTTGCTCTGCTTGATAAAAAAAGTCCTACGGTTGTTAAGTATGGTAGAAGACCTATTGAATATAACCTTGCGACAAGGGAAATTCAGGACTACGCTATATTTAAGGCAACAATTATAGATTTATTTAAAGAGCTTGATATAAGCTTAAAATCCAGTGTGTATTTGACTTTACCTAACGTGCATTTGGATTTTGAAAGTCTGCCCCTTATTATTGGTGATGAGGCGATAAGTAATGCCATACTATCAAAAGCGGAAGATTCATATATCTTTAAAAGAGTTGAACCAATAAGTGCATGGGCTGATTTAGTTACAAATTCAACAACTGATAAAAGGGTTATAGCCTATACTTCTTTTCAAGAAACGGCAGTTAACCAGATAAAAGATATATTTCTTGAACTTGGTTCAAACCTTGTAGGTATTGAAAGTTCTTATTCTGCAACAATTCGCGGTTTGTGGTTTACCGGTGCTGTTGGTAAAGATATTGACGAAAGCACAAATTGGAACCTGTTGCTTGTAAATTCAAACAGTTATGCAATGTTTTCTATGCAAGGTTCAAGACTTGTTGATTATACAGAAGTGCCTCTTGCAATTAAATCTTTTTCTTATGAAGAAGCGTATCAGGCTATTGCTACTTCTGTTTCACAAGTTCTTCCGAATTTCCCTGCAAAGAAATTATTTATATTAAGCCAATCTGAAGAAATTTGTGCTGAAGTTTTAAAAACACAAATTACCTTTGATGAAGAAATAGTTACTCATGACAGTAATAAATATTCAAAAATTCCTCCTGTGAGCATTTCTTCTTCAGTAATAGAGAATGAAGCTGCAGCAATGACATATGCTCTTATTGGTATTTTTGCCACAGAACATATGGAAGAGAAAATTCTTGATTTAAACATTTTGAGTAAAATGCACTCATTTGGCGAGGCGTATTTTACTTTCCAACTTTTTGATAAAGAAGTTATTGTTAATCAAGAGCTTGCAAGAAGAGCATTACTTGCTCTGGCAGGCGTTCTTGCGGTTATTTGTTTCTTGATTTACGGATTATTTTACTTGATTGAATTCCAAATTAATAAGAAAGCCTCCGAATATCAAAACAAAACTTCTGAAATTCAACACCAGATTAGTTCTATTATGGGTCAAGGCGGCATTATAGATATTGAAACTCTGGTTACTAAAATAATAGATATTAACAAAAACGCAATAAGCTTTTATGACTCTATATCTACAGATATTCCTCAGTCTGTATGGTTGCAGTACTACTACAACAGAAACGGGGATAAGGTAGCAATAGAGGGTGTGAGTGCTAATATTGCAGATATTTACAATTATTATAAGAGTTTAAAAGTTATTTCTCCTCAATCAAGCATTAAACTCAACAAGTTACAGATTTTAACAGAAGTAAACGGTGATAATTTTGATATTGCAGCTCCCGATTTAGGTGCAAAGTTCTATGACTTTGAAATATCAAACATAGTATCACCAAGAAGTAAAGAAGCCGAGTCTGCACAGGACGGTAAGAACAATAAGGGTGCTAATGCTAACCAGCAACCTCAGCAGCCGCAACAGTCTCAAAGTAGTGATACTGCACCTGCGACAGTGCTTCAACCTGTGGATATAAACAACTAATCCGGAAGATAGAAAATGGACAAAACATCAAAAATAATATTGAATATATTAAAAGAAAACGCAGTATATGTTTTACCGATTATTCTTGTGTTTGTTCTTTTTATAAACTTTGTTATACCCCAATTTTCAAAGACAATTGGTGCTGTTAAATCAATGAATTCAAACAAGAGCCAGTTTACACAGGTTCAAGAGCGGTATAATGCGCTTAAAATGCAGCAGGATGCTCAAAATAGACAAAAGAAAGTTGTAAAAGACGGTAAGATAATATTTGAAGCACCTGATATGCAGTTTAGCTCCGATGCTTCTTTTGCACCTTTATTTGAGCTTGTTTTAACAATTGCGCAACAAAGCGGTATTAGAATTCGTGCTATAGATTACAACTATACTCCCGAAGATGATATTATATTTGCAGCAAAACTTGAAGGATATAATACTTGTGAGCTTAATATGGTTGCAGTCGGCTCTTATAGCGAGTTTCAAACATTCTTCAAAACCGTAATGAAAGAAAAATACGTTACAAACCTTGCCGAGATTGAATTAAATCCTTGGGAAAAAGATAAAAAAGTTCTTATTGCCAAGATTAAATTAAGACTTTATACAAGAACATTGCCTGAATAATTTTATTATATTTTTATTATCTTAATTCGCCTTTGTGAACTTTTCTGTGCCCTTTAATGTAAACAAAATCAGGGCGTGATTTATCCAGAACATTTTTGTAGTCTTCGTTTTCATTAAGTTCAAAAATATTAAAGTCAGCGTCTTTGCCAACTTCAAGGCTTCCTATAATGTTATCTAATCTTAAAATTTTAGCAGGTACAATTGTAAGATACCTTATGGCTTCAAGTGCGTCTAATCTGCCATTATTTACATATCTAAGCTCATTTAAAAGGCTCATATCTTCATTAAATGCAAGAGAATTTGTGCCAAAACCAAACCTGTTTGGGAAAAATTCAAGCACTTTGTCAAAATCAAGCATTTTATCATGAAGATTTTTGCTTACCCTTGGACAATATGCAAGTGCAACCTTATTTTCTTTTAAAATTTTAAGGTCATCATCGTTTAAAAAGTTGCCGTAACTTGCGATAAGTCTTTTATTTATTACATCCATTTGAGCAAGGTATTGAACAGATGTCACACCTTTGTATATTGGGTCAAATTTCTTTTGTCCCGTAAATTCGTTTAGCAAATCAATATCTGAAAAACCATATTTAAGCCAGTCTTTTTCTTCTTGGCTTTCAGATATTCTTATTGTCATTAAAATATTGTTTTTTCTGCAGTATTTAACAAGAATTTTAAATAATCTTTTATGCACCGAGCAAACACTATGCGGAGCGACGCCTACAAAAGTGTTTTCGGATTTTTGTTTTATCAGTTTATCTATTTTTTTCTGAATAGACCTGAATTCTTCTTTGCTGCTCTCGGTAGAATCTGAGAAAAGCTCAAAGAAAAGATAGGTTTTTATAGGCAAGTCATTTAAAACTTTAAAATACTTGCTTTCTTTAGACAGTTGAGCAACGCAAGTTGTACCGCTTAAAAGCGACAATTCAAGCCCTTTTTTAAAAGAAGCAAGTTTATTATCCGAACTTAGGCAAAAATACTTACTCAAAAGGTCTGCTAATTTCCACACAAATGAATTTTTCTTAATACCGGCTATAAAATAATGTTTTCTAAACTGTGTGTAAGCTTTTTTAAATGCGTATTTAATGCCGCATTGTTTGATGTTTATATCAGTATATTGAAGATGGTTGTGTAAATTTACAAACCCGGGGGTAATTACACACCTGCCGTAGTCTTTGACGTTTTTACACTCATCTCTGTTAAGTTCGGAGGTTTTTATAATGCCCTCAACTTTGCCCTCATCCACAACAAGAGTGCAATCTTCATAGAGATTGCCATCAGAAGCTATTATCCATTTTGCACTGTAACCCTTAGACATTTTTGCCCTTAATTTCGTGTGAATATTATAATATTATTAGATTTTTAAAGTCTTGGCAAGTTTTAAGGATTAGGTAAAGTTTATAAAATCAAGTTTATCTTTTTTAATGTCGTACAAAATTGCTTCTTTATTATCATTTATTCCATAGAATATTTGATTTTCCTTTATTTTCATAAAAGTTTTTTCTTTAATTTCACAATCTTGTACAAAAGAAACACTTGTGCCCAAAAACTCATCTAAATATTGGTAAGTTTTATAAACATTATCTGTAAAATAAAGCCCAAAGCGGATTTTGTGGCGTCCTAAACATTGTAAATCTTCTGTTATTATAGGAGGCCCTGCAGGAATAGAACGAGAGGCGCATTTTGGATTGGATAAAATTCCGGCAGCCCTTAAAAGTGCAATCCTAAGCTCTTTTTTATATATTTCATACTCGTTTATGCCCTCGCCCATTACGCTTACACCTTGAGCGTGCACAAAGTTCAGCATGGGGAAAGAATTTGTCTTAAGTTCATCAGGGCGCTTTGCAGGCTGGTTTTTATAAAGTGAATAATTTGGGTCACAATCTCTTTTTATGACCCCTAAATTATCCTGCGCAAATGTTTCAAAGATTAAATTATCAAGCCTAAAGACCGCCTGTAGTTTGTGATTTTTAGTTTTGTTATTTATATTTGCACAAAATTCAAAAAATTTACTCTCATTGTTTAAAATCACATCAAGTTCAAGATTTTTATAATAAATCCTCAATACACCTTGTATGTCACCATTTTGTATAATTTTTGATTTTATGGGTTCAATGACACTTTCCGGCGATGCGGGAGCATAGTTGTAGCTGTCGCCGTAGTCTTTGGTGTCTGTTATTTTGAGGAAATTTTTATAAACTTTTTTTGAAATTTTATCTTCAATGTTGATTTTTCCGTCTTTAAAAGTCAGTTTTAAATAAGGGTTTTCAACAGAGTTTTCTTTTACAAAAACTTTTTTTTGAGGTTTTTTAATATTGTGAGTTTTGTAGCTAAACCCTTGCTGCGGCTCAACTTGGGCTATTTGTTCATAAAGAGTTAAAATATCCTCTGTTACGGGCACCTGCCTTATGTCATAGAGTTTTGAGTCGCTAAAACCTTTTGTTTTTGAGACTATTTGCGCGTTTTTAAATTTATATTCGCTTACAAATTTTACAACACCTGTGTTTTTATATCCCGACATGTTAAAAACACCCAGTTTATCAGGCTTTTTAGTGTTTTTATGAAAATCTCTTATAAATCTTTTTTCAAGCCCTGATAGTATTTCATCTGCTTTTTCAAAGCGCATATCAACATTTTTGTGCACTTTATCCGTTGAGCAGCCATAAATTGAGTCATGGGCATGGTTTTTTAAAATAAGTTCATAGGCGTAGTTTATGTTTTTGTCATAATTCAGATTAAGAAAGAAATTCAGAGGCTCAATTATGCGTGAAATTTTGTGCATAAGTTTGGCATTTTGCACTTTTTGATAAATTCTTGATGAAAACACCCCGCCTAAAATATTACTGTCAGAATTGTCTAAAAACTCTCCACAGTAGCTTTTAGCACCTTTAAAACTTACTTCATTAAAATATTTAAAAGGGCTCGAGAGTTCTATTTCATATTTTTTCAGATATTTATTTATATTTTTAATTTTTTCCGATGCGTTTTTTATAATTCCCAAATGGTCGCCGCCAAGGGGTAAAATAAGCGTGTCAGAAGAATTTTTTGCAATTTTATCTAAAATCTCTTCAAGCTTTTGAGCAAGAACGTCATCAGGCAAATTTTGGTGCAATATGTCTATAAAATACCCCTCGCTCAACCTTGTGGTGTGTATGCCTCTTAGGTTCATTTCATTTTTTATGCTGCCTGTTGCGCGCCAGATGAGGGAGTTTTTTATATTGAATTTTTTTAAAACTTCAAAAACCCCTCTTGAATGTCCGAAAATGTCGGGCAAATATCCTATAAAGTCGCTGCAGCCAAGGTTTTTTGAGTATTCCATACCTTTTTCAAGGTTTTTTATAAGACATCTTAAATTCACCAAAAAAGCGTCAGCACTTACAAAAAAAGGCCCGATATAGAGTTTTTTATCTTTTATGAGTTTTTTAATGTCAGTGAGATTTTCTTCTCTGAACTTTAAATAGTCAATAATAGCGCTTGTTTGCCCGTCAAAATAAAAACAGGGAGCGTTGTTTTTCTTTAGTTCTTCTATAACTTCGTCAAAAACCTCAAGAAGCCTCAAGTTGAACTCTTCTTTTTCTCTGTACCACTCTCTGTCCCAGTGTGTTTGAAGATATGCAATTGTGCGCTTTTTCATATAATTATTATACTTGTTGTGCAACAAAACTTTTTCCATTTTTTAGAGGAACTTTCAAGAGTAAATATGTTGTAATATATTTTCAGAATTCCCCGTTGTTTAAGGATTGTATGGACAAGAAAAAATTAGAAGCCTTAAAGGTTGAGATTATTAACTGTAAGAAAAAATTAAAAGAACTGGAGCCCAAAATATCTGAAAATGCTAATTTAGAGAGGGTTTATAATGAAACTTTGATTAAAAAAGCAGTGCTTATGCAAAAATACGGTAAAATTTGTCATAAACCTTCTGTTAAAGAAAAAATCAAAAAACTTTTAAGAATTCATACCAAAAAGAAACTTATCTGCGATTATTTTAAAACAAGTGAAGCCTAAACTTCTACCCCTCGCATCATATCTTTAAGGGTTTTTATGGTGGTTGCCATACTAACCGTATCAGAAACTTTTTGCTGCAAGAAAGCATTTATCTGCGGCATCAGTTCAATTGCAATGTCAAGTTTCGGGTTAGAGCCCGCCTGATACATACCAACGTCAATAAGGTCTTTGTTTTCTCTATACATTGCAAGCAAACGGCGCATTTTTTGCGCGGCTTCCTGATGTTCTTTGTCGGTAATTTCCGTAAATAACCTTGAAATTGAACCAAGAGGGTCAATAGCAGGATAATGGTTCATCTCTGCAACTTTACGTGATAGGAAAATGTGCCCGTCAACAATACCCCTTACAGTATCTACAACAGGGTCTGTTATGTCATCTCCCTCCATAAGTACGGTGTAAAGTGCCGTTATTGAACCTTTTTCAGAGTTTCCTGTACGTTCAAGCGCACGCTGCAGCCAAGAAAAAATTGAAGGTGGATAGCCTTTCATAGTAGGAGGTTCACCGATTGAAAGACCAACCTCACGCCCCGCCATGGCGCAACGAGTTACTGTGTCTGTCATTAAAAATACTTTTTTACCTTGGTCTCTAAAATACTCACACACCGTAGTCGCCGCAAGAAGAGCTTTTTGTCTGATAAGAGGCGGCTGATCACCTGTCGAGCAGACAATAACCGAGCGCTTCATGCCCTCGGGGCCAAGTGAGTTTTCGATAAATTCTTTTACTTCTCTGCCGCGTTCTCCAATCAACGCCATGACATTTATATCGGCTTCAGAGTTTCTTGCTATCATACCAAGCATAGTGGATTTTCCCACCCCAGAGCCCGCAAAAAGCCCCATACGCTGCCCCTGACCCATTGTAAGAAGTGAGTCAATTACCCTTATACCTGTTGAGATTGAGTTTTTAATAATGGGGCGATGAAAGGCGTCAGGAATAGTGCCGTTTATGTTCATATATTGGGCATTTGTAAGGTCAAGCGGACGCCCGTCGAGAGGCTCCCCAAGAGGGTTAATAAGTCTGCCAAGTAAAAAATCTCCAACAGGTAGCATAATAGGCCCGCCTGTTGTTTCAACAAGGCTGCCTTGTCCTATGCCTTCTCCGTCATACAATAGCAAAAGTTGTGCCGTGTCACCTTTAAATGCTACAACTTCGGCGGCTTTTTTTTCTCCCGTGTAAGTTTGAATGTAGCATAAGTCGCCAATTTTAAGCCCCGGTAGTTTAACTTCAACCGTTAGACCCAAAAGTTTTGATACTGCACCTTTAAAGCCGTAAAGTTGAGTGTTTTCAAGAGCGTTTATGGCTTTTGTTTTTAGATTATGTAATTTTAATTCTAAATTCTCATCCATTAAATAAATTATAGCACATTGTACAAGCTCTTCACAAAACAGAACAATTGTAAAAATTACATTTTATCTTTTTATCTTAAATATATATTGAAATTTTCAAGATGTGATTTTTTTGTATTTTTATAATAAAAAAAATGGGGCATAAGCCCCAAACTGTCTGGAATTAAGAATAGCTGGAAGTATGAAAAAGATTAATTATATATAACAATACTTATGTCAACTTCGCAATAGTACATGCGGGTAGTATTTTTTTGAGGCATGCCATATAAAAAAATAAGTGTACATTAGACAATTTTGCAGATTAATATTTTATAAAGCTCTTAAAAACATGCCTAAAACCCTTGCTATACTTAAAAATAAAAAATTTTAACACAGGGGTTGACAAATGAATTTTTTAGGTACATAATGTGAGTATAAAGATAAAGTGTTAGACAAACACTAAAAACAAAAAAATAAGAGGTTAAAGAAAAGAGAAATGTTAGCTATAAATGCAATAAATAATGTAAATAATACACTAAATAGAAACATAAGCTTTGGTTACAGAAGCAACGAGCTTGTTAAAGCTCCCGCTCAAAGCAATGATATGGTTCAAGGCGGTCTAGGCGGTTTGTTCACAGGTTTTGTCGGAACATTAAAAAATTCTCCGCTATTTGATTTCAATTCTACTGTAAAACAAAGAAGCGAAAGCATTGATAAAGGCCTTGAAAAAACAAAATTAAATCTCATTGCATAATGAGGATAAGCATTATCAACACCTAACAACACAATCCCG
Source organism: Candidatus Gastranaerophilales bacterium (assembly GCA_944325105.1). Taxonomy (GTDB): domain Bacteria; phylum Cyanobacteriota; class Vampirovibrionia; order Gastranaerophilales; family Gastranaerophilaceae; genus Galligastranaerophilus. The sequence continues at coordinate 13,014 of CALUYW010000010.1, read as the reverse complement.
AAGCACAACAACACACGACCCTGCAATTTATGTGGGGTTTTTATTTTATATATTAAAGGATTTCACACATGGCTCGCGCTGCTCCTGTGGGTATCTCGCGCCTTTGCGCTCGATTATCCTACGTCGCTATTATACGGTTTCATCTTTCGCTTTCTCAACGAAAGCTCAAGATTTCACACACTGCTTGCGCAATTTTGCTTGACAAGAAATATTTATTTGAGAATATATAAATTAGTTGAAATAATTTTATTTTTTCTTTAGAATAAAATTACTGATTAAGGAAAAGGAGAGTTTCAGTTGCAAAACAATAATCTACCTAAAAATATGGGAAAGAAAATTGCCGATGCATTGAAGCAGCAAGATATGTCAGAAGAAAATCTTGATACTTTGCAGATTGATACAGATAGTGTATCTGATACAATTGATTATCAAGAAACTAACGAATCACTCGACAATTCTTCTTTTGATTTGGACGAAAATGATAAATCAAACGATGACAATGATTACAATCCGGTTTTTTCAGTGGATGTTGATGAGATTGAACAAGCTCCTGACTTAAAAATTTCAATTAATTCCGAAGAAGATGACGCTGCGGAAGAGTTTGAAATGCCAAACAATATTAATGTTTTAAAGAGATTAATAAACCAGCTTCCGACAGGTGTACCGAGACAAACAGGTGCGTTGATTATCCGTCAAACAATTGAGGCTCTTGGCATTCCTATGAAAAGCGTTCTTCAGGATGCTCAAAGAGTAAGAGATTGTTTAAACAGCTCAATTAAAGATTGCAACTATACAATTCAAGAATATAAAACAAACATTCGCAATCTTGAAAAGCAGAGTGCAAATTACCAAAAACAATTAAACAGATTAAATGACATTATCGGTTTATTTGTTTATAATGACAGAAAATAAGTTCTATGCCCCCATCGTCTAGAGGCCTAGGACAACACCCTTTCACGGTGTAGACAGGGATTCGAATTCCCTTGGGGGTACCATTTAATAAAGCGGCTGTGACCGCTTTTTATAGTATTTAGGAGGATTGTATGAAAAAATTAACTCTGCTTGTCGTTATTATTATGTTTGCAATTGTGCCTGTTTTTTCTCTTGAAGTTAATCCTCCAAAAGATAGCGCTGTTGTTTCTGTTGAAAATCAAGATGCTCTTAATCAATACAAGCTTAAATGCAGTGAAAAAGTTCAAACTAACTGGAAAAATTCAAAAATTAAACACGATGATACAGAAATTAAAATTTCTTTTAAAACTCTGCCTGACGGTTCTGTAGAGGATATTAAAGTTTTACAATCTTCAAAATATGAGCAAAATAATCAGGCTGCACTTGATGCTATAGCTGACGCTGCTCCTTTTGAGCCTATTCCTGAAGAATTAAATGCGCAGTACACTGAGCACATTATGTCATTTCCTTGCAGAAGATACGCAATAATCACGCCAAAGGTGCAGTAATACTCTTTATGAGTGAGCTTTTTTATACGAAATATTGGTATAATCTTTTATTATGAAAAAGATTATACTGTTAGCATTTATTTTTGCATTATTTATACCTGTTTATAATTTAAAAGCACAGGCTGATAGCGGCTATAGTTATGAGCAAATGTACCAAATGAAGAAAAATTACAGACTCAAGTTTGAATCTGCAATTAAAAGCGCTTTAAATAATAAATCCCTAAAAATTCAAAACGGTATGGCGCTTACGGGTGATATTTCTCCTCAAGGACAATTAATAAATATAAAATTAGTTAAAAGTGCTGAGAACAAAACCATAGAAAACATTGTTCTGGATTCACTAAAATCGCTTAATGCTATGGGCGCAATTGAGCCTGATGAATTTATGTCGGAGAGTTTTAATCTTTTCTTATACCCTGCGCCAAAATACTTAAATGAAAATTTTGCGATGATTTTTGAGATGTTTAATAATATAAAGTGTTCATATTCAATGCTTGAGTGGAACGGATATTTAAGGGGAATAGAAAATGCTATTCAGTCAAACTGGAATCCTAAAAACCTGAATAATAATACCTTAAAAATAACAATATTAAGATTTTATATAAAAAGAACAGGTGAGATTGACGATATTATTATCATAAAATCTTCTGATGACAGGGCATTTGACAATTTAGCCGTTGAAACGATAAGAAAAAGCTCTCCTTTAGCGCCGCTGCCAAGCTACATTGAGGGGGATTCCAAATTTATTGATTATTCGCTTACAAACCGTGGATTTTTATCAACGTCGGGAAATGCCACAAAAAAGAAAACATTCTGGGAAAAATTTTCTGACTTAAATAATGATTACTATCTGAGATATCAAAATATGAATCCTTGGATGTAATTATTGTATAATTTCTATGCCGCTTTTTTGTTCATTAGCGCTCGGGGCGAGTTTTTTGTATCTGTAGAGCGGTACTTTTTGGTTTTGTTTTTTGGCTTGAGAAATTTTTTGGTCAAAGCTTCTTTTTTCTTGTACATAAAGCTGTTTTACAAAAGTGTCGCTATCTTGAATTTGGGAGGGCATTTCATCTAATGGCGTAGAAAGAACCAGTTTTTCCTGTGCCATAGCAGATGCTGCACCAAAAAATACACAAAATAAAACAAGAGCTACACTTGAAATTTTTTTCATAACAAAATTATCTTTCTTTTCACTACCTTCTTATTAATATATATCCCTGTAATTAAAAATAATCACAGGGATATATGAAATTGTTTACCAAAGTTAATATTTTAGTATCCGATGGCTTTAAGCTGCGCGTCGTAAATCTTATTAATATTAGCTTTTCTGGTATTTAAAGATTCAAGTTGTCTTTCATAAGTTCTGATTCTTATTGTTTTTTGTGTTTGAAGTAGAGTCTTATCGTTGTTTGTTTGTTTGATAAGCTGTTGTTTTTCTTTAATTTCAGCCTCAATTGGTTTTAGCTGCTCAGCTCTTTTCTTTTCGATTTCATTCTTTTTAGCTTTGTTTTGTGCCTGTTTTTGTGCAGTTGCAGCTTGTTTTTTAGCTGCTGCATCTTGTTTTGCAGCTTCTTTAACAGCGTTTAGGTCACTTTTTACGGCATTTTTGAATGCATTTCCAAATTCGCTTGCGGCAAATACCGAACTCACACTCAAGCAAAGTGCTAAAGCTAAGCCTAAATATTTTTTCATAAACAACACTCCTTTTAACTACCCCAATATGATAACATCTATTTAAGCCTTTGTAAACTCAAAACCCCACAAAGCTAAGCTCTGTGAGGTTTTAGATTGTTCTTTATCCCCCGCATATGTTCAGTGGCAATAAATTGCCTCTAAATTTTCTTTTTACATATAAATAAAAAAATATTTTAAATACGATATTCGCTAAACCCCTATTTATTTACATTTCTCAATATTTATGCGCGGTTGCAATTATGCCCTCAAAGTGTTAAAATTTTTGTACTATAGCAGTTTTTTAAGGTTAGCAAATGGTTATAAAAAAACCCCAAAGTGCATCTGAGAGAATTATTTTGGCGCTTGATGTGGATACGCTTGAGGAGGCTCGTGAGCTTGTAGTACAGCTAAAAGACTATGTAGGCTATTTTAAAGTCGGTCTGCAACTATACACTGCATGTGGTTATGACGCCGTTAGAATGATTCATGAAATGGGAGCAAAAGTCTTTTTTGACGCTAAATTTCACGATATTCCAAACACTGTTGCACATGCAAGTGCAAATCTTGTAAAAAATGATGTAGACTTTTTTGACCTGCATATTAAAGGCGGCTCAAAAATGCTCTCTTCTGCTTGCAGACTATGCAGAGAAGTTGCTAAAAAATATAACAAACCTCAGCCTACAATCCTTGGTGTGACACTGTTATCAAGTTTTGGTCAAAAAACTCTTAATCAAGAATTGAATGTAAATATGAATATTGACGAGTATGTTTCTCGTCTTGCAAAGGTTGCACTGGAAGCTAAGCTCGACGGTGTTGTGGCTTCAGCGTCTGAAGTTGGTGCTATAAGGCGCGTTTGCGGTGATGACTTTATTATAGTTTGTCCTGCAATTCGCCCCACATGGTCTGTTGTGGATGATCAGGTAAGAGTTGTAACGCCGACTGACGCTATTCAGGCAGGAGTTGATTACATGGTTGTAGGCAGACCCGTAATTTTTGCAAAAGACAGAATTGAAGCAATAACACTTATAATTGATGAAATTGAAGAAGCAAAAGAAATTATTAAGGAAAGACTTTAAATGAAGATAAATTTTGGTATCCCAAAAGAGCTAAAAGAGGGCGAAACCCGAGTTGCGCTTACTCCTGATTCAGTTGGTATGCTTACTCAAAAGGGCTTATCTGTTGCAATAGAATCGGGTGCGGGAGATTTGAGCGGTTTTGACGATGTTCAATTTGAAAAAGCAGGCGCTCAGATTATCTCTGACCCAAGGGAATTATGGGAAAAATCAAATATAATAGTAAAAGTTAAAGAACCTCAAAAGTCTGAATATCAATACTTTAGAGAAGATTTGGTTATATTTTCTTATCTTCACTTGGCAATTGAAGAAGAACTTACAAAAGAGCTTTTGAAAAAGAAAGTCTGTGCTATTGCTACAGAATCAGTCCAAACTCAGTGGGGCGAGCTGCCTCTTTTAAGACCAATGAGCGAAGTAGCGGGCAGAATGAGTGTTCAGCTTGGTGCAAGATTTTTAGAAAAGCAAAACGGCGGCAGAGGCTTGCTTTTAGGTGGTGTGCCCGGTGTTGCGCCTGCAAAAGTTGTTATTTTAGGCGGCGGTGTAGCAGGCTCAAACGCTGCTCAAGTAGCGCTGGGTATGGGGGCTGATGTTTCTGTACTTGATATAAATTCAAGGCGCATGTCTAATTTGGATATGTTTTTCCCTGGTCAAATAAAAACATACTACTCTAACCCATCAACTATAGCAGAACATGTTAAAGAGGCAGATTTATTAATTACTGCGGTTTTAATACCCTCAGCACGTGCACCAAAGCTTGTAAGTGCTGATATGGTTAAGACAATGAAAAAAGGCTCGGTTATCATAGATATTGCAATAGACCAAGGCGGAAACGTAGAAACCATAGATAGAGTGACTACTTTGGATAATCCCGTGTTTGAAAAATACGGCGTAATTCACTCTGCTGTACCAAATATCCCATCTTATGTTCCAAAAACCGCATCTTATGCGTATTCTTATGCGATTTTACCTTATCTTCAAGATTTAGGCGAAAAAGGTACTTTTGTGGCTCTTAAAGAAGATGACTCACTAAGCTGCGGCGTGGCCACATTTAGAGGTGCAGTTACAAATGAGGCTCTTGCTCAGTCTTTAGGTTATGAGCATACTGAAATTTCAGTCTTAATAGGTTTTAAAATCAAATGATAAATGACGCAAACAGAATAGTTTTTAAATTCGGAACAAATATTTTAAGAAACGAAGAGGGTGAGATTTCCCTCACTCACATGTATTCTTTTATAGAAGACATTGCATCTTTAAGGAAAAAAGGTAAAGAGGTTCTTGTTGTAACTTCGGGTGCTGTGGGTATCGGTGCCAAAAAACTAAAAGTTGATACAAGTACAAGTAATGTTTTAAAACAGGCTGCAGCTTCCGTCGGGCAGCAGATTTTGATGTGTATATGGCAAGACGGTTTTGAAAAATACGGTATATCCGTTGCTCAAATATTGGTTACAGAGGATGATTTTTCTAACAGAAAGAAATATTTGAGCCTGAGAAACACTCTCTCTAAACTTTTGGAGCTTGGTATTGTTCCAATAATTAACCAAAATGACGCAGTGTTGCCATCTGAACTTGTGCATGTGTGTTTTTCGGATAATGATAAATTATCTGCTATAGTTGCCTCAAAGCTTGATGCAGATTTGCTTGTAATGGTTTCAGACATTGACGGTTTATTTGATAAAAACCCTAAAGAATACCCTGACGCCAAAAAAATTGATGTGGTAGAAAAAGTGACCGCAAAAATTGAAAAACTCGCCTCAGGTGCCTCTCTTGGCGGCAGAGGCGGTATGATTACAAAGCTCTCCGCGGCAAAAGTCGTAAACCTCTCGGGGCTTTACGCGATGATTGTAAACGGCAAAAAACCGCGAATTATAAAAAGAATTTTTGAAGAAGAAAACGTGGGCACGTTATTTTTGCCAAATAAAATTCTTTCTCACAAAAAACGCTGGATTGCCTACGCTACAAATATCATGGGCGAAATTACGGTTAACGCGGGCGCAAAATCTGCTATAATCGACAAGCAAAAGAGCCTATTAGCCGTTGGTATAGTTGATGTTAAGGGCGATTTTAAAGCAGGCGAGATTGTAAGTATTTTTGATGAAAACCATGAAGAATTTGCCCGCGCTATGGTTAACTATAGCTCTGATGAGTGTAAAAAAATCATGGGCGCACACAGTCATGAGATAGAAAATATCTTGGGCTATAAGGGCGATGATGACGTGGTTGTGAAAGATAATCTTGTAATTTTATAAAGGTAAGTTATGGATAATATAAAAGATATTGCAAAAGCAGCAAAAAACGCCTCTCTTGAGCTTTTAGGAATGAGTGAAGAAATAAAAAACAAAGCCCTTGAAGCTATGAGAAAAAATCTTGAACTGCACAAAGATGAGATTTTTGAGGCTAATAAAAAAGATTTAGATGAGGCAAAAGCCCTTGTAGAATCAGGCGAGATAACTCAATCTACCTATGGACGTTTAAAGCTTGATGAAAATAAAATGAGAGATATGCTAAAAGGCATAAGTGATGTAATTTCTCTTGAAGACCCTGTAAATAAAGTTTTTTGGACAAAAGAGCTTGATGAGGGTTTAGTTTTAAAGAAAATTTCCTGCCCTATAGGGGTTATCGGAGTGATTTTTGAGGCTCGTCCGGATGTAATTTCTCAAATTGCCTCTCTTGCGGTTAAATCAGGTAATGCAGTTATTCTAAAAGGCGGAAAAGAGTCCAATAACACAAACGCCGCTATTGCAAAGATAATAAACGAGGCGCTTGATGAAGTTGAGGGCTTTACAAAAAATGCCATTAACCTTGTGTTTAAAAGAGATGATATAAAAGGACTTTTGGAGCTTGATGAGTATGTGGATTTAATCATCCCCAGAGGCTCAAATAAGCTTGTTAAATATATTCAAGAAAATACAAAAATTCCCGTTTTAGGTCATGCCTCAGGCATTTGTCATATATTTGTGGATAAAACCGCAAAGCCTGAGCTTGCACATAAGGTTTGCGTTGATGCTAAAGTTCAGTACCCGAGCGCATGTAACGCAGTTGAAACCATACTTGTGCACAAAGAATACCCTCAGCTTGATGAGTTAAAAAATGCGCTTAAAGCTGCGGATGTTAAAATTGTTGAAAACCCTGAAGATTTTTCGCATGAATACGGTGATAAAATTGTTTCTCTAAAGGTCGTAAACGATACAGATGAAGCAATAGCGCATATTAACAAATACGGCTCAGGGCACACTGACAGTATTTTGAGCGAAGATAGCAAAAATGTTGAGAAATTTATGAACTATGTGGATTCTGCAGGTGTTTATCACAATGTATCCACCCGTTTTTCAGACGGTTTCAGATACGGTTTTGGCGCAGAAGTAGGTATTTCGACAAATAAAACCCACGCCAGAGGCCCTGTGGGCTTAGATGGGCTTACAATCTACAAATACAAGCTTTTTGGCTCTTATCAAACTGTTGAACCCTACGCTAAAGGTGAAAAAACTTTTACACATAAGTTTATTTAATTATTTTTTTGTTATAATAAAATAATCTAAGCAACAACAAAAGGCGCACTTATTAGATGCAAGAGATTATAGAGAAAATAAATAAGCTTAAAAAAGAGCGCAAGGCGATAATTTTGGCGCATTGTTATCAAAATGTTGAAATTGATAATGTGGCAGATTACGTAGGCGACTCTTTAGGTTTATCAAGAATAGCGGCTAAAACAGACGCTGAGATAATTGTCTTTGCGGGCGTTTATTTTATGGCGGAAACCGCTAAAATTCTTTCTCCCGATAAAAAAGTTCTCCTGCCTAATATGAACTCAGGTTGTCAAATGGCCAATATGATTGACATTAAGCGCATGAAAGAATTTAAAGCAAAATACCCTGATATTCCTGTTGTTTGCTATGTAAATTCAACTGCTGAAGTTAAAGCACAGGCTGATGTCTGCTGCACAAGTTCAAACGCTATTGATATAGTTCGTTCTCTTAACTGTAAAAAAGTTCTTTTTGCTCCGGATTGTTATTTGGGCTCTTGGGTTGCGAAAAAACTACCTGATGTGGAAATCATCTCATATAACGGTTTTTGCCCGACTCACTTGAGGCTTATGCCCGATGAAGTGAAGAAAATGCGCATCTTATACCCTGATGCTGCAACTCTTGTGCACCCCGAGTGTCATCAGGAAGTGGTTAAGCTCGCCGATTTTGTAGGCTCAACCACTCAGATTATGCAGTATTGCGAAAGAAGCAAGAAAAAAACATTTTTAATAGGTACGGAAAAAGGCGTTGTAGACAGGCTCTCGCGCGATTTTCCGGAAAAAGAATTTATACTTATTTCAGACAGGCTTGTTTGTCATAATATGAAATATAATACTCTGGAGGACATTTTGCATGTTCTGCAAACAGGCGAGAATGAAGTTTTTGTTGAAGAAAACTTGAGAAAACTCGCCCTTGGCGCTATTGAGCGCATGGTAAGATGCGCAGTTTAGTTAATGTATTTTGACCAGTTTTCATCGAGATTTTGAAAAAAATGATGCGCGTCTAATACATCGTCGTAATTTATCGGCTCTGCGTTAATTTCGGGCTTTTTTTCATCCATATCGAGAGCTTTTTCAAGTTCGTTTGAATCCATGCCCAAAAGCGCCATGCCAAAGCACCTTTTGCACTTTTCGCATTTTACCTGAAAGACAAGTAAACCCTTTTCACTCCTCATAATTTTTATGGAATTTTCATCATATTCACTTCTGCAGCGGGAACAGTGCATATTAATTAACAGTCTTTTTATATTACTTAATTCTGACATAATTAAATCCTCATTATTAATTTTTATTACAATATCGCGTGAAATTATAAAGAATACTTCTTTTTATGTCGATTAACAAAGTACAAGGAACAGGTTGTTTAGAAAGCGAGGCTTATATATGTTTGAAGCTCTTGGTTTAGTATTTTTTGCAGGTGTCGTATATTTATTTCTCGTTGTAGTACCTACGATAATTGAGTATGCGGGTAGTGAAGAATTTAGCGGTGCGTATTTTAAACATCTGGCAAAACCCCATGTAAACTCCTTCGGACGCTAGACGAAGCATTTTTATAATTTTAGAGTGCATATTTTTATGCGCTCTTTTGTTTTAATGACTTTTCTATCCTCCTTTTGTTCCAAAAAGCTTGAAAAAATAGCCTGAAAGGGTAATATATAAGATATGAATATCAAGAAATTTTTGTTCATATTTTATATAATGATTTTTGGTTTATATCCTGCTTATGGTGAAGAAATTGCACCTCAGAGCGAGGATAAAAGCGAGTTGCAGCAGTTTGTCTTTGCAGTTGACGATGCTGATGAAGTTATAGAAGGCGCTGTTGAGATAACTCAAGAGGAGGAAAAACCTTTCTTGGGAGATTATATTGAACTTAAAGAAACCGCCTGTGATGATGATATTTTGCTAAATACTGATTTTAACCCTAAATACAGGGTTAATCAGATAAAAAAAGTATCAACTTATTCAAAATCTCTTGAAATGCCCTCGGGAAACGATATGGTGTTGGGTAGTGACAAGTTTGGCATAACTTCAAAATCTACTCAGTATAATGATTCAAACACTTTAAATAAAAACCTCCGCCAAGAGCTTGGTGCAACGGTTAGAGGTAAATATTTAAGTCTAACGGGCGGAGTTGAAACCACATATGATACAACTAATATAAATCCTGCCTCAAGGGGTGCTTTCATTACCCCCAGCATACGCTTAGGCGAGAGAGCCTCTATATCTTTTAAAAATAAAATAAGCGGTCAAAAACTCAATAAATATGAGCCTATGGTCGGAATAGACTATACCCCTAAATATATTAAAAACAGCAGTATATGGATGGGCGCAGGTGCTACTATTCTTGATAATGCCATGCAATCTCAATCGCTTAATTTAAGAACCAATTTTTATGTCTTTTAAGGGGAATTTATGAAAAAAATATTAGCTCTTTTTGCCTTTGTTGCGCTATGTATGCCCGTGAGTGCGGATTTTAATTATAATAACACTCTTTTGCGCCATAAAATAGGGCAAATGCTGATAGTAGGGTTTGACGGCACAAAGCTTGAGAAAAATTCCACTCTATATAATGACCTTGAAAATGACAGAATATCAGGGGTTATAATTTTTTCTAACTCTACAAAAGACCCAAAAAGTATTAAAAACGTAAAAAATCCAAAACAGTTAAAAAAACTTATCTCAGATATTAAAGCAGCCTCAAAGACAAAACTTTTTATCTCAATTGACCAAGAGGGCGGAAAAATCTCCCGCTTGCCCTCAAACAGGGGCTTTAGCGTTGATACCCTTTCTCATAAAGAGCTCGGTGACAAAAACGACGAGATGACAACATATCTTGAGGCAAAAAAAATTGCCTCAACCCTTAGGGATTTAGGTATAAATATGAACTTTGCTCCATGTGTGGATTTGGCGCTTAATCCTAATTCACAGGTAATTTATAAACTCGGACGCTCTTTTTCTGATGACCCGAAAAAAGTTATAAACCATGCTAATGCGTATATTCTTGCGCATAATCAATACGGTATTTTAACCGCTCCAAAGCACTTCCCGGGCCATGGCAGCGCTTCTGGTGACACTCACAAAGGTTTTGTTGATGTTAGCGATATGTACACAAATCTTGAGCTTGAGCCTTATAAGGCGCTTATTTCAAGCGCAGCTGCGCAGAATATTATGGTTTCTCATATTTACAATAAAAATATTGATGACAAGTACCCCGCTACACTCTCATATAAAACGGTAAATGACCTTTTAGTCGGCAAACTTGGTTTTAAGGGGCTTATTATAACAGATGATATGCAGATGGGTGCAATAGCCGATAATTACACATTTGAAGAGGCCGTAATAAATTCTATTAACGCAGGCTGCGACATATTGATATTTGGTAACAATATAAGCGAAGATAAAGAAATAGCCAAAAAGTTTAACGATACTGTCTTTAACGCCGTAAAAGACGGCAAAATAAGCCCCCAGAGAATCGAGGAGGCTTATATAAAAATATCAAAAGTAAAATCAGCGCTCAATTAATTTTCTTTTGTTTCAGGAGGATTTGTTTGAACATCAGGGCTTAAAGACCACAGAGTAGCAACAAGCCAGCCTAAAAATGTCCACCCGAGAAAAATTGTAATTAAAGTTATGGGCAAAATTTGATTATGTTTTCTTGCGGCAGCAATTAAAATAGGCAAAAAATACAGTGCCAAGGCTATAAAACCGCCTATTGCAAGACCTAAGAACATAAACATTATTATTATGCTGAAAAATGTTTCAAATCCCATTTTTACCCCTATTCATTTTCTTGTGCACTTAGTGCATTTTCTTGTCTTTTTATTTTTAATTTAACAATTCTTGCGCCGTCTGTTTCAAGGACTTTAAAAGTAAAGTCGCCTATTTGCGTGATGTCATTTTCTTTTGCGATGTGTCCCAAGTACTTAACAACAAGACCGCCTATAGTATCAACGTCCTCATCATCAAATTTCAGGTCAAAGTACTCGCTAAATTCATCCAATCGCATCATGGCGTTTGCCACATATTCATTGTCATAAATCTGTCTGATGTCGGCTTCCTCTTCATCAAACTCATCTTGCACTTCGCCAAAAATTTCTTCAAGTACATCTTCAAGAGTAATAAGACCCGATACTCCGCCAAACTCATCTATAACAATTGCCATTTGAGTCTTTTTCTCTTTAAATTCAAGCACCATATTGTCCATAGTCATTGTTTCGGGGACTAAAATGGGCTCGCGCAGGATTTCTTTAAGGTTTATTTCTCTGCCCTCAACCATAAGAGGATAGATGTCCTTAACGTGCAATATACCTAAAACATGGTCTAAATCGTCACTGTAGACAGGGTATCTTGTGTATTGATTTTCAATAATGAGTTTATTTAAGTCTTGAGTTGATATGTCAATAGGAACACTCACAACGTCAGGACGAGGCACCATGACCTGTTTTGCCAATGTGTCGGAAAATTTAAAGACATTTTGTAAAATTTCTTTTTCCGTGTCGTTTAAAACGCCCTCTTTGTGAGATTCGTTTATAATCATATCCAGCTCTTCAACTGAGTGCACAATGTGTGCGCTGTGAGCCGGAGGGATTTTAATTAATGATAAAAGCCAGTTACCAAGACCGTTTAGGAGGAAAATAAACGGGGTAAAGATTTTTGTTATAGCATACATCGGACGCGCTACAAAAAGAGTTGTGCGCTCAGGGAACTGCAGTGCAATTGATTTTGGCATAAGTTCGCCTATTACAACGTGCATAAATGTAATGAGTGAAAATGCAAGTGTGACTGCAAGAGAGTGTGTTGCAAAGCCGCGCCAAGCCTCGGGCAAAAAGTGAAAAACAGGTTCAATGAGCCTTACAAGAGTAGATTCGCCCACCCAACCTAAACCGATACTTGAAATTGTAATACCTAATTGAACGGCAGCAATTGTTTTATCAAGGTGTTCAATACCGCCAAGTGCGATTTTAGCGTCAGTATTACCCTCATTTGAGAGCTGTGAAACACGTGTTTTTCTGATACTTACAAATGCAAACTCGCTTGCTACAAAAAATCCGTTTGAAAACAACAAAAATGCCACTACTAGCAAATTAAATATCAAACTCTGGTCTATATCCATTTTTTCTCCCTAAAGTGACAGTGTATATTATACCTGAAAATCTGGATTTTTCAAGTAGAAAAGAACCCAAAAAAAGAGGCACTATGTTGTATAGAATTTAATCTAACTACCTGGAGCGTGCCTCATAGAATTAAGATACGAAACCTGTGAAGTTCGAACTCTACGCCTATGGCG
>CALUYW010000009.1 GCA_944325105.1 Candidatus Gastranaerophilales bacterium | reverse complement strand
TTTGGCGGGCATATGCAAACCGTTCCAAGGCGACGTGGAAATCGAAGATTTCCTCAGGAGCAAGTGAGCAGGAGTAGGGAACAATTAGTGCACTTGTGTGCATATCCTTATGTCTCCTTGTAAATTTTAACGCGGCACAAGCTGCGTAGAAAATTTACTACGCAGGTTTCGTATCTTTCGGACACACTCCAGGTTATAAAATAACTAAGCGTGTCCGTTTTTTTATACTTAAAACATTCCTTTTTTTGCAAATAATGCAGCTGCAAGCATTGCTCCAATTGCAGAAATTAAAACAACAATTACAAAGCCAAACTGATGCAGTGCGAAAGGTACATGGACATTCATACCCCAGAAGCTTGCAAACATGGTAGGAATTGCAAGAATAATTGTAATAGATGTCAAAAATTTCATCACAATATTAAGATTGTTAGAGATAATTGAAGCAAAGGCGTCCATCATATTTTCAAGGATGTTTCTGTGCATTTCAACCATTTCAAGCGCCTGTTTATTTTCAATGATTACATCTTCCAATAAGTCAATATCATCCTCGCTGAATTTCAGTGGAGTATTGTACGCTGATTTTGTAAGGCGCATAATCTTTTGCAGCACAATATAGTTATCCTTTAGCGCAGTTGTGAAGTAAACAAGCGACTTCTGTGCCTCAAATAGCTGAAAAAGAGCTTTATTTTTCATTGTGCGACGTAAATCATCTTCAATTTTATCTGTTTGTTTATTGATAAAATTCAAATATCTTAAGTAATATTTTGTAGAGCGAAACAATATATTCAACAAAAACCTTGTCTTATTTCTTGTATCAAAAAAGCTTGCAGTTTCTTTGTTAAAAGAACTTATAATGCGGTTTTCCTTGGAACAGACAGTAATAAAGCTTGTCGGGGTAAAAATTATACCCAGAGGCAATGTGTCAAAAGCACCCTCATCCTCCATAACAGGAATATTTGTAATGATTAAAAGATGTCCGTCTTCGTACTCCATACGCGAGCGTTCGTCAACGTCAAGAGAATTCCTTAAGAAACTTTCATCCAAATTTAAAACAAGGGAAACTTTTTGAATTTCTTCATAAGTAGGGTCAATAAGGTTAAACCAAGAGCCGCATTGAGCTTCAGAAATGCTGACTTCAACAAGTTCGTTATTATCCTGTGTTTTTAAAATCTCAATCATACGAACCCATCTTGATTATGCTCCTACAAACCTATTAAACTACACATAAAAGCGAATGTAAACCCCATTAAAACTCATTGAGCATTTGCTCTAAAAGCCCGATATCAAGACCCACTACGTTATAATAATCGCCTTCAATTTTTTCTATAAAACTCTCTTTTGGAGGGTTTTTTGACTGTGCAAAAGAAATAAAATCCTGAATACCATAGCTTCCCGCCTTATCAAGCGGGTTTTTTGCATTTATATAGTCAATAATCTCACCATCACTCAACTTTCTGAAAAAGACTTTTGTCTTAGAAAATCTTGTCAATTGCTTTTTTGAAACACTATCAACAAGTGTAATTGACGTAACAACTTCATGAGCCTTTCCGCTAAGTCTTTTTAACATAAAAATAGCCTCGGAAATATCCTGAGGCTTATTTAATAAACACACACTATCGAGGATTACCATGGTATCGGCACCTATTACAATTGCAGGAAAATCTATAACTTCTGCGACTGATAGCGCCTTACCTGATGAATTCTTTTTTATATTTTCATATGAAAATTTCTCAAATTTTTCTTCCCTATAATCAGATGTAATGATTTTAAATGCATATCCTGCAAGCTCAAGCAGTTCTCTTCTGCGCGGCGAGTTTGAGGCAAGTATCAATCTTTTTGCAAAATCTTTCATTTTGCAATTATAACATACCTACCTTGCAGCTTGCGCTTGTTTTTGAACAGGTTTAATATTTCTTGATTTACGATATTGAATATTAAGAGAAATAGCCTTGATGCAAGTTGATTTAAGCTGTTGTTGAAGATTCAGTGCATTCATATGAACCATTGCAAAATCATTCATAGCGTCGAGCATTTTTGAAGGGTCAACCATTGATGTTTGAATAACAGGGTTATCAACTTTTAAACCTTGATACTTTTTAACTAAAAGTGCATCAATCTTGTCCTTAGCTCCGATAGCCATATCTTTCTCCCTTTAATTTTTAAATCCCGTTTCCTATGCTTTAATAAAGTATTTTTATTTGTAAAAATTGCCATTTTAAAAAAAATGTACTTAACAATACTTTACAAAACCTATCTAAACCGCAAATTTACTGATTTTTAGACATTGTATTTTTAGCCATGTTTATAAATGCATTTACAACAAAATATAATTTCAGCCCCATAAATACAATCTCTTTCGGCCAAAAAGAACCTGCAAAACCGAATAGAAAAAGATATTTTTCAAATGCTGAAGGAAAATATGCCCTGCGCACTAATATCTATGTAATGCATAACATAAAGCTGCGCGGAAAAAGCAAATTTCCCGAAGCAACACAGGAAGATTTAAAAATACTGACAGATAAAAGTTTTGATGCACCTTCAAAAAGAGTAAAATGGTTTAATCCCAAGGATTGTCAGGTATACTACCTCATAAAACAAGGGGTAGATAAAAACGGCAACATTCAAATAAGAATATTAAACGAAAAGGGCAAATTTATAAAAAATGCCACAATAAGGCCAAAAACCATAGTAATTATTGATAAATTTGAAGATTATCCAAGAATGTTTACAGATGGAGAATTCACTCTGCACCAAGTACCATATATACCTCATGGAGAAATGGTAGCACGATATGCGTTTGTAAATAATCCTTTTGCAAACTATGTATTTGCCGATATAACGGAAGAAGCAAAGAAAGATAACAATCTTAGCCATGCTACAATTCGATTAACGCAAAAATACCAAGGAGCTGATGAAGTTAATTTCTCTTGGGCGTGCTTGGTGCCAATTGAATTTTATGATGATTTTAAAAATAAAAAACCGGGTGAATACGCAGGAGTCGCAAAAAACATAATACGGGAATTTGGCGGCGAAGAAGAGATTAAAAATATTTTTGCAGATATTGAAGAGACCGCAAAAATATCACAATCAATTGCAGAGCTTGCAAAATCCGGAACAAAAGTATTTGTTTCTTCGGGAAACCACGGTGAAGACAATTTTAACTTAATACTGCTGACAAAAAATGTAGAGGGGGTTGGTTCACTTAATAACGACGGAAAAGTATCAGACTTTGTTTCTTCAAGAAAAGCTTCACTAACAAGGCACTTTGAGCAAGGGGAGTACAAAATAAAACCCACAAAAGACGGAGTAAACTACACATCGGGTGAGCATACAGACTACATTTGTAATCTTTCAAGGATATATAGACTTAGCGGAAAAAAATTAAAAGACTATGAAATTACTCAAGAAGAATTTAAGAAAATTATGTTCTTGAAAAAAAACAACAGAGAAGAATTTTATAAATTACTCAGCAAATGGGCAGAACAAAACAGAGTAGCAAGCGGCAAAATGGCATGCAAACTTTTTGGCGATAACAAAACAAGAGATTATGACAACCTATATCTGACGCTTGGAGAATGGGTTCCGTACGAACTTGACCAACAAGGGATACTCAAACCTCATTACTTAAGTATTCAAGGAACATCGTTCTCAACTCCCATAAGAGCCGCGCGCCATGCACTTAACTTATCAATGGATGGAATTATTTAATTCTGCACACCATTTTCAAAAATTCTTTTCAGGTCTTTTGAAATACCAAAAACACCTGTCAAAAAAGCAATCAAACTCATTATTATAAGTATCTTTTCCACACCAAAGTGCTGACCTATTAAACCCATAGGAGCCAAAAACAAAGCACCTAACCCCCAGCTGAAACCCTGCATAACTCCGGATATTACACCCTTATGAGTACTCATAATCTTCTGAGCACTAACAAGTGTCACAGAAACAGAAAGCAGTATAAAAAAGCCTGTTAAAACAAATAAAATCGCAGAAACAAGCGGCATTTTATCCATCACATATAAAAATAACAGAGTCAAAGGAAGTATAGAGAAAAACGACAAGCGAATTACATTTGCTCCACCAATTTTTTCTTCAACTTTTGAGCTAATCATTGTAGCAAAACCGCTTATAGTAAAGAAAAGAGTCACAATAAGCCCGATTTGACTGAGCGTAAAGCCATTTTTCTCTAAAATAAAGGGCATGTATGTGCCAAAACTTATGCTAACTCCCGACTTAACCACAGAAATCAATATAAGACCTAAAATTGCCTTTGAACTCAAAATTTCTTTCATTATAGGCAAAAACTTCTCATGAGCACCACAGAGCGACTCTTGAGGAATTTTTGGAACAACAAAATATATAAATAGTGCAGTTAGAACACCAGGTATTGTAAAGAAAAGAAGTGAATTTTCCCCAAAGCCTTGCACCATGCCTGAAGAGCACACAGGGCCTATAGCATAACCGATTGTCCCTAGACCCAGAAAAACACCCATATATTTTGTTAATTTTGGATTGTTATAACTAAAGGTATTTACAAGACAAGTCACCTGCGGATGATAAAAAGCATTACCACACATACCAAAAATTAAGAATAGAGTTAAAAGCTCGGGAGTATGCGAAACAACCGTTAGCGGAATAAATACAGATGACATCACAAGACCCCAGAACATAAAAGTTCTATGTTTAAGTTTATCGGACACATAACCAAAAACAGGCTGCAACATTGACGAGAACATATGCCCAAATGCGATAATAGCGCTAATAAACGAAAGTGATATGCCGAGTTTAGCGGTAATCACGGGATACAAGGGCACAAGAACAGAGGCATACCAATCCACCATAAAATGTCCGGTACACAAACCAAAAAGCGCTTTTTTATCTGCATTTTTCATACAATATATTCCATTAATGTCTAAAGTGTCTGATACCTGTAGCGGCCATAATTAAGCCCATTTTATCAGCTGTTTCTATAACTTCTTTATCTTTTATAGAGCCTGCAGGCTGAATAATTGCTGCAATTCTGTTTTGTGCCGCAAGGTGAATATTGTCTATAGCAGGGAAAAATCCATCGCTTGCTAAAATTGCCCCTTTTGGAGAATCACAAACACGATTTATTGCTATTTCAACTGCTCCGACTCTTGAAGTCTGCCCGCCACATATACCAAGAGTTCTCAAATCCTTTGCAACGACTATACCGTTAGATTTGACATGCTTTGCAATTTTAAAAGCAAATACCATATCTTCAATTTGCTCTTGAGTAGGTTTTAGCTTACTTACTATCTTGAACTTATCCGGGTCAAGCTCTAGCGTATCTTTTTCTTGAACCAAAACTCCAAACGGGGTAAGTTTAACTTCCTGGGGCACGAAGTTTTGATACTGTTTTAATTCTGTATTCAACTTTATCACTCTAAGATTTTTCTTTGTTTTTAAAATCTCAAGAGCGCTATCTGTATAAGATGGTGCAATTACAATTTCTAAAAACATAGAAGTAAGCTTTTTAGCA
Organism: Candidatus Gastranaerophilales bacterium; assembly: GCA_944325105.1. Lineage (GTDB taxonomy): Bacteria > Cyanobacteriota > Vampirovibrionia > Gastranaerophilales > Gastranaerophilaceae > Galligastranaerophilus. Next base: position 71,798 of record CALUYW010000009.1, on the reverse strand, counting down.
ACCTCTTCATTTACTTCTTTTGTAAAAGCAACAATACCGCCAAAAGCGCTTAACGGGTCACAATCAAGAGCTTTTTGCCAGGCATCCAAAATATCCTTACCGAGTGCAGCACCACAGGGGTTTGTGTGCTTTATAATTACACAAGCAGGGACATCATAAAATTCGCTTGCAATATTTACGGCGGCAGTTGCATCAAGAATGTTGTTATAAGACATTTCTTTGCCGTTTAGTATTTCATAATCAATCTGCGCATCATAAGAATATAAAGCAGCTTTTTGATGCGGATTTTCACCATACCTTAAATCACTAACTTTATTTAAGTACATTGCCTTTTGCTCGGGCAAGCTCTCTCTGCTGTTTACACCAAAGTTATATGATAATTCTTCAAAAATTGTATAATCGTACTCTGAAGTATGCTCAAAAACCTTAAGAGCCAGACTTTCTCTTAGTTTTTCATCAATGTTATCAAAATCAATTCCGTAATCATTGACATCACAAACTACAGTCACATTTTTATAGTTTTTTGCAGCAGCTCTAAGAAGTGCTACACCGCCTATGTCAATATTTTTAATAAGAGTGTCAATATCCGCATTAACACCTTTATACTTTTCAAAAGGATAAAGATTTACTACGACAAGAGAAAATGGGGGATAATTGAGCTCTTTTTGTTCATTTTCATCCGCCAAAATAGGGGCAAAAATATCAGGGTGGAGTGATTTTACCTTACCGCCCAAGAGTTCATTAAAACCGGTAATTGCAGAGCTTTCAATAGCCTCAATACCGTTATCATTGAGAAGTTTACAGGTATTACCCGTGGAGACAATCTCCCAACCTGTTTGAAGAAGTCTTTTTGCAAGTTCAACAACATTAGTCTTATCATAGACACTTATATAAGCACGTTTTACCATAATTTCCCCAATAAAATCTACAGGGAAATTTTAGCACAATAAATTTATATAATCAAAAACTATCCCCCGCCGCAAAAAGAAGCAACTTCGAGAGAGTCTCCGTCACAAAGGACATGATTTTTATAATCTTCTTTATAAATAATCTTAAGGTTTTTTTCTACAACAAAAAACTTTGGCAGCTCCATTGTTTCAAGGAGCTTATCAATTGTTGTATTATCCGCTACTTCTTTTTTTTCACCGTTAAGAATTATTTGAACCATAACCGTACCAGTCGCAAATTCCGTCTTTGCAGAATTCTTTTTCTAAATCTGCCATAATGCTCTTGTGTGTCATCTCAAATGTGACAGGTGTAATTGATATCCTGTTTGCCCTAACAGCGCTTATATCGGTACCATCTTCTTCATGTTTTGTAGTGAGTTCACCCGCCATCCAGTAGTAAACTTTGCCTCTGGGGTCAATACGCTTTTCGTAGTTGTCGGTAAACATTTTTGTACCAAGCTTTGTTATTTCAACTCCTGCAATATCTTCCTCCTCAAGTGCCGGAGTGTTGATATTCAAAATAGTTTTTTTAGGAAAATTTATTTTTTGAATTTTAGGCAAAAATTTAGCAATAAAATCCGCAGTTACATCAAAATACATAGGGTCGGATGTCATACTTGCAAGAGATACTGCAATGCTGGGGTAATCAAGCATAGCGCCTTCCATAGCACAACTTACCGTTCCTGAGTATAAAATATCCGTACCCAAGTTTGGCCCATGGTTAATACCTGAAATTACAATATTTGGCAACTCGCCTTGCTCTAATACTGCACATATTCCAAGTTTTATACAATCACCGGGTGTACCTGATGTTACCCAGACTCTTTTTGCACCAAACTGAGACTCAAGCTCTTCAACCCTAAGCGGAGTGTGCAAGGTAAGAGAATGACCGGCAGCACTTCTTTCCCTATCAGGTGCTACTACATATACATCATGTTCTTTTGACAAACGGGTAATTAAAGCTTTTATACCTGTTGCAGCTATGCCGTCGTCATTAGAAATCAAAATTCTCATAAATCCACCTAAATAAACTGTCTTTTTAATAATTATAACATAATTCTTAATTAATTTGCCAAATCTTTAAACAGATAATAAAATTTTATTGTAAAAAGTGGTGAATGAATGCAAAAAGCATATTATGCCTTTAGTGAATATTTAAAGGAAAAGTTTGGAGAGAAAATATATAAAATCACTCTTGACGCTGGTTTTTCCTGCCCAAACCGTGACGGTACAATATCAACGGGCGGCTGCATATTTTGCGATGAGTCAGGGAGTTTTTCAAAAGCTCATTCAAATAAACTTGATATAAAAAATCAGGTTCATACAGGCATAAAGACGTTATCCGAGCGCTTTGGGGCAAGAAAATTTCTTGCGTATTTTCAAGCATTCTCTAACACTTACGCACCTGTTGAAAAACTCAAAAATATATACAATGAGGCTTTTTGCGACGAAAGGATAGTTGGGATTTCAATAGGTACAAGGCCTGATTGCCTTGATGAGGAAAAACTGGACTTAATTGCAACATACAAAAATCCTTGGCTTGAGCTTGGTTTACAGAGTACGCATAACTCTACCCTTAAAAAAATCAATCGCGGACATGATTATGAATGTTTTTTAAAAACATATAATCTTGCTAAAGAAAGAAATATAAACATCTGTGTGCATATGATTTTAGGACTGCCTCACGAGGATGATGAAATGATAAAACAAAGTGCAAAAAGGCTTGCGGAACTTAAGATTGACGGGGTAAAACTCCATATGCTTACAGTTTTGGAGGATGCACCGCTAGCTAAAATATATAAGGATAGTAAAATAAAACTCCTTGATATGGAAAAATATTGCAATTTGGTGTGCGATTTTTTAGAACTCTTACCGCCAAGCACAACAATTCACAGGCTTGCAGGCAGCGGATATTCAAAAACTCTTATTGCACCAAAATGGGTAAATAACAAATTTGAAACACTAAATTTGATAGATAAAATTTTTGAACAAAGAGGCACAAAACAAGGCTCAAGTTTTTATCTGGAGTGCGCCGATTAAGATACGAAAATCAAAAAGAGCCTTGCGCACGGGCTCTTTTTCATTAAACATTTAGCAAACTGCTAATAGTAGCACCATTATGCAATGTGGCAAGCAGTCTGTTATCAAGCGTATCCATTACCTGATCACAAGCACCTTGCAGATTTTCTTTACTTGCAACACCTCCGATATCAACAAAATAATCACCCAACTTTGTCCCGTCATTGTAGTCGCAAAAAATAAGGTTATGATTTTTTAGCCAATCTTTGAACTCAAAATCACCTTGCTTTTTTGGAGTGTCTTTTGTTATATATTGGCTCAGCATCCAACCGCCATGACTTGAGTAAGCCGCATTACCATCAACATATACCGGCCTGCCTATGGGATTAGCCATGTAAAATTTAGGAACATTATTTACACCTTCTTTGTTCATTTGTCTTAAAAGAGGGATTTCAGAATAGCAGGATTGAGGCCCCAGTAAAAACGGGTCTTTAAATATTTTAAGGGCTGCAGCATTACCATAACAATCCTCTATTTTATACACATTCCCTATTTGACCACCGCCGACAAATGCAGCTCTGAACTTTTTGCCTGCAATTTCAAACTCATAAACAGGAGCTTTAAAGTCTCTTAATACAGTAAAGTTATCGAGCGCTTTTTGGATTTTGCCGACATCTATGTCCTTAAATAGCTCTGGTACACTATCACAAACAAGTGCCGTACCGTTTTTTGTTGCAATACTGTTAGAGATAACAGCAAATCGCTCAGGTACATCAAAATATTTTCCTTTAAAATCACCAAAAATATCTGAACTGTAGTCCAATATTGCATTTTCTTCAATAAAGCCGCGAGTCGCATTCTTGTAATTTGGATTTTTTCTAAACAAATCCTCAAGGTTTCCACCAAAAGAGTGTGCCGGTTCAAGATTTAAGACTTGAGCCAAGTCAAGTTCTTGCGCACTTACATCCCACATATAGTCTTGCACCCTTTGGGTAGACTTTGCAAGAACCCTGCCATCAAAATCCAATTCATAGACAAGAACTTTGCCATATTGGTCTAAAGGCATTACGGCATACTTTGGTTTTTTGGCACCGATAATTCGAACATAATCAACAGGGGTATCAGCACTAAAATCAGTAATAAATTTTACGCTCTGCCCGTTAGCATTTCTTGTTACTTTTGCTTTGCTTATAACATCGCCCAAAAGACCATTTTTTAAAACTTCTTCCGACGTACCGTCCTGATACTTTTTAATTTCTTTGTAATAGTTCTTGTTGCCTATTTTAAAAGACTTAATCGCAACAGAACCGTCAGCATTTTTATATAATGAGAAAACCGGTGTGAAACCGCTTTTAAGATATTTTGCACGTCTTATATCTCCATTATCACTAACGGCATCATCAAAAATTGATAAAAACTTATCATCCTTTGTGGTGAGGAATTTTACCGAATGAATTACATCATCCTTGTCTTTAAATCCATAAGTATATTTTTTTGACCCGTTTCTCAATGTCTCCAATTGAACAGAGCTGTCAAAATCAACCAAAGTGCTCTCATCAAAAAAATCAGCCAACCTTCTTCTAAAAAAGCCCAGCGGATTTTCTAAAATATCATCATTTTTAGAAACTTTAACACTTAAGTCATTGGTGACAGTTTGAGCTAAATCATGAGACTTAACGGGCAAAACATTACTTATAGCTTTTTCTTTAAAGACCTTAGGCCCCAATTTAATTGCAGCAACAGCCATTGCTCCAATGCCAAGTGCAGCAGCAATGCTTATATATGCCTTATTTTTATCTAAACCCGCACCCTGCTCATTACTTTTTGAATCATAATAAATAGGGTTTGTATTATTGTTATAACTCTGAGATACACTGTTTGGCAGCCTAAAAGAAGAGTATACTTTGCCAAGTTCCATTTGTCACCTTACACAACGATATACAAACTATAAAACACTAACAAACAGAAAATTGCCAGCTTGTACTAACTGTTTTAACTATACCTTACCTCTACCGCAACATTTTTTGTATTTTAAACCGCTACCGCAAGGGCAGGGGTCGTTTCTGCCGACTTTTGGCATATCATCCTTTGGCTCTTCATCAACATAGTTTGAAGTTGAATTTTTAAGAGCACGCGTAAGCTCCGTTTCTGTTTCTATGTCGCCATCTATAAAAGGAACATCTTCAAGCGAATTTTCATTTTCATCTATAATTTGTATTCCAAAACGCGCTCTAAACAAGTGCCTTACAGTTTCTGACTGAATATCTGACATCATAGAGTTAAAGAGATTAAACGCCTCTTTTTTATATTCAATAAGCGGGTCTTTCTGCCCATAAGCTACAAGACCAATAGAGTCTTTTAGAGCGTCAATATTATTCAAATGGTCAATCCATTTAGAATCAATTACTTGCAGTAGCACATCTCTTTCAAGAGTTCTCATAACATTATCATCTGAAAAAGGCTCTTGTTTTTTAACGTCAGCATTGCCATATCGAGCCATAACTTCGTTAAAACCTGCAACCGATGTCTCTTCCATTTCCCTATATGCAGCATTCACAAGTCCCTTTAGGTAATCAGACATCTCTTGATATCTTTTTTCCATAAGGTCAGCAACTGTAACATCAACAAGTTGCGGAAATACCGAGTGAATTTCATTTGTGAGCATTTTTATGTCGTCTTTAACATACTCAGCAGGAGGCATATCAGGAGAAATATATTGCCTTAAAATTTTATCAACCTCAAGATTAATCATGTAATTGATATCAGAACTTAAATTCTTTGAGGCAAGGACTTTACGCCTTTGAATATAGAATTTTTCCCTTTGAATATTAATGACATCATCATATTCAAGTACACTTTTTCTTATGTCAAAGTGATAAGTTTCGACCTTTTTCTGTGCAGATTCAATTTGACGAGTAATAAGTGGATTTTCTATAGCCATATCCTCTTCAATATTTAGCATACTCATAAGAGCAGAGATTTTATCTCCGCCAAAAATTCTCATTAAATCGTCTTCTAAAGATAAGAAAAATCTTGTAGACCCAGGGTCACCCTGACGCGCTGCACGACCGCGAAGCTGGTTATCTATACGTCTTGACTCGTGGCGCTCTGTACCTATAACATGCAAGCCGCCAAGCGCTACAACTTTTGCATGCTCTTCTTCTGTTATTTTTCTTGCACGCTCAAGAGCGACCTCTTTTTGCGCTTCATAATCCGGAGCATCAGGGGTTATTCCTTTTGAATCTAAGTCCTCTTTTGCAAGATATTCAGGGTTACCGCCAAGTAAAATATCCGTACCGCGGCCTGCCATATTTGTTGCAATAGTAACAGCATTAACACGACCCGCTTGAGCGATAATATAAGCCTCTCTCTCATGCGCCTTAGCATTTAAGACATTATGCTTAATACCGCGTTTTTTAAGAATATTAGAGAGGTATTCAGATTTTTCAATACTAATAGTACCTACAAGAGTCGGTCTACCCATTTTTGCCATTTTTTCAATTTCATCGGCAACTTTCAGATACTTCATCTCGCGGGTTTTATAAATTACATCAGGGTAATTAATCCTGATATCAGGCTTATTTGTAGGAATTTCCGTACAAGGAAGGTTATAAATCTTTCCAAACTCGGCTTCTTCAGTCATTGCCGTACCTGTCATACCCGATAGTTTCGGATATAACCTGAATAAATTTTGGAAAGTAATACTTGCAAGTGTTTGAGTCTCATCTTGAATTGCAACGCCTTCTTTAGCTTCAATTGCCTGATGCAGACCCTCAGACCAGCGCCTGCCCTCCATTATACGACCTGTGAACTCATCCACTATCATAACTTCGTTGTCTTTAACTACATAGTCGGTATCTTTTATGAATAATTCTTTTGCCTTAAGCGCCTGCAGCAAATGATGAGCGTACTGAGTATGGATATCAAATAAATCATCTACCCCTAAAAGTTCGCATGCTTTATCGATACCATCTTCAGTTAAGATAATATTTTTATTCTTTTCATCAACTTCGTAGTGCTCAACTTTATTTAAAAGAGGAGCAATTCTTGCCATAGTTTTATATGTTTCAGCTGATTTTTCCAATCTGCCCGAGATAATAAGAGGGGTTCTGGCTTCATCGATTAAAATACTGTCCACTTCATCGATAATTGCATAGTTATAAGGTCTTTGAACAAGAGCCTCAAGAGATGAGGACATGTTATCGCGAAGATAATCAAAACCAAATTCGTTATTTGTGCCGTAAGTAATATCACAAGCATAAGCCTGCTTTTTGGATTCAAAGTCGTTATGTCCCGAACCTTGAGATAAAATAACCCCGACACTCAATCCTAAGAACTTATAAATTTTGCCCATCCAGTCAGAGTCACGTTTTGCAAGGTAATCATTAACCGTAATTACATGAACACCCTTACCCGTTAAAGCGTTAAGGTAAGCAGGAAGAGTTGCAACAAGGGTTTTACCTTCCCCTGTTCTCATCTGAGCTATATGACCATTATGAAGAAAAATACCGCCTATTAACTGCACATCAAAGTGGCGCATGTTAAGCACCCTTTTGCCAGCTTCTCTCACCGTTGCAAAAGCCTCGGGTAAAATGGCATCCAGTGCAGCTTTTTCAAGTTCTCTGTCTTTTTTAAAATCAGAAGAAGTTTCTCTTTTGGATAAAATTTCTCTGAATTCGTCGGTTTTAGCTCTCAACTGTTCATCTGTGAGCTTGGAAAATTCCTCTTCAAGAGCGTTTATATGCTCAACAATGGGCATAATTTTATTTATTTTTCTCTCGTTTGGGTCTTTAAATATTTTTAAAAGTATATCAACTAGGCTCATAAACTCTCCTGAATTTTCTCCCTTTAAACTAATACTATCACAAAAACATAAAAAAAATTTATTACTGCTTTGACTAATATTTTTTAGCAGATAGAATAAGACGTAGTTATATTTTTTGTGAGAGGAGAAAATTTTGGAACACTTACACACGTTGGCGAGCCAAAATGCTGTGATTGTATCTGCTTCAATCCTTATTGTTGCTTATATATTTATTGCTTGGGAAAAAATTTCCAAAGTTACAATCGCACTTTTGGGCGCATGCTTAACATTATTCTTGGGTCTTTTGCAAACCGAAAAAACAGCAGAAGGTCTTGCTGAATATTTTACAAATTTTATTGACTTCAATGTAATATTCCTGCTTGTTTCAATGATGATAATTGTTCACATTGCAGCAAAATCAGGCATGTTCACTTGGATGGCAAATGAAATCTTAAAACATACGAAAGGCAAGCCGAAACTTGTACTTTTTTCGCTTGCTTTCTTCACTGCTTTTGCAAGCGCATTTTTAGATAACGTAACGACGGTAATCCTTGTTATGCCCATTACTTTTGCAGCTTGCAAGAAACTGGACTTAAATCCTGTTCCTTTCTTAATCAGTGAAATTATATGTTCTAACATCGGCGGAACGGCAACGCTTATCGGCGACCCGCCAAACATTATTATAGGCTCGGCTGCAGGCTTTAGCTTTATGGACTTTATAAAAGAACTTACTGACATAGTATTTTATATTTTCCTTGCTTGCGTCGGACTGCTTATCTTTATGTTCAGAAAACAACTTAAAAGCACACCTGAAAAAATGGCTTCAGTTGCTGAAATTGATAATTCAAACACAATAACAGACAAACTTCTTGCTATAAGAAGCGGTATAGTGTTATTGCTTGTAATACTTGGTTTTATGGCACATGATATTACCCATATTCCGACATTCTTAATTGCAATGATTGGCGCAAGCGTACTTTTAATATTTGAAAAACCTGCAAAAATCTTGGTTGAAGTTGAATGGAATACAATTTTCTTCTTTATTGGTTTATTCATTATTATAGGTGGTCTTGAAGCTTCAGGCGGTATCAGACTTATGGCAAATTGGCTGCTTGAAGTAACAAACGGTTCTCAAGGTGCAACTGCTATGATTATCCTTTGGGCATCAGGTATCTTATCGGGTATTATTGATAACATCCCATATACCGCAACCATGGCACCTATGCTTGCTACGATTTCTCAAACTATGGGAGCAGAGTATACTCATCCGCTATGGTGGTGCTTGTCACTTGGCGCATGCTTAGGTGGAAACTTAACAATAATCGGTGCTGCAGCAAATGTTATCGTTAGTGAAAATTCTGCAAAACACGGACACCCGATATCATTCATGTACTACTTAAAATACGGTGCAATTACAACATTTGTGGCCCTATTTATGAGTACACTCTACATTTATTTAAGATTCTTAAGATAAGATGATAATCTCAGACGACGATAAAAATAAAAAAAATAACATAACGCAAGGCGCATCAGAAGATGCGCCTATGTGCAAATCTCAAGATTTAGACGCTAAAGAGTCTGATTTCGATAAAACTTACGAAAAAAATATCCGTCCAAAGACTTTTAATGAGTACATTGGTCAAAGCGCACTGAAAGAAACTCTTAAAATAACAATTGAAGCAAGTAAAAAAAGAAATATACCGCTCGACCACTTGCTTTTCTACGGCCCCCCCGGACTTGGTAAGACTACTCTTGCGGGAGTTATTGCAAACGAAATAGGTGTAAATATTAAAATAACATCAGCTCCGGCTCTTGAGCGGCCAAGGGATATTATAGGCATTTTAATGTCACTAAAAGGCGGCGAGATTTTATTTATTGATGAAATTCACAGACTGAATAAAATCGCGGAAGAAATTTTATACCCTGCAATGGAGGACTTTTTTATTGACCTTACAACGGGAAAAAGTCAAAGTGTCAAAACAATGCGCGTACCTGTGCCAAAATTTACACTAATTGGTGCAACAACAAAGGCAGGCGCATTATCAGGCCCATTAAGAGACAGGTTTGGAATTATTCACAGGTTAGAATTTTATACAGTTGAAGAACTTGCGCAAGTTATAAAAAGAAGTGCAAAAATTCTTAATATAGAAATAGATGACGATGGCGCGATAGAAATTGCCTCTCGCTCAAGAGCCACACCGAGGATAGCAAACAGATTGATTAAAAGAAGCGCCGACTATGCTCTTGTTAAATATGACGGAAAAATTACAAAACAAATTGCCAAAGAAGCACTCGATTCGCTATGTATCGATAATTTAGGGCTTGATAATACAGACAGAGCCTTACTTAAGCTGATTATAAACAGCTATGACGGCGGTCCGGTAGGGGTTGAAACACTATCGGTTGCACTTGGCGAAGATGTCAGAACAATTGAAGATGTTTATGAACCTTATTTACTGCAAAAAGGCCTGCTAGCACGTACAAACAGAGGACGTTGCGCTACAAAAGCCGCTTATAATCACCTTGGTATAAAATATATTGGACAAAACGGTCAAATGGGTCTTTTTGACTAACTTATGCAGGAGTTTGCATTTCCTTTAAAAAGACAGATGCCTTTGCAAGTATGCTTTCTCTCAGCGCAATAGGGTCATTTATTTGAATATCAAGCCTATCCATAATTTTAGGGTCTAAAATTGGCGTCGGAATTTTTTGTTGTACAAGCCTATCTGCTATATACACAATCCCGCATGCAACAGGAAGTGACGATTGGATAGGGTTGTGATGATATCTTATGCAATTTGTCAAAATCACGGGTAACTGCCATTTCTTTGAAACAAGAGCACCCAAAATACAGTGATTTGTTCCAAAGAAAGAGTCCTCAATTTCAACTAAATCCGCCTGATTTTGCTGAGCAATATACCTTACTTTTGAATACTTTATCGGATTTTTTGCGTTGAGCAATATTTTACCAATATCATGCAAAAAACCAATAACAAAAGCGTCATCCGGATTTATAACTTTGTACTCTTCTGCAAGCATTTCTGAAGCAATTGCACACTTTATAGAATGTTCCCAAAGCTCACGCGAACCCTGTGTAGTCATCATTTGCTTCAAAGCAAGGCTCATGATTATATTTTTCGCCTTCATCATGCCTAATATAACAAGAGCTTTATTAATTGAAGTAATTTGCTGATGAAAGCCATAATATGCCGAGTTGACAAGACTTAATGTTTTGGTTGAAATCGACTGGTCAACCGACATGATATTTGCCAACTCTCTAATACCGGTTTGAGGATTTTTGATAACCTCAAGTGCGCGTACCATAACATTTGGCATAGGCGGTATATCTTTAAAATCTTCTATATATTGCTGTGCATTAATTCTGTTATTATCCATACTTTACCATTATACCTGAAGATGCTTCTTGATGCTCATAAAACTTCCGCCTGCAGAAAAAAGCACACCCACAAGCAAAACAGAGAACACTACCAACCCCTGCGAATAGGGATAGGCAGGCATCATAAAGAAATCATGCATCTTAAGCAGATAGCCTTGTACAATATTTATTGGGACTATTGCAACAAGCGCGCCTGCAAACCCGTATATAGCGCCCTGTAAAACAAGTGGGGATTTTATATACCAGTTTGAAACGCCCATCAGACGCATTATCTCTATTTCCTCTTTCCTTGATTGAATTACCAATTCAATTGTATTATTTATGATAGTTATTGTCAAAATACATGCAATAATTACTACAACAAGTGTAATTGTATGACTTATTTTATTTATCATTTGAAATTTTGCGACCAAGTCTTTAGCGTAACTTAAATCAGACACACCTGATAGTTTTTTTACGCTTGCCATTACATGTTCAATATTTTTTGGGTCATCAACCTTTATATGCAACGTATCAGGCAAGGGATTTGAAACATCGGGCACATCAATTTCCCTTTTTAATTCTGACCAAGAGGCCTCTTTTGAAATATATTTAACCCCTTTTACATGTTGAATTTCTTTTATGGTAGCAACGGTAGAATTAATATCAGCGTTGGGTTTCAGGTATGCAGATATCTCAAGTACATTACCCATGGCAGATACCATACTTGAAACACTTAAAGTAGTTCTGAAAATTGCACCAAATATGGTCAATATTGCAGCCATTGTTGTTATAATGGCAATATTTATAAGACCGGCTTGTGCGACACCTTTTATAGTTTCAATACTTATACGATATGCAATCCTAAGCTCAGTAAGCCAATCTTTAGGTAAGTGTGATTTAACTTTTTGTTTTAACCTGTTTCTTCTCACGCCGTTAGTCATAGGTACCTGCCTGTACATCTCTAATTATCTGACCTTTTTCAAGAGTAATAACCCTTTTTCTAAAATGGTTAACTATAGCATGGTCATGGGTAGACACAAGTATCGTGATTCCTCTTTGGTTAACCTGCTCAAGAATTTGCATGACTTCCATAGAATTCTTTGGGTCAAGATTGCCAGTAGGCTCATCAGCGATTAAAAGTGGAGGCCCGTTCACAATAGCGCGCGCTATACTTACACGTTGCTGCTCACCACCCGACAGTTCACAAGGACGAGATTTGTATTTATCTTCCAATCCGACAACCTTAAGAGCACCATAAACTCTCGCTTCAATCTCTTTTGAAGAAACACCCATGGTTCTTATGACATAAGCGATGTTATCATACACGGTGTGATTTTGAAGCAGTTTATAATCTTGAAATACAATACCCATACATCGCCTCAGGTTTGGGATTTTATTTGGCGCCAAATTACCAATATTTATTCCGCCAACAAGTACGCTTCCGCGAGTGGGACGCTCTTCGAGATACAGCATTTTCATCAAAGTCGACTTACCCGCACCTGATGAACCAACAAGAAAAACAAACTCGCCCGGTCTAATGTGAAGATTTACATTATACAGAGCAAATTTATTTCTATACTGTTTTATTAAGTCACGAACTACTATCATTTTTTACCTAAATATCTGTTTATAGTTTTGTATAACTTCTCATCAGTTAAACCATAGAAGTCCATCAGCTCACGTTGTTCACCGCTTTGACCAAAGCAATCCGGAGTTCCTATTCTTAATACCCTTGCAGGAAGATTTTCACTCAAGACTTCACAAACTGCACTTCCTAAACCGCCTATTATACTGTGATTTTCAACAGTTATTGCAATTCCTGTTTTCTTTACACTTTCAATAATATCACCTGCAGCAAAGAATGGTTTTACAACAGGAACATGAAGTACTTCAGCACCAATACCGTCATTTTGGAGCATATTAGCGCAACTTATTACCTCAGTAAGTGTCTCACCGTTTGTTATGAGCGTAACATCAGAACCTTCTTTTATTTTTACTGCTTTTTCAGGATTAAAGACATACTCAGACTCGTCAAATACAGTTTTTAAATTTGTTCTTGCAAGGCGAACATAAACAGGGCCGTGTATTTCAGAGGCATACTTTATAACCTGCTTAACTTCATTATAATCAGCAGGGACAATCACTGTCATGTCAGGCAGTGAGCGCATATAGGAAACATCCTCAAGTGCTTGGTGTGATGCACCATCCTCTCCAACAGTTATACCGCCGTGTGTTGCTACAATTTTTACATTTAATTTCGGATAGCAAATAGAGTTTCTTATCTGATCAAGACATCTTGCAGTTGCAAACATGGCAAATGTGCTGACAAATGGGATTTTTCCTTCTGTTGCAAGACCTGCTGCCGTGCACATCATATCTTGCTCTGCTATTCCCGAGTTAAAAAACCTTTCAGGATAAGCCTTTTGAAATTTACATGTCTGAGTCGAGCAGGACAAATCCGCGTCAAGTACAACTACATCTTTATTTTGAGCACCAAGTTCAACAAGTGTTTCACCATATGCGGCTCTTGGAGACTTAACTTCCAATTCTTTTTTAAGCATTTAATTCCTCCAGTGCTCTCTTCAGTTCGTCATCATTTGGTGCTTTACCATGCCAGCCTGCATTATCTTCCATAAAAGATACGCCCTTGCCTTTTATGGTATTTGCAATAATAGCGCAAAGTTTGTCAGATTTAGCAGCATTTTTTAAAGCGCATTCAATCTCTTCTTCATTATGCCCGTCAACTACGCTTACATGCCAGCCAAAGGCTTCAAGCTTTTTATCAAGCGGCTCAAGAGATTTAACATCATCGACGCCACCATCTATTTGAAGATTATTTTTATCTATTATTATTGTTAAATTATCAAGCATTTTGTGGCTTGCACTCATAAGCGCTTCCCAGACACTGCCTTCCTGCATCTCACCATCACCTAAAAGAGCATATACTCTTGCAGGGTTATTATTCAGTTTAAGTGCTTGTGCAACGCCAACTGCCATGGATAATCCCTGCCCCAAAGAGCCCGTTGATACTTCAATACCCTCAAGCTTTGTTCTTGTTGAGGGGTGCCCCTGGAGTCTTGTACCCAGTTTTCTAAAAGTCATCAACTCTTCCGCAGGAAAAAAACCTTTCCTAGCTAAAACACTATAGAGTGCAGCACTGGCATGACCTTTCGAGAGAATAAATCTGTCTCTTTTTTCAAAATTCGGCGAATTTTTCCACTCAACAGGGATGTTCAAAATTTTATTATAAAGCACACTTAAGATTTCCACACAAGACAAAGAACCTCCGGGATGACCGGACTTTGCATTGTGTATCATTTTTAGTATGTCACTCCTTACCGTGGCGTTAAATTTATTCAATACTCTCTATGCCTCAACAAACTGATAATTACTTTTTTACACTATCTATTATACTCTTAAACAGAAATATTGGCAAAGTCGGAAATATTCTCTTAAACCTTTGCGGTTGTTTTAGGGTTCTATATAGCCACTCAAGCCCGAGTTTTTGCCAAATAACAGGCGCTCTTTGGACATATCCTGCAAAAACGTCAAAACTTCCGCCCACACCGACCATAACGCAACCTTGTAACATTTCTTTTAATCTGTAGTTTATAATCTCTTGTTTTGGTGCACCCAATGCACACAAAAGGACTTGAGGGCGGGCATTTTTAATTTCCTGCAGTACTAAATTTTCATCATCAAAATAGCCATTATGCGAGTAAACAATATTTAAACCATCAAACTCTCTTAGCAATTTATCTCTAAGAGTAGTAATAACCTCTTCTTTTGCTCCTAAAAGCGCAAGTCGCAAGTTTTCTTTGGCACATATTTCAATTAAAGCTCTTGAATAGTCCACACCGCCAATTCGTTCTTGATTTATACCTTTTAACTTAAGTGCAATTTTAATACCCACACCGTCAGGCACAACAAGCTCAGAATGCTTTAATATCCTTGCAAAATCTTTATCTTTATTTGCAAGCTCGACCATTTCAGGGTTAATTGTAACCACTTGCAGGTTTTCGCCGTTATCTATAGCGCCTTTTGCGCAATCAAGCGCCTGATTGAAACTCAAAATATCAACAGGATAGCCCTGAATGTAAACTCTCTTTGTCATGAGTTCATAATAGCACAAAAACATTAATATAATTTTAACTTGAATAATTAAATCGTTTTAAATAGAATGAAATTAAATACAAAACACAGGTGGAATAAATGCAAAATAAGGATTTCAGGGAAAAATTCGTTGCCGTTACGGGTTGTGGATTATGGGGCAGAAATATTGTAAGAAATTTTTACAATTTAGGTGCACTACATACCGTATGCGATATTGACGAAGAAAACCTCAAAATGGTTGAGGCACAATATGACGGCACACACACAACAAAAGATTTTAATGAATTATTAACAAACCCTGAAATCAAGGCAATTTGCGTTGTAACACCAAGCCATACGCACTTTAACCTTGTCAGAAAAGCACTTGAGGCAGGCAAACATGTGTATGTTGAAAAACCAATCTCAACAGTAGCTCAGGAAGCAAAAAAATTAAAAGAGCTTGCCGACCAAAAAGGCTTGGTTCTAATGGTAGGACACCTGCTTTTATATCACCCTGCCGTTAACAGATTGAAAATGCTCATCTCGGACGGAATTTTGGGCAACATCAAATACGTACAAAGTGACAGACTTAATATTAACTACTTTAAAAATGACCGAAGTGTTATGTGGGACTTAGCTCCTCATGATGTGTCAATGATAGCTCACGTCCTTGGTCTTGACCCTGTAAAAGTACTCAATGCAACAGGCTGCTGCGCCGAGTATGAAAATATTTTTGATATAACTCACCTTACAATAGAGTTTGAAAAAGGAATAATAGCTCACGTAAGCGACAGTTGGATTCACCCGCAAAAGCGTGTAACACTTCTTGTTCGCGGTGATAAAGCTACGGCAATTTTGGATGATACTTTACTTGAAAATAAATTACAGATTTTTGACAACAAAACACCTGCTCAGCAAAGTATAGAAATATTTGACTATCTTGAAATTGAGCCTCTAAAACTTGAGTGCCAGCACTTTATTAAATGTATTGAAACAGGAAAAACTCCGCGCTCAGACGGCGAAAACGGTTTTATGATTACAAAAATCCTTGAACAAGCCGAAGATATGATGCTTGGCAACAAAAAAGTCGAGCTTGATAAAGTCGACTTCCTTGTTTCGCGTTCAAAAAGATAATTCTTCTTAACCAAGAGCTTTGGCTTTTTCCATAGTGTCTTTTATGGTTTTATCAAGAATTTTCTCTATATCAGAGTTTTTAAGAACATCGTTACCAACAGCGGTACATCCGCCCGGTGTTGTAACAGCAGTTATAAGCTCATCAGGGCTTTGCCCGTTTTCAAGCATCATTTTTGCCGAGCCAAGTGCCGTTTGAGCAGAAAGCGAAAGACAAGTTTTATAATCCAAACCCAGTTTTTCACCCGCGCGCGCTATTAAATCAATAATGTAGTAATAAAATGCTGGGCCCGAGCCTGAAATAGCAGTTACTATATCTATTTTTGACTCATCAACTCTTACGGTTTTTCCTATATTTTTTAGCATTAGTTCAACAAAATCAACATCCTCGCTTTGTGCTTTTGAACCCTTGCATATAGCGCACATTCCCTCTTTTACAAAAGCGGGAGTATTTGGCATAACCCTTACTACTCTTGCTTCATTTAAGACGGATTCAATTTTTTTTGTTAAAACACCTGCTAAAATTGATATAACAAGTTTTGAACCGGTTATATCCTTAAGTTCAGCCAACACATCATCTATAACAAAAGGCTTTGTAGCAATTAAAACTACATCCACATTTTTTAGCAAATCTTTAATTGAAGTTAGCGTATTTATATTGAAATTAGCTTTTGCAATATCCAAGGCTTTTTGATTAACATCAAATGCAAAAATATTTTGACTTGAGGCAAATCCGCTTTTAATTACTCCGCCCATAATAGCGCTTGCCATTTTTCCTGCGCCAATAAAACCGATTTTTTTGTTTGTATTACAAATATTAACACCCATAAGTTGACACTCCTGTTTGTTTTGCTTAGTATAGTTAATACTGATAACAAAATTAAATGTCAAGGAGAAATATATGCGCCGAACATTAGAAGGTACAAAGAGAAAAAGACAAAATGTCAGCGGTTTTCGCGCAAGAATGGCTACACCAGGCGGCAGAGGCGTAATCAACAGACGTCGCGCTAAAGGTCGTCACAAACTTGCAATCACAGCTAAAAACCGTGCTTAGTAAAAACCAAAGGCTAACGAGCCACAGGGCTTTTATTGCTACATATCGCCAAAAAAGAATAGTCTCGGATGATAATATTATCTTATACGGCGGAAAAAACAAAGAAGAGCAAAACTACCCCACGAGGGTAGGTTTTGTTGTGAGTAAAAAAATTCACAAAAGAGCAGTCAAAAGGAACAGAATAAAAAGACTTTTAAGGGAAAGTTACGCCAATCTTTTAAAAAACGGGGAAATACCCGCCTCACAAGAACTAACAAGTCTTATTTTTGTAGCTAAAGATGGTTCACTGGACAAAAATTACAATGAAATGTGTTCAAGTGTTAAGAATTTAGTTGCACTTTTAGCAACAAATTATTTTTAGAGTTATTATTATATTCACATGAACGCACTGATTAGAGATTTAGTTGAAAATAAAGAAACAGAAAAAATTCAAAAGCCGAATTTTGACACAAGAATCGGCAGGGAATTTCTCGCGTTTTATTTAAAAACAAAATTCAGACAAATAATAAACTATGACAAAAAGGCACAAAAGCGCCTTCTTCTAAATGTAAAGTCAGACTTTTTGGAGAATTTTTTAGACAGATTAATAAACCAGCCAAAGAGAAAAATTCTTATTTCAATTACAGGAGAATCCGCAAGCGGTAAGTCTACAATTTGTTCAAATATTAAACAATGTGTCGAAAAAAACAACCTCCCCATATCAATAGTAAATACAGACAACTACTTTAATGATATATCAGATTTAATAAAACAATACGGTACATTTGACGCACTAAGAGATGCCGGATATGACGTTGACTCGCCTCATAATTTTCAACTTGAACTTTTAAGGGATGATATAGAAAAACTTGCCTCGGGTCATGACGTGAAAATCCCTCAGTATCTTGTAAACGGTACGGGCATAAGCATTCCTAACGCCATAGATATTAAAAGTGAAAAAATAATAATAGTTGAAGGCATGGCGGCAACTTATAAAGAAGTTCACGACATGTTTGATATTAAAATCTATATTGACCTTGACAATAAAACAAGAAAAAAACGCTTTTTAGACAGGGCAAAAGTAAGAAATCAAGACCACGATAATGCCCTAAAACACTGGGATTACGTATGTAAGGCAGGCAGAAAGTATGTAATGCCCGCGAAAGACAACTGTGACATAATCGCAAACGGCGAATGCGACCTTGAATATTTTACTCAAATTCTTGAATACATTAACCTTATCACTAACAACTTTTGCGATGTTTAAGAAAAGAATTTCTTAATTTTAATTAACAAATCTTTCTCCTGCTTTTCTAAATTAGAAAAGTCAGAATTGTTGTCAATTATTGCATCCCAGCCTTTATAATCATCAAGCGCAGTTTCAGTCAGGTCATCAGCATTTGTTATAATTGCCCTTTTTGAACGATTTTCATAAGTCGCTTCAACCCTTATAGAGTAAGCGCCATAAGACTTAAACAACTCCACCTCGTGTTCTACTCTGACATCGGGAACAATTACATTTTCTTTCATTCCAACGATACTTTTTAGCCAATAATCGGGGTCAATACTTCTGCCATAGTTACCAAGTTCAATCAGTCCGGAGCGGTAGAGGTGCTTATTTTCAACTATTTCATCAAATGTTACACCGTTTTTTTTGGCGTATTCGTATTTAATTGCATCACCTATGCCGACTCTTACAAAATCCGCCAGGTCACTTAGCAAAAGTGCCGCCAGAGTGTCTTTTCCACTGTATTGCTTGCCCGATATAACAATAATTTTTTTCATAAAAAAATTATATCATTATATGCAAAAATTCCGCAACCATAGCTGCGGAACTGCACTCATCCTCTATTAAGCCTGTAGCCAACTTGGCTTTTATATTTCGTTTAGCTCTTATCGTATTAAACAGAGTATATACTCTATATATAATACAAAACATTTTTCTGGGTTAAATTTCAGAGAGTATATACTTTTGTTACAAAAGTTAATAATTAAACATTAAAAAGGCAATTAATGAATTAAATATTTTTTTATTAAAGAGTAAAGAGAGCAAAAACACACGAGGAATTAACTTAAGGAGAGACAGTCATGGGCTGGGTAACTATTTCACTCAGAAAAATGGCATTAAAGCAAAGAGAGTCAAATCTGCAATACAGATTGATGCAGATTTCACAAGAAAGACAATCTATTGCAAACCAATCACAATACACGCAACGATACATTAATGCCATGAAAAATCAACAATATAGCGGTATAACAAACAGCTATATGGATGCAGTACAACAACTTCAAAACGAAAGTGCTGACCTTGACCCAACGTCCAAAGAATGGACTGCTTATCAAACTGCTCTCGACCAAGCCTCGTTAGTTCAATCAAGACAACAAATGGCAGCTGATTCAATATTCCAAGGATACGAAGATTCCCTAATGGGAGATGTAAACAGACGTGACCAACAACTTGAAGCGGAACAAACTCAAATAGAAACACAATTGAAAGCAGCTCAAGCTGAACTTGAATCACTAGATCAGGCAATGGATGACAGCATCAAAAACAGCGCAATTAAATTATCATAATAAATAAAAAATAATAAGGATAGGGAAGTTTAAAAAGTCCGCATTAATCAAAAATGCGGACTTTTGACATTTTAATTTTTAAGGTATAATTTATTTACAATATGGAGTGATTATGCCTTTTGAGTTTAAAAATACATGTATAGATGATGTTAAGCTTGTTATACCTAAAGTTTTTGAAGACAAAAGAGGTTTCTTTCTTGAAGGCTACAAAAAATCCGATTTTACAAAAGCAGGCATTTGTGATGAATTTAATCAGGATAACCATTCAAAATCCTCTTATGGTGTATTAAGGGGGCTTCATTATCAGTCAAAACCAAAAATGCAAGCCAAACTGGTGCGCTGCATAAGGGGCAAAATTTATGATGTCGCAGTAGATATCAGAAAAAATTCTAAAACATTTGGCAAATGGACAGGAGCAATTTTAAGCGAAGAAAATAAGCACATGCTCTATATTCCCGAAGGTTTTGCACATGGTTTTGTGACACTTAGTGAAACAGCAGAGTTATTATACAAAGCAAGCGGAGAGTACTCACCACAAAACGACAGGGGTATTTTGTGGTGCGACAAGGACATTAATATTAACTGGCATGAATATATCAAGGACTTTGAGCCGATTTTAAGTGACAAAGACAAAAATCAGCCAAAATTGAGTGAAGTAAGTGAGGATGATTTATTATGAGAATACTTGTAACAGGTGGAGCAGGCTTTATTGGAAGCTGTTTTGTAAGACATATGCTTAAAAAACACCCTGACTACAAAATAATCAATCTTGATTGTCTAACTTACGCAGGCAACATTGAAAACCTTGATGATGTTAAAAACAATCCTAACTACACTTTTGTCAAAGCAAATATCTGTGACAAGCAAAAGGTTGATGAAATAACGGCTAATGTTGACTGTATTGTTAATTTTGCCGCAGAAAGCCATGTGGACAGGTCAATTTTAAATCCTGAAATATTTATAGAAACAAATGTCCTAGGTACACTAAATTTGCTTGAGGCCGCAAAAAAGCATAAAATAAAAAGATATTTGCAGGTTTCAACAGATGAGGTTTACGGCTCGCTTGGAAAAGATGGTTATTTTTATGAAACAACACCGCTATCGCCCAACTCCCCCTACAGTGCCTCAAAAGCAAGTGCCGATATGCTAGTGAAGGCTTATTTTGAAACATATAAAACACCTGTTCTTATAACAAGATGTTCAAATAACTACGGCCCTTATCAATACCCAGAAAAACTTATCCCGTTTTTTATTTCAAAACTTTTAAATGGGGAAAAAGTACCACTCTACGGTGACGGCCTAAATGTGAGAGATTGGCTCTATGTCTATGACCATTGCAGTGCAATTGATACAGTACTACATAAAGGTAACATTGGCGAAGTCTACAATGTCGGCGGACACAATGAAAAATCAAACATAGAGATAACAAAAATCATTCTAAAAGAAATGAATAAAGATGAAAGCTCTATTGAATACGTTCAAGACAGACTTGGTCATGACAGAAGATATGCTATAGATAACAATAAAATAACTACAACTCTTGGCTGGGAACCCTCTGTTACATTTGAAGAAGGCATAAAACTTACAATCGATTGGTACTTGAATAACACTCAATGGATTAAATCAATTGAAGATAAAAAGGCGGCGCTTGTATGAAAATAATGGTGACAGGCGCAAATGGAATGCTTGGGCAAGATTTGTGTCCAATGTTAGAAAACTCGGGCGCTTTTGTAATCCCTGCTGATATTGATACATTAGATATTACAGACAAAGAATCGGTTGACGCTTTTGTAAAAAATGTTCATCCTGATATCATTATTCACTGTGCGGCATACACAAATGTAGATAAAGCAGAAAACGATAAGGAAAACGCTAAGAAAGTTAATGTTCTTGGAACACAAAATATTGCTCAAGCCGCAGCAGACACTGATGCACTTTTGGTTTATATTTCAACGGATTATGTTTTTGACGGCACAAAAGATACACCCTACAAGCCTGATGATAAGGCAAACCCGATAAATGCTTACGGTGAAACAAAATTTTTAGGTGAAGAGGCCGTTATAAATATTTGTAAAAAATATTACATTACACGCACAAGCTGGCTATATGGACACTTTGGGAAAAATTTTGTTGAAACAATGATTTCTCTTAAAGACAAGCCTGAGCTAAAGGTTGTAGATGACCAAAAGGGCTGCCCCACCTGGAGTGTTGAACTGTGTAGGGGTATTTTAAAACTCATTATGCAACAAAAACCATACGGCACATATCATATATGCGGCAGCAATAGTACCACATGGTACGGTTTTGCAAAAGAAGTATTTAAAATAATGAATATAGATGTAAATTTAAAACCCTGTGCAACGGATGAATTTCCGCGCGACGCTAAACGTCCAAAATACAGTGTTATGGATAATGACGGCATTTGCCCTGATTGGAAAGACTCACTTAAAGAATATATCAGATTAAGAGGTTAAAATGAGCGATAATCTTGTTAAAAAAGGTATAGTACTTGCAGGCGGCTCGGGCACAAGACTCTACCCCTCAACAATAGCGGTATCTAAACAACTTTTACCCGTTTATGATAAACCAATGGTGTATCATCCAATCTCAGCGCTCATGCTTGCAGGAATAAAAGATATTTTAATTATCACAACGCCTCATGACATGGATAATTTTAAAAAATTACTTGGTGACGGCTCACAGTTTGGCGTTAAATTTTCATACAAAGAACAACCCTCGCCCGACGGACTGGCACAGGCGTTTATACTGGGTGAAGAATTTATAAATAACGAACCTGTGGTACTTATACTTGGTGATAACATATTTTATGGTCAATCATTCTCAACTATGCTAAAAGAAGCCTCACAAAAAATTGCAACCCAAGGTGGCGCTACAGTCTTTGCTTATAAAGTGAAAGACGCCCACAGGTTTGGTATAGTTGAATTTGACAAAGACAATAAAGTAAAATCTATAGAAGAAAAGCCAAAATTTCCAAAATCAGACTATGCAGTAACAGGATTATATTTTTACGACGGCAATGTCGTAAAATACGCAAAATCCCTTAAACCCTCAAAAAGAGGCGAACTTGAGATAACTGACCTTAACAATATTTATCTGAAAAACAACTCTCTTGATGTTAAAGTTTTTGGAAGAGGCTTTAGCTGGCTTGATACCGGAACTCACGAGTCGCTTTTAGCGGCGGGAGCATATATCAAAACAATTGAAGACAATCAAGGCATTAAAATTGCTTGCCTTGAAGAAATAGCCTACAACATGGGCTTTTTAACAAAGGGTGAAATTAAAGAAAAAATAGGTCACTTTAAAAATAACGACTACTATAGTTATATTTTAAATCTGCTTAAATAAAAAAAGGCTCAAAGTATCTTATAAACTTACCTATAACCTTCCTTTGAGCCTAGTAGCAAATACGGCATTGATTTATTAGACGCGATATTTATTTTTAAGTTCCCCGATGTATAATTAACATATGGATAAGATACTTTTTGAGGAATTAAAAAAAATCTATAAAGACGATATTCTCTACAAAAAAGAGGATATCTACCCTTACGCATACGACACTTCACCAAATCCTGATGAAATTATCTTGCCCGAATTTGTAGTATATCCGACAAGTTCTAAACAAGTATCGCAAACAGTTTTATTGTGCAAAAAATTCAATGTTTCACTAATACCTCGCGGAGCAGGAACTTGTCATTGCGGAGGCTGCAGGGTAAAAAACAGGGCTATTGTTTTGCATTTTTCAAAAATGGATAAAATTCTTGAAATTAACAAAGAAGACCTCACTATAAAAGTGCAGCCAAATGCGGTGATTAAAAAAATAAATGAAGAAGCCGAAAAGCTGAACTTATTTTTCCCACCCGACCCATCAAACCTTGCAGTGTCAACCATAGGCGGAGCAGCAGCGCTAAGCTCAGGGGGGCCGAGAACTTTTAAGTACGGCTCAGCAAAAGACTATATAATAAACCTTGAGGTTGTACTTGCTGACGGCAAAATTATAAAAACTTCAACCGATGTTGCAAAAAATGTCACAGGTTACAACTTAACATCTCTTTTTGTAGGTTCTGAAGGCACTTTGGGTATAATTACCGAACTTACTCTAAGGTTGATACCAAAACCCGAAACAAGACTTGTGACACTTGCTTACTTTGATGATTTAGTTGAGGCAACAAGTGCAGTAAATAACATTATAAACTCAGGCTTTACCCCTGCTACACTTGACTTGCTTGATAAAAATACAATAACCACAATAGAAAAATTCAACCCCTGCGGGCTTTTGTGCGACAAAGAGGCTGTGCTTTTAATTGAACTGGATGGCTTTAGAGAAAATCTAAACATAGAATGTAAAAAGGTACTGCAAATTCTTAAATCGTCAAATGCGGCTGAAATCATTCAGGCGCAAAATGAAGAAGAAAACGAAAAAATCTGGCGTGCAAGAAGAAGCTCGTTTGCCGCAGTTACAAAACTAAGACCAAATGTTATAACAGAGGATGTCGTTGTGCCTCGCTCAAAAATAGTTCCCCTTGTGCGCGGCATACAAGAAATATGCACCAAATACAATATTTTAGTCTGCATAATGGGTCATGCCGGAGATGGCAACATTCACCCTAACTTTGCACTAGACCTGTCAAATGAAAAAGAAAAAGAAAATTTTCAAAAAGCAAAAGATGAACTTTTTGCACTTGCAATAAAACTTGGCGGATGTCTTTCAGGCGAACATGGCATAGGCTATGAAAAGAAAAAATACCTAAAAGATGCGCTCGACAGTGATGCACTTGAATACATGGAAAAAATTAAAAAACTTTTTGACCCGCAAAATATTATTAATCCGTACAAAATGTTTTAATTTTTGTTTATGTTATTGTATCTCTTATGGAAACCTTAAGCGCGAAATTTAACATATATAAAAACTATGCCAAAGACTTAATAACGCTATCTGCACCTATTATGGCAGGCAACCTTGCAAATATGCTTATTAATGTAGGAGATGTTATTGTCGCAGGCCGCCACAGTACTCTTACACTTGGTGCAATAAGCGTAGCATCGGCCATCTTTATGACTTTTATGATAGCGGCGGTTGGGCTTATGGCAAGTATTTCACCAGTTGTATCCAATTTAAGGGGTGAGAGAAAAACCACAAAAAACCTTTTTAGGGCAACCGTCAAATACTCTCTGATAATAGGACTTTTATTTTTCCTGCTTGTACTATTGATAACTCAACATGTTGATAAAATAGGGCTTACACCTGACTTGTACCCGCTTGTTGTCGAATACCTAAAAATAAGCAGCTGGGGCATGTTTGGCGGATTACTTTTTATGGCGCTTAAAGAATTTCTTCAAGCCTATGAAATAGTAGTATTTCCAAATATCGTAACAGTTGTACAAATATTTTTAAATTTATTTTTAAATGTTGCACTTGTTTTTGGTATGTGGGGATTTCCTGAGCTTGGGGTAAAAGGACTTGCAATAGCAAGTGTGGCGGTTAGGACAATTGGAGGACTGGCTGTATTTTTCTACTGTTTACCGTTTTTAAAAGGCAGGTCAAAAAGAGTAAAAACATACATAAAAGAACTCTTGAAAACAGGCTGGCCAATATCTTTTGCATTGTTTTTTGAATTTCTAGGGTTTAATATTACAGCGGTTCTTGTAGGGAAATTTTCAGCCATGCTTGCAGCAGCACATAATATAATAATAACAATGACAAGTGTTACCTATATGTTTCCTATGTCAATTTCAAATGCTATAGCTATAAAAGTAGGTTTTGCGAATGGGGAAGGAAATGTATTGAATGTTAAGAGATACTCTCTTGCAGGAGTGTATTTAACTTTATTATTTATGGGCGCAACGGCACTTTTGTATTACTTTTTACCCGAATTTCTACTTTCACTGTTCAGTAATGACCGAGCCGTAATTGATGTAGCACTACCTGTGATGCATATTGTACTTTGTTTTTTATTTTTTGACGGCATTCAATGCGCATGCGTTGGTTCACTAAAAGGGCTTAAGGATACAAAGCCCATAATGATAACAATGGCAATTGCATATTTAATGATAGGCATACCAATAGGTTGCATACTTGCTTTTAAGTACAACATCGTACTTGTCGGTTTCTGGACAGGACTGGCTTTTGCGCTTTTTGTAGCATGCTTAATTTCATCAACAATTCTTATAAGAAAAATTAAAAGAATGCAAAAGTCGCACTAAACCTACTGTTTGTCATAAACTTTTATCAAATGCCAACCAAAATCAGTCTGCACAGGGTCTGACACTACTCCAACAGGCAGAGAAAAGGCAGCGTCCTCAAATTCTTTTACCATTTGACCACGACCAAAGTAGCCGAGATTTCCGCCATATTCTCCGGATGGACAGGAAGAGTACTTTCTTGCAACTGAGGCAAAGCTTTCGCCGTTTTCTATTCTGTTTTTTAGTGCGTTTGCTTTTGATTCGCTAGCTACAAGGATATGAGCCGCGCGCACTTTTGTATACTTTGCGGCATCAGGGTCAACAGGTGCTTTAGCATCTGTAATTAATGTAAGTGCAAATAGTGTAGCAATAAGAGCAAAAAGTTTTTTCATAACAACCCCCTAACATGTTACCTAAGCAAGTGTATCAGTAAAATAAAAAAGTCAAATCATCCATAAGCATGGTTGACACGGCATAATCAAAAATTAAAATTAATATAAAGGGGTATTTTAAGCATATGTATTGCGCGATGACAAAAAAAATATTTACACTTTTACTTGTGATAATTATATCTTCTCAGGCAGGCTTTGCACTTAACTTAAACCCTTTTAAGAAAAAGCAAAAACCAAAACAGGAGCAGGAAATTACAACAAAAGAAGAGAATAACAGTGTAAAAAAGGTATTTTCCGTTGACGAATGCGTAGAATATGCAATAAATAACGACCCTAATATAAGAATTTCGGCCAATAATTTTGAAATACAAAAAAGCCGTGTAGGGCAAGCAAAGTCTGATTATTTCCCAATGCTTGGTATAGGAACAGGTTACGATTACCAATACAGTAACTCGGCAAACTACACATCAAGCAGCATGTGGAGAAACTCCTCACGCAGCAACTCTAACGGATATTACCAGCTTAACGCAAGTGTTAATCAGCTTATTTGGAACTTTGGCAAAACAACCGCAGGAATTAATATGCAAAAGTTCAACCGTGAATCGGCAGGCTACGACCTTGACTACAGTATCTTAGAAACAGTCTATAATGTCAGAGTAGCATACTTTGCAGTACTTGCAGCACTTGCAAATGTTGACATATATGAACGCTCGGTAAGGATTAACTCACTTAACTACGAGCGCACAAAAGCTATGTTTGAAGAGGGTTTAAAATCTCGAATTGATGTTGTTAATGCTGAAGTATACCTGACTGATGCCAAAACACAACTTATTGATGCACAGTACAAATATGATACCGCTATGGTAAACCTTAAAAACTCTATGTTCTATATGGAAGATAGAGATTTTAGTGTAGAAAACACTGAAAACTTTGACTTTTTAAGAAATAACTACAAAATGCAGACAATAGAAATCGGTACCATAAAGAAAAACGGCGAAACAGATGACGGCGAACATTCTGTAGTTCTTTTAACATCAGGTATTCAAAAGCAGGATATACTGCAAGATTACAAATTTAACCCTTATATTATTGAACTAAAAGAAGCAATACAAAATGCTTACGAAAACAGGCCCGACCTAAAATCTCTTAAAATGATAGTAAGAGCTCAAGAGGAATCCCTTAAACAGGTTAAGAGGTCATGGGCGCCTGAGATAACGGCAGGGGCGGGTTATAACTTAAGAAACTCCGACGGTCAGTCTAACACCGGTTTTACTGCAAGTGCCGGACTTGATTTTCCTATGATTAACATAATGGATATTAAATACAGAATTGACGAGGGCAAATCTTATCTTAATATTGCAAAAGATAATGTTGACCTGTCAGAAAAAAATATTAACTTTGAAGTTCAGAAATACTATCTTGCTATGAGAAGATTAGAAAAAACTATCCCGCTTATGGCAGATAAAGTTCGCCAAACACTGGAGAATTTTGAACTTGCAGACGGCAGATACGCAGTAGGTTTAAATAACTTTATAGAGCTGCAAGATGCTCAAACAAACTACAACAACGCTCAGCTTGCCTTTGTGCAGTCAGTCTTTGACTACAACGTGGCAAGAGAAGAATTTAAAAAATCCATGGGGGTCAGATGAAAAAACGTATAATTATAATAACAGTAGCAGTTTTAGTAACAATTTTGCTGCTCTTAGGCATAAAACAAGCAGTATCCAAGAAAATCACCACATATAAAAGTGTTCCGGTTAAAAAAAGAACAATTATAGAATACGTTGAAGCCTCAGGAACAATAAACCCTGTTCAGACTGTTGATATCGGTACTCAGGTATCAGGAACCATAAAAGATATTTACGTAGATTACAACTCAAAAGTTAAAAAAGGACAACTGCTCGCGCAAATTGACCCCGCGTTGTTTCAAGCTCAAGTGGATAAAGCAAGAAGTGACTTAAATGCCGCAAAGGCAAATTATGAAAAAACAAAAACCATGCTCAACTACGAAAAGAAAAACTATGAGCGTTATGCCAGATTGTACACAAAAAACTATGTGTCAAAAAATGATCTTGATTTAGCAGAGGCCAATTACAAATCAAATCTGGCAGAACTTAATGCACAAAGGGCGCAGATAAGCCAAGCAAGTGCAACACTTGAAAATAACCTTACAAATTTAAGATATACAAAAATAATCTCACCTGTTGACGGTGTTGTTGTATCAAGAAGTGTTGATGTAGGTCAAACCGTAGCGGCAAGCTTTCAAACTCCTACATTATTTATGGTAGCGCAAGATTTAACTCAAATGCAAATAGAAGTTAATGTCTCTGAAGCTGACATCGGCAGAATAAAAGTAGGACAAGAAGTTAAATATACTCTTGATGGCTACGCAAACGAGGATTTTTACGGAAAGGTATCTCAAGTCAGAATTTCTCCCACAACAGTATCAAATGTTGTAACATACACAGTTGTTGTTGATGTAACAAACACGGATAATAAGCTTATTCCCGGCATGACAGCTAATGTCTCAATTATTACAAACAGAAGCGAAGATGTTGTTGCAGTACCTGTTGCAGCATTTAGATTTACACCAAAAGAAATAACTGGCGGCAAGAAATTTGAAAAACAAGGCGTTTGGATAATAGGCAAGAACAGACGTCCGCAAAGAGTAGAAGTAACATCCGGCGCATCTGACGGCGATTACACGGAAATTAAAACGGGTGATATCAAAGAAGGCGACAGAGTTATTACAGATAGCTCTACGGGCAAAAAAACAACTGCTCAAAGACGACCGATGAGGATGTTTTAGTGAGTTTAATAGAAATAAAAAATCTTATAAAAACATATCAAACAGGTGATAGTTCATTTAATGCACTTAATGACGTTTCTCTCACTGTCGAAGAAGGCGAGTTTGTAGCAATTATGGGAACATCAGGCTCGGGCAAATCAACTTTTATGAACACCCTCGGTTGTCTTGATAAACCAACCTCAGGCAGTTATCACCTTGACGGGGTTGACGTTTTAAGTCTTAATGCCGATAAACTCTCTGAAATTCGAAACCTAAAACTTGGCTTCGTGTTTCAAGGTTTTAATTTAATTCCAAGAACAACAGCACTTGAAAATGTTGAAATGCCAATGATTTATAAGGGAATACCGCCACATGAGAGAATAGAAAAAGCAAGACACGCGCTTGAAATAGTGGGACTAAAGGAAAGAGAAAATCACTTGCCTAACCAAATGTCAGGCGGTCAGCAGCAAAGAGTTGCAATTGCCCGCGCTATTGTAAATGACGCACCCATAATTCTTGCTGACGAGCCTACCGGTAACCTTGACACCAAAACAAGTATTGAAGTTATGGAATTTTTTGTAAATCTGAATGAAAAAGCCGGTAAGACAATTATCCTTGTCACACATGAACCCGATATTGCAGAGTATTCAAAAAGAGTAGTGAGATTTAAAGACGGCAAAATAATAAGCGATAAACCAAGAGCGGAGGCATTTGTATGATAGATTTTTCTTCAACCCTTAAAATATCTCTTCGCTCGCTAAAAGTTAACAAAATGCGCTCCGTTCTGACCAGCCTGGGTATAATAATCGGTGTTGCAGCGGTCATTATAATGCTTTCAATCGGAGAGGGGGCAAAACAAAGAATTACAAAAGATATTGAATCCATGGGTTCTAACATCCTTATGATTATGTCAGGCTCAACGACCTCCGGCGGTGTTAGAATGGGCTCGGGCTCACAACCTACCTTAACTTTAAAAGACGCTGAAGCAATTGTTAAAAACTGCCCCTCTGTAAAATTTGCCGCACCAACGGTAAATGGGGTACAGCAGATTATATACTCTAACCAAAACTGGTCAACATCAGTCTATGGAGTAACTCCCGAGTATATGGAAGTACAGCTGTGGGAAATTGAAAGCGGCAGAGGGCTAAATCGAGACGATATTAAAAACAACACAAAATCGGCACTCATAGGCGCAACAGTGGCTCAAAATCTCTTTGGAGATGTCAACCCCGTGAATAAGGTTATAAGAATTGGTGGTATGCCATTTAAAGTAGTAGGCTTACTTAAAGAAAAAGGGCAAAACGGCATGGGGCAAGACAAAGACGACACTGTACTTGTTCCTGTTACAACGGCACAGAAAAAACTCTTTGGTACATCTTTCCCCGGTACTGTTAAATTTATAAATATTCAAGCTAAAGATGCGGATTCTCTGACATCAGCTGAAGAAGAAATAAAAGAACTGCTTCGCGAACGCCACAGAATAGGCAAAAATGACGATGATGACTTTACAATAAGAAATTTTACTCAAATGCTTGAAACAGTAAAGCAAGCCTCAAACACAATGGCAATCTTACTTGGCGCCATAGCTTCCGTGTCACTGCTTGTTGGCGGTATAGGTATTATGAATATTATGCTGGTATCGGTAACCGAGCGCACAAAAGAAATTGGTATACGTATGGCAATCGGCGCAAAATCTATGGATATTCAGATTCAGTTTCTTATGGAAGCGCTTGTTTTATCAATGATTGGCGGGATAATAGGAATAATTAGCGGCGTGATAATTGCACAGTTAATAGGAACATTTAGCGAGATGAAAGTTGCAATAACACTTACGCCCATACTCCTGTCTTTTGGCTTCTCGGGACTTGTCGGAGTTGCTTTTGGCTATTATCCTGCCTACAAAGCCTCGATGTTAAATCCGATTGATGCTTTAAGATACGAATAAAAATTACAAATCTATATCAGATTCTTTTATGGGTGCACCAATTACTCTTTCAAGCTCAGCGGCATTTACATTGTAATCTAGCAGGTTTGAATAATAGCTCAATTGCGCGTTTAAATAGGTATTTTCAGCGTCTTTAAATTCTATAGCGTTGCCAAGTCCGACCTGATATCTTCTAAATGCTTGATATTGTTGTTCTTTTGCCTGTTGAAGGGCAAGTTTTGCAACCCCTAAACTATCATGAGAGTTCAGCAAGCTAATATAAGCGCTTTTTACCTCAAGATACACATTCTGTTTTGCCTGCTCATAATCTGCTGCATATTTTTTATACGTCGCATTGGCCTCATCAAGCTGTTTTTTAAGAGACATAAGGTTCAAAGAAGTATAATTAAATTGAACACCCACCTGATAACCATAATCAGCACTTATTTGTCTGCCGCCGTGGTCGTATGAGCCAAAAGCGCTTAAATCTGGTGTAAAGGCTCTTTTTGCACTTCTTATGTTAAGCTCTGCAGCATCAAGTTTTTTCTTTGCAGATAAAAGCGATGGGCGAGAATCTTCTGCTGTTTTTATTAAATCAGGAAAATTAACATCGTACATTTTTGTATTCATGCCATCTTTTAAAACAACATTTTCCATCTCAGGGATACCAACGGCGTTAGCAAGTTCAACAGAGGCAAGCTCAAGCGTATTTTTAGCTTTAATTAAATTAACTTTTGCATTACCAAGGTTATATTGAGCAGTTGTCACGTCAATTTTTGCCTTTTTACCTATTTTATAATACGCCTCAGCTTGTTTAAGCTGCAATTCATAGTCTTTTACGGTATCTTCATATACTATTTTTTGCGCTTGCGCAAAAACCATATTGTAGTAAGCAACTTTTACGTTATAAATAACGCTTTCGATACTAGTTTCAGCGTCATAGCGGGATGATTCGTAGTTTTTTCTGGCTAAATCAGCATTTGCCTTTGTTTTGCCAAAATCAAAAAGGAGCATGTTAGCCGTTATAGTAGGCACATAGAACATATTGTACCTTTGAGTCATCATGCGCATGTAAGCGCTATTACCCATAGTATTCAACATGTCATTTCTTGAGTAACTTGCACCCGCGCTAATTGTAGGGAAATAGTTTGACCAAGCCTGACCTATTCGAGACTCGTATATTTCAGCATTACTAATAGCGGAAACTATTGCAGGGTGGTTAGAAATTGCAAGTTTAATACAATCTGCAAGAGTCACTTCACCATTTAGCGTACTATACTCAATTTTAGATGTAAGCTCGGGGAATTTTGTCTCATACATCCCCTGTGCTTCTTTTGAAGAGTCAAGTTTAGTTTTTTCATTTTGCGCTTTTTTCTTTGCGTCTTTTTTTATCTCGCCTTTTGAACGAGCTTTATTTTTTTTCTTTTTATCAGGCTCAACAATGTAGACTTCGTCTTCTTTTTGAACCTTTTCTTTCTTTTTGCCAAAATTAAAAAGCTTTTTCTTGCCCTCTTCTTTAGCAACCACAGGCTCTTGCTGCGGCAGTTCTCTAAATTTTGCTTCTTGAATTTGCTCTTGAATTACTTGCCCTGAGTCTTTTTGTTCTTTCTTTTTAAACAAACTAAAAGCAAAAGCAGAGTTTGTAATCAGAGAATATATTAAAAATAAGCTTATAATTTTTTTCATATACACTTAGTACTCCAAATCCTTTTGAGTAATTTCTCTTTTTGGGAATTTGTCAACAAATTCTTGAACCAGAACGTAAAAAGCAGGCGTTAGAACAGCACCTATGGTGCATGCCGCTATCATACCGCCAAATACTGTAGAACCAACCGATATTCTTGAGTTTGCACCTGCACCTTGAGCAAAAATCATAGGCAATACACCAATGATAAATGCAAGTTCAGTCATCATAATTGCCCTAAACCTTAATTTAGCAGCCTTAATCGCCGCCTCTTGGACACTGAGCCCGTTTTTCTCATGCTCTTCTTTTGCAAATTCGACAATGAGAATTGACTGTTTTGCAGCAAGACCGATAAGTGTTATCATACCCACTTGAGAATAGATATCAAAGGACTGATTAATCATCATCTGGAATATCAAAGCACCAAGGGCAGCAATAGGTGAAATCAAAAGTACGGCAACAGGAATTGTGTAGCTTTCATACAGTGCAACCAAGAAAAGATATACAAACACAAGCGCCATACCAACAACCATAGCTGTTTGACCCGATGCTTCTCGCTCTTGAGCCGATGTACCAGACCAGTCAAATGTCATATCGGAAGGAAGCGTTGCTTTTGCAACATTTTCCATAGCATTCATAGCATCCCCCGAGCTTTTACCTGCAGCTTGCTGACCTTGAATTTGAACTGATTCATACTGATTGTATCTGGTAATTGTAGCAGTACCCACTGTTTGTCTGAGTTTTACAACAGATAAAATAGGCACCATAACACCGTTTTTATTTTTCACATAAATTCCCGACAAATCAGACGCCTTATCCCTAAATCTGCTTTCAGCCTGCATTTGAACCTTAAATACACGGCCATACTTGTTGAAGTCATTAACGTATCTTGTACCCAATGTAGAAGACAATGTAGTATAAAGCTCCTGCAAATCAATATTTTGCGCCATTGCCTTTTCGTAGTCTATTTCAACAATGTATTGAGGCACATTTGCCTGAAATGAGGTATACACACTTGATAATGACGGGTCTTGGTTAGCTGCTGCAACAAGTTTTGTAGCCCAGCTTTCAAGCTCTTGAGCAGTGTATTCGCCCTGAGAGAGCATTTGAAATTCAAAACCGCCCATCATACTCATACCGCTGATAGCCGGAGGAGAAAAAGCAACAATAGAGGCTTCTTTTGTATTTGCCGCAACCTGTCTTATTTGATTTAGAATTGCAACATGCGACATATCTGTCGATTTGCCTTGAATTTTTCTTACCACCCAGCTTACAGGGTTCACTCTTCTGTCTTTATATTCATGCAACTGAATAATAACCGTAGACTGGTTTGTAGCACCGTCGCCACCAAAAACGGTAAGTTTTTCAGGGTTAATGCCTTCAATATCTCTTATCTGCTCAGTAAATTTCCTGGAAACATCTTCTGTTCGCTGCAAAGACGCACCGTCAGGCAGGGTTATACTTGCAAGCAAGATACCTTGGTCTTCATCAGGAATAAAACCTGTTGAAATAAACTTAAAACCTGCCAAAGTTAGAATTACAATAAAAATATAGGAAACAATAACAAGTTTTTTATTATAAACAAACTTTTTAACGTATTCAATGTAGAAATCCTCAACTTTTGAGAAAAATTCATTGAATTTTTTAACAACAAGTGCAGCTTCGGCTGCGATTTTTTCTTTTAAAAGTTTAAATTGAGGATGTTTTGTAATACCAAAGCCTTTTGCATCTTCTTGAGTTCTACCCAAGAAATGAGAGCACATAGCAGGTGAAAGAGAAAGGGCGCAAATTGCCGATATTGCAATAGATACAGCAATACAAACCGCAAATTGCTTATACATAACACCTGTCATACCGCCCATAAATACAATAGGCACAAACACCGCCATTAAGACCATAGCCATTGCGACAAGGGAAGAACCGACTTCCTGCATGGTAAGTTGAGTAGCAATAATAGCGGATTTACCCTCTTCAATATGCCTGTTTACATTTTCAATAACAACAATAGCATCATCCACAACGACACCTACTGCAAGAACAAGCGCAAACAAGGACAAGAGATTTATTGACATACCAAAAGCCTTGAGCGCAAAAAACGTCCCTATAAGTGAAACAGGTATTGTAACACAAGGCACAAGGGTCGCCATAGCGTCCCCCAAGAATAAAAAGATAATTATGACAACAATAATTGCCGTTAAGAATATTGTAAACTCAACCTCTTTCATTGACTCATGGATAAAGTCGGCATCATCTTTTACATAAAGTATCTTAATCCCGTTTGTAAGTCTTGAATTCAGCTCATCAACCTTTGCTTTGACTGCTTTTGAAAGGTTGATAATATTTGCATCGGGCAATTGAGATATAACAACAACGGCAGAGGGCTTACCGTTTACAAGACCAAGGTTAGAATACGACTCCGCACCAAGCTCAACGCGTGCTATATCTTTTATTTTTACATTTGAACCGTCAGAGTTTGAACGAATGATTATATTCTCGAACTCCTCAACATCATCAAGTCTGCCCTCGGTTTTTAGAGTTATTTGCAAAGCGCGCTTTGAATCAGTAGGCAGTTGCCCCAGGGCACCTGCAGTAACTTGAGTGTTTTGAGAAGTAATGGCATTTTGAACTTCACTTGTAGAGATATTCAATCCCGCCATTTTTTGAGGGTCAAGCCAAATACGCATAGAATAATTACCGCCGCCAAAAACACTGACGTCAGCTACACCGTCAACACGCTTTAGTTCATCTTTTATATAAATTGAACCGTAGTTTGTAAGGTCAAGTTGAGTCCAATCACCTGATTCGGGATACAGTGTCAAAATAACTGCACCCGAGCCTGATGAGCGGCTTATAGCGGTAACACCCGTTCTTTGAACATCTTCAGGCAGTTGAGATTGCACCTGCTGGATTCTGTTTTGGACATTCATAAGGTTAATGTTTTTATCGGAACCCACCTTAAAATACAAAGTAAGAGAATAACTGCCGTCATTAGAAGTTGAAGTCATATAGGTCAAGTCTTCAACACCGTTTAACTTGTTTTCAAGAACGGTAGCAACCGAAGACTCTATAACCTCAGCACTTGCACCCTGATAAGAAGCACTCACACGAACTTGAGGCGGAGTGACATCAGGATAGCTTTCCTGCTTTAAGCTAAGTATGGAAATAAGACCCAGAATAACTATACAAACAGATATTACAAGGGCAAATCTCGGTTTTCGAATAAAGAAGAAAAGCTTGTCTTTATCAAATATCTGTTTCATCTTTTTTTCCTGTTTGTTTAGTGTCTTCTTTTGTTATAATTTTTAGCTTTTGTCCTTCTGCTGCAATATTTTGCGTACCGGATACAACAACCGTATCAGAGAGTTCAAGGCCGCTGTCTACTACCCAGTTATTGTTTATATCATCAGATACCTTGATATTTGTTTTAACCGCTTTATTATCTTTAACTGTCCAAACATAATATCCGCTCATAGCGTCACCTTTTGTGCATGCCTGCGGAATGGTAACAAATTTTACTTTCTTTGGCGCTACAAGCTCAACTTTCATATAATCTCCCGGCATAAGCCAGCTTTTTGGGTTTTCAAAAGTTGCCCTCATCATAACGGAACCGGAATCTTTATCAATTTTATTATCAACAAAATTAACCTTGCCGTTTTGATTGTACCAGCTGCCATCATTAAACTGAACACGCACTATAACGTCTTTAAATCTGTCACTTGCCTTGAGCAGTTTTACAAAATCATCGCTCTTAAGGCTAAAAGTTACATATACGGGGCTTATGCTTGCGATATTTACAAGCGAGCCCGATGTTGGTGTTACATAGTTACCCTCGGTAATATTAACCTTGCCAATCCTACCGTCGATAGGAGATTTTATAGAGGTATAACCCAAATTAACTTTTGCAAGCTCTAACTGCTGGCGGGCAGCATCGTAAAGAGCCTTGTTTTGGTTTCTTGCAGCAAGACTCTGGTCAACATCAGAGCGGCTTATTAAATCTTCTTTTATAAGAGCATTAGCTCTGTTTAGCTCTTGTTGGGCATTCTTTAGTAAAGCAGCATACTGATTGACAGTAGCTCTTGCATTGTTAACTTCAATTTGAAACTCTCTTGGGTCAATTTGAAAAAGTATTTGCCCCCTTTTAACAAAATCGCCCTCTTTAAAGTGTTTCTTTAACAAGAACCCCGAAACACGCGCTATAACGTCTACAGAATATTGCGCCTCAACACGCCCCGTGGATTCAGCAGAAACATTAACCTCTTCAATATGAGGATTATCAACTTCGACTTCCTTGGGCATCTTCATGGCTTGCTTTTGAATCATGCCGCCAATAAAACCTGCTGTCTTATTATATAAAATAGGAACAATAATAATAAGTAATACTACTATCCCCCACTGCTTACGCGTCAAATTTAACTTCATTGGTATCCTCTCCCCTATAACAATGTTGCAAGTGCAACACAGTATATATGATATTTTAAGATATATCATACTTTGGTGTCAATTTATTTTTCTAACATATACACCATTTAGAGCACAAACATTACTTATATGCCAATGAAGTCAAGAAATTTTTGCCTGTCATATTCTGTTTTAACACTTGTGAGCAAATCATAGGAGGTATTTATCTTATCCTCAACATATGAAGGAAAATGCTCTTGCTTGTGAAGAGCTGCAATTCTTCCAAGCAAATTAATAAGACTGTAAACCTCATCGTAAGATGTAATTTTCGGATTTTTCATATTGCAAGGACTTAATATGCTATTGTCAGGATAGTACAAATCGTCAATATTTATAACAACAGCACACAAAAAATCTTTATTTTGAGCAACATTATTAGGCAATTTACCTGATACAATATCATTCCTGATTGAAAGCACGGCAGCAGTTAACACACTTGTAATTGTATCTGGAGCACCAGGATTTGCTATTACGTATGCCTTGTTTAGTTCAAGAAATTTTCTACACACCTCAGAATCAGCGTCAGGAGTATTTACTGTATTAAAATCTATCCCTTTTGTGTTTATGGAGTTTCTAATACACCAATCTTGCACATCGCGTACATACTTTTTAGGCACTACATCAATTAAGGGTGCCAAATAAGGATTGCTATATTTGTCATAAGAAGGAGCAGCAAAGGTCTTTACAGCCTCCCATCCTTTTTTCATGGCAGCTGAGAACTGCTTTCTTGCCCAGTGATTTTTCTTCCAAAAATCACCGAATAGCTCTTGTTGTGTCTTAGTCATCTTCTCAAAGTCACAACCAAGCACATTTTCATCCATAACCGCTTTATGCTTTTTAAAAAACTTTGTAATATGTTTTTTTAAACTTCTACCCTCTTGAGTATTGTTCCAAGCATGCGTTACGGCATTTTTAAAGAGTAAAACCTGTTCAGGATTATCCTCGAAATACTTTTTCTGCCTTTGAGACATTAAGGCCATTTTTTCCGGATGTTCAGCATAATGCTTAATTAAGCCTTCAGAAATATGTTTTCTGTGAGACTCACTCAATGGGCCACGCGGGATATAAACAGGCTCACCTTCTTTTTCTTGAACCTTTCTATCCATTGACTCCATACGTTTTTGAGCCATCTGCTTTGTCAGACGTTCGTTATATTCTTTATCGGAAAACTTCAATACATGAGCGTAATCCCTATCCATAAGGGGGATATTGAACTTATTCAATGTATGGTAAAGATTAACACCCGAATATTCCTTGAGGTCATTTAGTGAAAAACCTTCTGCCCAATAAAGTTTTAGAAGCTGAAAAGCCAAGTCCTCGTCCTTGTTAAAGTTTTCTATCTCACCGTTTTTTACTTTAGCAATAAAAGAATCCGGCATGTAGTCAACCTGAGAATCGGATAACACACCCTTAAACTCTTCAAACAAAGCCTTTGCATCATCTAAGTCATAACAGTCATTCAGAAGCGAATATCTGTTTTTATGAATATCTATAAGAGTTTTACCCTCGGGATTTCCGTTTCTTATCATTTCTAATGCATCGGAATGCACTTCGGGCGGAAACTTTTCCCCTTGTACGCTCGAAAGCGCATCAAGATTTGCCACACTTTCTTTTAAATTCAAGCTTGAACCGCCCGTAAAACTCATATAATGAGCATAATTAGGCAGTTTATAGTCTCTTTTTATATTATTGTCATTTGGCTTTTGTTGTACTTGAGTTTTGGAAAAATTATAAAAAGAATTTGTTAATATCGGACTAATACGCATAAAAATTTCCTGCTAAATGTGACGGTACGTAAAAAACGCGTAAATAAAATATTTTGCTAACCAAGTACCTCCTTAAGTGACTCGTAAGCCGCGTTAATTACATAATCCATATCTTCTTTTTGGATAATTAAAGGCGGATTAAAGTATATAATATCTCCTAACGGTCTTAAAAGTACACCTTTTTCAAGAGCTTTTTTATATATTTGATATCCTGTTCTTTTTTTGTAATCCAAGGGGAATTTTGTATTTTTATCAGCCACAAGTTCAATTGCATTTATAAGACCAATTGAGCGAACGTCGCCTACATTTTTATGATTTGAAAATTTTTCCTCAATAGCGTTTTTAAAATAAATTGCGTTTTTTGAAGCATTTCCAAGAATGTTTTCTTCTTTTAAAATCTTTAAGACTTCGCAAGCCGCAGAGCAAGCCAGAGGGTTGCCGCTATAGGTATGAGAGTGCATAAATGCCTTGCCTTCAAGATATGGAGCATAAAAAGCGTCATAAATTTTATTTGTCGTAACAGCTAATGCCATTGGCATATAGCCTCCCGTTAAGCCTTTTGATAAACACATAATATCAGGGGAAATTCCCGCATGGTCACAGGCAAACATTTTACCCGTTCTGCCGTAACCCGTTGCTATTTCATCTGCTATAAGATGTACATTGTACTTGTCACACAACTCTCTTAATTTTTTAAGATAAATAGGAGGGTAAATCTTCATACCTGCCGCTGCCTGCACAAGAGGCTCAACTACAAGAGCGCAAGTTTCATTACCGTATTTTTCAAAGTCTTTTTTTGCAAATTCTATACACTCAGCTTCGCAGTTTTTGCAGTTCAATCCATACGGGCATCTGTAACAATCAGGGGCTTGTATTCTTATGATATCCAAGAGCACCGGCTTATAAATTTGAGAGTACAAATCTACTCCGCCAATTGATAAAGCACCTATGGTTTCACCATGATAAGCATCGGACAGCGCCATAAAGCGGGTTTTTTGCGGGTTTCCAGTTTGATGATGATATTGAAAACTCATTTTCATAGCAGCTTCAATGGCCGATGAACCGTTATCCGTAAAGCAAAATTTTTCGAGACCTTTTGGTAAAACTTTAACAAGCTCGTCACAGAGTTCAATTGCTTTTATATGGGAAAAATTAGCAAAAATAACATGCTCAAGTGTATCCAACTGCTCTTTTATAGCATTATTAATCCTTTTATTGCAGTGTCCCAGAAGATTACACCACCAAGAACTCACAACATCTATATACTTTTTACCGTCGTAGGAATAAAGGTTAACACCCTCACCTCTTTTTATCATAATCGGTTTTAAATCTTCATAATCCATCATCTGAGAGCATGGGTGCCAGATGTGATTTAGGTCTCTTTTAACAAGTTCATCAGTAAAAGTTTGCATAATTCCTCCTCAACGATTTAATTATACTCCTTAAAAAAATTGTAGTATTATAGTTTTAAATATAATGAGGTAATGATGGATATAAACACACATGCAAAAATTTTAAACATACAATACAATCCCAAATTAGGGGATAAATTTTACAACTGCAACAAAATAGGCGAGATTATCTCGGACAATTCAAAAGAGGGACTGGACCTTGTTATAATGCCGGAATTTTTTACAACAGGGATAGATGATGCAGCATTTATAAACTCGCCCGAGATAGAAAAAAATTCATCAACATTGCTTTATTTTAGCGAACTTGCAAGACAGTTCGGAACAAATATAGTTTGTGGAACAATTATTGAAAAAGATGTTGACGGAAAGCTCTACAATACAAGTTATGCTCTTGATAGAAAAGGCTCAATAGTAGGCAAATACAGAAAAATACACCTTTATAATTACTTTGGCGGCAATGAAGGCAAAAAAATTACGGCAGGTAACACCCCCTGTGTTGTTAACTTTGACTTTGCAAAAGTAGGCATGAGTGTTTGTTTTGATATAAGATATCCGCTCTTATATAAAAAATTAATCAAGATGGGTGCCGAGATTATTGTATCTCCGTCTGCTTGGTGCACCCTAACTTCAACAAACAAAGAAGATATGGACAATTTTATTAACTGCTGGAGAGCGCTAAATATTGCAAGAGCGTCAGAAAGCTTGGTTTATTTTATAACCTCAAATCTTATCGGTAAAAGTAACCCGTATTTGTATTCAATAGGCAACTCAATGATTGTAAATCCTCTCGGCAAAATTCTCCAAAACGGACAAAGCAGCGAATGCGCTATTTTTGAAAAACTTGACATGTCGCTTGTGAGAATTTTAAAA
The DNA here is from genome assembly GCA_944325105.1 of Candidatus Gastranaerophilales bacterium. GTDB lineage: Bacteria > Cyanobacteriota > Vampirovibrionia > Gastranaerophilales > Gastranaerophilaceae > Galligastranaerophilus. Next base: position 30,324 of record CALUYW010000009.1, on the reverse strand, counting down.
AGAGAATACCCGATTTATAACATTGACTGACGCTTGTTGTGTATTAAAGAAGAAATAAACGCAGCAACAATAAATGCAAGTCCTAAAACTCCTGTTACAACCTCGGGCACTTCTTTTATGGCAGAGAAAAGCATAATAACAGACAGCGCTCCTATTGCCCAATGTGCACCATGCTCAAGGTAAATGTACTGTGCCAGAGTCTTTTTCTCAACAAGCATAATGGTAAGCGAGCGAACAAACATAGCACCTATTGAAAGCCCGATTGTTATAATTAAAATGTCTTTACTTAGTGCAAAAGCGCCCAAAACGCCGTCAAGCGAAAATGATGCATCAATTAATTCTAAGTATAAAAACCCTGCAAAGCAACTACTTTTTAATCCAAGACCACCGGCACAGTGTGCTTGAGGGAGATTTTGACCTCTTTTTTCAAGCATATGAGTCAGGCCATCTATCAAAAGGTAAATGATAATACCCCAAATACCTGCTATAACAACCTCTAATCTGCTATCTTGAGGCAAAAAATTCTGCATGGTATAAAGTGAAACCAATGTTAAAATTATTCCAATACCCTTAAAGTCGCCAAAATCAGAAATTTTTTCCTCGATAAATTTTATCCAGTGAATATCTTTTTCCTTATTAAAAAAGTATGAAAAGAAAAGCATCATAAGGAATGTACCACCAAAAGTAATAATTGGCGGATGAGAAATGTGCAGATAATGAGCATATTTATCCGCATCATTTAAAGCCATTTTGGCAACTTCTATTAACCCTACATGGGCAAATATTGAAACCACAAGTATCGGGAATAAAAACCTCATACCAAAGACTGCAATTAGTATACCCCAAGTTAAAAACCTATGCTGCCACTTTGGCGACATTTTCTCCAGTCTTGCAGCATTTACTACTGCATTATCAAAAGACAAACTTACTTCCAATATACTTAAAACAAAAGCTATAAATATGCATTCAAACCCGGTACCGCTATGCACATGCTCACCCCAAAGGTAAGCTAAAATCAGACCAATTGCAGTAACAACATAAGAACCTGTAAAATATTTCATATTATCCTCATTAAACTCAGAAAAATTGTAACAGTTTTAGGCTCTATTAACAAGATAAATACTATAATAAACGTAGGATTAAGATATTTCTTATTTTTTAACAAATCTGTCTCTTAAAATTATGAGCACCACACCCGCTATTATTAGTGCTATACCAATGATATTATTTAATGTCAAGGATTCATTAAAAAATAATATTCCAAAGAAAATTGCGGTTAAGGGCTCCAATGCCCCTAATATTGAAGTTGTAGTCGGGCCAATCAATCTTATTGCAATATTAATTGTTTCAATAGAAATTATTGTCGGGAAAATAGCAAGCCCTAATGTGCAAACAAATATTTGCCAGCTATCTATAAGTTGTAACTTTGTGCAAAAATCAAGATTTAAAGCAAAAACAACTATTGCAAACAACATTACATAAAAAGTCAGCTTTTCATATTTTACATGTTTAACAGGTTCTAAGTTTTTTACCAATATTATATAAAATGCATACAACAGAGCCGAACATAAAGCCAATAAAACACCTTTTGAGCTTAGATGTCCGCTTATTTCACCGTTTAATAAAAATATTCCCGATATAGCTACAAACATGGCAATTATTGAGGTTTTATTCAACTTTTCTTTAAAGAAAACCGTTGAAATTAAAGCTACTATAATTGGGTAAACAAATAAAATTGTGCAAGCTATACCTGAATATAGGTATTTAAAAGATTCAAATAATGTAATTGACGAAAGTGCAAATAAAAGAGCCATTACAGCTATGCACAAAAACTCTCGTAAGTTCAATTTTAAACTGATTTTTTTGAAAATTTTTAAACAAAGTCCATAAATTATAGCTGCAAAAAGATAGCGGTAAAACAAAATTGAACCTGTCTCCATGCCTAACTTGTACATAGGTAAAGCAAAAAAAGGATTTGTTCCGTAACTAATCGAGGCTAGTGCACCATTTATAAAACCCTTGAACTTATATTTTTTCATACGCGAATTATATTACAAAAATTCAATCAATTTTATTATAGGTTTTACAAGCGTAGCCGAGTTGAGCGCAAAATAAAAGACACTCGATTAAGAGTGTCTTTTATGGAGCGGGATAGCTTAGTCCTTGGCGAATTTATGAGCCATAGGAATAAGTATACAGCGAGGCACATTGTGCCGAGTCGTAAGAGGCGTAGCCGAGTTGAGCGCAAAATAAAAGACACTCGATTAAGAGTGTCTTTTATGGAGCGGGAGACGAGGCTCGAACTCGCGACATCTTCCTTGGCAAGGAAGCATTCTACCACTGAATTACTCCCGCATAAGCGATAGGATTATAATACATGTTCAAAAAAAAATTTCAAGTGTTTTTTTATTTTTTACAAATAACTGGCTTGCAGTGTGTGTTCAAGCATATCAACACGCGCTTTACAAAACCTTTGGCGAAGATATTTGCATCAAACACGAACTATATTATGTTATTTTTTCACATTTTCATTTTTTGAAAGCAAATTAGACGGCATGTTCAAAACTGCCAAAGAAACACTTGAAGCAAAAGCTGTAACCGCACCCAAGCATCTTGCTACGAAATTTTTTGCCCCGGCAAAAGTAACCAATGTGGCAAAAGCCGACAAAATTGACAGACCTGTATTAATCTTTGCTTTTGTATTTTCGTCCGACTTTGCAAAAGCATCTCTGAAGGCAATAGCTTTTGTTTTTGCTCTTTGGACTATATTGACAGGTTTTGTACCTGCAACTTGGGAATTAACATCTTTTGAACCGATAGCTTGCACCATAATATACCAACTCCTGATTTACTATATAATCATAAGTTCTATAAATATTTTTTTTACATACACAGAATAATTATTTTTACATTTCTTAATTTTTTTCAAAATTGTTATATTATATTGTTTGTAATAAAATATCTATTAGACAAATGGAGCTAAATTAAGGAGAAATTTTATGCGTGAATTATCACCTTTGCACAAGGAAAGACTAAACTATAGACCAAAGCTTGCAGGAGTGCTTGCTGATGGTATTAAAAACGTAAAAGTGTCTTTCGGAGAAAATACAACAGCAGTGAAAGATGCTAATGAAATACAAAATCTTTTTAAAGATGTATACGGACAACCTATCGTAAAATTTGGCAAAGACGGGGAAGCACTTAATTTTGAACAAAAAAATGTAGGTGTTATTCTCTCAGGCGGCCAAGCTCCCGGCGGTCACAATGTTATAGCAGGATTATACGATGCTCTTAAAGCTGCAAACCCCAACAACGTATTATACGGCTTTTTAGGCGGCCCTTCAGGTATAATTGACAATAAATATGTTAAATTTGACGACGAATTTATTAACAGATACAGAAATACAGGCGGTTTTGACATCATTGGTTCAGGCAGAACAAAACTTGAAACAGAAGAACAATTTGAAAAAACTCTTCAAAACTGCAAAGCACTAAACATCAACGCTATTGTTATAATAGGCGGTGACGACTCTAACACAAACGCTTGCATGCTTGCTCAATGGCTAAAAGCTAAAGGTACAGGCATTCAAGTTATTGGCTGCCCAAAAACTATCGATGGCGACTTGAAAAACGACCAAATTGAAATATCATTCGGTTTTGACACAGCTACAAAAACATACGCCGAACTTATCGGAAATATCCAAAGGGACGCCAACTCAGCTAAAAAATACTGGCACTTCATCAAGCTTATGGGTCGCTCCGCAACTCACGTCGGTCTTGAAGTTGCTCTTCAGGTTCAACCTAACATTACACTGATTTCAGAAGAAGTTGAGGCTAAAAAACAATCGCTTGAAAGCATTGTTGACTACATCACAGACATTGTTGTAAAACGCTCTCAAGCAGGTAAAAACTTTGGTGTAGCTCTTATTCCCGAAGGTTTAATTGAATTTATTCCTGAAATGAAAACAATGATTTCAAACCTTAACGACTTACTTGCAGTATTAGAAAAAGATGAAAAATTTGTAAATGCTGCAAATGATGAAAAATACAAGGTGATTGAATCAAAACTTGAAGCAAATAATGCAAAAGTATTTAACTCGCTTCCCGATATGATAAAAGCTCAACTACTTATGGACAGAGACCCTCACGGCAATGTACAGGTTTCAAAAATTGAGACAGAAAAGCTTTTAATAGAAATGGTTCGCGCTCGCTTAAAAGCACTAAAAGCTCAAGGCAAATATGACGGTAAATTCTCTGACCAAGCTCACTTCTTTGGATACGAAGGAAGATGCGCTATGCCGTCTAACTTTGACGCTGACTACTGCTACTCGCTTGGCTATAACGCTTTTGCTCTAATTCAAGCAGGCTTGACAGGTTACTTATCATCAGTTAAAAACCTTACCGCTCCTGCAAGCGAATGGCTGGCAGGCGGTGTACCGTTAACTATGATGATGAACATGGAAAAACGTCACGGCGTTATGAAACCTGTTATTCAAAAAGCTCTTGTTGAGCTTGACGGACCCGTGTTTAAAGCTTTTGAAGCAAGACGCGAAAAATGGGCGCTTAACGACTGCTACGTATTCCCCGGAGCAATCCAATACTTCGGCCCAAGCAACGTATGCGACGTTACAACAATGACATTACAGTTGGAACAACAAAAAGTTCCCGTAGCACAAAACTAGTAAATACACTCTTTGGGCGCGCGCTACTTGCTCGCGCCCTTTTATAAATAAGGAATTAAAAATGTTAAAAGCAGGAATTGTAGGACTACCTAATGTTGGAAAATCGACTTTATTTAACGCACTCACGCTATCTAAAAACGCACAGAGCGCGAATTATCCGTTTTGTACGATTGAACCCAACGTAGGAGTGGTTACAGTTCCTGACGAAAGACTATACAAACTCCAAACACTCGTAAAAACAGATACTGTCATACCAACTGCGATTGAATTTGTCGACATTGCAGGGCTTGTAAAAGGTGCAAGCAAGGGCGAGGGGCTTGGAAACCAGTTTTTGCACAATATAAGAGAAGTTGACGCCATAATTCAGGTGGTAAGATGTTTTGACGATGAAAATACAATTCATGTCAACGGCAAAATTGACCCGATTGATGACATAGAAACAATAAACACAGAGCTTGCACTGGCTGATATTACAACACTTGAAAACAGACTCAAAAGAATTTCTAAACAGGTAAAAGGCGGGGACAAAGAAGCAGTTCTTGAAAACTCAATAATAGAGCGCCTTATGCCATATCTTGAGCAGGGAAAATTTATAAACACAAAAGAATTGTTCAACGAAGAAGAGCTAAAAGCACTGCATCATTTTCATCTTTTAATGACAAAACCAATGATATACTGTGCAAATGTAGCAGAATCAGACCTTGCAAAAGGAAATGAGTACGTTGAGCGCGTTAAAAAATATGCCAAAGAAAACGGCGCTGATGTAGTCATGATATGCGCAGGAATTGAATCAGAACTTGTTGAACTTGGCGAAGAAGAATCTAAAAACTATCTAAAAGAACTCGGCGCAGACTCATCAGGTATTGAAAAAATGATTAAGTGCGTGTACGAACTGTTAGGACTTAGAACATACATTACTGCAGGCGAAAAAGAGGTACGCGCCTGGACTATTACAAAAGGTATGAAAGCACCGCAAGCAGCAGGAGTAATTCATACCGATTTTGAAAAAGGTTTTATTAAGGCAGAAGTTGTGTCATACGACGATTTTATTGCAGCAGGTTCTTGGGCTGCCGCAAGAGAAAAAGGAGTTGCAAGGCTGGAAGGCAAAGACTATATAGTTCAAGATGGCGATATAATGCTCTTTAGATTTGCAAACTAAACTTAGTTTGCAATGTATTCTATATATCTTTCAAGTGCCTTATAGCCGTCGTAAAACTCGCCAACAGCCGTTGAATAATTACTTGCACGCAAAAATTTAAGTTCTTTAATTCTTATTTCAAAAATCTCGTCAGCATAGGCTTTTACAAAAGTATCACCCGAGTTTGACCAGATTTTAAGCTGCTCCAGTTGGTGGTTAATTTGAGATATTGTAGAGTTTTCAAGGACATCAAAACCGTATTTTTTAAGTATTGCACGCTCCGAATTTGTAATTCTTGAATGTACCGCACTAAATCCAAAAATTCTCTTAATTACCATATAATTCGTAGCAAGTTGTCTTTGTTTCATGGGTATTTGACCGCGCGCAATCAAAGATGACATACTTAAGTTGTCATACCTGCTATACAGATTATAGTCCTGTTGTTCGCGTTTTACTTTTTTAGTGAATTTTTGAAACACTAGGTACCACCTCTTACTCCTTTACAGATTATAAAATAAATAAGGAGCATGGCAAAATAATTAATAAAAAAGTTACAATAAATATTTAACTCATAAGCTTATTTTTATGATAAAATCGATGCATACAGCAGAGCGTTACAGGTTGGAATTTAATGAAAAAAATTATTAAAAAAATATTTTCACTCACAAACGTAAAAACAGAAGAAGGTGCAAGAAAAAAACTTTGCATACTAGGTTTGGAATTTTTATTTAAAAAACCTATTACCCCTTGGGAAAAAGTAAAATACGTAAACCACCTGTTACTTTCACAATTTGATAACTCAAATTTTGTAGAAATAACAAATGAGCCATACAAAAACACAAGCGACTCCGCAAAATTGATAGCTTTTTATTTACCACAGTTTCACAGTTTTCCCGAAAACGACAAATGGCATGGCAGAGGGTTTAACGAGTGGACAAATGTCACAAAGTCAATTCCGCTATACAAAGGGCATCACCAACCACAGTTGCCCATTGATGTCGGATTTTATGACTTATCAACGGACAAAGTAATGTACAGACAAATAGAACTTGCGAAAATGTACGGCATATACGGTTTTTGTTTTCATTATTACTGGTTTTCAGGAAAACGCCTTATGGAAAAACCGATATTTAATTTTTTGAATAACAAAGAACTAAACTTCCCCTTTTGTCTATGCTTTGCAAACGAAAACTGGTCTAAAAATTGGGATGGTGGAAATAAGGAAATCCTTATAGAACAAAAGTTTTTGGACAGTGACCCCTTAAAATTTGCACAAGACATATTACCGTTTTTTAAAGATGAAAGATATATTAAAATAGCAAACAAGCCTGTTTTGATAATATATAAACCTCAACTAATTAAAAAAGAAGTGTTGAAAAATTTTGTAAAGGAACTAAATAACAAAGCAAAAGAGAATAATTTCGACGGCGTGTACCTGATTATGGCAAAAACACAAATACAAGAAACTCAACCAAAAGAATACTGCATGGACGCCGTAGTTGAGTTTCCGCCATTTGGAATAGCTGAAAAGGTTAAACCCAAAAAAGTAAAAGGTGTAATAAGCAGACATTTTGATTTCAAATTATTTAATTTAGAAAATTACATACTTAATAAAGACTTTATCACTAACACTGACTACAAATTGTTTAAAACCGTATTCCCGGGTTGGGATAATTGCGCAAGAAAAGCTTGTAATGAGGCAAATATATTTGAAACAGAGCCTCAACTCTACAAAAAATGGTTAAAAAGCTGCATAGAATGGACTAAAAACAACAATAACAGTAATGAGCAATTTGTCTTTATAAACGCTTGGAACGAATGGGCAGAGGGTGCGCATTTAGAGCCTGACAGAAAATATGGTTATGCCTATCTGCAAGCAACCAAAGAAGCTCTTGAAGAGTCGCAGCTCAAGATGTAAGGAGCGACAATGGGCAAAAGATACTGCGTTTTTGCAGCATATAACAATGAACAAAAGATAACAAAAGAGCTTATATTTTATTTAGAAGAATTAAACAAAATATCCGACGGCGTCGTTTTTGTCATGGATAATCCTCTCGACGACGAAGAAAAGAAAAAACTTGAAAATTTAGCAATATACAGTGAATGCAGAAAACATGGCGAATATGATTTTGGTTCATATAAAAGAGGTTTTTTCTACTTAAAAGAAAACGGATATTTAGACAAAGCAAGCGAGGTCATCTTTGCTAACGACTCCTGCTACGGACCGCTAAAACCGTTAAAAAACTTTATTGAAAAATGGAAAAAAGAAAATAAACCCGATTTTTATGGAATCACGATAAACAATTGTGCTCTTAAATACTCAACCGAACCATACTTGTCAAAATTTTCTCCGCATGTTCAATCTTATTTTTTTCTTGTTACAAAAAATATCTTTGAAAAAGAGTTTTTTGTTGATTTTTTCAAGTCAGTAAAACATCTTGACAGTTACGGACAGATAATAAAAACTTATGAAATGGGCTTATCCGATTTAATTTTAGAAAACGGGTATCAAATAAAAGCCTACTTTGACTTCAAAGATTACAAAAAAGACCCTGTCTACCAGGGTTTAGCAATGTTCAAAACAGTCAGGAACGGTTTTTTTGTAAAAAAGAAAAATTTTACCATTTTAGGCAAGAGTAGAGGACTTGCAAATTATATACTTTCAAGAAGCTTGTTTCCTTATGTATTTGATAAAAAAAGAAATTTTACCAAAAAACACAAGTTTAACCTAAGTGTTTTTTACCTGTTGGAACACATATTTTATATGTTTGCACAAAATATTTTCAGTATAGAAAACAAAGGCTGTGCAAAGGTTATTAAAATTTTTGGTATTAATTTTAAAATCAAAAAGTACGACTACAGCATTTCAAAGGCAAATAATTCAATTATCATAAAAGACGGAGACAGAAAAACCACTCCAAAACAAAAAAAGATTAAAGGGCTTGAAATCAAAATAAACGGAGCAGACAACCTTATTTTATTAAGCCCTAATTACAAGTTTGAAAATTCCAGCATAGAAATAAATGCAAACAATTGCACAATTGATATAAGGTCTAAATATCCGATTAGCAATTTGAACATAAAACTTGAAAAAGAGGACTGTCAAAGTCTGACAATACTTGAAAAGGCAAAAATTTCAAGCTTGAATATTTCTTCACCAAACATAAAAGATGTACTAATCTCTGTAGAAAACGGGGAAATAACAACGTCATCAGCAAAATTTGAAACATACAAGGACAAGGAAAACCGCCCAAGGATAAGGGTAACAAAAGTTAACTGATATATTTGCGCAACTCTTCTACTAGCTCAAACACCATGGTACAAGGACACATTTTTGACGGTGGAGTATCTTTTTCATAACTTAGAAACAGCTCTCTCGCCCTTCTTAAGGCAACATCTGTATTGTGTGACAAAAGAGAATATATATTTGGCATATTCTTTTCGTAATTACCCAAATGCTCCTTCAGAAGTTTAACACACTGCTTCCTTGGAATGCGCGTATCTAAATCTTGAAAATGGAGCAACAGCCAAAGTTCAAAGGACTCATTAGACCAAATTGCTCTATAATGCCTTTTGTCAATTCTATCTTTTACACTGAAAAAAGTATTATCAAAATTGTCCTTAGGAAAATCGTCCTTATCGTATAAAAGCCAAACATTTTCAGCCCTCGGCATAACAACTTCAACACGCTCTCTGGCGTATTCAAGCAAAGTTTTTGTATTTCTTGCCGTACCCTCTACAATTATCACATCCCCTTGACAGAAATTATAGTACTTTTTGTTTATTTTGCCCACCATATCCTTAACGTAATTTGGCTCAGTCTTAGTGCCCTCCGATAAAATAAAAGTGTATGGAGGTAAAATACTATTCTGAATTCTTAGCTTTCTTTCAAAAACAGTGTTCAGCTTTTTTACATCACTTTTTTTGATAGGTTTATTGCTCATCATCCCCCCAGTTTAACATTTTCCTAAAATAAGGGTCAGCGCCATACCTGCCTTCAAGATATTGTTTACCAAAGGCAGCGTCTTTTCTTATTAATTGACCTTTTTCATCACGCAAAGATATTAATGAATACAAGTTTGAAGCATTCGCAGGATTTATAGCACAAAACCATACTTCATCACGTCTAAATATTTCATTATTTAGTGTTGAAATATCATGGCTAGTAAAAAGCAATTGGGCACCATTTTTGTTAATGGCAGGGTTTGTATATAATTGAATAATATATCTTAAAAGTTTTGGATGTAATTTGGCATCAAGCTCATCTATGACTAACAGCCTGCCATTTTCTAAACCTGTTATAACCCTCGCCAAAAAGCTAAATATTTTTATAGTACCTGCTGACTCATCATTAATCGGTATCTCTACAAATGAACCATCGGGCATTTTGTGTTTCATGTATATTTTTTCTGTATTTCTATATTTTACAACCCTTGCACCATGTATATTTATTCCCATTAGCTGCACCATTTCAAATAACTTTTTTTGTAGTCCAGGATTGCGGGCAGCAATATTTATATTAATATCCTGCATTGGGTTACTGCAATTTATAAAATCCGAACACAAAAGACCTTCTTCCACCTTTGTTATAATTGGAATATTATAATTTATTGCAATATGAGACAAGAAAGGCATAAAATCACTTATGTTCAAATGTTGGGTAACAATATCCCTTATAACTTCACCCTTTGTAGCAATTTTGCCTCTTATTCTCTCAAATACCACATCTTTTGTGCCATCTTTCGAGTTTAAATAATACAAATTTTCTTCAACAACCCTATTGTTAAAAATAGAAATATTATAACTAAATGTATACTCATCTTGTTTAAATAAAATTTCAAACCGAGTTGGAAGCTTTTTACATTCGCTACAAAATTTATGATATACTGGTTTTTCAATGAGCAACCTTCTATCAATATCTAAAGGAAGATTCTTAGCTCTAAAGGACAATATTGGACTTAACACAAACAAGTACAAAAAATATAAGGCTTCAAGAGTGTTTGATTTCCCCCCTCCATTAGGGCCATATATTACAGCCACAGGAAGAAATTTCTCGCCCGTATATTTATCACAAATTAAACTCTCTTCATTTTCAGTAATATCTTCAGCATAAAAATCAAGCATAGCTTGATTTTTAAAGGATTTATAATTTTCAAAAGAAAATTGGCATAACATATCTATACTCCATTTGCGAGAATTTATCTCGTAACATAATACAGTAATTATAAACAAAAAACAAGTTAAACAATCTGACAATCCGTCATAATAAAAAATTATTTTACAAATCGCTAATAAACAACTCTAGATAATGTATTTTTCTTTTTTTATTATTTATAACGTACTTATATAATAAATATTTAAAATAATGAAAGAACATAGTACAAGGATTTTTAGTGCATTGCATTTCTGATTTAAACATACTCAAGGATAGTACATAATCGTCAATATTGTATATATCATCAGAAAAATCTCTTTTTACAACGTGAATTTTTGGCATAGTTTCCTGCAAAATTCTCAATCTCTCTTGCCAAAGCTTAAAATCATTTTCAATCAGATAATTTTTCTTCAAATCTTCGACAAACTCTTGTGCTGCAGACCGGCTCTCAAGAAGCTTTAGCGCTTTTTCAATAAACTCCTCTTGCGTTTTTGCAAAGGATTTTGATTTAATTACATAATCCAGCTGCCCAATTTCATTGTCCAAAGAAAGAACCGGTTTATTAAACAAAATAGCATCCATAACGACAGTTCCGCCACTCATTGGCCAAGAATCCAAAATTAAATCTGCAGCTTGAAGATATTTAAAATATATTTCGCCATAACTAATGGGGCCAAGAGGTATTATTCTACCGTTTGTCTGTTCACAGCCCTCTTTCCACATTTTATCTTCCATAGAAGGCCCTATTGCATACAAAAGTGCGCTTTGTTCTTTATTTAAAATTTTTATCGCATAGTTGATAAAGCTTTTATTTTTAAAAGGGGTGAATTTAAAATTTGAACCTACTGTCAAAATTATCTTTTTGTTTTGAGGCAGGTTTAATTCAGCTCTCAAAAGGCTTTTGTCACAAGGCTTAGCATGTGCAATTTCCATTTCAGGAGGAATACCTAAAAGGTAAGGTGTTTTAATGCCCCTTCTTGCCTTTGTAATTGATTTAATTGTTCTAAAATCTAAAACTACATCAGAAATACTCTTACCTATCCAAAAAAGATGGTCAGCATGGTTAAAAAATAAGACAGGGCGCCTGAATTTCTCGGTTCCAAATGCAATCAAGGCGCACGGGTCATCCATATGTATGTGCAGAACTACATATTCAAATCCTGCTGCCAATTTTCTTAATTTTTCAGCCTTTTTAATAATATCATCGTTTGGGTTAAAAATATAAAGCTCGCCGTTTTTATTTTTTACATTATCTTTTAGCTTTTTTGATATTTCACAAGTTTGATTCAGAAGCGCAACCGAGTGTTTTTGCCTTTCTGGCGCAAGGTTTATCCATTTTTCAACAACCCTTGTATGTCCACCAATTAAATGAGAAAGTGTCATAACATGCAAAACTGTATCAGGCTCATAAGTTTGAGGAATATTATCTACAGGCAAACTCTCAGCAATATCACAGTAGAAATTTTCCAGCACATTAGAAACAAAACAACCTACATTATTGTAAGTCGCAAAGCTCAAAGCTTTCTGTGCAATACACAATCTTTCCTCAAGGTTTTTATTTTTATCCAGTAAATTAAAAAAATTTTTAAACTTTTTTTGATTTTTAAGCATACAATTAAAATTGCAACTACGGCTCATCAGATTATCAGCCCTCCGTTTGCACATTCTGCGAGATATTCAGGTATTTAGATATTTCAAATACGTCGTCAACTTTAGAAATATTATAAAACTTATCATCATAAAAGCTATCTCTTCGTGACGGTGTAGAGGAATTTTCAAACTTTCGTTTTAAGTCATTTCTGACATAGGACATATGGTGCATTTTTATATACGTAAAGAAATAAGTCTTTGAATTGCTATAAAATTCTTTTCTACTGCTCAAAACGCGACTTTTATCAACAAGGCAAGGTAGGCAGGATTTACCAGATTTATTGATACCATACAAGATAGAATTTTTATCAACTTTAGAAAAGAAGGCAACATAGCAAGGATGACATCTTACATCAGCTATCAAGTCATTAGGAGTAAGACCGTATGGTATTTGAGCACAGAAACTGTATGTAATATTGTTATCAAGGATGAAATTCTTAGCATTTTCAAATTCATCCCTAAGATAAAACTCATCCACATCCATTGGTAAATAATAATTACAACCTGCATTAACAAGGTGTTCAAGCCCAAGCTGTCTTTTCATTGTTTCTTGAGTAAAACTACATTTTACATCAGGCTTAACCTTATATTCAATTATTTCATCAATCAAGCCTTTTTTCTCAAGATTTTTTAATAACTCTTCAATATTTTTAGCAGCTTTTTGTCCGACCCAAGATTCCTTTTGGTAAACAACATTAATGTAATCAACATTCTCTCTAATCGATAACAATGAGGGCTCTAAAAGCTCTTCGCCATCAAAAAGTGAATATGAAACTCCCCATTTTGCACTGCTTTTCAGCTGCTGCTCAAACTTTTTAAATTCCGCCTCTCTGTATTCTTTCCTTTTAGTCTTATTTAAAATTAATACAGATTTCAACTTGACTATTTTTTTCTTAAAGCTTATATCCATTTATCACCTCTACTATTTTTTCTACTTCAATATCATCTAATACAGGGGACATTGGAATAGAGATAATCTCATCATGGATTTTTTCTGTTATAGGATATTTTGCGTTTTGCCATTCAACATAAGCACCTTGTTTGTGAGGAGGCGTAGGATAGTGTATATTTGTTTGAATACCTCTTTCTTCAAGGTATTTTTGGAAATCATCCCTATTGCACACCCTAACTGCAAAGATGTGCCAAACGTGAGACATTTCATGATGAGTTTTTGGCAAAATAATATTAGAATTTTTAATATTTTCCCTAAAATACTTTGAAATCTCTCTGCGACGGTTATTATCATCATCCAAATACTTTAGTTTAACATCTAATATTGCAGCCTGAATTTCATCCAACCTTGAATTAGTACCTTTATAAATATGGTGATATTTATAATCCGAGCCATAATTTGCAATAGCTCTTATTTTTTTGGCTAGTTCATCATCATTTGTAGTAACACAACCTCCATCGCCAAGTGCACCGAGATTTTTTCCGGGATAAAAAGAGAATCCGCTTGCATCGCCCAATACACCGCACTTCACGCCGTTTAAAACGCTGCCATGGGCTTGAGCCGAGTCCTCAATGATTTTTAAATTATGGCGCTTTGCAATTTCTGTTATTTTTTGCATTTGAACTGCTTGCCCATACAAGTGAACAACCATTATCGCCTTTGTTTTATCGGTTATTTTTTCTTCTATTAAATCAGGATTAATGTTATAAGTTTCAATATCCGGTTCAACAAGAACAGGAGTGCAGCCATTTTGAGAGATGGCAAGAATTGATGCGATATAAGTATTTGCAGGAACAATTATTTCGTCACCCTGACTAAAGCCGTACGCCCTTATTATAAGATTTAGAGCATCAAGCCCGTTTGCACAGCCAATACAATGTTTTGCGCCTATGTACTTAGCAAAATTTTCCTCAAAAACTTTACACTCATTGCCCAGTATATACCAGCCCGAGTCCAGAACTTTTTTAATCCTTAAATCAATCTCGCTACGGTATCTCTCGTTTATTTTCTTTAAATTTAAAAATTTAATCATGCTCTTCATCTCTATATTTTATTATCGAATTATACACTTTTTGTCTCACTTTTTGTGAAAACAAGAACCTGATAAGAGGCAAACTCATCAATATTAGGGAAAAACCGTTTATTATATTTTTGAGTCCGGTTTTAAGGGCGCTTTTCTTTTTGCACTTCTCATTTTTATCCGAATCAAGACACTCAACTATCGCAAAATCTGAAACAGTCTGCTCCGCTTGATTTATAAGCCTTACGCCGGTAATATCTTGAATTGTTTTAAAATTATCCTTCCATCTGCCACATTTTTCAATAAATTCATTTGATGCAGCCACAATATCTTTTCTCAAATTTTCGTCTTTTAAATATTTTAAACACAACTCACGAGCCTCATACGGCGACTCATACATTGGTATTTTTACAATGCCTTTTGTCAGTTCATTTAAAAGGTCGCTTCTTGAACTTATCAAAAGACCGTTTGTCGCCATAATGTCATATACGCGCCATGGAAAGGCATAACCCCTTGTTTGGGGATGAGATATACTCAAGCAGATTTTAGACTCGTTATATACATCCTGATTATGTTTAAGGGAAAATTTTGGAATATCATCAAATGCCGACATAAGCGCAATATTATTATCTTCTCCGAGTTTCCAATTTACCCCGTACAAATTTAAACCTAAATCTAGAATTGATGAGAGTACATAACTTCTGTAGTCAAAAATATATGCAATATCAAAATCATTATATTCATACCCATTGCAGTATTTTTTCATTAAATCTTCATAGTTAAAGTTTTTAGTCTGCCAAAACTCAAGGAGCATTTTATATAAGTTTAAGCCATTATTATTAATCAGTTTTTTTAGATTTGGCGTTAATGTACCCAAAAATTTTGTACCAATAAAAGAAATATTTTTATCCTGATTTTTTTCTTCTTTCTTTAAAGAAGTTGCGATATGAATAGTACACACTCTGTCTTTTGAAAAACCTAGTTGTGGATATGAATTTTCCCAACTGTTATAATGTGTTACCATAAAATACCTATCGAGATGTTTTTTTATGGTTTCTTTTGAAGAAAACAAGTAAGAAGCGTCTGCATCAAAAAGCAAAACAGGACAACTCGTACTTTCAAACAGACCGTTAAAAACCTGATTGTTAAACGCCACTATTAAGTCAGGATTAAAATCCTTAACTTTTTGCATTAAGTATTCTTGATGCCTTACATCCGGTTTAAAATAATCATTTGCAAATAAACTTTTATTTATCAGCAGAACCTCGTTACCACAATCTTTTAGCTCTTTTGCAAAAGACTCGTAATAACAAATTAAATTATTCAGACTGTCTCCAATTTTTGATTGCCAAAATGTAACTAAAATCTTCGCCATGTAATCTGCTCAGCCCTTTACATCAAGTCGTGATAGTTTTGCTCAAATAAAGTTTTATACTTTTTACTTTTTTGCTCATTTTTACGGTACAAAAATGACTTAAACTTTGGAAGTGCAACATCTTTTAAATATTCAAGCACACCCGCCTTACACCCCACAATTTCTAAATAGCGGGCTTTTGTCCTTCTGCTTAATTTAAACGAAACAGCCATTGTACAATCGCGCTGCCTCCATTTTAGTATCTTTATATTTGGAAAATATTTCTTTAATTTTTCCTTGTACCATTTTGGCATCTCAACTATACAGTGAGCATTTTGACCATTTGGCAATATTGTTGCAGCAGGGTAATGAGCAAGTCCGAATACGACATTTTGGGAAATTTCGCTCATTTCTTGTAAAACAGAGTCAATTTTGTCATATGGTATATGCTCTAAAACATCTGTATTAATTATTAAATCAGCTTTTTGTACAGGCAACGATGAAAACTCTTCGATAGAAGGGTCATATTTATAAAAAGCAATATTATCCCTAAATATATATTTCAAGGCATCTACGAGATGTCCCTTACCACAGCCATAATCAAGAATAGACTTAGGCCTTAATTGTCTTATGAATAAACAAATTTCTTGAATGTACATAAAAGCAGATGTGCCGTATTGTTCATCAGAAGCGTGTAGTTTTTTATATTGCTCAATTAGCTCGTAATGCTTCATTTAAGCTCCTTTCAATGGTTAAATTGCATCTTTGTACAGGTAATCTTCAAGCTGTTCTTCGATGTATTTTATCTCATCTTGATTTTTATAGGTCTTATAAAGTCCCACATTTTTTCTTGATATTTCAGGATTTGAAAGCTGTTTTCTTCTTACATGTTCAGCAGGATTTATACCGCAAAAATCAAGAATTTGTTTCTCAACCTTGTTGTAATTAAGTATAAAGTCTTCAAACTGAATATCAAGCAGTAAAGGCGAATTCAATGTCTTTAAGCCTGCATTATAATCATCATAAAAATGACGTTTTCTTACATATTTTACAAACTCATATGCAGACACTGTCTTGTTTCCATCCGAATACGCTCGCTTAAAATCAATGAATACATCCCTCGGATCTCTTGAAATTCTTATAATTACCGAATCATCAAAATACTTTAATTGCTCATCATATTTGCCACTAACCATTATAGGGTGAACAAGTGCCAAATAATCCTTTTTTGGAAATAATGCAAAAATCTTTTCAAGATATTTTTTTGCAACCCCTATATACTCTTCTTTTGATATTGCATCTAAAAAATAAATGCAGTCATCGTAATTTATTTTTGTCACGTTGTCATACACTTTGTTTTTTAACATTTTTGAAAGAAATTTTGGCAGCTTTTTAAATTCCGGAAAAATAATTTTTTCAGTAGGAGAATTCCATCTCATTGAATGATCGGTCACGCCAATGCGAAAAGAGTTAATAAACTCATATGAAAAACAATAAAATTCCTCATTATATTCGCTAAAGTAGTCACTTTTATATATATAATCCACTAGTTTATAAAATCTTCTTATGGTTGAATCATCAATAAAGTTAGAATTTCTCTCAAAAACCGTCTGTAAGTCAAAAATTCCACCGGACATTATAAAAATCCAAAACTCAGCAGGCGAAGTATATACAGAATCAAATTCGGCAAAAAAATCTCTTAAAAAAGAAACTCCAGAATGTCCATACCCAACTAAAAGAATTTTTTTCATAAGTTATGTACCCTGCTTTCAACTTGAACTGCAGGCTCCACTTGGCATCTTTTGTTATTATTAACACAATAATCACAAGCATCAAGATAGCGCAGAGAATAAAATTTTCTTAGTTTACTCTTCATATCTTTTTTTGATTTAATAGCACCAATATCTATACATTGTTCACCGGCAGGCTTAATACCGTCAATATTAACAACCGCATATGAACGCGCACAACGGTACAACACCCCATCGTAAAAACCCGTGCAATTATGAGCAAAACAAGTCTTAAAAGTATCAATCAACTCATTTTTTTTCTTACCATATTTACCGTTATATATACCTAAATCAAACCATTTAAAACCCTCTGGAGAAAAATAGTTTAATTTATTATTTTTAAAATAATCAATAAGTTGCTTTTTATTGTTCATTGCAGCATTATTAAGCACGCCGTCGTAATTGCTAACAAGGATACCTATATTCTGATGATGAAAACACTTAAGGACATTATCTTTTGGAAAAATAGTGCCGTTAGTAACTAATCTTATATATCCTATTTTTCCTTTATTAGACATCTCAATTAAATATTCTAATATCTCTGCAATTTCAGGATTCAAAAATGGCTCTCCGCCAAGCGGGGAAATAAAATGAATATAATCGACGTATTTGAACAATTTTTCTAAATCATCAATGATTCTCTTTGCACTAAACATTTCCCTATTCTTAAGATAAGGTAACCATTGTGTGCAATCACGACAATTTAGTGTGCATTTTGTCCCAACACACAAATCCATAAAAGGAATTACATTCTTGTTTTTAAATTTTTTTGCCAATCTGACAAAGGCCTCATCTTCAATGATTTGACCCGAATAATATCTTTCACGCAACTCGGCATTTTCTTTTTCTACAATATGCAGCCAAAAATCCCTAAAATAACGCAGACAAGGAATATTATCCGCAAAGCCACGACCGGAAAGGTTATTCATTACTTGAAAGTATTTTTTTAAAACAAAATCATACAAGCTCATCTGATAATACCCTTTCTTTTAAGCTTGCTATCCAAATACTTCCAAATTTTATACATTATCTTATATTTGTACCTGTGATCGGATAATTCATAAAACTCATTTACTTTTTTATTAATTTTCTCTTGTTCTTTCTTACTTAACTGCCTATGGTCATCCGTATATCTAAAATCAAGCAAATTAACCACTTCATCATTTATAATCCCCGGTTTTGCAATCATTTTACCGTAAGTATCGACTTGTGGAGCATCAGGAAGAAGTCCTTGCGCAACAAAATTGTACTGCAATGTACAACTTGCAATTTGACAATTTGTACCAATCGGTGACAACTTCGGAAGCTTGTCAAGATTTTCGTAGAAATTAGCCTCCGGCTTACAACCGTGGCATTTTTTCATTGCGCCGTCTTTTAGACTAACATTAAAACTCCAATCGCCCGCATAGCAGAATGTCTTCTTTGGGTCAATATCAATGTATTTTACACAAGCGTCAAAAATTCTTGAGTCAAAGTTCTTATCCACATAATCCACAAATTCTTTTGTGCACTCAGGAGAAGTTTTAATTGCACCACCTCTTTTTAAATCAGTTTTCTCATCAAAAGTAAAATTTGGAGTACAATGAGGAGTTGTACCAATCTTTTCTTTACATGTTTCCAAAATTTCATCAACATATTTCATATAATCTTCGGAAAGCACCAAGAAAGGATAACTTGAAGCACCTTTTGAAAGGACTTTTTTCATATTATTAAAATAATCATCGACTTTATTTGTTCTTTTTAATTCCAGCCAATGCAGAGAGCCTTTTACAATAAGTCTTTTTAAATATTCTTGCGGAAAATCAAGCAATTGGTCAATTTTGTTATTAAGGGTCAGATTTGTGACAAGTGTTACCACATGCCCTTCTTTCAATAAACCGTGTATAAACGGAATAATCGTATCATCCATGAGGGTTTCACCGTTTGAAATAACAGTAATCTCCGCCAGACCACCAAGTCTTTTTTTTGAAAATGCTTTTATCATTGTTTCAAGAGGATAATCATAAGAAGGCTTTTCCAAATGACTTTCATCCAAACACTGGGAAACATAGCAGTAATGACACCTGAGATTGCACATTGAGCCTGGAACAAATACTGTAATTGTTTTTACTATTTTATCTTCCATTTTTCACTCTTTCAGAATTTATATACACCACACCATCCGGCACATCTTCAACTACAACAGCACCCGCAGCAACAAGAGCATTCTCCCCAATTGTAACACCCGGGAGTATTGTTGCATTTGCACCTATTGAAGCACCTTTTTTGACAAGAATAGGCGCCAGTTTAAAATTTTTGTTTTTTGACTTTGGATATTTATCGTTACAGAAAGAAGCGTTTGGGCCTATAAACACATTGTCTTCTATGGTTATACCGTCATACAAAGAAACACCGTTCTTGACAGTAACGTCATTGCCTATTACAACTTTATTTTCTATAAAACAGTGAGAACAAATATTACAGCCGCTACCAATAACCGCACCCTCAAGAACAACGCAAAATTGCCAAATGTTGGTATCTTCACCTATATTTTTTGTTTTAACATCAGATAGAGGATGAATCATTATTTACCTCTTTTAAAAACTCGTCGTAATTTCTAATGTATTCTTTTTCATCATAATAATCTGACGCCAATACCATTAACTTGCAACCATAGCTAAAATGACGCATCTCTCTCCACATATTTTTCCCTATATACAAACCCTTATCCGGACTGTTAAGCCAAATTTTTTCCTGTTTGTTTCCATCATCCAAAACAAATTGACAAGAACCGTCCATTGCAACAATAATTTGTTCCATGTTTTTATGCGCATGCATACCTCTTGCCTGCTCGGGAAGTGTATCAAAAATATAATAAACTCGTTTAATTTCAAAAGGAACATTCTTGCCGCCTTCAAGCGAAACCAGCTTCCCCCTTTCATCACCGAATACCTTCATATCAACAAGTTTATAGTTCATACATAAATCCGTTCAGTCAAAATTATAGCCGCAATGTTAGACAGAGATAGCAAGATTATACCATAAAAGCAAATATGTAAATATGGTTTTTAAAAACAGTAAAATCAAAATAAAATTTAGAACTTATACTTTTCTTCTATTTTTTTCAAAAAAGAATCATAATCATTTTCATCAAGATAAAAAGAGCAAATATTAGAGCAAGGATAAATCACTTCGCCCATCTCAAAACCGGCATTTTCATAAAAAGAATTGTTCGTACTGGTTAAGCTCACCATATTACAACCATTCTCTTTTGCATATTTTACCGTATAATAAAGCGCAAGCTCACCTGCGCCCCTGATTGAACTTTTTGGATTGTCAGCAATATCCGGAGCTGATTGCAGGTATTTTAAATTACATATTCTTTTGCCTGACTTGTCTTGAAGCTCAAGACAAAAAACACTTTTTACATCTTTTGCAGAAAGGTTTTTCTTTGTTTTTGCCGCAACTACAAATGTTTTTATATTTTTTTTGCGCAGAAAAGCATTCGAAATTGACTCCATATAATCAGTATCAGACCATAGCGAATACAAATTCGTCATTAAAATTTTATCTTCAAGTGAAAAATCAAGTTGCGCAACATAAGCTTCAATTGGTCTTTTTGTAGTTCTTCTTTTTAGATTTACATCGGCAACCTTAGCTGATGTAAAATTTACATCAGCATTTCTTTCAAACAAATCTTGATTAAGCTTACAAAAAGGTGCTTTGGTAAGTTTACCGTTATTGCAGTTAGCTTTAATGTATGGTAAGTTTAATATTTTTGATATTTGCATACAATTTGTCCCATTTTATACAAGACAAAAGTTTTTAAAAATTGACAGAAAGGTTAAGATATATAAACTAAAATTCTAAAGGCTTTATGTTATTAAGAACAATTTTAGGTTTTGGTTTTTGAGGCAAAGAACCTTCTCGTGGATTATTTTGCTCATATTTTTTCTCCCTACCAAGTGCCCATCTAAAGCCTGCCTGAAGTCCAATACCATTTCTGCCGCCGCTTGTTATGTAAGTTTGAAAAAACCCGCTAAAAGTATCGCCTATCCTCTTTTGCACACCTAAACCATAGCGAACATAAGGTTTTACGGAAAGCTCGGGTAAATAAACATCATTTGCACTAAATCTGGTGTCATCTATAATATTCCAAGCAAAGGACACGGCAAAATAAGGCTGCAAATAATTTTTAAAATTACCGATTAGTTTTATCTGAGGTTCAATATGTATGGCATTTAGTGGCTTTGAGTCCATATAAACCCCCGAACTTGAAGTATAATCAAAAGTATTAACAAAAGCATATGAGGTCATAACACTTGGCTGAAAAATAAATTTATTATCAAAAAATTCAAAATTAAATCCTGATTTTTGGGCAACAGATGTATTTAGCATGGTAAAATTATCACTTCCAAAGTCTGTGTGTGTTTTAGCACAGTTTGCACCCACATTTGCGCTCCAGAGGGTAAAAAAGTTACCCTTATAAAACGCAGCATCTAAACCTACTAAACCACCGTTGTTATAAATTCCGATACCGTCATATGCCTGATGAGAGCCGTTGTATGAAACATACCCTCCATATAGAAATTTCCAGCCCCTTTTAATATCAATTAAGCCGCTTTCACCCCCAATTAATCCGCCATAGCCGACGTTAGATACTTTGGGGCCGCCTTTGAGAGGAATGTTTTCAAAAACAGAATAGGGCTTAAACCATATACCGCTTCTTTGCTCAGGAATTGCAAGAGGAGAATATATAAATTGATTTTGCCCACCGTAGGCTAACTTATCTTTAAAATCAAGAGAGATTTTTTTGTTTTTCTCCATAATCATAACCATATCAAGATTAGAAAAAACATTATTTAAAGTATCAATCTGCAGTAAATATCCTGCCGCCTGCGCTGCAACTGCCGGAGCAAAAACGCCCTGATAAAACCCTTGGCGGCTAAAGTCAAAATTGCCGCTTGAAGAATCATAATAAGAGAGATAATTGTAAATAGGAGTGTTTATAATTTTACTTTGATAAGAAACAGAATTTTTCAAAATTTCATCAGCAAAAGGAATTGAGATAAAACTTACTTGCGGAACACCCTCAATTGCAAGATTCGGCACATAAATATTGCCGCTACCCGACAAACTTGAAGCAGAAATTGTATCCATAGTATTTGTATATAAATTAACATCAGGATAAATATTTGACTGACCGCTAAGTGTCATTGAGCCAAAATTCACACCATCTATTTGTCCGTTTTGCATATTAAAATTAACACCGTTAGAAAAACTTGTCTCTGAAGCATTAAAGTAGCTGCTACCAGCTAGCAAGTTGACCGTCCCGTCATTTAGAGAAAAATTGCCCGAATACCTGGAATTATTACCGCCAAGGTTTAAAACCCCTGAGTCGTTTTTATTTATATTACCACTGCCTCTTATACCGCTTAAAATATTTGTCGTACCGCTACCATCAAAATTTATTGTATTGTTGCTAAAAATATCGTTTAAACCATCAGTGTCTTTATTGTTTTCAAATGTAGAATTTATTATCGTTATAATTCCTTCGTTGCCAATAGCACCTCCCCGGCTATTTTGGGCGTCAATATAGTTATTTTTAAAAGTTGAGTTTTCTATTATAATGTTGCCGTTTTGGTAGTTATATAAAGCACCGCCAGAGGTGTCAATATCTGAATTTATGTAATTGCTGTCAAATGTTGAATTTGTTATTGTTAAATTTGAGCTATTATGTATTGCCCCACCGTAAGAAAAAGAATTTGTGCTTCCAATAATATGATTGTTTGAAAAATAGCTGTTATCTATATTCATATTCCCTGTATTATAAATACTTCCCCCGTACAAATATGCATCACTTGCGGTAGCTTCCGAATAATTATTGTTAAACAGAGAGTTTTTTATACTCATTGTGGCACCACTACCGTTGTATATTGCACCACCATACGATATGGCAGAACCAGAGGTGTAATTTGAATTAAAGACCGAATCGGCAATATTAACAATATTTGACCCTGCCTCATTACCAATAGCGCCACCCTGAGCACTTGCACCATGGGCATAATTATTATCAAAAAGCGAACTTGATATATCAAACCTGCCATTAGCAAAGTTATATAAAGCTCCGCCAACAGAGAAATTAAACCCCTGGGCATCTGCATAATTACCGCTAAAAGCAGAGTTATTAACTAAAGTTGTGCCAGTGGTATTAAAAATAGCCCCTGCAAAATATGAGTTGTTATAAATTTGTCCTTTGCAATTTAAAATTCTTAAACTGTCAAAAGCACTACCCTGACTCAAAACAAAACCGCCAAATATGTCTTTTCCGTCAATACCGTGATTTTGCCCCAAAAACGAAACATCTTTTGTATAAAAACTGTTACCTATTGAACTGTCAGAGGTTAAATTGTCAGTAATAGTTATAGTATCACCGCTAACACTTTGAGTGCCTGATTGAATAAGTTCATCAAAAGTTGCAACATCAATGTTGCTTGCAAAAATAACTTGTGGAAACAAGATTATGATAAATGAAACAAAAAGCCTCAACTTCATTTGTAAATAATATGAAGTAATTTGGCAGATTTTAATTAGACAATTGAATAATTTTTAAATTAAAAAAGAGAGCTTGCACTCTCTAATAATTTACCCTGGATGCGATTCGAACGCATGACCTACTGCTTAGAAGGCAGTTGCTCTATCCAGCTGAGCTACCAGGGCACATTATATTCAATTTTCATCTTGCCGCCGGATAGAGCAACAGTTGCATATTTTTTAAGAAAGCTGTTTGCTTTCTTAGCAGCTGAGCTACCAGGGCACAACATATTTAATTTTTACCACACACATAACATGCTTGCAAGTAATTTTTATAAACCTAATGCAAAAAGTGCTCTAGTCATTACCACTTGAATGATTCTAATTACAATGAAAGCCAAAATTGGCGATAAATCCAGCATACCAAACGGCGGGATAATTTTTCTAAATACACCAAAAAATATTTCAGTAAATTCATTTAGAAATCTAAAGGGCTGATTGTACCAATTTATATTTGGTATCCAAGTCAGAAATATTTTTACCAGCATAAGGAGCATTATAAGGTCAAAAAGCCTATATACCGCCATTGATACACTCATTTTTTACTCCTTTATTAAAATCTTGAATCTTTCATTGTAGTATGGCACTTGCAGGATTTATTTTCATCGATATTCTCGATAATCACTCTGAGCAATCTTTCAAGATTAGCAATATTATTTTTGAAAACCTCCATAACAGCGCCATGCGAAACTGGCTCACAATCCCCAACAAGACCAGCGTCGTAGTCGGTAATCAATGAAATATTTAGCGGACACATATCCATCTCTTTGACAAGGTAAGCTTCAGGATACTGGGTCATGTTAATCACTTCCCAACCTTGAGATGTAAAGAACTTACTTTCAGCTTTGCTTGAAAACCTTGGCCCGTTAATTACAACAACCGTGCCTGTTTTATGAATACTTAAGCCTAGACTTTCAGCGCTATTTATTGCTACCTCTCTCATATAAGGGCAATATGGGTCAGCAGCACTCACATGCGTCACAACAGGGCCTTCAAAAAAAGTATCTTCTCTTTTGCCTTTTGTCCAATCAACAAACTGGTCACAAAAAACAATGTCACCAGGCTTAACGTGTTTTTGTAAACTGCCTGCTGCACAGGGTGAAATAACCCTTTTACAACCAATATGCTTCATTGCCCACACATTAGCTTTATAATTTACCTTGTGTGGTACAAGATGATGGTCTCTGCCATGTCGAGGCATAAAAGCAACTTTTTTACCCGCAACCGAACCTATAGCAATTTTATCACTTGTTAGTCCATAAGGAGTTTCTATTGTATATTCTTCAATATCGTCAAGGAACTTATAAAATCCTGAACCGCCAAATATACCTATTGTTGCTAAATTTTTATTTTCTTCCATTTTACTTTCCTTAATTATCAGTATGTATTACAGAATTTGTACCCTCTTTGAGCCATTCTCTTGCTTTGTTTCCGACAATTACTTTACCGTCATTTCTTATTCCAAAAGCAAAAGCGCTTTCTCCGCCAGCTCCGTCCACGTCAACACAAACCACTGCATAGTCAGTTCTTATACCGGAAGTATACGTAGCGTCATCCGGGTCAAAACCATAGTCAAAACCCCACCAGAATATACCATCTTGTGTAATAAATTTTGGAAGATTTGAACTGCCGCCGGCTGCCATCGGGTCAGAAACATTAGCGCTTGTACAATAACTATCAAGCGTATCAAGCGAGCTTGAGGCATTTGAAGGATTATAAACAAAAGCATTGCCGCTGTTTGCACTTAGTGCACCCGAGCCTTCACAGTTATCATACATAGTGTTTAACATGTCAGAAAAAGCATAACAAAAAGTCTTTGCAGCATTAGATGCTTTGCTCATATCGCCCTCGGGGTAAGTATCA
Organism: Candidatus Gastranaerophilales bacterium; assembly: GCA_944325105.1. Taxonomy (GTDB): domain Bacteria; phylum Cyanobacteriota; class Vampirovibrionia; order Gastranaerophilales; family Gastranaerophilaceae; genus Galligastranaerophilus. The sequence goes on along the minus strand of CALUYW010000009.1, from coordinate 4,146 downwards.
GAGTTCAAAACAGCATCGGTTGTTCTCTGAAGAGTATAATATGCTTTTTTGAATTTTAATCTGTTTTCATCGGGTGCGGCATTAAAAACAATAGGTGTTAAAACCGCAGCAACTATACCCAAAATCGTAAGTACAATCATTAATTCCGCAAGTGTAAAACCGCTCTTCTTTTTCATAATGAAAAAAATCTCCATATAATTTTATATGTTGATTATAATATAGCAGGATAATTATGGCAATTAATTACTTTTTTTATCATTACTTTTAAGCAAATCCTCAATTTTACATGCCGCTACGCCACTATCGTGTTTACAACTGTCATATTTAAACTCATCTACATTTGCAGCCGCACCAGATACTCCGATGTTGTCAGTTTTTTTAAGATAATTTTTTTTGTATAATTCCTTTTGCTTATCATCAAGTATTGCAATAATTTTTTCTTCGGTTTTTTTCCTTATTGCAGCCGCATCCTGACAAAGCTTGGAAGTTTCCTGCAAGATTAATTTTGATTCAACAGAAAAATTATCAAAATTTGCATCACTTAAAATTAAAGCCTCAAGTTCCATGTTTCTTCTTTTTAGTTTTGAAGCAACAGCACCAAGTTCACTTCTGCTTTCTTTCTCTATGAAATTCAAAAAATCCTTCTGTTCTTTTGTTAAGTTTAACTCGGGGAATTTATTTTTTTCGGTTGATACACTCAGCCCCTTTTGTTTTGTTGGACTTTGTATGACATCAGCCATAGCAAAATCAGCAAATAAAAAGCTCAAAAGCAATATATACAATATTTTTTTCATAAGTTAACCTCAAATAAAATTTTATACCCTTGTAAATATTCTTCAATTATTCATTTGGGTATTTTTGTAGTATTATCTGTTTATGCAAAACAACACAATACTACTTGCGCAGCTAAATCCTATAGTTGCAGATATTGAATATAACTACAACAAAGCTCTTGAGTGCATCAAACAAGCTCAAAAAAAAGATATAAAACTTGTTGCTTTCCCCGAGATGTTTCTTTTGGGATATCCTCCAATGGATATTATTGAGCGTTATCCCTTAATTGTTGAAGAAAACATAAAATATCTTGAAAAACTCTCTCTCGAGTGCAAAGACATAAGTGTTCTCATTGGTTTTTGTGAATTCAACAAAGAAAAATGCGGCAGAAAATATTTCAACTCTGTTGCATACATTAATAACACCAAAATAGAAAAAATAATGAGAAAGTCGCTTTTGCCCACATACTCAGAATTTAGCGAATCAAGATATTTTCAAGCAGCAGATTTTATCTCAAAAGACAGGATTATAAATTTCAATTCACTTCATGCAGGAATTATAATCTGTGAAGAAGGATGGAACGATTTTGACTTTTTTAAAAAACCTCTTTATAAAATAGACCCTGTTGAAACACTTATAAAGGAGCAAAAACCCGATTTTCTAATAAACCTTTCTGCATCTCCTACACGCACAAAAAAAGAACAACTTCTAAATAATATGCTCTCTCATTGTGCTAAAAAATATTCACTTCCGATTTTATATGTAAATCAATCAGGAAGCACTGATTGTATAACATTTTCAGGCACTTCAAGAGCGTATGATAAAAACGGAAACCTTATAGCGAGAGCAAAGTCATTTGAAGAAGACTTTTTTGAGGTAAATATTTTTAATAACACCCAAAACAGAATTGAACCCCTACCAAAAGGACTTGAAAAAACTCTAAATTCTCAAAAAGAATTTTCGCTGGACTATGAGCCCGATTTAGAGCGCACATACTTAACAATAATAAGCGCTATAAAAGACTATTTCAAAAAAAATGGCTTTAAACGCGCAGTTTTAGGACTCTCGGGAGGGCTTGATTCTTCAGCCTGCGCAGTCTTATTAACAGACGCACTCGGGAAAGAAAATGTAACGGGCGTTTCCATGCCTTCTAAAATTACAAGCTCTCAGAGCAAAAATGACGCAAAAGAACTGGCGCACAACCTTGGCATTAACTTTTTTGAAATACCCATAAAAGACATGGCAGACGCGTCATCCAATACTTTTAATAAGGTATTTGATGAAATTCAGAACACATGGGGAGAATTCAGATACAAAGCGCCACTTACTTTTGACAATATTCAAGCCCGTTCAAGAGCAATGATACTATGGGGCATATCAAACGAATTTTCTTCCACCCTGCCTATTGCAACATCTGATAAGTCAGAGCTATATATGGGCTACGCTACAATAAACGGCGATATGTCAGGCGGATTTGCACCAATTTGTGATGTCACAAAGACAAAACTCTTTGCACTTGCAAGGTGGATGAATGAAAACAGAAAGACAAAAAACGCAATTCCTGAGGCTATTCTGACAAAACCCCCGGGGGCGGAACTTGCGATAAATCCAAAAACAGGCAAGCCGCTTCTTGCAGAAGAAGCACTTATGCCATATGAATTTTTAGACGAGGTTATCTGGAGATTGGAAAATCTTCAGCAAAGAGCAGATGAAATGCTCAAGGAAGTATTTCTGTACGAGAAAAAACACTTGGTTACGCCTGAGCAGAAAAAACTCTGGCTGCAAAAATTTGCCCAAAGGGTGCAATTTGCTCAGTTTAAATGGTCAATAATGCCCCCGGGACCTATTGTAGATTCTCGCTCAATAAACAGAGCAGAGTATATCCAGCCGATAACATCTAAATTAAAATTTTAATTATCAATTAAAGAAAGTCCGTCAGGCAAGTTTTCTTCAACTTTCTTTACAAACTCCCACGGTCTTATCCCCAGAGCCTCTGAAAGCTTAAAAACCGTTGTTAACTGAGGGTCTTTAATACCTCTTTCTATATGATTTAAAAGTGAAGTTGAAATATCATACTCCGCACCCAAAAGATAGTTACTTTTACTTCCCCTCAAGTCTTTTAAGACCTTGCCCACAGCCTGAGATATTATTTTTTTATTCTCGTTTTGTTGCATTTTCTAAATAATAAGTGTAATATGTTTCTATCACGTTCACGAACGTGATAGAGTGTAATAAGATAATTTTAAATTAAGATACGAAGGGAGAGTCGATTTATGGCTCAAAAAGTTTGCGCTGCGCAAAAATTTAGAGGATTTACTTTGGCAGAACTGCTTACTGCAGTACTTGTGATATCGGTTATTATGGTGGCGTTAGCTCCTGTTATAACAAAGAGGATGAAAGATAATATTACCGTACAGACTGATAATAGAGAGGGGTTAGAGATATATACCAATCCCGGTACTTATACATTTGATGTTCCTGTCGGTATTAATACATTATTTATTCAAGGTTCGGGAGGAGCAGGAGGTGGAGGAGGTTCTACTTATGTTGATAAGAGTATTTCTTTTACTTCTTCTGCTAACTGGACAATACCAAGTGGTGTTAATCAGGTTACTCTTACTATCACAGGTTCAGGTGGTGGAGGCGGGGGAAGTAATGGAAGTGCTAATCCGAGTGTATATACAGATACTCCAACTACCACCACACTGTACAACGACAAGTGCCTGTCTGATGAATTCTTAATGACAAGAGGCGGAGGAGACGAAAGCGATGTATGCATTACAAAAGGGGATATTGGTATAAATTACCTGGCATTAGGAGAATCTTGCCCCACAGGCGGAAGTTGCTGCTGGAAAGGTAGTGGGAGCTGTTTACCGTCCAGCAATGGCGCACCGACAGGTTGTAATAGAACGGTATGCACTGCGCTAGCCTCCTATTACACATGCTACTGGTACAAAAATGCAAGTACTAATAGTGCGCCCCCTCCATATAGAAGACCAAACACTGATGAATTAATAAAAACACTCAGATATATTTTTGAATGGAGTATTAATTTAGGGGCAAACGGTATTGGATTGTGTGTTGGTTACAGAGGTTATGACAACTCACTTGCTTGTGGCTCTGTAAGACAATATCCTGATACGACACCACAATGCAGCTCTTTCTATGGATGTGTCAATGGCGGTGCTGCTGATAGTTGCTTTCCGTATGCAGTTCACTCCGAGTCAGGCGGAAGACTTGACTGGGCAGGCCCATGTATGCAATATATTGCTCCAAACAATAATAATCTTGTTGCTTCCGTCCGTTGTGTCCGTGCCCTCAATCGTATGAACAGATATAGCGGCGCAGGTGGTTCCTCAGGTGCTGTGATGG
>CALUYW010000008.1 GCA_944325105.1 Candidatus Gastranaerophilales bacterium | reverse complement strand
TAACTTTGCGGACAAGCCGCTTTGACTCGTTAACCTCGTCAAGTGAGCTACGCCCCCATCCATTATTCAATTTTCAACTATTCAGCAGCGTAAACGCTAACTTGTTTTCTTGTTCTTCTGTATGGTTCAAACTTAACTACACCGTCAATCATAGCAAACAATGTATCGTCAGAACCTCTGCCAACATTCACACCGGGGTGAATTTTTGTGCCGCGCTGTCTAACAAGGATATTTCCTGCAAGCACATTTTCATTGGCATATTTTTTAACGCCTAATCTCTTACTTTCGCTATCGCGACCGTTCTTAGATGAACCTACGCCCTTCTTATGTGCCATTATTCTTCTCCTTCAGTTTCAGCAGCTTTGGACTTTCCTGCTTTTGTATTGATTTTGTTAATCATTACTCTTGTGAATTGTTGTCTGTGACCTTGTTTTTTTCTGTATCCTTTTTTGGGACGTTGTTTATAAACGATCACTTTTTTTGCTTTGTCATGCTTAACTATTGTACCATCAACAGTTGCATTTTCAACATAAGGTTGACCAACTTTTGATTTTTTACCGTTAACAAGCATTACGACTTTGTCAAATACAACCTTAGAATCAGCCTCAGCATCTAATAATTCGATGTCTGTGTATTTTCCTTCTTCCAGTTTGTACTGTTTGCCGCCTGTTTCGACTATTGCGTACATTTTTTGTCCTTCCTTTTTTGAGGGGTCGCAGCTTATAAGCATTTAGACGCGACCAACCTATCTGCAACAAATAATATAACCCGAACAAAAAACACTGTCAAGACACCATAAATTTTTCGCAAAAACCTTGCTTTAGCGCCTCGATAAGCTCATTTTGTGCTATATTCGGGTTTATTTCATTAAGCGTAACTATAGAATTTTTATCAATTTGTTGTCTAAAAATCTTTTGCACAAGCTCAAAATCCAAATCGTACAGAATTGACCCATGTTGCAAAATATACCCTCTTGAGCGAAACTGAGCCGAGCCTATCAGTTTTTTGCCCATATAACTTACATCTGCTCTACTTGAAATATTCATACAATAGCGCATATTTCCTGCTCTATGAGAAGCATAATCAAGATTTATGCCGAGTTTTTTAAAACCCAAAATTAAAGCATCAGATATTTCTTTATATGACTCAACTACGCTTTGACCTGCTTTTTGCGGACAAACAAAGCAATAGGTGAGTTCTTTATCATGCAAAAGCGCCCTGCCACCCGTAGGACGCCTAACTACATCAATCCCAAAATCATTATAAAAAGGCTCAAAGGGCTGATTTTTTCCAAGACTAATGCACTTTGGCTGCCAATTATAAAACCTTAACGTAGCATGCTCATGCTTATCTTTTATAGCATCATGGAGCATACCGAGGTCAATCTCCATGTTTTTTGCGCCCGAATTTACAATGTTACAATCAGAATTTATAAAATTGACATTCATAAAAATAATCATATCATGTAAATATGAGGATGATTCAGAAACTAAAAGCGCTTGAAAAAGCCGTTGTATTTTTAAGATGGGCGACAGATGCGGAATTTGGCAAAATTAAGTATGTCGGCGATGATTTTATAGAGTTTGAAATTTTAGATATGGACTCTATGGAATACACGGAAAGTGTCCTTATCAACTCGCAGCTTATCCTTGAAGTTATGATAAGCGGTTTTGAGATATCTCGCGTAATAGCTGAAATGTCGGCAAAAATAACAGTTAGCGACATTGAGGGTCAATTTTAGGCATAATTAGTTCAAAAATAACACTCTTTGATGTTTTTTTGACTCTTAATGTCGAGTTAATTCTCTTCGCCAGTCTTTTTGATATAAAAAGCCCGAGCCCAAAAGAGTTTTCTGCACCTTTTGTATTAAATTTGTCAAAAATCTTCTCGTCTTTGTCGTCAAAATCAACACAAGTATGGTTTTTTACCGATACAACAATGTTGCTCCCCTTATTTTTTATCTTGATTTCTATTTGAGTGTCTTTAGGAGAATATTTTATAGCATTTGACAAAAGATTTGATACAATTCTTGAAAAAACGCTTTTATTGGAGCAAAGCAGTGTGCAGTTATCTTTTTTCATCAAAGTTTTTATATTTTTACTCCTAAAAAGCGGAGTGTAGAACTCAAGCTCTTGTCTAACAAGCTCGTAAGGACAAAATTCTTCAAAAGAAAGACAGGTAAAACCATCTTTAAAACTGTAGAGCAAAAGAAAATCCTTAATCATGTCCAAAATATTTGTATTTATTTTATAAATTTCGTCATCAAGCTCGCTTCTTTTAGAGTTTTCAAGAGCGTATTTTATTCCGAGCATGGGACTTTTTATATCATGCAGGATTTGAGAAAATATCTCCTCATTTTGCTTTTTTAAATCCGACAAATTTTTATATTTCAAAAAAATATATTCAAGGCTTTTTTTGACGCCAAAAAGGCGCATACAGTCTTTACCTTGGCACTTTAGAGTATCTATATGCTTGTCCAATAAAGATAAATACAAGCTTGTATCAAGATTTTCACCGTCAAAATTTTTCTTTAAATCCTGATAAAAATTGCTCTTCATATTAGGATTTTTAACGCTAAAAGATAATTTCAATCCCTCTTTAAGGTAATTTTTTTGGCTCTTTACATAAAATTCTCAGCGGATAAAATAGTAATAGCCGATTATCTAAATTCATCAAGGGAGTGTAAATGATAGAATTCAACTGTAGAAATGTTAGCGTGGATATTCTTGGTCAAGACAGAGGCCTTAATCTCGAAGAAGCATTTAATCAGTATGAAAAGAAAATCAGCGACATTATCCTTGATTTAAACCTTAGAAAAGATAAACCCGGACAGTGGCTGCAGTGGATGAATTTAGGCTATAACGAGGAAACTGTTTGGTATGTAAAAGAATACGCAGCCATGGTTGAGGGACGATTTGATAATATTCTTGTCCTTGGAATAGGCGGTAGTGCACTTGGTTCAATTGCAATGTGTGAGGCTCTTTTAAAGCCATATTGGAATTTACTTTCCAAAGAAGAACGTGGCGGTATGCCAAGAATATTTTTCCTTGATAACATCGACCCTGACCAGATAAATGCACTTCTTGATATGCTTGATTTAAAGAAAACTCTTGTCAATGTAATCACAAAATCAGGCTCAACTGCAGAAACCATGTCGCAGTTTATGATAATCAAAGACAGGATGCAAAATCTCCTTGGTGACGATTACAGAAAAAATATAGTAGCAACAACAGATAAACAATCAGGCATTTTAAGGCAAATTGCAAACGAAGAGGGGTATAAAACCTTTGTAGTTCCTGATGATGTTGGCGGCAGATTTTCAGTATTTTCTGCAGTCGGACTTGTGCCTATGGCACTTGTGGGTATAGATATTGATGAAATTATGGAGGGTGTTAAAGTTATGGATTTAACACTCAAAAATACCGACATCAGAAAAAATATCGCAGCACAAAATGCTCTTATCCACTACCTTATGGACACGCAAAAGGGAAATTACATATCTGTTATGATGCCTTATTCAAGCAGATTAAAATACGTTGCCGACTGGTATGTTCAACTTTGGGCAGAGTCGCTTGGTAAAGAAGTTGACCGCGACGGAAACAAAGTAAATATTGGCCCGACACCTATAAAAGCTCTTGGCGCAACAGACCAGCACTCACAAATTCAACTGTACAACGAAGGCAAAAACGACAAGATAATCACTTTTATTCGCGTTGGAGAATTCGACACAACTCTTGAAATACCCAAAATATTTGAATACACGGGAATTGGCTACCTTGGAGGCAATAGCATAAATAACCTTATAAACGCCGAGGCCGATTCAACTGCCGTAGCACTTACAGACTTTAAGCGCCCAAATTTGACAATTACTCTGCCAAAAGTATCTGCCGGATATCTTGCACAGCTTTTCTATATGCTTGAAGTCCAAACGGCAATTATAGGAGAACTTTACAATATAAATGCCTTTAATCAACCCGGTGTAGAACAGGCAAAAAACTATACATACGCTCTTATGGGCAGAGCCGGATACGAAGAATCAAAAGAGGAATTAACTCAAAAAATCAGCAGATAAATCTAGCGTCTGCTTCTTAGTAATTCAGTAATGTCTATCAATTCAGCCCTTTTAGGGACAATCTTAAACGAACCTTCAGAGTTTTTGCTTGTTTCAAGTATATCACCAAACTCATTTCGCTTAATTGTATAAGATTCTACAGTACTTGACCCGTCAGGCTTCATCACAAGACGCATTAAATCTTCAATGAAATGCCGTTTTTTTCTTGCTTTCTTGAAACAAGTGTCTGAACATGCTCGCCATTTGGCAGAATTGAATATGTGCGAGAATATGGAGCCTCCTTGACTTTATGTCCATACGCGGTAACACTGCCATCTTTATTTTTTGATAAACTTATATGATTAAAAGATTTGCCATACAAATCACTAAGACAATCTTTTGCCATCTTTCCATTTTTATGTTGACTAACTTTTTTATCAACTATTGCTCTTATCCTTGTTGGCACTATTTTCATACTTTATCCTTTACCATGGTTACAAGCTTTAAAAAGCAGCTGAAAATATTTTTTTGCGCTTAATTCTTATGCTCAGCAAAAAGACACCAAGTAGAAGCCTTAATTATTTCTACATCAATAAAATCACCGATTTTAATGTTTTCACCGGTTATATGAACTACTTTGTTGTTTCTCGTTCTACCTTCAAACTTACCTTTTTTATATGCTTCCACAAGGACTTCAAGCGTTCGTCCTACATATTTTTGATTTGATTTTAAAGACATTTCTTTTACTTTGTCATTTAAAATTGCAAGTCTTTTTTTCTTTTCATTTTCATCTATAAACTTATCAGTCATCTTTGCTGCAGGCGTATTGGGACGAGGAGAATATGCTGCAGTATTTGAATAATCAAGTTCAAATTCATCAAAAGCACTTAGTGTCATCTCAAATTCTTCATATGTTTCAGAGGGAAAACCTGCTATAAAATCGGATGTTATTGTAACGTCTTTAATATTATCTCTTATTTTTTTAACAATTTGTGCGTACTTTACTCTGTCATATCTACGATTCATGGCTTTTAGCACTCTATCAGAACCGCTTTGCATTGGTATATGAAAACACTCGCAAATTTTACTTGAATTTTTAACAGTTTCAATAAGCTCATCTGTTATATCTGTAGGATATGAAGTAGTAAACCTAATCCTAAAATCACCCTCAAGTTTATCTATTTCTCTTAAAAGATAAGCAAGCGTTGGCTTTTCTTTTAAGTCTTTACCATAACTGTCAACATTTTGACCTAAAAGTGTAATTTCTCTATAGCCTTGAGCTATTATATTTTTTGCTTCATCAATAATTCTCTTTGGCTCTCTTGAGCGCTCGCGCCCTCTGGTGTAAGGGACAACGCAGTATGAACAAAAATTGTTACACCCCTCAATAATAGGCAACCATGCATTGAGAGTTTTTGCTCTTGTTATATTAAAATCTTTTTCTTCTACTGGTTTTTCCCTAACCGCACAAATTCTTCCCTCTAAATTTATTAAATCCGGAAGCTCATATATATTTTGCGTGCCAAAAACAAGGTCAACATATGGGAAACGCTTTAGAAGTTTTTCTTTTTCCTGTTGGGCAACACAGCCACAAATAGCTATTTTTAAAGGCCTTTCCTTTTTAATCTTTCCCCAAACGCCAAGTTTTGAGTATGCCTTATCTTCTGATAATTGCCTTATAGAGCAGGTATTTACTATGCAAAAATCAGCCTCGTTTTCATCTTCACAAGGAATGTATCCAAAGTGAGATAAAATGCCAAATATACGCTCGGTATCAGACTTATTCATCTGACAACCAAGCGTTTCAATATAAACCTTTTTAACCTCAGCTGCCATCTAAACTATCTTTGAACCTTCAACAAGATTGTCAACTCTTTCAATTCTTTCCTTAAGAGCACCATGAGGTTTGTAGTATGGTTCAACCGTCATAATTTTTGCAGCAATGTTAGGGTAATAGTAGATGAATTTAAGTTCGCTGTCGGTTAGAGGTTTTTGAGTATGTACGTTAGCATAGCGAACAAGCTCGAGAATGTTTCTTGCTTCATCTTCATCGTTAAACTCAAGCTCGAGATTTTGATACACATTTCTAAAACCTTTAATACCCGAGTACTCGCCAACCGTAATCATTCTGCCTGTTTCAATAATTTCAGGTTCACCCTTGCCTAGTTCTTCATAATCATAAAGCTCATAGTTGCGTCTGTCTTTAAGTGCACCATCTGCGTGTATACCGCTTTCGTGAGCAAAAGCGTTATCACCTACTGCAGGCTGATTCATAGGAATAGGTACTCCAAAAGCATAAGAAGTGTATTTTGCAAGACGCCAAGCTTTTGAGATATCAATTTGCGGGTCAAGCTTATATTTGCCTCTAAAACCACTTGATTTTTCTATTGCTAAAATACAAGATACCAAATCCGCATTACCGGCTCTCTCACCCATACCGTTTATTGCAGTGTTAATCCAAGCGTCAACACCGGCGTCAATTGCAGCTTTTGCGCCCATAACAGAGCAAGCGGTTGCCATGCCAAGGTCATTATGGAAGTGCATTTCTACATCCATTTGAGCTTCTTTTGCTATTTGAAAAATTCTCTCATACGCTGTCTGCGGGTCATCATAACCTAAAGTATCACAGTATCTAAAGCGGCTTGCACCATAGCGCTTGCACTCTTTTGCGTATTCTATTAAATACTCTAAATCACTTCTTGAAGCATCTTCAGCATTAACACCGATTATTTTTGCACCTTGAACTATTGCCTCGTTTATCGCTTCACAGGTCTGATTTAAAATATCTTTTTTATTTTTCTTGCCTTGATATTTTCCTTTTATCATCTGCTCTGATGTAGATTGAGAAAGGTTAATATATTGTAATTTTGGAACATTACCAAAAGCTTTTTTGACATCAGAGGCAATTGCTCTCATCCATCCTGAAAGATTTGTTTTGTCAATCAAACCACGTTCAACAAGCTGCAAGTTGCCATTTAGATAGTTAATTTCATGCTCTGTAGTTGGGAAACCAAACTCAGACTGATTTATACCCATTTCATTTAACATAATATTGATTATGGTCTTTTGCAGTTTTGCAAGTCCGAGTCTTGAAGTTTGTACGCCATCCCTGTTTGTGACATCAACAATTTTAATGTAGTTCAATTTTTTCCCCTTTGTTTAGATTTGTTAAACTTTTAGTATCCAACTGCCAAAAAAGGCAACTAATTGCATTGTGCATACTTGTTATAATATAATATATGAAAATAAGCTTTTTGCAAATTATAAAAAGAAGGTGATTATTTTATGCGTGTGGTTTTAGAAAAACTACCTTATTACACAGGGGAAACAAAAAATACAACAGACAAAATTTGTGATATAGCAAAGATGTCTGACAGTGAAGTTGTTTTATCTGCCGCTAAAAAAGCACAAGAGGATGTAAAAAAATCCAAAACGGCAAAAATAAGCAATGCGATATTTCCCGCAACAGTCGGTGCCTTTGTAATTGATGACTTAATAAAAGCAAAAGGCGCGCCATCTTTAAAATTAGCCGCAGGAGGCTTGAGTCTTGCCTCTTGGCTTGTTTTTATAAAATCATTTGATGTTGCAGGCAAGATATCCGATAAAATTTCTCAGAAAACAGACAATGAAAATGCTAAAAATGCAATTTCAATTTTTGGAAAAATAGGCGGCGGATTTGCCATTTATGCAGGCGCCAGTAAGTTGATTAAAAAAGGGATAGATAAGCTTGCGCCAAAATTGTTGCCTCAAATCACCGAGAAAGCAACGGCTTTTGACAATGCATTTGCATCAAACAGAATAGTAAAGTCTATAAGTAAAAATATTATTAAGCCGATTAAGGAATTTGGCTCAAATCATCCTAAATTGGCTAAATTCGCACATAATAACTCTAAATTATTTATAGCTGGCGCAAGCATTTTGTCTGCAATTGGGCTTGCTGCAAAACTTGCAAACAAGCAAGAAGAAGCCTTCAAAAACAATGTAGGCAATATGCTTGAAAAAAGAGAAGAGGCAAGGTTAGCATCTGATGTTATAGGACAAGCGGAAGAAAGTTATAAAACAAGTATAAATGACAGATACGACATTGATACAACAAGTATAATTGAAACTGCAGAAAACAATCCAAAAGAGCTGGACAGGGTCGTTACCGAGACTCTAATGTAGAAAATAACAAAGTAATTTATCACATAAAGTGACCCCCTGACGGGGTCTTTTTTATTATACAATATAGCCCCACCATATTGCAGACAGGGCTATATTAATACTCGTTTTTACTATCCTATCAGATTAAGACCTTTTTGTTTTTGCTCACGTGCAGCTTGAGCGTTTGCATCAAGAGAATTAATCAAGTCTTGATTTGCCTTGACAGTTTTTTCATCTTGCGCCTTGAGAGCATCTGATAATGCTTGAATTAGCATCGAAGGGTCAAACTGTTTTTCAAAGTCAGAACTTAATCTTAGAGACCAGTTTTTGCTTGTAGATGTACCTGGTGTGTTGTATCTTTGCTCCATACCAAGTAAATCCGTCCAAAATATTTGTACCCTTTGAGCAGGACTTGTAAAGAGCTCGGTAAATTTCTTTTGTTTAAACGCAGCCTTGTTCACCTCAGGCTGGTGTCTGTTCATATCAAACCTGTATTTATCAAATTCGGCTTGTTTTTCATCGTGCGTAGCGGTTCTTGGCAGAGAATTTTCAACAGCGGGCCAAAGGGCATGATTAAAGGGGTCTTGCCCATGTCTGCCGTATAAATTATCTACATATGAAACAAAAGGCAATGTATCGTGAGAACCCAACATGATTGTATCCGTTGGTCTTGCAGACATGCCGTTGTGGTACTGAGTAACTATCATACCACCAAGTCCAAGTCTTTCAAAAGCGGCACGAGCATGGTCCGGAATAGCGCCAAGGTTTTCACATATTATGTCATCTTTTGTAAGACCAGCATCAACACAAGCTGGGAGAACTATTTTTTCAAGGATAACGCCAAATTTTTTAGCACTGTCATGATTATTTACAGGAATTGCAAATTGTCTCAAATCAGGGTTATGCGGCGAAGAGAATAACCTGCCTGCCGTACCGTCAACCGGAGAATTTTTATAAACATACGGATCGATAAGCCCTACAATATGATCTATTCTTATACCGCCCTGATTATCTTGAGCAAGCTTTTCACACTTGTCATAAAGAAGTTGTCCGGATTCGCCTAAGCTACCATCATGATTAAACAGTTTTGCAGGGTTTAAAACTGCAAAACCCCAAGCCTGACCATCCGGGTTATCGTTATCCGGAGGGCAGCCCATTTTGTAGTCTTTTAAAAATGCGCCGGGATGCGCCCAAACTTCTTGGTTAGAAAACGCAACCGGATTGTCACCTTCTGTTTTAATACCGGCATCTTCAAATGTTTCTATACCATTTTCTCTGGCATTTTTTGCAAGCATATCAACAAAGATAAATTTGTCGATATCATCTTGGTGTTCCGCTTTAATACTATTTATTAAAGCATCGTTTCTCGGGTTATATAAATTCTGAAACTCCTGAGGCCAGTTTTTATAATAATCATTATTAAATCTTTCACTAAGAATTGAATAAATTGCATACGGTTCCAGCATTTGACCGTTTTCACGACTATAGTCGGCATACTCATTTGCAAGTGCTGCAACAGCGTCTTTTTCTACAGGGTCAGATATTGAATCAAGATTTGCCGATTTTGCCTTGAAGTTTTTCCAAGCATTTGTTAGTCCAAGATCAAAACTGTCGCGGGCATGCTTATAATCACCATACTCACTGTTTTTTGCAGGATTTAATCTTACAATTGATTTGTAAACATTTTTATCCACAATTGCACCGTTTTCGGGTTTAGTTAAATCCTCTAAATCAATAATCAAGGGATTATACACGAAAGAATTTGAAACATAAGGGGAAGCATCATGCTCGGGGCGCATACCCTCGGGGTCAACCTGAATACCCGAAAAACCATATTTTTCTAAGAAAGGAATTAGCAACTCTCTTGAAGATTCACTATATAAGGAACCTATGCCAACATCTTTTGCAGCTTTACTTGGTGCACTTGCATTATGCAAAATCAATTCAAGTTTCTTATCACCAAGAACATCAAGCGCTTTTCTAATGTCCTGTGTTGCACGCTCCTGGTCATACTTTTCTCCATACGGATTAGTCTGTGCGGATTTCTTCTGACCGGTAGCACCAAAATTCAAAGAGTTTGCAACGTAATTGTTTTTGTAAAGATTAGTATTAATCGCTCTGACTAACAAAATTTTCTCCTTTATGTAACCTAACAACTTATATTCAATTTAAATGCACACCCAATTTCCAGCATGTATACAATACACCAAAATAAAAACATGTGCTAATAAATCGTGTAAACTTTTGTAAAGAAAAAAAATCTTTTAAATTCATTTTATTACTTATCTTTACAAAAACATATTAATAAAATTGTTAACTAATATAAATAAACTAAGACAAAGTCGAAAAAAAATGTTATATTGTTAACATAAAGTGTTCTTTTTACCATTAAAAATTATCATTTAATGTTAAAAAATGTAAAATATAGGTTAAAGGTAGTAGCAAAAAGGTAAATATTCTCTTGTAAAAAGTTTTTAATTAATTAAGGTTAGTAAAAATCTTGTGTGAAGAGAATGTCTATTGGAGGAAGCAATGACAATTAGTGTGAACAATAGAAAAAAACAGGCAAAAAAGTCTTTTGAAGAGTTGATTAAAGACCTGAAAGCCAGCAACTCCGAAAAAGTTCGCTATAATGCTGCGAGAGTCCTTGGCGAGATGGGCGATTTTAATGCAGTTGAGCCGCTTATTGATGTACTTAAAAATGACAAAAACGGTTCAGTGCGTTTATATGCAGCAAGAGCCTTGGGTGAATTAGGCGACACGGCTGCCACAGTTCCTCTTATTGAATCATTAAGAGAAGACCGAAACGTCGACGTTCGCGTTCGTGCAGCCAGAGCATTAGGCCGTCTTGGCGGCAAAATCGTTGTTGAACCGCTTGTTGAAGCACTTAATGACGAAAACCCGCAAGTATGTATTACCGCAACTGACGCTTTAATTGAAATCGGCGATGTTGCAACAGATGCCTTAATTGAATCATTAGACCACGAAAAAGTGAATGTAAGATGTGATGCAACAAGGGCATTAGGCGAAATCGGCAACAAAAAAGCGGTTGAAAAAATCATCAAAATGCTTAAAGATGAATGGGTTAATGTTAGAATCTATGCAGTAACTTCACTTGGTAAGCTTAACGACACAAAGGCAGTACCTGCTCTTATTGAAGTTATGAAAAATACTCAAGAAAACGACTTGGTTCGCGCAGGCGCAGCAGCTGCTCTGGGTGTACTAAGAGACCAAAGAGCACTTCTTCCTCTTCGTGAATTAATTATGCAAGCTGAAGAATTGGGTGAACTTGAAGACACAGCCCTTAAATCATTCAAGAAGATTATGGCTGCTAACTGGGAATCAATCCCCGGTGCTGCACCTGTTAAAAAACCTGCACTTTTCTAGAGTCAGGCAAATAAGCACAAAAAACATTAAAGCCGCTTTAAAAGGCGGCTTTTTAGTTATATATTCTGATGTAATTCCAATAACTTCCAAACACTTTTTTTATATAATTTTGCGTTTCACTATAGGGAATATCTTCTACAAACTCATCGAATGACATTTTATCCAGATTATTCATCCAAGCTTTAACATTATTTGGCCCACCATTGTAAGATAAAACCGCAAGCATTTCATTTTGTTCAAACATGTTTTTTAAATGTGAAAAATACTTTATACCAAGTTTTATGTTTAAATCTTCGTTATATAAAGCAGTAGAATCCAATACTCCATACCCAAGAGAAGAAGCGGTTTGTGGCATAAGTTGCATTAAACCTGATGCACCGACAGGACTTAAAGCCTTTGGATTAAAACGACTTTCTTCACGCATTAGCGCCAACATAAGATAAGGGTTTTGCAAGTCTGACGAAGCATAATTGTTTATCTTGTTAGCATATCTGATAGGATATAAAAGTTTATAACGAGCGTCGTTATGCGGCGGTTTTTGCTCAAATTTTTCAAAACCCTTTTGTGCATAATAAATACTATATGGAATATTTCCCTGTATATATGCAATATAGCTATCTATAAAGTCATCATGAACCCTGAGGTCACCAATAGCCTCGGTATCATTTAGTAATGCAAGTAAAACAAGAGTTTTTTCGTTACTAAAAATTTGTTTTAAATCATTCTTATTAAATTTCACATTTGTTTTTACATCGCTTTTTATTGAAGTGTTAAAAGGAGTATCTATTCCACGTAAAATATTATATGCAACATAGGCATAATAACTGTCAGGCTCGGTTTTTATAAGTTCTCTAAACTCTGACTTGGCCTGAGATATTTTTCTTTCTTTCAGAAGAATTTTTGCATGCCAAAACTTCATCGCAGCAGTTGTTTTTTTATTGCTATATCTTTCTAAATAAAGCTCGGACAACTCTTTTGATTTTTTAATATAACCAAGCTCATAGTTGTATAAAAAAACATTCCAGAGTGATTGAGCTGCCCAGTGAGAGTTTGGATATTTGTTAAAAATTATCTCCCAACATTTAACGGCACTGATTTTTGGAATATATTTTGCGTATTCAAACAATACTGCAGGGTAAGAGGCAGTATTCTTGGTCTGCTTAAGCAAGGACAAACATACATCACTTTTTGGCCCGCCAAAAAATGAAATTACCTTATCAACCACTTGAGAAATTTCATCCGGCTTAATTGTTTCATCACATACGGTTAGCATCTTTAAGTACGAGGAATAAGCACTTTTTCGCTCTCCCAGAGCTTCATAAATTTTTGCACAAAGCAAAATTGCCTCAGGAGAGTTTATCTCCTTTGCGTAAAGCAAAGCTCTTGCATAATCAGTCGCCGAAAAACAGGCTTTTGCAAGTATCAATTTCTCCTTTGAACTCATTACCAATTTTAGTGCTTCACACTCCCTAAGTGCATCTTTTGCCCAGCGACCCGAAGGGGCATATTCAAGATATTCTACAAAATACTTTTTTGCAGTATGAGGATTTTTGTCTTTGTATAAAACACCCAACAAATAACAAGCAGCCTTCTTATAATCACTATCAGGATAATTTTTGTATATTTTTTTCAGTTTTCTGTAAGCATAGGAGTATTTTTTATGTTCCATATTAATTAATGCAGCATGATAAAGTGCAAAAGGAGCGATATGAGGGTCTTTTGAAAAAGAGCCCAAGTGTTTGAATTTTAAATAAGCAGTTTTTTTATCACCAATATTTAAAGCACACTGTCCTTGTTTTAATAGAGAAATTTGGTACAACCCAGAAAAAAAAGAAATTTTAGAAAAATTGTAATATGCGTTTTGATAGTCCCTATCTGTGTAAAACTCAACCCCTTGTTTATAAAGCTCAATTGCCCTTTTTGATGCATTTTTCGTCGCAAAAAAGAACATTAAAAAAACCGCAAGAATAAAAACAAAAACCGCAAAAACTATTACTTTCCAATCTTTCATATTAACAAGATTATACCATATCAAGACAAAAGGTTAATGTAAAAAATAAAAATAAAAGCTAAAAAGATACTGAGAGGTAAATATGTACAAACAAGGCAAAAAAGCCGCTTTTTTGAAATCAAAAAGCGACTCTAAAATTATTAAATTTTACTGTGAAACAGATAAAAAAACCGTACCGATAATTAAAGAAACTACGACTCGGCAAGTTTTTCAAGCTTGAGCTTTTGGTCGTATTGAATTAAAAGATTTATAAGCTCATCAAGTTCACCCTCAATTACCGTCCAGACATTTAAGTTTTGCCCTATTCTATGGTCGGTTAAGCGCCCTTGAGGGAAGTTATATGTACGAATACGCTCTGACCTGTCCCCCGTTCCCACTTGTGAGCGACGCAGGTCGGTTACTTCCTGCATCTGTTTTTGTACTTCCATATCATATAATTTTGCCTTGATAATTTGCAGCGCACGCTCCTTGTTTTGCAACTGAGAACGCTCTTCCGTACAAAATACCATTAATCCTGTCGGTTTATGCACAACGCGAACCGCAGTTTCAACCTTATTTACGTTCTGACCACCTGCACCACCTGAACGAGCAGTAGAAATTTCTAAGTCAGAAGGATTTAGCTCTACCTCAACGTCATCAACTTCAGGCATAACGGCAACTGTCGCGGTTGATGTGTGTACCCTACCTTGTGACTCTGTCTGAGGAACTCTTTGCACCCTGTGCACACCTGATTCATATTTAAGCTGAGAATATATATTTTCCCCGCCCTTTATCGATATAACAACTTCTGAAACCCCACCTGCTTCACATTCGTTGATAGATAATATTTTTGTCTGCCAGCCTTTTGAAGAAGCATATTTCATATACATTCTCATAAGGTCGCCTGCAAAAATATTTGCCTCGTCGCCGCCTGCGCCGCCTCTGATTTCAAGCATGATATCCTTGTCATCCATGGGGTCTTTTGGAAGAAGCAGAACTTTCATTTTTTCTTCGTATTGGGCAATTTTTTCTTCATTTGATGAAATTTCATTGTTCAAATAATCTCTCATGGTCTGGTCTTTTTCACCATGAAGCATTTCACGAGCTTCATCAATTGCCTCTTGCGCTTCTTTATAGGCATTATATGTTTCAACAGTTTCTTCCATTGCCTTTCTTTGTTTTGAGAGGTCACGGAATTTATTATAGTCTGCAATAACATCGGGGTCAGATAGTGTCACACCGAGTTCTTTATATTTTTCTTCTATTTTTTTAATTTTATCAAGCATGTCTTTCATCGCTGAGGCATCCTTCCGCAAGATTTGTCTTCATCACAATAACCCAGGCGTTCGCACTTTGGAACAAGGTGAGATTTAAGCCATGGTTCTTCTTTGATAACTTCATCACACATTTTTTTAATGAGTGTACGTATTTCAAGCTGAGCGCGAGTGCACAGTCTTAAATTTGCAAGGTGAATTAACTCTCTTAAATTTAAACTTGCAACCATAGAGCTTGCAGTCGCATTAGGTAATATCGCTCTGGCGTCCTCCGCTTTTATACCTGTCTCCACAAACTCTTGATAGAGCTGCGCAACTTCTTGCATGTGCTTTTCAAATTTTTCTTTTAGCTCGGCATTAGCTGCAATTTGAGATGGAATAATGTAGTCAAATTCACCTTTTTCTTTAACATAACGCTGAGATTTTTGAGAAAATGACATATGTCTGTGCCTTACAAGCTGGTGTGTACAGGCACGAGAAACATTTGAAATTGCAAAGGAGAGTTGTATGTGCTCAATTGTAGAATAATGACCCGATGAAATAACTCTTTCAATGAGTTTCAGCATTTTTTCTTCATCATCAGCCGCAGCATTTATCTCTTCAGGCGAAAGCGCACTATAGCAAGTTCTGCATGCGGTATAAACCGTTTTTAATATATTTTGCGGTTTTGATATCAGCTTTACGCTCATTTTAGTATCAGGCATTTACCCCCCTCAAATACACTCAATCTTTACTAATAGGGCAGGCATTTTGCCCGCCCTAAAAAGCTAGTTTTTCTTTTCGTAGCGTTTTTTAAATCTTTCAACCCTACCTTCAGAGTCTAGGATTTTTTGGTTACCGGTAAAGAAAGGATGGCAAGCATTGCAGATTTCAACTGTGATATCATCTTGAACCGAACCTGTTTCAATTTCATTACCGCAAACACACTTTATAGTTGTTTTTTTGTAATCGGGATGTATGTCTTTTTTCATAATTTACCTCATTGTAGTCTACCTTATGTGATATTATTATATTGGCTAAATATTTAATTTCAACCGATATTTTAATAGTTTTTAACAAATTAACCTTGACATCAAAACTTGTCTTTATTAACATAAGACAAGTTAAAAGTTTTTTCGTGGCGGCATGGCCAAGTGGTAAGGCAGAAGCCTGCAAAGCTTTTACCCCCAGTTCGAATCTGGGTGCCGCCTTTTTAAAATTAAAATCAAGCAGCGCTTTGTTGCGCTTCAATAAGTTTTAAGTCATCTTCAACAATTGAAACAGGATAAGCCGCATGATGAATTTTTGGAATTAAAAAGTCGGCTGAATATTCAACGAGCTTTTGCTCATCATCATCCGTATCATTACAGATAAATGTAACATTACCTTTGTTATTTGTTTTATACCCTACTATTGTTATTTCATGTCCGTTTATGATTTTATTTGGAGCGTTATCCGGTGTATTTTGATAACCCGCTTCTTTTGTTTTACCGCTTGTTTCATTAGTTAAAACATAACCGATAATTACATCTTCACCAATATTTAGAGTGTCAATTATATGTTTTTGAATTTTATTAAAATCACACTCCCAACCTACAAGATTTTGGTTATCGTCAACTTTTTGATACCTTATCGAAAGTTTTTCATTATTCTCTACAATTGATTCTATAAAGGTTTTTTCCGTTTCTACAAGCCCTTGCGGATTTGAAGAGAACTTACCTCCTCGAATATCACTTAGAGAGTCATAGCTTTCTTGAGAGCCCAACTGCATAAGAGTGGATTGCATAAGAACATCAAGAATGGTTCTTTCGCCCTTGTCCCAGTAGTCGTTTTGCACTTGCGCTCTAATGTACGCACCACTGTCAGGTTTTAGAGAAAGCGTAGTATATTCAAAGTTAAAGTTTTTTTGCTTTGTTTCAAAAATATTTAAAAAACTAACGGCATCAAGCACATTTTGAGACAACGCATCCAGCCTTACTTTTTGTTCAACTTCTTGATTTTGAGAAGTTAAACCTGATATCCAACGAGCAAATTCAGCAGGGTGCTTATTTGCCATATGAAATTCAACACTTGCCGCAACACAAGTACCGGAGCCCTCTACATCCATAAGAGAGGGATTTGCTTTAACATCTGCAACCACACCATCGCTACTTAAAATAGCACCTTTTACTTCATTTGGAATGTCGCCAAAATTCTGAGTAATAATAGTGGGATTATAAAGCGCATCAACAGTCTGAGCCAAAATTTTTACATTATCAAAACCCAAGCACCTTGGAGTTTTTAAGATATCATACAAATTCTTAAGAGTTGTTGAATTATCGTTTGACGAGGCACTCAAAAGTTTACCGCTTTTAAGCAATGTATCAAGTTTTTTTGACACTTGTACATTATCCTGAGAAGAAACAGAAAAATTTGACCCGCTAAGTGCAGCTAAAATCTCTGTATACATTTGTTTTTCATGCGCACTGTCCAATTGTGTTCTCATAGGTACAACATTTGCAAGATTATAAGGTATTAAACTGTGCTCACCGTAAACAGGTTCATTTATGGGATTACTTACAGTCTTATTATTTTTTTTCACAGCATTCTTAAGTCTCTCAACAGGATTGTTAGACTTAATATCTTTATAAAAATTTGCCGAACTAAACTGCTGTACCATGCACCATTCTTCCCATACTTATTTTAAACCAAAACAGAGATAAAAATTGCTTTTTTAAGTATTTTTTTATAAAGTAAGGTTGAAAAAAGTTTACAATTTTATGAAATTTAAAGATATACCAGATTCATACATAAAAGTTATTCTAGACCGCCTTTTTCGGCTAAAACCGGCTTTTGAAAGATACGAGCGGGTGTTTGATGATATTTTAAATAAATTTTTAATAAAAGAAAACCCTCATGAGCTTGATTTTTCTCATCTTAGCATTGAGGAGAAGATAGAAATTGCAACAGAAATTTTTAACAAAACTGCAGATAAAAAATGCAAAAACGACTACTTTATAAATGAATATATAAAACATGAAGAAGAGCGCCTGTTTGTAGAAAATCCGCTTTCTCAAAAATACCTTGATTCAAAACTTAACTTTAAAGGCGCACTTGAAATAATAAAAGATGACAAAGATTTAAAACCCAACTTAAAACAACTTGTCAAATACAATGATACCAGAGAAAATCCCATAACTCTAAGATACAACAACTCTCTTTTATTCCCGACAGAAAAAATTCTTTTATGTGAGGGGGCAACAGAGGAGATACTACTTGGTGAACTTGCAAAAATCTGCGGATATGATTTTAAAAAAGAGGGAGTCTTTGTGCTCGGCGCAGGAGGCAAAAACCAAGTGGCAAGGAAGTATTACTCCATGGTAGAGAATTTTAAAATCCCAATTTTTATACTCTTAGACTCCGATGCCAACGAAACAAAAGAGCTTATTTTACCAAAACTAAGAAGCTTTGACAGGATTTATACAATAAAAAACGGTGAGTTTGAGGATATTTTGCCAAAAAAACTCATAACAGACGCACTAAATTACAAATACAACAGCTGCTACAGATGTCTTGAGGAAGATTTTCACAAAGACGCAAAGACCGCAAAAGAGCTTTACGAAATTTTTAAACAAAAAGGGTTTGGCGACTTTAAAAAAGCCGACTTCGCAAAGACTATAAAAGACTACATTAAACTTTTTGCACCCAAAAAAGAAGAGCTTACGCAAGAAATAATAACAATAGCCGAAAAAATCAAAACTCTTTAATCAAGGAGTTTATCAAGCACTTCCGCATTGCTTGCAGCTTTTTTAGAGTTAAGACTGTTAGTTTTTCTAATATAAGCACGAAGCGCCTCCCTTACAAGCTCCGAGCGAGTTCTTCTCTCATTGTCCGCGAGCTTATCAACGGATTTTAGAAAATCATCAGGCATAGAAACCAATATCCTTGCCATTTATTTCCTCCAAAGTTTAAAATGATGTATAATACCCATAAATATTATAACATATATTGAGGAAAACATGAAAGAATCAAGGGGAAACCGCCTGCATATAACCTTTTTGGGCAAAATGAATACAGGTAAATCAAGTATTATAAACAACCTGTTTAACCGTGAAATCTCAATTGTTTCAGACTTTGCAGGAACAACAACCGACATAAACCAAAAAGCTATGGAACTTTTACCCCTTGGCCCCGTAAGTATCCTTGATACCGCAGGGATAGATGATATTGGAGAATTGGGTCAAAAAAGAGTAAATAAAACCCTTGAGGCACTTGATAGAACAGATGTTGCTATAGTTGTTTTTGACAATACAGGCGTAAAAGACTGCGACATCAAGCTTTTTAACGATTTAAAAACAAAAAAAATCCCGATTATTTCTATAATAAATAAAACAGACATCTCACTACCATCTGAAGATGACATTAAAATTATTGAAAATAATTCAAATCATATAATCTACGCAAGTGCAAAAAGTGATGAAGATATTACATCAAAAATTAAGCTTGGTTTAATATCTGCTCTTGATAGTGAATATATCGACACACCAACGCTTTTAGGGGATATAATTAGCAAAAATGATACAATAATACTTGTTATACCGATTGACAAAGAAGCTCCAAAAGGCAGAATAATACTGCCACAAGTGCAAACCATAAGGGATATTTTAGACAACAGTGCAATAAGTGTTATATGTAATGTTCAAAATTTAAAACATACAATTGAAAATCTTAAAAACCCTCCAAGACTTATAGTAACCGATTCTCAAGCCTTTAGAGAGGTAAGTGAAATTGCACCTGTAGACATAGAATTAACTTCTTTTTCAATAATTTTTGCAAAATTAAAAGGTGATCTTAAGACTTTTGTTCAAGGAGCAAATGCCATAGACAAACTTGAAAATAACGACAAAGTTTTGATTTGCGAAAGCTGCTCACACCATCCGAATGAAGATGATATAGGCAGAGTAAAAATACCAAATTTGATTAAAAAATATACGGGTAAAAATATAATTTTTGAGCACACAAGCGGTCATATTTTTCCAGATAACATAGAAAAATATAAACTGATTATCCACTGCGGGGCTTGCATGACGAATCGAAGAGAGGTTTTAAGCAGAATAGAAAAAGCAACCTCAAAACATGTCGCCATTACAAACTACGGAATAGCCATTGCAAAATGTCTAAATATTCTTGAAAGAGCACTTGAACCCTTTAAAAATTAACCTTATTCAGCATATAAACTTGAACTTCGTAGGGTTTAAGTTTAACAGACATCTTGCCGCGCTTTACAATAGGAGCTTCTTCCATTTTAACAGGCGAAACAAAGCTTGATTCTTTAATATTTCTGATATAAACCTTACCTTCGCTTACCTGGTCTTTATTTAAGTTTCCGATAACTACCACGGCATCATCCCCGTTTTTTCTCGCGTATGCAAAAATCGAAGGATTATTGCTTGAGAGAGGAACAAACTTGCCCTCTACTAGAATATTTTTAGCCCAGTATTTAAACTTCATGGCTTTTATAAATTTTTCCTCAAGTTCTTTATAGTTTCCACCGGGGCGTCGCGACAGATTAAATATATCAAACTTACCACGATGAACAAAGTAGTAATCATCGTCTGTCATACTTCTCTGTGCTTTTTTGTTTTCATAACGATAAATATAATTATCGCCCGTTACATAACCGTCAAGAAAATAAGGGTTCATCGGAAGTGTAATATTAAGCCATGTAATCATCTCCCAAAGGGGAACACCGCCTCTTACTATTACGCTCTGTTGGTCATGCGTTGCAAAAGACGACATTGTAGTTTTTTGATTGTTAAACTCTTTTGAAATTTTTAAATCAGATTTTACCCTTTTTGTTATATCTTTTGATTTTGTAAAATCAGAAAAATTAGCCCAATCCCCATAATAACCGTCAAAACCTGCTTCAAGAAGCTTGTTTACGGGAGTATAAGAGCCCCACTGCTTGATAGGATTTGTCCAAACAGGACAAGCTTCAGCTATAAAAAGAAATTGCGGGTCTTTCATTCTGGCGTAATCAATAACTTCCTTCCAGAACTCATAAGGCTTAATTGCTGCAACATCAGCTCTTACACCATCTACTCCGAGGTCTTGGAGCATTTTTATCATCTTTTGATAGTTTTCTACCAATTCACGGTTCAGACTACCGCTTTCATCATATACCTTAAAAAGTCTTACATCGGTCCAATCAGCAGGAATAACCGCGTTAGAGTTTTTATCTCTTATAAACAAGTTTGGTTTTTCAAGTGACATATCATAAGAGCCGCAGCTTGGTATATCAACAATCACTCTCAAGCCAAGCTTGTGAGCCTCATCTATAAACATTTTTGCCTCTTTTTCAACACTAAGAGGATTATTTTTGTCATCAAGCTGAGGGTTAAGTTTTTCAAAACTGTCAAGAGCATACAGAGAACCTGCCGTACCCAGCGCTTTTAGCTTACCCGTTTTTGTAATCGGAAGCAGATAAACAGTATTAATTCCTTTCTTTGTCAGCTCTTTTAACCTTGGAATTGCATTTAAAAATGTTCCAGTCTCGTCCCCCGACAGAGGTTCTATTATATCATCGGAATTATTGTCCTTTGCGCCAAAAGAGCGAATGTTAAGCGCATATATGACAGACTTATTGCCAATAAACAGTGTCCTTAAGTCATTGCTCCAAGCATCTTGAGCGCAAAATCCACTCTGTGAGAGCAAAAGTGATACTAAAACTAATGCAAAACCCCTGATAAATACTTTACTTTTCATGGTATATAGTATATAACAAAAAAAATTATTGTATAATAATGTTACATTATATTATATTCAGTGTGGTGAAAATGGGAAAAATTGAAAAAATATTTGATAAAAACGGAGTGTTTCACTCCTCTTCTTTCTTGTCGGTACTTGCATTTTTGGTTGTTGCAATAGTAATAACCGCAATATTGTCATCAAGATATTATCTGTACCAAAATATTATTGAAAACGGTATCAGCAAAAAACAAATAATTGCAAAGAGGAATATAGAAGTTGTTGACACACAAAAAACAGAACTTGTTAAACGCGAAGTTTCAAACAAAATAAGACCGGTTGTCACACCTGTTGAGGACAACTATTTAAAGACAAGCCTGCAATCTTTGCAAGATAACGTAAAAAGAATTAGAAACCAAAACTCAAAATACGATTCAAAATTTAAAGAACTGTGTGTTTACCTTGAGATACAAGATTCACAAAAAGAAGAGGCGGTTGCAAACTACTTGCTTAACACCACGCCCCAAAGCCTTGCGGCAACATTCGGCAATTCAAAATTTATCTTAGATGAGCTTTTAAGAACAGGAATAAACGAAACAGACATAGACCTTTTAGCATCAGATAATTATATTATTTCAAAACTTGGACAAAACCTGAGGAGAAGCCAGATAAGACCTATTTCCGGCATACTTGAACACGTTATTATGCCAAACTTAATAGTTGATGAATACGCAACCGAAATTGCAAGAAAAAACGCCGTAAACTCAGTTAAACCATACATTGTAACCTTTAAAAAAGGAGATAAAATTTTAGACGTAGGCGAACAGTTAACTCAAGTCAAAAGAGAAGCTCTTAAAAAATCAGGCTACAACGCCTTTGAACTTAACAAGGGCGGGATTTTTGGTGTATTTTTCATAACTTGTCTGGCCATGTTGTTTTTGGTCTTGTACATGAAAAAGTATGAAAAAAGATACTTTACCCCTCAGTACTTAGCTATCATAGGGGCGTTTTCCATAGTATTGACATACATTTGCGTACTAATAACCCCACTTGATACAATTCAAAACTATTATATGCCCTTCCCTGCTTTTACCATAATAATAGCAATTTTCACAAATCCGATTGTAGCATTTTTAGCTTCAATTCTGCTTTTGTCATTGCTGTCATTAACCCTTTTTCTCGACCCGCAAATTACTGCCGTGTTTGTATTTTCATCAATTATGGCAGCATATTCGGTTTCAAAAATCTGCTACACCAAGCGCTTTGATATAATTAAATGCGGACTTGAAGTAGGTGCGGTTATATTTCTTTCTATTATGCTTATTGCACTGTTTGAAGAGCAGTTTGAAATATTTACAAATCTTTCTTTCTTATCCAACGCTACGGCAGGATTTTTAAACGGCCTTTTCTCCAGCATTATAGCCCTTGGTGTGCTCCCAATAATTGAAAATGTATTTAAGATAGTAACACCATACGGACTTATTGAACTTGCCGACCACAACCAAGAACTACTATCTAAACTGCAATACAAGGCCCCGGGGACTTATCACCACTCTTTAATGGTTGCAAATCTTTGTGAGGCTGCAGCAGAGGCAATCGGTGCAAACCCAATCCTTGCTCGTGTCGGTGCATTTTACCATGATATAGGAAAACTAAAACGCCCATTGTTTTTCATTGAAAACCAATCTTACTTTGGAATAGAAAACCCTCATACAAAGCTCAATCCGCGTCTTTCTAAAATGGTTATCACTTCACACACAAAAGACGGTGTAGAGCTTGCAAAAGAATACGGTTTGCCGCAGGTTATTATAGATTTTATACAACAACACCACGGAGAAGGTCTTGCAGGACACTTCTACAAACAAGCCGTAGACCTTGAGGGAAAGGAAAATGTTCAAGAAGAACAGTTCCGCTACCCGGGGCCCAAACCCCTTATGAAAGAAACAGCCATACTTATGTTGGCAGACGCCGTAGAAAGTGCTGTTCGCTCTCTTAAAAACCCGTCTCAAGAGCAAATTGAAAACATGATTAATAAAATAATCACAGAAAGACTAAATGACGGACAACTCTCCGATAGCCCGTTGACACTTAAAGATATTAAGCTTATCGCAAACACATTCAACAGAATTTTGCGCGGCATGCAACATGATAGGATTAAATATCAAGAAAATATACTGAGCGAGTTTGAAGATAAAAACAAAATCAAGCTGCAACCCACAAAAGAAGAAAAGCTTGAAAAAAGAATAATGGACAAGATTAAAAAACAGGAACAACGTCTTGAAAATGGCGAAAATAACTCAAAAAACGATGAAAACTAAAATTGAGATTAATGTCTTAAATAAACTCAGACTTCCTGTTAAAAAAAGCGATATAAAAAACACTGTTGATAAAATAATCAATCTGCTTTTTAATATACCTGAAGTCGCTTCAAAAAGCGCTGTTTGCAATTGCGAGTATTCAACACTTTCTTTTGAACTTTCTTTTTGCAACGACAATTTAATTCAAGAAATAAACAGGGATTACCGCCAAAAAGACAAATCAACGGATGTCATAACTTTTGCTCTTTTTGCGGATGATGAAAATTCAATCATACAAAATGATAGAATCGAGCTTGGAGAGGTTATTATAAGTATAGACACCCTTATAAGACAGGCTCAAGAGAACAACAATACACTTGAAAAAGAACTCTACACACTTATAACGCACGGTATTTTGCACCTGCTGGGATTTGACCATTTAGAACAAAAAGATTATGATTTTGTTGTGGGAGTTCAGGAATTTGTAATTAAAAATTTATGAAAAAATTTCAATCCAGAAGCTTTATGCGAAGTGCAATGTATGCCCTAAACGGGCTTAGACTTGCCTTTAAATCAGAGCGCAATTTTAGAAAACACATAATAATAGCTCTTTTAATACTCTCCATTGCGGTTTTTCTCAAGGTAAGCATTGTAGAATTTTGCCTTTTAATCTTTTCAAATGCACTTGTGTTAATATGCGAGCTTTTTAACTCGGTTTTTGAATTTGTAATAGATGCCTACTATAAGGGGCGCTGGGCAAAGCTCGCCAAACTGGCAAAAGACATCGCAGCAGGAGCGGTACTATTTTCTGCCGTGACATCAGTTCTAATTGCCTCACTTATATTCGCCCAAAAATTCTACATGATATATTGCAACAATTTTTCTTTTTAAGTATTATATACTTGACTCACTAATCCTCTGCAGAAAAACAATAGTTTATTATGCGAAAGGGAAAAAACAATGGCAAATATTAAATCTGCAAAAAAAAGAGTATTGGTTGCTAAAAGAAACACTGAAAGAAATGTTGCTTTTAAATCTTCAATCAAAACTGCGGTTAAAAAAGCACTTTCTTTAGTAAAAGGCGATGAAAAAGAACTTGCACAAGCAATTTCTAAAGTTTACCAACTTTGCGACAAAGCTGTAAGCAAAGGTATTCTTCACAGAAATACCGCTGCAAGAAAAAAATCTCGCTTAACAAAAGCAATTAACAAATTAGCTCAAAAATAGTTTGCATTTAACCATTATCAAAAGCGCTCCGCCTCATTAACGGAGTGCTTTTGGTTTTTGAGAAATATAATGATTGTATAAATCTAAGGCAAGCGCGTCACTCTCGTTTATTGCCCTTATTAACTCGTTTTTTATCTCTTTTATCGGAGCAATTGCCTCAAATAAATACAGTTCATATGGTTGTACACAAAGCGCCGTTGCTATTTTTTGCAGCGTTTCAATCGATGGGGCAAATTTCCCGCGCTCAATATTACTTAAACTTTGCGGTTCAATGTTAATTTTTTCAGCAAAAAACTCCTGAGTAAAGTTTTTTTGCTTTCTTAAAAATTTTATCCTATCCCCCAGTTTCTTTTTTATGTCGTATTCTTGGCTCATTTCTATATTCTTAACCATTTGTAAACAAAATACACAATGTTGTACATTAAATTTTCTTGATTTTTATTGCACAACATTATATATTTAAATTACTACATTAAAATTTTGTATTTTTTAATGTTTAACAATAATGCGAATTAAGATATGAAAGGGTAGTAGAATGACTCTGCGAAACACTCGCAAAGCCCAAGACGGGTTTACTTTGGCTGAATTATTGGTTTCAGTCTTGATTATCTCGGTGGTCATGGTGGTTTTAGCACCTGTTTTAACAAGAAGAGCTACCGATGATTTTAAGCTTGCTCAATTAAAAAATGCGACCCATCTTTATCTTTATGATAAAAATGACCCCGATTGCACGGAAGTTTCAGGAGTTGAAAACTCACTTGATTGTAAGTTTACCGTTCCTGAAGGCGTAAGGGAAATTAACGCCCTTGTTGTGTCAGGCGGTGGTGGAGGGGCAGGTGCTACTCAACCTACTATTCAATATAATAAAAAAGTAACAACTTCTAACGCAACAATAGGAAGTGCAAAATCTCAAGAACTAAAAATAACAAGAGGTATGAAAAACTTCACAGTTACCTACCTCGCAGGCGGAGGCGGAGGAGGAGGCGGCGGAGCCTATAAGCAGTATTCAAGTGCGCCCGCTTCTCAGGCAGACTGCGACCCTTATCAGGCAAAATACCTTACATCTGCTCAAAACGGCAAAGGGGTTTGTGTAACAAAATATAACGTAGGTGATATCCCCGGTGCTGCAAACGGTGGCATAGCGACAAGTGTTATAACAGTAAGCACGGGTACTAACTGCTCGGCAAATACATGTTGTTGGAGAGGAAAAACGTCCAGTAGCTGCAACTCAACAGACACAAGCTACAGTGGTTGTAATAGAACGATGTGCACTTGGCAAGCAGTAAACTTTTCCTGTCAGCTCTTAGCATACGCAGGAACTAAAGCAGGTGATTGGCGTATGCCAACAAGAGATGAACTATCTAAATGGGCATCTAACATTACAACTATTTCAAGAAACCAGGGTGATAACGGTCTTAGACTTTGTGATGTCAGAAGTGGTTATGGTTCCGCTTGGTGCTACCACAACTCAGGCGTTTGCACAGGGTCGCTGGATAGTCACTGTTACCCGGGTCATATCTGGTCATCCAGCACCAATGGCAAGAATTACTATCGTAGAGACCTCTACCAAGGTTCGTTCAACGAAACTAGCGATGATCCACGATATGCCTTTTCAGGCCGTTGCGTATTAGACAGTATAGCCATGATATACAACTCTTTCGGCGCCGGCGGTGGCGGCGGCGCCCCATACTTTAAAAACTATCAAATCCCCGACGATATAATAACAAGTAACGTGGATGGAAAAATAGTAATGTACGCTGCTGCAGGAGGTGGCGGCGGAGCCGCCGCAACATCTTCGGGCACAAATGCCTCATCAGGTTCTGCAGGCGGAACTTCATATATCTATGTTTACGATAAGGCAAATGTTCTAAAATGGGGACTTAAAGTCCCCGGAGGCAATGCAGGTGTTGGTGCAAAAGGTGCTTCAACTGCTGCAGGTACGGGTGGTGCACAAAAAGCAATTAACACATGTCAAATATACAACGGTACATCATGGGTAGCTACAAACTGTACCGGATATGGCCCTGCGGGAAATAACGGGGGCAAGATAACAGATTCTACGGCCGCTGCAAACGGAGGAGCAGGCGGGGGTTCAATGTATAATTCTTCCACACTGACAGGTGGTGGAGCAGGCGGCTCAAGTTCAAGTCAGAGCGGCTACAACGGCTCGCTCTGGGGAGCAGGAGGCGGTGGCGGTACCGTAAGATTTGTAACATCAGGTTCAACTACTACAGCTTATCGCGGTGCAGGCGGCAAGGGTGCAAATGGGATAGTTGAAATTAAATATGACCTTATGTATCAAGCTGCAGGCGGTGGTGGTGGCGGAGGCGGAGCCTTTGCAAAGATTGAGGGTATAAGAGTTAGTAGCGGTACTACATACACTATACGCGTTGGTGCAGGTGGTGCAGGTGGTGCAATATCCGCTAAGGGTGGTGATGGCGGTACATCATCCATTACATTTGACTCTGTCACATATTCACTAAGCGGTGGTGCCGGAGGTAATGTAGGTACTTCACAAACTGCTTCTCAAGATGTTGTACAAGGTACAGGCGGGGCAAGAGGTATTGTAAGCACAAATGCTGCCGATAAGTATAAATTAACTCATAAAAACGGTTTAGACGGTTCAAGCGCAGAGGCGATAACACCAACTGTTGAAAATCCCTACGGCGGTTCATACGGAGGTGTAGGCGGTACATCTGGACTTAACACAAAAGGCGGCTGCGGAGGCTTGTTTGTTGACAGTTCAATATGCACAAATACAACCGTAAACGGAACATACTCAATCTTTATAGCTCCGGGGGATGTATTTGACGCTTCTGAATACGGCTCAGCAGGCGCCGGCGGTGGCGGAGGCGGATGGAGTGAGGATACTACACTTCACACAAGCCCCGGTTATGGTGCACAAGGTGGAAACGGGTACGTGTATCTGTATTGGGCAGAGTATTAAAAAAATTTCGTATCTTTATTTAAGGGCGCACTCCAGGTAAAAAATGCGCCCGTTTTTTTATTTTTACGGTATAATAAACAGGTAAAATAATAAATTAAAAGGAATTAGAACGTGTTAGAAAAAGAGTATTTTCCGCAACAGATTGAAAAAGAACGCCTAGAAATATGGGAAAAAACAAACCCTCATAAAACATATGACGATTCGGACAAGCCAAAATATTATGCCCTTTCAATGTTTCCATATCCAAGCGGAAAGCTCCACATGGGACATGTCAGAAACTATACAATAACAGATGTAATTGCAAGATTTAAAAAGTCTCAAGGCTACAATGTTCTTCACCCAATGGGCTGGGACAGCTTTGGTCTTCCTGCAGAAAACGCAGCCATTCAACACGGCGCAAACCCCGCAAAGTGGACTGATGAAAACATTGCATACATGAAAATGCAATTGAAAAAACTCGGCCTGAGTGTCGATTGGGACAGAGAAGTCACAACTTGCAAGGAGGACTACTACAAGTGGACTCAGTGGTTGTTTTTACAACTTTATAAAAAAGGTCTAGCATACAAAAAACAAGCCGCAGTTAACTGGTGTGAACACTGTGCTACAGTACTTGCAAACGAACAGGTAATAGATGGCAAATGCTGGAGATGCGACAACGAGGTTACAAAGAAAAACCTTTGGCAATGGTTCTTAAAAATCACTGACTACGCGGAAGCATTGCTCCAAGATTTAGATAAGCTTACAGGCTGGGGCGACAACGTAAAAACCATGCAGGCAAACTGGATAGGCAAATCAACTGGTACGATTTTAAAATTCAAAGTTAAAGAAATCGAAAACCTTGAAATACCCGTCTACACAACACGTCCCGATACGGCATACGGTATAACTTATCTTGTTGTAGCACCTGAATACCCGGATATTGAAAAACTTACAACACCTGAACAAAAAGAAGAAGTTGAAAAATATCGCGAAAATGCAAGAAAAATGTCTGAAATAGAGCGACTTTCAACAGAACGAGTTAAAACAGGTGTAGCGCTTGGCACGCATATTATCAACCCCTTAACAGGACGCGAGTGCCCCGTTTATACTGCAGATTATGCTCTTGTTGACTACGGAACGGGTGCTGTTATGGCAGTTCCCGCCCATGATGAGCGTGACTGGGATTTTGCCCAAAAATATAACTTACCTGTTATAAGAGTAATAACAGGCGAAGGTGACGACCCTCAAAAATGCTACCCACAGTACGGCACACTTATCAACTCGGACGAATGCAACGGACTTACAAGCGAAGAAGCAAAGAAAAAAGTTACTCAAATTGCCGAAAACAGGGGCTTTGGCTATGCAAAAACCCAATACAGACTTCGCGATTGGCTAATTTCAAGACAAAGGTACTGGGGCGCGCCCATACCGATTATATACTGTGACAAATGCGGCACGGTGCCCGTTCCTGATGAAGATTTGCCCGTCAAGTTACCTGAAGATGTTGACTTTAGCGTACAAGGAAAATCACCGATTTTAACTTCAAAAATATTTATTGATACAAAATGCCCAATCTGCGGAGCTCCTGCAAAACGCGAAACAGACACCATGGATACATTTATGTGCTCAAGTTGGTATTATATGCGCTATGCCGATGCTCGCAACGATAAAAAAGCGTTTGATAAAGAACTTGTCAACAAATGGCTGCCTGTTGACCAATATGTAGGCGGCATAGAACATGCTATTTTGCACCTTCTGTACTCAAGATTCTTTACAAAAGCTCTAAGAGACATTGGTTTACTTGATTTTGACGAACCGTTTAAAAACCTTTTAACTCAAGGTATGGTACTAAAAGACGGTTCAAAAATGTCTAAATCAAAAGGCAATACCGTAGACCCTGATGAAATATTTGCAAACTACGGCGCAGATACAGCAAGGTTGTTTATTATATCAGACTCGCCTCCGGCAAGAGACTTTGACTGGTCTGACGCAGGCGTTGAAGGCTGCTATAAGTTCCTGTGCCGCGTGTACAGATTGTACTCAAAATTCCAAGATATAATAGACCTAAATTATCAAATACCTCAAAATCTTGATAAAGAAAGCGAAAAATTGCTTCGCGAAGTTCATATATCTATCAAAAAAATTACAAATGATATTGAAAATGAATTTCAATTTAACACTGTTACATCAAGATACAGAGAGCTTACAAACGCCATATACGAATACATTCGTGACGAATCAAAAATAGAAAAAAATGTCTTGAGTTTCGCTCTTTTATCCCTTCTAAGGCTCATCTCACCTGTTGCGGTGTTTATGAGTGAAGCGATTTATGAAGGGCTTGGTGCAAAAACATCAATACATGATGAACCATGGCTGAAATATGACGAAAATTTAGCTAAACAATCAGATATAACTTTTATTCTTCAAGTAAACGGAAAAATCCGCGACAAGATTGAAATTGCAGTTGACACACCTGAAGAGGAACTAAAAAAACTGGCTCTTGAAAATGAAAAAATAAAACAATCGCTTGAGGGCAAAACACTTGTTAAGTCAATTGTTGTACCGAATAAATTAATTAATTTGGTTGTTAAATAGAAATAAAGGCGGTTTCAAAACCGCCTTTTAAATTTATGCTATCGTCCTCCATAGGACATTTGAATATTCGAATCAATCGAAGAGTTAACACTTTGTATTTCACTTTCAATCATCTTGAGCTGAATTTGATACCTTTGTGCTTGCTCTTCCAATCTTTGCTCAACTACTTTTAAACGCTCCTGCCGCTTTTGTAATGCCTTGGCTTCGGCTGAATCAGGGTCCAAGTCGGTTCCCAAAGTTTCAAGGTCACCTGTTGAAGCAGTCAGCTGCAAACGAGATGAATTTATGAGCATAAGCTTGTACTCAAGGTCAAGCCTCATGCTGTTCAGTTGAATTAATCTGATTGTCGATACAATTAAACCCATTTTATCTCATTTCGTTGAACTTGTTTCCTCTTAGGAAAACGTGCTCGTTATTTTGTGCAATTAGTTTTTCCATCTGATTTAACTTGTAAAGTTGGTAATTCAGTCTGTACTTAACCATTTTTCTTTTCTTGTTCATTGAAAAGAAACCTTTTAGCATTGAAACAAATTCCTTAGAGAGCAACTTAAACGGATTTTTTCTGATTAAAAAACTTTTTGAAAACCCAAGAAAGTTTCTCATCCTTTTTAAATTTGTTTGAATACTTTGTTGCACGAGCTTACTCCTTTTTTAGGGGTAACCCTAAACTTATAAAAACATAATTTGAGATAAAATTGCCTAAGGATAATGACGCTTATTAAGTTATAAAAAATCAATATCCTTAAAAACCAACCTATATCTACTTTTTATAACGACATAAGTCAGGTTAAACTTTATTTTTGTACTATAAATTTTACAAAAGTTTACAAATCTTGAGCAAGTTTTGAATCAGACTCGATATCATTTTTAAGAGTTTTTCTTACAATATCAGCCTGAGTATCAAGCATTTTGCAAACTGTTTCAATATTTTTAACCCTATCCGATAAAATAACGTCAGCATTTGAGGTAATTCTGCCTGTTACATTCTGATAAGCACTCACCGCAGCGTTACCCGTACCTTGCATTAAGTTACCCGCAACAATTGCTCCAAGACCCCATTCGCCCATATAAGGGGACATTGCCTGCAGCAAACCGCCCCAACCGGATATCATGCCGGCAAGAGGTAAAACTATATTTTGCCCAAAACTAAAACCACCCGAAGCAGTGCCTAATGCAGCTGTTGCAGTATTCATGGCGGCAATTCCCGCTGAACTTACGGCATAACCCGTAGCAAGACCAGCCGCACCGCCTGTTGGTGTTCCCTCAGAACCAAATCCGAGAGTAATACCTGCCGCACCCGATGGAAAACCCGGATAAGAACCGAGATTACCTATGCCAAAGGCAGATGTTGCCCCGTCATATGACGCGGTTGAGCCTGTTATCGGTGACCAATAAGAGGTTCCCGGTATATTCATCATATTGCTGCCGCCCATTACAGGCATAAAAATACTAGGGGAAAACATGCTTGCCAATTGCCACAAAAATCCACCTGCAGTACCAAAACCGCTACCGGAGGATGCCGAACTTGAGACCGTTAAATCTCTTAAACGGTCGTAAGTTTCATACAACTCGGCTTTTGCAATTGAGCTTGCCGAGCCATACTTATTGGCTATTGAAAGTGCATGCATATTTTTGTAAGAAACCATTAATACTAACCCTCGTGTATTTTTTAATTATTGCACCATGTCAAACTTTTAACATGGTGCATTTTATCGATTTTACTAAGCAAATGTCTTAAATGTTGATTCGACGTTCTTTTGGATAACTTCTTTAACCGCATCCATTTCTGTTTTAAGTGCTTCTTGTTCGGTATCAAGTTGTTTTAGTCTTAATTCAAGAGTTCTGTCTTGTTGTTGGATAATTTCTGTTCTAGCGTTTATATCTTGAATTGCTCTTTCGTATACCATTTTTTGATATTCATAGTCTTTCATTGCTGCTTCATAACCCTCTGTATCATTTACTTGGGTTAAATCAAGTTCAAAAGACTTACCTGCAAGTTTAGCATTCAAATCTTCGTTATCAACGCCTGTGATTTTAACAGATTCAAATCTGCCATCTGTTGTTGTATCAAATGAAGCTGTAGCATTTGCAGTCTTTTTAACTGTAGCGTCTGCCGCAAAGTATTGAGTCAAGCCACCTGTGTACATTTCTGATGGGTCATCAGGTAATGTTGCATTTGCTATATCATAAGAAGAGATATAATAAGTTCTCTCACCAGTTTCACCCTTATTTACGGTGTATTTGTAATAAGTATCATCTTCAGGACGTCTTGTTCCGTCATTGCTGATTATAGCTGCATTAATTGTTTCAATGTTACCTTTATCAATACCTGTTGCATCTGCAGGGGTTATTTCATATTCTTTACCGTCTATGTATATTTTCTTTGGTGTTTGGTCATCAAAAAGCATAGGGGTACCTTGAGTAATCGGGCTTGATGAATAACCTTTTCTTTCAACTTCCGAGTATTCTATTACAATATTATAAGCACCTGCTGCACTGCCTGCTGCAGTATCATATTTAGTAATTGAGAAATCTTCACCCATTGAATCAAAAACATAACGAGTATTATAATAATCAGTAGCACTCGGCGGAGTAGGAACTTGCAGAGTTAACATCTGGTTAAAAAGGCCCGCACTTTCATTGGAAAGCACTGTTCTTTGTTGGTTAACTTGTTGTCCTTCATATTCAACGTTGGTTTTTCTTGCCGTAAGACCTAAAAATCTTGCTTGGCTTGCTGCCATTCCCATTGTTTTCTATGCCTCCATTGTTCTTATGTTAGTAATATCGGCACACGCATTTTTTAACTTTAATTTTTGAATATTTTTGTTACATTTCTTTAACATTTGAAAACTCTCAAAAAATCAGAAGATAAACAAACACACTTTATCGACCTGTATCTTTTTAATGATAATTTTAAAAAAGTCAAAATATAGGTATAATTATTTTATGAAGTACATAGACACACATATACACGGCGCCTTTGGCGTAAATTTTAATACAGGAAACTTTAATGAAATAAAAAGTCTCCTAAAAGAATTTAAAAAGAGAAATATAGTAGCCATTTGCCCCACTCTTGTGGGCGATAGTATTGAAAATCTTCAAGAAAGATTTAAGCTTTTCAAAAAAATAAAAAATGAGCATAGTGAAGATGAATGTTATATTATCGGTCTTCACCTCGAGGGAACTTTCCTGAACCCCAATAAACCGGGTATTCAGGACAGCAGAGTTTTTCTGGAACCAAAAATTGAAAATTTTCAAAAACTCGCAAATAATTTTGAAGACATCATAAAAATTGTAACACTTGCTCCCGAGCTTGATGAAGATAATGAATTTGCAAAATACTTAGAAAATAAAAATATAAGAGCACATGCAGGTCATACTCTGGCAACAAACAAAGGAGCTGCAAGCGCCACAACACACCATTTTAACGCTATGCCGCCCTTATCTCACAGGGGAGAAAATCTTGCACTCGATACAATTATTAATAATAAAGTATACTGTGAAATCATAGCAGACGGAGTTCATGTCAGCGATAATATGTTAAGACTTTTCTTTAAGCTAAAAAACAACAAAAAAATAATTATGATAAGTGACGCCCTGCCTGCCGCAGGAAGTAAAATAGAGATTGAATTTTGCGGCAAAAAAATATCACCCGAAGGCAAGGATTCAAAAGGCACTCTGGCAGGCTCGGTAAAACTTTTGGATGAAATTACAAACTATGTCATTGATAAAAAAATAATAACAAAAGAAGAGGCTAAAGACTACGTATTCAACAATCCTCTTGAGCACCTTAACTTAGAAAAGACGGAAAAAGACTACATAAAAAATTTAGCATAAATCGGCTATTGTTAGAATGTTAAAATATGCTAGAATATTGGTATATTTAATTAGGAGTTTATATGCACATAAAAATAAAAAACGCACTTTTTTGCACATTATTTGCAATGTTTATAGCCCTTACACCGGCATATAGTACACCACAGGCAACTGCTCCGGTTAAGGCAGCACCCCTAAGTGTGGTTGAAGCGCCGCAAAAATACCTCAATAAAACAATTGTTATGAAAGCCACTTTTGATAAATTCTCAACATTGGGGCTGGACTACAAAAAAGCTATGCGCTCATCTGCTGACTACATAGGGTTTTTGGTTCAAAGAGACGATGTTATTGACCACAACGTACCGCTTTCAGAAATGAAATTATTTGTAAAAAGAGATTATGCGGAAAAATTCATAGAACTTGACACCGGAGATAAAATAGAAATTACCGGAAAAGTTTTCTCTAACGCACTTGGCGACCCATGGGTCGATGTTAGCAAAATAACAATTTTGCAGAAAAAACCCTCTACGGATAAAAATAAAAAATAGATATTGTGACTACAGTTTGGCATTAAGAGTATGAGTGAAAAAACTAAACAAAGCAAAACAGCAAAGCACACAAAATATTTAACCATCCACGGGCATTTTTATCAGCCACCAAGGGAAAACCCATGGATTGAAGAAATAGAGCTGCAAGAAAGCGCCCTTCCTCGTCACGACTGGAACGACAAAATATGCTGGCAGTGTTACGAGCCAAACTCCGTTTCAAGGATCGTAGATAATCAAAACAGAATTTTAAACATAGTCAACAACTATGAGCTTATGAGTTTTAACTTTGGCCCCACACTTTTAAGCTGGATGGAAACTCACGCCAAAAACGCTTACAGGAGGATTATAGAGGCTGATAAAAACTCTGTAACAATTCACCACGGTCACGGCTGCGCTATAGCGCAAGTATACAACCATATGATACTACCCCTTGCCAATCTTAATGACAAATATACACAAGTTATATGGGGTATCAGAGATTTTGAAAAAAGATTTGAAAGAAAACCCGAGGGTATCTGGCTGGCCGAGACTGCAGTTGACGCTCAAACCCTTGAAGTGCTTATTGATTGCGGTATAAAATATACAATTTTATCCCCTCATCAGGCTCAATGTGTCAAAAGCCTTGAAAAAGAGGACTCTTGGCATGATGTAAGTTGGGGAAGCATTGACCCGTCTATGCCCTACAGATATTACCCCGATGAAAATGATAAAGAAAAGTACATAGACTTATTTTTCTATGACGGAGCAATTTCAAAATCAGTAGCGTTTGACAACCTTTTATGCGACGGCAATAAATTTGCAAACAGACTGCAAGACGGATATGTCCAAAACAGGGAACATGCACAACTTGTAAATATTGCAACAGATGGAGAAAGCTACGGGCACCATACAAAATTCGGCGACATGGCGCTATCATATGTACTTGAGGTTAAAGCCGAAGAGCTTGGCTTTAAAATAACAAACTACGGATGGTTTCTGGAAAATTTTCCGCCAAAATTCCAAGTTGAAATTAAACCTCAATCCGCTTGGAGCTGCTGCCATGGTGTAGGCAGATGGACAGAAGATTGCGGCTGTTCAACAGGTGCACAACCTGGGTGGAACCAAAAATGGAGAAAACCCTTAAGAGATGCTCTTGACTACGTCAGAGATGAACTTATAAAAGTATGCTCCTGCGAAGGTTCAAAGTATTACAAAGATTTTTGGGATGCAAGAAATAAATATATAGACATTATTTTAGACAGAAGCGAAGAAAGCTACGAAAAATTCTTTAAAGAAAATGCTGTAAAAAATCTGACCCAAAAAGAAAAAACCAAAGCCATAAAACTTATGGAAATACAGCGTTTTTGCCAGCTTATGTACACAAGCTGCGGCTGGTTCTTTGCTGAAATTTCAGGCATTGAAACAACTCAGATAATGAAATATGCCCTAAGGGCAATGGAAATAGCTCAAGAATTTACCAGTACGGATATTGAAAAGAAATTTTTATCAATATTAAACAAGGCAAAAAGCAATATTGACGGTTTTGGTACAGGAAAAGACGTTTTTGAAAAATTTGTTAAACCCTCTGTTGTAACAATAGAGCGTTTAACAGCCCAGTGGGCATTTTCCAGTAAGTTCTTAAATCCTGAAGATTTAGATGAAATATATTGTTATAAAGTTAAGAAAATAAACACAAAAACCATCAAGAAAAATCAAGCATCAATCAACTTTGGCAGAATAGAATTTACGTCAAAAATTACTTTTGAAAAATTCGATATGTCATATGTTATATTTAACACTTCAAGTGGTGAGTATTACTGCAGCGTTAAAAAACTAACCGAGCAAAACGAATACGCTGATGACAGACAAAAAATCTCTGATGTATTTATGTCAGATGACCTTATTGAAACCCTAAAGACAATTCAGGAAAGGATTTCAAGCTCGTATTACACGCTTAAAGATATACTTATTGACAGAAGAAAAGTAATTCTTGAAAAAATACTTATTTCAAAACTCATAAAGACAGAAAAAACATATCGCGAACTTTACGATGAACTCAAAGCCCCTGTTTCTTATTACATGGACTTAGGCATGGATATCCCCGATGTATTTAGAGTGAGCGCGAAATTCACACTTTTAAGGAAACTTGAGGACGAACTTGGCAAAATGGAGAATTTCTGCGACGAAAAAGCTCTTGCAAGGATAGTCCTTATAAAACACAATGCAGATAAATTTTATATAAACCTCAACAAATGCAGAGCGGGCGCAATAATTTCAAAAAAACTTGAAAACCTTATAAAAAAACTTGCCTCAGATATGCAAATATCCACTGCGGATAATATTTTAGGTCTTTTAAATATTCTTGAAAAACTAAACATACAAGCAAATATTAATGAAGCTCAAAATATATTCTTTGAAGAAATTTATTCGAAAATAAGCATTCTAATAGAACATCTTGAAACATCAGATGACAAAAATACAGACAGAACACTTGCACTAAAGGTGCTGGAAATAGGTCAGATGTTAAATATAAATACAGAGTTCTTTAGACCGCACATAGACAAGGCAAGTCTGCCAAAAAGAAAATAGTTAAAACGGCTTAGCAAGAGCTTTGAGACCTTCAAATTCGTACAATGTTTTCGTGTCTTCACCATCTGCAATATAAGTTGCAAACATGGCACAAACTATTGCCTCAAGCGAAGATGCCGCAAGCATGTTATCGGGAAGTTCATCAAAACCGTATTTTAATTTAAGCGAATTTTGTAAACTCTTGCAATCTGGAGAAGTTCTTGCAAGATAATGAGCACCAAGTCCGTATGCCTGTCTTAATTGATTAATATCACACCTGTATATCTCTATACCTTCTTCTTTTATATTTAGCAATACATCACAAAGCCTGTTGGAGAGTCTTTTTGTCCATTTATACCTGTTTACCTTAAAATAATCGCCGAGCATTTTATAGTTTTTTGAGTGTATTCTCCATTTACCGTCAAGCAAAGAGTTATCATAAGGCACAGAGACGCAAACAATAGAATTATGAATATAAGGAGAAGTGTTCAAAAACAATTCAATATCTTGAGCAAAGTAAAACTTGTCCAAAAGCAAGATTTTAGAATTTCTATCTAAAACGCAAACCGAACTGTCATAGTTAGAAGAGTTTGACAACGACAACCCTATGAAGAAATTTTGTTTTCTTGACTTTTCAACCATATTTAAGAGTATAATTAACTATAATCATTTTTTCAAGGAAAATTTTATCCTTTATGTTTATCGGGGTTTTTATAGATTTCATAAATACTTTTGCGAAAGAATTCAGATTTAAACTGTCTTTTCTTTTAATATTATCCCTAATTGCTGCAGGATTTGAGTTTTTAGGCTTATCGCTTATATACTCTTTTGCAATTTTATTAAGCACAAATAAAACTCCTATCCCAATCTTTAACGTACTAAATATACAAAACAGTCCCAAGTTACTTCTTTTGCTTGGCTTAATGGTAGCCTTTACATACATTTTTAAAGATGTATTTATGATTTTATACATCAAATTTCAAAACGGACTTATAGCAAAAATTACAAACAAAATTTTTGAAAAAAACTATAAACTTTTTATCGGTCAAAACTACCTGCTTACAAGTAAAATACTAAAATCAGACAAGCAAAGAATTTTAAGTGAATCTATAAACATAATAATGAACGACTTTGTAGGCTCGGTGTTATCTCTTATTGTAAATCTTATAGTCGCATTTGGAATAATCCTGTATCTTTTTGTCAAATTCAAAACAACAGCAGTTGTTATTTCTGCCTTTATTTTTACAATTTGGCTCATAGAGAGTAAATACTTCAAAACCAAAGCAAAAAAATACGGCGAAAGTCTGAATATTGCAGACAGAAAAAAACAAAACTTTACACTTGCAACAATTGATTCACAAAAAGAAGTTATTATTTACGACAAAGAAAATGATTTTGCAAACGTAGCAAGTAGAATACAAAAGCAATACACAAAATGCAAAAGCAGTATGAATACAAACAGGGCAATGCCGACATATTTTACAGAAATTGGAGTTATGAGCACTTTTGTACTGTTTGTCATCCTGCAGCTGGTAAATAACCCGGACACAGGTGCACTTGGCGCTGGGCTTGCAGCCATTGCAGCAGTAATTTTAAGAATTGTACCAACAATCAATAAAACTCAAAATTGTCTTTATGGCATAAATAGCTCAAAATACGAGGCTCAATGGTTTTTAAACACAATAAAATCGATTAACATTACAAACTCAATACAGGAAAAAATCACAACCCCCCTTATATTTGAAGATAAAATAGCCTTTTTGGGAGTAAATTTTTACTATGAACACAACAAAGAAGTGCTAAAAAACATTGATTTTGAAATCAAAAAAGGTGAATTTGTAGGGATTACAGGGCTCTCGGGCAGTGGAAAAACAACACTTTTTAACCTTATTTGCGGACTTTTAAAACCCTGCAGTGGTGAAATAAAAATTGATAACACAACGCTTGATAATAAAAACACTAAAATGTGGCAAAACAACATAAGCATTCTCTCGCAAGAATTTTCACTACCATTTAAAACTATATGGCAAAATGTTGTCTTTGAACCTGATGAAAATAAAATTAACAACTATAACTTTGAAAAAATAAAACTCGCTCTTAAAAATGCAGGATTGGGAGAACAAATATATAATGACCTTAAAAAGAACCCCTCCAACCTCTCTTGCGGGCAAAAACACAGAATTGCACTATCTCGCGCATTTTACTTTGAAAGAAACATAATAATGCTCGATGAAGCAACGGCAGCTCTTGATGTTGAAGCAGAAAATGAAATAAGCAAAACACTTGAGCAAATTAGAGGAACTAAAACGGTAATAGCAATAGCGCACAGGATAAAAACACTTAAAGACTGCGACAAACTTATTTATATAGACAATGGCAAGATAATTGACATAGGCACCCTTGAGCATCTCTATAAAAAGCACCCGTCTTTTAAACATCTTGTTGATTTATCAAAATTTTAAAAAAACTCCCTTCTTGTAAATA
Organism: Candidatus Gastranaerophilales bacterium; assembly: GCA_944325105.1. Taxonomy (GTDB): domain Bacteria; phylum Cyanobacteriota; class Vampirovibrionia; order Gastranaerophilales; family Gastranaerophilaceae; genus Galligastranaerophilus. The sequence continues at coordinate 42,733 of CALUYW010000008.1, read as the reverse complement.
AAAAAGGGAGTTAAAACGAGCAGAGAGATTATTTTTTAGAAAAGCATTGCCTTGCGATAGAAAATAATTTAACAAAAGATTCGATAAAAGCTATCAAACTTTCGACAAGGGCTTTTTCTTCCTCTTCTTCCACTCCTTTTATGTCTATCAGCTCAAGTAGAAAATTGTAAATAAAAGTTTTTTTGTTCTTTGTCTTGGCATAATCCGCAAGCGTGCCTGTAAGATTAGCCATTTTTGAAAAAACATCTTTAATAACTTCACTTTTAGCCATCTGTACCTCCTTTAACTTGTAACAAAGGAATTCTAACAAGCTATTTGCAACAAAAAATTTTTCATGTGACAGGTAAAACGAAATATTTAACAAAAATGTAAATTTTGTGTTACAATTCATACAAAGGTATTTATGGAAAGAAATAAAGACAACTCTTTTTTTTGGATAGGAACGCTTTTTTTAGTCATAGCGCTAATTGTTCTGACTTTTTTACCAAAAATAATTTTTGACTTTTTGCCCTTTATATATATCAGTACAAATAAATTCAGAAGTACATCCTTGGCATTATTTTTAATCACATTAGCTTTTTATTTCATGAGTAAAAATACATACAAAAAGCAGCTTATGGCAGCTGCTTTAGGGTTTTTATATTACTTTATTTTTATTAACTTTTTTGCAGACTAAATTTCGTCCTCGCCCGAACTGTCTATCGCAGGCAAAGTCTGTCCTATGGCGCGCTCAAGATTGGCCTTTGCACTGTTAAATTGATAAATTGTGTTGAGATAAGACAATCTGGCGTCATAATACTGGATTTGAGCCTCTTTGTACTCAATCGCATCACTTACACCAACTCTATACCTGCCTTGTGAAAGTTCGTAGTTTTCTTTTGCTTTTTTAACCGCCAACTTTGCTACAGGAACTCTTTGCTTGGCGTCTACCAATTTTACATAAGTGCTTTGAATGTCATAATACACATCATTTACAGTAGCCTTTGAGTCATATTTTTGCTTTTCAAGCTGAGCACGAGCTTCTTTTATCTGGTTTCTGATAAGAAAAGGGTTAATCGCAGGAAATGTTAAATACCCGCCAAAGTCCCACCAGTTAGTATCTGCAATTGTATTGTTAACACCGCCTATTGAATAATTTGCCTCGAAATTTAGCGATGGAAAATACGTTTTCTTGGCTAGTTTCACCGCTTGGTCAGCCGTTTCCACATTAATTTTTGCAATCTTAAGCTCAGGGCGGGCTTCATTTGCAATTTCAACAGCACGCCTCATGTCTATATCAACATCCTGAAAAGGTGCGGACGTATCAATAATATAAGGAGGTATAAAAGGCAGCCCCATTAAATTATTCAAATTTGAAATTGCAATATCTACATTATTGCTTGCACTTATAAGCTTTGCTCTGGCATCTTCCATGTTAACCTGAGCAATCGTAACATCAACTTTTGGCTTTGTTCCGACTTCATAGAAAGCAAGCGCCTGATTGTACATAATTTCAAACTGCTCAAGGGTTTCTTGAGCCACTCTTTTTGCCTCAATGGCGTATATCAGATTATAGTATGCATCTTTCAATTGGCACACTACTTCATTTACAACAGAATCAATATTTGACTTAGAAGACTCCCAGTTGAGTTTATCTATTGAATATTGATTTTGAGTATATCCAAAGTCATAAACAAGCTGAGATATGCCTATTGTGCCCATTACATACTTTGTAAACGGGTCAATTACAAAACCCCTGCTTCTAAAGTTGCTCATATCAGGCTTAATCCTTGATATTCCGCCCTGAAGATTTACAACGGGAGAATAGTTGGATAAAGTCTGACCTTTTCTAAATTTCATAGCCTCGGCGTTAGCATAAGCCGCCTTAATTTTTGGGTTGTTGATAAGAGCAAGCTCAAGGCAATCCGCAAGATTCAGTTCAAGAGTTTTTTGCACCGAACCTGCTATGGTTATAGACTTATCAGAACTGTTGCCCACAGGCATATAACCGTCAATCGGGATTAGATATTCATCGTATTTATTTTCTTTTTTCTTCTTTTCTTTTTTTGACTTTTTAACTTCTTGCTTTTTTGCAATTGTTTCTTTGTTTTGCTCTTGCTTTTCTACAGGTGCTTTTGCTACCTGTTCAACATCTTTTTTCTCTCTTTTTTTGAAAAATTCAAATGTCTTTTTCTCGCGTTTTGCCTCTTCAGTAGTTTCTTTTTTGTCTTTTTTAAAAAAGCCTACATTTTTTTCTTTATTTTGAGCTTTTGCGTATGCAAGATACTCATTTTCCAAACTTATGCCCTCATGCCAGCTTGCTTCATTTTCTTGCGCAAAAGTAGGCAAACAGTTAAGAAAAATCAGATTGAATATTATAAAATAAGACAAAAATCTACGCGTCATGGTTATTTCCCTTTTTAGCATTTTTCTCGCGTCGTTTTTTAGCAGCATCTTCTCTTGCCTGTTGAATTACAACGTAAAATGCCGGAACAAGGATGGTACCTACAATAGCAGCTGCTATCATACCGCCAAAAACTGTCATACCAAGAGAACGACGGCTCTCAGCCCCTGGGCCTACGGCAAAGACAAGAGGCAGCATACCTAAAATAAAGGCTATTACTGTCATCATAACTGCCCTAAATCTTATCCTTGCAGCCTCAATTGCAGCGTCAAATATACTCATCCCTTGTTCTTCGCGGGCGGTTTTTGCAAACTCGATAATCAAAATCGCCTGTTTTGCAGCAAGACCGATTAACATAATAAGCCCTATTTGAGCGTACAGGTCAAGCGAGTAGCCCGCAATATATTGGAATAAAAGTGCACCAAGCATTGCAATAGGTGCAATCAACATAACACCTACAGGAAGCATCCAGCTCTCATACAATGCCACCAAGAACAAATAAACGAATATCAGCGACATTGCAAGTACAACCGTTGTCTGTCCGCTTGATTCAATTTCCTGCAAACTTGTACCTGACCAAGCAAAAGTCATATCCTCGGGCAAAATCTCATTTGAAATTCTCTCCATTTCCTTAATTGCCTGACCCGAGCTTTTTCCTTTTGCAGGGTTACCGCTTATCTGAACGGATTTATACATATTAAACCTTGTAATATCATAGGGCCCTGTTACAGGTTCAATTCTTACAACCGAACTTAGAGGAGATGACTTGCCGTCAGAAGATTTAATATAAACCTTGCCCATATCAGCAGGTGCGGAACGAAAAGCCTCCTGAGCCTGCAAAACAACACGGAAAACACGACCATACAGGTTAAAGTCATTAACATAAGTCTGACCAAACTGTGAAGATAAAGCAGTATATATCTCATTTACAGGAATACCCTGAGCAAGAGCTTTTGCGTAGTCAATATTAATCAAAAACTGAGGAATATTAGCGTTAAACTGAGTAAATACACCCGTTACAACAGAGCTTCTGTTAGCTTCGTAGATAAGTTTATTGGCTTCATCATTAAGCTCCTGCGGAGTTCTATTTGCTTTATCCAAAAGCTGATACTCAAAACCGCCATACATACTAAGACCCGTAATTGCAGGAGGTATAAAAGAAAATATCTTTGCGTTAGGATATTTTGCACTCAGAGCATTTACATTTGAGCGAATATCATCAAGTGTTTTTTTAGACTGATATTTTTTCTCTTTACTCATAAAGATTTGCTTATACCAAGGCACTGCTCGTCTTTCTTCCCAAGGTTCAAAGTGGGTAATAATCATCGATGTATTTTGACCGTTAATACCCTCTAAGCCAAGGACGTTATGCACACCGGGGATTTTTTTAATATCTTTTTCAAGTTCATCTGTTATAGACATAGTCTTAGACAAAGAAGAACCGTCTTTTAGCTGAACACTTGTAAATAAAGCACCCGAATCCTCGTTAGGCAAAAAGCCCGTGGGAATTATTTTAAACAAGAACAAAAGCGCAACAACAAGAGCAACGTATGTAATTTTTGTTCTGGAGGGTTTTTCAATATAGTATTTAGAACCCTCAATGTATGTATCTCTTATTCTGTCAAACATTCTGTTGAATTTTTTAATTGTAACATCCCAAGCGGTAGCAAAAAACTCACCCCACGCCTTAATAAGCGCTATACCTTGAAGATTTTGGTTGTGCGACCAGTAATCCCTGTAGAGTTCTCTATATTTATTAAAGAAAGTTCTTTTTGGCAACTCGTCTTTTGATTTTAAGATGGTAGCGCACAACGCTGGGGCCAATGTAAGGGCTACAAGGGTTGAAAAACCAATTGAAACAGCAATTGTAACTGCAAATTGCTGATACATTTTACCCGTGATACCGGGGATAAAGGCAACAGGAACAAAAACCGCCATCAAAACAAGAGAGGTAGCTAAGACCGCACCTGAAACCTCATCCATTGAAATTATAGCTGCATCACGCGGCGAAAGCCCCGCCTCAATGTGTCTTTGTACGTTTTCAATAACAACGATAGCATCGTCTACTACAGTACCTACCGCAAGCACAAAGCCAAAAAGCGTCAGGGTATTTATCGAAAAACCAAGTATTGCAAAAATAATTATTGTACCTATTAAAGATACAGGAATTGCAACAAACGGAATGAAAGACGCTCTGACGTCTCCCAAAAAGAGGTACACAACCATAATTACAAGAAATATTGCAAGAACAATTGCCTTTATAACTTCACTTAATGATTCTTTGATAAAATCCGTTGAATCCCTGAATACTTCATAAGCTATGCCCTCAGGAAAACCCTTAGAGAGCTCTTCCATTTTTTTGTTACAATTATTTGCAAGCTCAACTGCGTTGGCGTCTGCAAGTTGAATTACCTGAATAACCGCAACAGGCTGCAAGTCAACACGCCCTAAGTAATCATAAGTTTCTGAATCAAGCTCGACTTTTGCAACATCAGAAACTTTAATAACAGAACCGTCAGGGTTAGATTTTACAATAATATTTTCAAATTCTTCAACCGTCTTTAATCTGCCTGAAGTCCTTAAAACTATAGACATATCTTTTTTATTTACAAGAGGCTCGTTACCAATGTTACCTGCAGGCACTTGAGCGTTTTGAGCGGCAACTGCGGCGTTAACATCAGCAGGTGAAATATTAAGCGCAGCAAGCTTTTGAGCATCCAACCAAATGCGCATAGCGTAATCTCTGCCGCCAAATACTACAACTTCACCAATACCCTCAACACGGGCAAGTTCGTCTTTTATAAATATTGATGCGTAGTTTGCAAGGTCAACAAGGCTCTTTGAACCGTCGGGAGAAAAAACCTTGTAGATTACAAGACCCGCACCTGCGGTAGATTCTTTAATTGTAAGACCGTATCTTTTAACCTCGTCGGGCAAACGAGCGGTTGCAAGAGAAGTCTTGTTTTGGACATTTACTACCGCCATATCCGGATTTGTACCAACTTTAAAGTAAATACTCAACTTATAGCTGCCGTTTTTTGAGCTGGATGTCATATAGAGCATATCCTCTACACCGTTTACGGCAGATTCAATGGGGGCAGCAACTGTTGACTCTATAACATCAGAACTTGCACCGGGGTACGTAGCGGAAACAATTACCTGAGGAGGTGTAATTGTAGGATATTGTTCAAAAGGCAGTCCCTTAAGAGCAATTAAACCCGCTAAAGTGATTACAAGCGAGATTACAATTGCAAATCTTGGTCTGTCTATAAAAAACTTTGAAAACATACTCTATACCGCTACTTTTTATCCTTCAACTTAACAAGTTCATCTTCTTTTAGTACAACAACAGGCTTATCAGCCATAACTTTTACTAAGCCTTGCGATATGTACTCTTCTCCTGCATTTAGCCCTGAGGTTACTATCCAGTATTTTTGATACTCATTTGAAACTTTTATGTATTTTTTTCTTGCAATTGAATCTTTGTCAACCACATATACATATCTGCCTTCTGAATCTTGCAGGACGCAGTCCTGAGGGACAACTAATTTTTTATTTAATTTATTTGAATAAACTTTTACCTTTACAAAATCCCCGGGGATAAGCTTATTGTCAGGGTTTTTAAATGTTGCACGAAGTGCAATTGTACCTGTTGTTTGAGAGATTTGGTTATCCCAAAAATCCTCTACACCCTTGTGCTCGTACTTTGTACCATCAGGCAGAGTAATCTCGACACTTATGGGCTGTTCTTTTTTATCTTCAGGTATAATTTCATTGTCCCTTAAATTTGCAAATTGCTTAGAATCAACGCTATATGTAACATAAATAGGATTAGTGCTTACGACACGCGCCAAAGCTCCGCTTTGAGTGCTTACATAATTACCTTGGGTGACATTTAACATACCTATTCTGCCGTCAATCGGAGAAGTTATTCTTGTGTAGTTATAATTTCTTTTGGCGTCATTCACAGCAGCTATTGCAGCTTTAACAGAGGCATTTGCTACATCTCTTTGAGCTAAAGTATCATCATAAGTTGACTTTGCTATGTAATCTTTTGCAACAAGCTCTTTTGAACGCGCAAAGTCTTTACTTGCTTTAACTGCCTGTGCTCTTGCGGTTGCAAGGTCAGCTTGTGCTTTATTTAGTGCAATTAAATACTGCTGAGGTTCAATAATAAATAAAACCTGCCCCTTTTTAACAAAATCACCCTCGTTAAACCTTTTTTCCTGCAAGTACCCGTCAACTCTGGCAACAAGGTCAACCGAGTACTTTGCAACAATTCTACCGGGAGCTTCTATTTCATTTTTATATTCAATTTCACCTGCTTGAGAAAGTTTTACCTTTGGCGTCATCATGGCACCCATCATTTTTGCACGCATGAACTCGCCAAACCTTCCGCTGCACCAGCGAAATGCAACAAGAGCAATTATAACAAGCAAAACAATGCTTACTTTTTTCTTCATAATATCCTCAAAATGCTTCTCCTCAAATAAAATACTACCATTAAAAATATATTCAATCAACAAGTTGGTACTACTTTAGTACTAATGCTAAATCTATACCCAGGTGGCATTAAAAGAAAATTACATGTGCCATAATAAGCATGATAAGAATATATGGTTGGAAAAATTATGAAACTTGGAGAATACTTTAAAGATATAAATAAAAAAGCAAACACAATAAATAACAGGGTCAAAAACCCTTTTGTTGATTATGACTACTCGCACAACCCATTTAAGGGAGCATTTAAGCAAACATATATCTGGGTTGAAAAAGAAGAGCCAAAAGAAGACGAGTGTTAATCGAGAGATTCTTTTGTTATTGGGTCAAAAAACTTAAGCTTCATCGGGTCGATTGAAAACTCTATTGTGCTTCCTGAATTATAATCAGCGGGAACCTTGGCAACGCAGTCAGCTTCTCCCAATTTAAAGTAAACAACCTTATGCGAACCCAAGGTTTCCTCAAATTCGGGAACTGCGCTAAATTTTATTAAATTAAAGGAATAATTAACATTTGTTTTATCAACAATATCTTCTACTCTAACGCCAACTATAACTTCCTTAAGATTTTTAGGGTAATTTATTGGCGTTTTTGAAAGGTTAACATATATATTTGCAAAATTTAGCAGTCCATCTTCTATTGTTGCAGGGAAAAGATTCATGGGATAATTTCCCATAAATGTTGCAACAAATGTATTTTTGGGATTGTTATAGATGTTATAAGCATCATCCGCCTGCTGGATTTTTCCTTTATCAAGAACAATAATTCTATCGCCCATAGTGAGCGCCTCTGTTTGGTCATGTGTCACATATATAAAAGTTGTGTTTAATTTTTTATGCAGTCTTTTAATTTCTGAGCGCATAGAAACTCTCAACTTTGCATCAAGGTTGCTAAGAGGTTCATCCATCAAAAATACACTAGGTTCACGAACTATAGCACGCCCAAGCGCAACCCTTTGTCTTTGACCGCCTGATAATTCTTTCGGTTTGTAGTCAAGATAGTCCTCAAGCCCTAAAATTTCTGCAGCATTATTCACACGCCTTTTAATCTCGCATTTGGCCATTTTTCTGACACTTAGTCCAAATGCCATATTGTCAAATACACTTAAATGCGGATACAGTGCATAACTTTGAAAAACCATAGCAATGTCGCGGTCTTTAGGTAAAATATTATTAACACACTTTGAACCTATAAAAATCTCGCCCGAGGTTGGTTTTTCAAGACCGGCAATAGTTCTTAAAAGTGTTGACTTACCGCAGCCTGAAGCACCAACAAGAACAACAAATTCCTTATCTTTAATTTCAAGTGATATATCATCAAGAATAGTTTTTTTGCCAAAACACTTTGTTATGTTATTTAGTGTAACTTTTGCCAACTAATTCATCCTCTAGACTATTTGCGCTCAATTGGAATAACAAAACTCACCATGGTACCAAATGCAGGCTTTGAATAAACCCAGATATCGCCCTTAAAATGCTTTATAAACTTTTTCACAAGTACAAATGCAAGCTTCATGCCAACAGAGCGCTTGTTTTTGTTTATGTAAGAATAAGGTTCAAAAAGTGCGTTTAACTCTTCTTCATCCAGTAAAAACTCACTTGCTTTCATTTCAAAAAGCACATATTGGGAAGGCTCAAGCTCGCCCTTGCCTTCAAACTCGTGAGTTTCCAGAAAGGCAACCGGAGGATTGCCTGCACTGAGGGTAACTTTTCCAACCTGCATATTCTGCAAGAAAATATCCAGTATACTTTTTACTATATATTCAAATACACTCGGGTCGAGAAAACATGCCCTTGATGAAAGTGTGGAAAAATTACTTTCAAACGGCATTTTTCTCTTTGCAAAGAAATGCTCATACTGCTTCACTATTGCATTTAGCATATTTACAATATCAAAATTTCTAAAGTCATATTGGTAAAGATTTGACTCAAGTCTGAAAATAGTAAAAAGTTTTTCTAAATCGTATGTCAAATCTTTTGCATTTTTGTTGATTATATTGATGTATTTCATCTGCTTGTCAATCAAGACACCACCGACACCATCAGTCAGTGCTTTTGAAAATCCTTCAATCGTTGCAAGATTTGACAAAATTTCGCCTGAAATATTAACAAGATAGTTGTTCTTCTCATCAATAATATTTCTGGCAAGCTCATACTGCCCGTTTACCATATTTTGCATTTTATAATTTTGACTGACATCACGAAGCGTAACATACACTTTTTGCTCTTCACTATCACGTGACGCAGATATTTCAAAATAAACTTCTTCTTCGGAGTTTCTTACTTTTGCTCTTGATACGCTTTGTTTTTGCGAAGAAATAATTTTATTCAAGAGGTTTGAACCACCCTCAACATACGTAGAGAAAAACTCGCCAACAAGTTCAATTCTCGAACAACAAAGCATCTCCAGAGCCTTCTTATTTGCATCAAGAATTTTACCCTCAAGCGAAACAACCAGAACTCCGTCGGGAAATTTATTAAAAATATCGTCCTTTTTAGGTCTTTTGAAAAATCTTAATAAGTCCATTTGAAACTAATTCTAACATAAAACAAAACAAAAAAACAAATCATACTTTAAACTAAAGTATAAAAATTATTCAACTTTAAACCTATTAAGTAGCCGTAAATAAAAATGTATAATCTAATATACGGATTTTACAAGGATTTCAGACAAAATGGATTTTGTTATAAGAAAACACGGAAGACATCTTTTGCTTGATATTAAAAAAAGCATTTTTGACAATGAATTACTTGAAAAACTATTTGAATTTATTGATACAAACATAAAAAACGTAAAATGCCTTGCTCTTAATCTTAATAGTGTAAAAAATTTTGATAATTCAAACATTATAAAGAAAATATATTCCAAGGGAATAGCGCTATATGGCGCACAAGCCGAGCTTACAACACAAATATATCTTCTGGGGCAAGAAAATATTCCAAAAATATACTACAGGGAAGAGGACTTTATAGAAAATAAAAGAGTATTTACCAGAAGAAGATTCAGACTCATTAAATAAAAAAAGCCGATAACTTTATGTTATCGGGCAAAACAGTTTACGAGTGAGAGTGGAATATGCACTATAAGAATAATATAAGTCTTAAAATGCTTTGTAAATAGCCACATGGGTTATTTTGCGGGTAATGAAAAGGAATTATACATTTTTAAATCAATCTGGTATAATAAACCAATATGGAAGAATACTTAAACTACATAAGCTTCGGGAAAAAAATCGACCTTATTATAAGAACCCCAAGTGGGGCAATAAGGTTTTTTAGCACATTTAAAAGTCAAGACGAAAATAAAATTGTAATCACAAAACCCATAAGCAAAAATCTTGCATTTTCTTGTGTTGCAAATCAACCCGTAGAAATATATGCATACACTAACGGCGGGATATTTAAGCTTAAGTGCAAATTTTTATCCTGCTCGCAGAACGAGTGCGTCTTATCACTGCCTTCTTTGGTAGAAAAAATGCAAAGAAGGGAATATATAAGAGTCAACTTAAAGGTCAAAACAATATTAACCCTGATAAACTCAGGATACAAGAAAACAATTCATGCAACATCAAGAAATATAAGCGCAAAAGGTATTAACCTTTTGCTAGATGAGGATATTTCTTCATACTCAAAAATAGAGCTTAAACTGCTTTTTGAAGAAGAAAGCATTACAACTTTGGCACAAAAAATTAAAGTAAAACCAATAAAAAACAATGGCAAGTTATATTATGACACTTCGCTTGCCTTCGTTACAATTAACGAAAAAGGTATAAATTTCATAGTTAAAAAATGTTTTGAATTTGAAGCAGCACAAAGAAGAAAAATGCTCGATTCCGAATTATAAGGAGAATTTATGGAAATTAAAAAAGTATTGAGCCTTTTAATGACTATCACTTTTGCAAACTTTATGTTTAGCGGTTTTGCTCTCGCGCAAGATTACGAAAATCCGCCTTGCGACAAAGGGGTTAGTGTTGAACACCTTGCAGGACAAAAATATTCAAAAGTTAATCTGGTAAAAGTAACGGACGTTGAAAACATAGTGCAAAAAGAAAATGTTATTGAAATATCATTTGCACAAAATTTTAACTCAAGGTATTACAAAGAAGGCGACTTTATACAGTTTGAGTTTTTAGATAATTTGGTAACTCAAGAAGGAACTTGCATAATTCCAAAAAAATCATCCCTCATTGCTAAAATTACAAGTATTAAAAAACCACGCTGGTTCTCAAGGAACGCCATTGTGTGCGTGAATTTTACCCATATAATTTTCCCTGACGGAAAAAACATTCCAATATGCGCAAGAATTACAGGGAAAAAGAACTATCTGCAAATGACAGGTAAAGATACCGCAAAAAAAATTGCAGCCTACACAATATCAATAGGAAGTGTAGGCACGGGTTTAGGTGCGGCAATTGGTGTTGCGGGAGGTAACGTCATTACCGGACTTATTATAGGTGGCTCAATAGGTGGCGGCGTAGGTTTATTGTCCGGCATTGTTTCTCCGGGACTTCATTATAAAGCTAAAAAAGGTCAAAAACTACCGATTATACTTGAAGAAAACCTGAGAGCACCTAAAATGTAAATACCATTGTTACAAAATGTAAAATAATAACAAATAAATATAAAGTTTTTAACTGAGCGTGACGAAGACCAATTTGTACGCTCAGTTTTAGTATGGATTTTACAAGGATTATAACAATAAAAAAACAGGTGCGAAAGGAAATAATATGGGAACAGAGTTAAATGCAAACATCACAAGCGCAAAAAGAGCAAGTGAGTTGACCAAAGTAACGGGCAACTTAAACAGTATTTATTCAAAATCACGAACCGAGCAGAAAGAAGCCTTATCTGAACTGTTCAAACAGAAGTACTTTAACTCAACCACAGAGAAAGCAACTATTGAAGACCAAATAGAAACACTTGAAGCAAAAATCAAAGAATTTGATGAAAAAATAAAAGAAATTGAAGATAAAATCGCAGACAAGCAAGATGAACTTGAATCAATAAAAAGTCAAATATCAGGCGATGTAGCAAAAATTGTAAGCGATACCGAAGATTTTGAAGAAAATTCAAAAAGGTGGATTGACACTGCAATTAGCAACGCACAATATCACTACGAAAATGACAGTCACTCAAAAAGAAACGGCGGAGAAAAAACACTATCTCAATTTATAGCCGAGCAAATGAATGACGTAAATTCAGATATCGTGAGCGATAAGTCAAAAATCGATAATGCAATTAATAATCTTACTACGCCACAAACAAAATTAAACAACATGGTTAACGGCATGGAAGGCCTGCTTAATGATATTGACGGTTTAAACTCTCAGTATGCAACAACAAAAAGCACTCTCGACCTGCTAAAATTGACCAAAAATAATATGACTGATGCCGCAGGCAGTTATCAAACATCCGACACTGACCCGTCCGTACCGATATTTACTCCCGCAAAAGAAGATTTGGCAGACGGATATCTGGCACAATACACTTCTCGTATGGCAAACAGAGACAATCAAACACAAGCCGTAACAACACAAAGCAAGGATGAAGTAAAAGAAAAATACAGTAAAAACATTGCAGAAGCAACCCCGGGTGCTGACCCGTACAGTGCAAACAACGCGCAACTAAAATCATTCTCGGAAGCACTTGACAATGGTCTAATCACCGATATGCAAGGCGCCGGCTTTACTAAAAAAGAAATGCTTGACACCGTAAAAGAACTGTATCCGTCAATAGGCATCTCCCATGGGGATGATGGCAGAGCTGTTGTACCATACGGTCATGGAACAGATGCAAATGCTATATATACAAAATTCTTAGAAGGCTTTGGTGCCGTTGAAGGTGGCGGACAAAGAGATGACCTTCAAGTTGCCGAAATGGATAAAGCGATAAACGGCGATAAAATCATTACAGAGATGAAAAATAATGATTTCAGCTGGAAAGAAACAGCCTATACATTAACAAGGCTATGGCCCGGTGGCGGCATAGGCTACAATCTTGGCGAAAAAGAAATAACGCTTCCAATAGGTGATGATAAATCAAAAGGTACATATGACAGTCTTGAAGCTGAAATTAAGAAAAACTACCCTGATGTTACAATCAAAAGAGGTGTAAGTGACGATACCGTTCAAGGTGAACCACAAAGGACAGACCCGGTTGGTTTCCATATTGGTGACAACAGTTATGAATTTGCAATAGACAGAAACCAAGACGGCGTACTGAATGACTTTACCGAAATGGTTGGAGCTAACGGTGATGACGGTATGGAAGAACTCTGGAGTTTTGCAGATGAAAACGGCATAATCCAAGGTGAAAATCTGGATAAAATACTTATACTAAATACCGAACATACAAACCGTGATTATGAATTTTTAACAGCGTCACAATTTGGCATTGAAAGTATCGACCTTAAATCATTTACCGAAAAAACTCAAGACAGACCTGATGGTACCAATGGCAGCGAAGACTTTATAAACATCAACAATTCACTCATAACAGGTACATTTGATGTTAATTTAAGTAACGGACAAACAGCCGAAGGATATCAAAAATATGTAACCGAAGACTACATGAAAGCAGTTTACGACCCAATTTTAGGCGAAAATATTTACTCAGAGCTTGATGGCAACACAGTAGACAACACGATAGACAAAAACTTTAAAGAAGCAGGTGATAAACTTGCAAACATAAATGAATTTGCAGACCTTATACAGGACGCAAACGGTTACGGCAACATCAAATCTGCATTAAGGACAAAATTAAATAACGCCCAAAACGAAGCATACGGATATAAAAACCAAAAAATGGCAGAAAATATCAGCAACTACGAGGGTGAAGCCATGAAAGTAGACTTAGAAATGTCACTTGATGAAGCAGATAGAATAATCAATGAATATCTTGAAGCAGAAGACAAAAAGAAAAACGAAGAAAAATAAAAAACCGAATTCAGATAAAAGGCTCTCTAACCGAGAGCCTTTTTTATATCTTTTTACCCTGAGAAATTTTTACTATGTCAACATCAGATAAAAACTCTTCATCAAAAGCTAAAGTATCAACACTTGTGATTATTGTCTGCGTATCATCAGATATTGCCCTTAGAAGATAATTTTGTCGAACATTATCGAGCTCGGCTAAAACATCATCCAAAAGTAAAATCGGCACTTCGCCCGTTTTGTCCTTTATAACATCAAGCTCAGCAAGCTTAAGTGCCAGCACAAGAGTTCTTTGTTGTCCTTGAGAAGCGTATTTTTTAGCATCAATTTCATTAATATAAAAAGAAACATCATCCCTATGTGGCCCAAAAAGGCACTGTGCACGGCGTATTTCTTCATCTTTCATTGAGGATAATTTCTCATATATGACTTCAGATAGCTCCTTTAGAGAAAGGCTTGAATCTATCTCACACTCATAACCTAAGGAAAGATTTTCTTCGCCAGATACTGTTTTATGTTTTTCTTTTGCAATTTTTTCAAGTTCACGCAAAAACTTAACTCTTAAATAAATAATATTTGCCGCAGCTATAGACATTTGAAGATTGTAAGCATCTAACAAGCTCATATCCTGAGAATACATAGACAAAAAATTGCTCTTTTGCAGCCTTATTTTATTAAACTTTGCAAGTTTATCGTAATGCGCCCCATACACTTGGCATATAGCTAAATCAAGCCATTTTCTTCTATTTGAAGGCTCTCCTCGCATAAGCATTAAATCAGCACTTGAGAAGTTTACCACCTTTAAAACTCTCAAGAACTCCTGTGATTTTGTTTTTTTAAGGCCGTTAACTTTTAAGATTTTATTTTTTGGAGGATTTATAACAACTTCAAGAGAAACTTCAACATCGTTTTTTGTACAAAGAGCAGATATACTAGAACTTTCTGCACCGAATTTAATAAGCTCGGAGTCTTTTTTAATTCGATTAGAATTTAGCGCGCTTAAGTAATAAACCGCCTCTAAAAGATTAGTCTTGCCTTGAGCATTTTTACCCACAAAGAGAGTTTTTCTTTTTGAAAAGTTATGTTCAAGTATTTCATAGTTTCTAAAGTTATTTAATTTTATAGAATTTAAAAACATACTATTAGCCTTTGTACAAAGTTATTATAGTATGTATAATAAAGAAAAGACAATTTCAAAGAAAAGAGAGAAAAAATGTTTGATGTTATTACAATAGGCTCAGCTACTTTGGATATATTTGTTGAAAGCGACGGAGCAAATATCGTCTCTGTTAATTCACTGAAGAAAAAAACAGAGTTTATGTCATTCCCGTACGGAGCAAAAGTTGAAATAGACGGCTTTTCAAGAAACATAGGCGGAGGCGGCATAAATACCGCTGCAAACTTTGCTAACCTTGGACTGAAAACCTCTACCATAATAAAGCTCGGCAATGATGAGATAGCCCCTGTTATAGAAAATAAAATGAAACATGATAAGGTAGACACATCAAATATAATTCACTCTAAAGACTATCTGACAGGGCTTTCAATAATCCTTGTAAGTTTTCAAGGGGATAGAACAGTCCTTGCACACAGGGGCGCAAACGCCACTATCAGGGAAGATGAGATAGATTTTAATAAATTTAAAGAAGCAAAATGGCTCTATGTTGCGCCACTTGCAGGCGATACAAACAAACTTCTTGATAAAATAGCAGATTATGCCGCAAATAACGGCATAAACCTTGCAATTAACGCGGGAAGTACGGCAATTAAAAAGGGTGAAAGATACTTCAACAATATTTTAAAAACCGCAAAAATAGTCGTTATGAATAAAGAAGAAGCCTCCATGCTTACAAAAATAGAAGTTCGTCCCGATACAAAGGATGAAAAATTCTCTGACGCTGAAATTCACCCCGATGTTATTACTATGCTCAAAAAACTCCACTGTAAAAATGATTCGATTGTAGTCATAACAGACGGTAAATACGGCGTATACAGTTATGATGGCAAAAACTTCTACCATGCGCCCGAATTTAGCGCAAAAGTTGTCTCTACCCTTGGTGCAGGGGACGCCTTTAGCTCAACTCTTGTTGCATCTGTTCAAAAATATGGAGAAGATATTATAAAAGCACTTTCTTACGCTTCGGTTAACGCTGCAGCGGTTATTGAAAAATTTGGCGCACAAGAAGGATTTTTGACTTTTGAAGAAATAGAAAAAAGACTTGCTAAACACCCTGAATACAAGGTAAAAGTAATAAATGCGGCTGGATAAATTTTTAAAAGTATCAAGATTAATTAAAAGAAGAACGGTTGCAAACTCTGTGTGCGAAAGTGCCAGAGTATTTGTAAATGACAACCCCGCAAAGCCTGCTAAGACAGTAAAAGCAGGGGATATCATAACAATTGAATTTAAAGATACAATAAAAAAAGTTCGCATTCTGAAAGTACCCGAAGGAAATGTATCTATAAATCAGGCTCCCGAACTGTACGAAGAAATAACCCTATAAAAGAAGAGCCGCATAAAGCGGCTGATTAGGGATATTTAATTTGTTACGCATTTGTAACAAGTTTTATTCTACTTAATTCCATTTGCCTCAACATCATCCGATAAAGCGAATAAAAAAGAGTGTTTTCATATAGATATATGATGTCAAATAACCAAGATTAAATGACAATATTGTTAAAATAGGACTTGGGATATATACTGAAATGACTCAGGAAAACATTGAGGTCGATTCATACAAAAAAATAGTCAGATTATCCGACCAAGAGCTTAAAGCGCTTTGGGAAGAATATTATGTTGACCGTACGAACAAAGTCGTGCGCGACAAGTTAATTGTACAGTATATTTACCTTACTCGCTATGTAATAGGGCGTGTTAAGGTAAATTTACCCCCGAGTTTTTCTTACGAAGATATTGCAAGCTATGGTGTTGAAGGCCTTATAGACGCTATTGAAAAATTTTCTCCAAACAAAGGAGCAAAGTTTGAAACATACGCCCTTATGAGAATAAGAGGTTCTATAATAGACAGAATCCGCTCATCAGACTGGCTACCGCGTACAATAAGAAAGAAAATTAAAGACGTAAAACTGACTGCAGAAAGACTTAAACAAGAGCTTGGCAGAGCTGCAACAACAAAAGAAATAGCAGATGTCATGGGCTTAGAAAAAGAAAAAGTTGAAGAAATTCTGGCTTCAGATACATCAGTAGATTCAATCTATGACAAAAAAGGCACGGGCGAAGACAGTGTTGAAATCATTGACACAATTGAGGATAAAAACTCTGCCCGACCCGAAGAAGAAGTTGAAAAAAAAGACGCTAAAAGAGAGCTTGAGGCAGCGCTTAAAAAACTCCCTGAGCGCGAGAGAATGCTGCTTGTGTTCTATTATCATGAAAACATGACCCTAAAAGAAATAGGTGAAGCTATAAATGTTTCAGAATCTCGCGTTTGCCAATTGCATGCGCAAGCTATCATGAAATTAAGAAACATTCTAAGCGCTAAGCGCTCAGAGAGAATGAATAAGTCGATTATTTAGCGTTATTTGCGCAGTCGCGCTGACATTCAAGCTTCGCTTAGTCCAGTGTCGCAAGTATCCACCGCCTCATCGGCGCTGTACACTTGCTCACATCCTTTAGATTCGCTCGCTTTCATGTCGCGCAGTCGCGCTGACATTCAAGCTTCGCTTAGTCCAGTGTCGCAAGTATCCACCGCCTCATCGGCGCTGTACACTTGCTCACATCCTTTAGATTCGCTCGCTTTCATGTCGCGCAGTCGCGCTGACATTCAAGCTTCGCTCATAAAAAAAATGTTTGTCATAGACAAACATTTAAAACACGAGGATATTAAGAGAGAGTAAATAGTTCTTTTTTATTCAAGATTTCTGCAAAAATTTGCAGTATATCTTATTTTGTTCTTCCTTTTAATTTGAATTCCCTTACTCTTTAATAAAGTTTTTTTCTATTTTAAAATTGCCTTACACAATAAAATTATTAAGAAATTTTAAGCGACAAAAAACCGACCCTAAAAAGGTCGGTTTTAAAATATTATTCATATTCTATTTAACTTCTTTAGCCTCTATTTTTTTGGCGCCATCTATGTCACCTGAAGCAGAAGTCTTTTTCTTTTCATCTTCTTTATCAAGCTGCTTGTTAATAATAACAGTTTGAACAATTTGGAAAACATTACTTGTTACAAGGTACAAAAGAACGCCTGCAGGAATTGGAATAAACACAAAAGTTAAACCTATCATAAGAGGCATTACAGTGCCCATAGACTTTTGTATCGCCTGCTGTGTCGGGTCTTGTTGAGCACCTTTTTGCGTTTGCATCATTACTTTTTGAGAAACCCACATAGTAAGTGCAAAAAGCAGCACAAGAACTATAACATCATAATGCACGGAACTTTGGACTTGCGCCGTTTGAACATTTGCGACAAGAATATTATCCATAGGCGTAAATGTTACTTTTTCCGTTTCTTTTGTTTGATTATCTATTACATTAACTTCAGCTTTTGTAATTTCTTTAAGCTCGGCAAAGCTTAGGTTTAGGCTATCAGGGTACATTTTAAGGTCAAAGTTTTGATTAGGTTTAATATCGCCCTGAACAGTTATAGCTTTTGTCGGACGGCTGATTTTAACATCATTTATAACCTTGTCACCAATGTATACTGTAGCAGTTTTACCCGCAGTAAATGTATCGTAAGGCCCTGCAACAAACTTGCCGTCAAAAGACCTGCCGGCGGTACTTTTAATAGTTGCATCAAGTCTTTTTATAAATAAAAAGCTCGCATCTCCCGCCTGTTGTATAAACTGAGGGCTCATAAGCGCGGTGTATAAAAGAATAAATATCGGCAACTGCAATAACAGCGGTAAGCAACCTGCCATCGGGTTAAATTTGTGCTCTTTATAAAACTCCATCATCTTTTGCTGCATCATCTCAGGATTACTTTTGTATCTGTCCTGAATAGCTTTCATTTTAGGCTGCAAAAGCTGCATAGAGCGCATAGAGCGTTGCTGAGATATGCTTGATGGCCACATGCACGCTCTTACTATTATTGTCAAAAGTATAATCGCAAGACCCCAGTTACCGGCAATTTTAGCCAGCGCTTGCAATATTGAAAGGGTAAATCCTACAAAATCCATATTCTCTCCTATATTGTCATGCCCAATCGGGCGCTTATAATTTTAATTTTACATTAAACATGATATTATTCATATATGAATTACTCATTTGATACAATATGCGCTATAGCTACCCCCATAAGCACAGGAGGGATAGGTGTTATCAGAATTAGCGGAGATAACTCCATAGAAATTGTACAAAAAATTTTCAGCAAAAAAATTATCCCCGAGGTGATTAACCACGGCTGGATAGTAAAAGACGGCAAAAAAATCGATGAGGTAATTGTCCTGCCCTTTGTAGCACCTAAAAGCTACACAGGAGAAAATGTAGCAGAAATTCAAACCCACGGCTCGCCTGTTATAATAAATGAAATTTTAAACATAGTTCTTGAAAACGGTGCAAGGCTGGCCCAGAGGGGCGAATTTACAAAAAGAGCATTTCTAAATCACAAAATTGACCTATCTCAAGCTGAGGCCGTGCTTGATTTAATTAACGCAAAAACTCAAAAATCAGCTCAGGGGGCGGCAAACAACCTATCAGGTGCACTTAAGGTAAAAATTGAAAAAATAAAAGATGAAATTTCATCAATTTTAGGTAAAATCATTGCCTCTCTTGATTTTCCTGAAGATGTTGCAGAAGTTGAATATGAAGAAATTATTGAAAAAACCCAAAGTGCGATTGACGAAATTAATGATATTTTAAAAAACGCCCGCATGCACAATATTTTAAGACAAGGTATAAAAATAGCCATCGCAGGCAGACCAAACGCGGGCAAGTCCTCGCTTTTTAATAAACTTTTAAATATCGACAGGGCAATTGTTACTGAAATTGAAGGCACAACCAGAGATACAATCACAGAAACTCTTGAAATAGAGGGCATTTCAGCTACTCTTATTGATACCGCCGGTATTAGAGAAAATAACACCGACAAAGTGGAAAAAATAGGCATAGAGCAGTCAAAATCAGCAATTGACGACTCAGACATTGTTCTTTGTCTTTATGACGGCACAGAAGGCATCAAAAAAGAAGACAAAGAAATTTTTGCCCTTGCAAAAGACAAAAAACATATAATCATAAAAACAAAAAGTGACATTAGTGACAACAAAAAAGCTGACAATGAAATATCAATAAGCTCGCTAACGGGCGACGGCATT
The DNA here is from genome assembly GCA_944325105.1 of Candidatus Gastranaerophilales bacterium. GTDB lineage: Bacteria > Cyanobacteriota > Vampirovibrionia > Gastranaerophilales > Gastranaerophilaceae > Galligastranaerophilus. The sequence goes on along the minus strand of CALUYW010000008.1, from coordinate 22,646 downwards.
GAGGAATTGAAAAAAAGAATTTATAAAGAAATTATAGGGCTAAACCCTGCAGAGAGCGAGTTTTTGACAAATCAAAGACACCAGCACTGCCTCAGACTCTCCCTTGAAGCGCTTAACAATGCTCTTATCGGCGCTAAGGCTCAAGAGCTGCAAGACCTTATAAGCATTGACCTTAAAGCTGCAGTTACAAACCTTGGAGAAATCAGCGGAGAGGTTATTACAGACAATATTTTAAATAATATTTTCGAGAATTTCTGCATAGGCAAATAACTTTTGTAAAGAAATGTAAATAAAATCACTCGAATTGTTATAAAAAAAATTGTTGAGGGAATAGTAAGGGTGTAAAGATAATATGAAAAATAAGTTTCATAAAGTTTTCTCTCTAATTCCTCTCTCTAATATGTGGTAAATTTACTGGCTCTTTGGGTCAGTTTTTTTTATGTTTGATTTTTATTTTTCTGCTACAATAGTTGAGCTATGTTAATGGAATTTTTATACGCAAAAATACACAGAGCTACAGTAACCGATGCTAATCTCAACTATGTAGGCTCAATAACAATAGATAAAGCCCTCCTTAAGGCTTCAAAAATTAAAGTCGGTCAAAAAGTAGAAATTCTCGATATAAACAACGGTGAGAGATTTTCAACATATGTAATCGAGGGTGAAGAAAACTCAGGAGTAGTTTGCCTAAACGGCGCTGCTGCAAGAAAAGTTCAAAAAGGCGACAAAGTAATAATCGTCGCCTATGCAATATTAAACGAACAAGAATCTGAAACATTCAGCCCCAGCATTGTTCATGTCGATGAGAATAATAAAATCATCTAACTTCTTGACAGAGCGACTTTACCGCTTCTTACAAAATCTTTGTAACCGTATGGTTTAATCAGCTCAATTAAAGCCTGTATTTGTTTTTCATCATCAACTATCTGAAGCGTATAGGTTTTATCGGTAATATCGATAACTTTAGCGCCCGTAACTTCAGCTATTCTTAAGATTTTATCCGCATCTTCATCTTTAGGCTGAATTTTAATCATAACAATCTCACGCTCTATTGCCTCATTTACAGATAAATCAGACACTTTAAGAACGGGAATCAGCCTGTGGAGTTGTTTGCAGATTTGCTCAATTGCCTCTTGAGTTGCAACCGTAGTAATTGTTATTTTTGAGTAGTTTCTGTCAATTGTAGGAGCAACGGTAAGGCTTTCAATGTTATATCCGCGACCTGAAAACAAGTCTACAACGCGCGACAATACGCCTGCTTCATTTGTAACCAAAATAGATATTGTATGTAATGTACTCATAATCTCTCCTAGCAAACTTTCTGGTCATTTGACAGTAAAACCTTGTTCAATGGCTGCCCTGCAAGCACCCAAGGATAAACCATCTCAAAATTTTCTACGACAAAATCAATAAACACGGAGCAATTTGACTCCATGGCCTCTTTTAGTGCAGGTATAATATCTTCTTCTTTTTCTACCCTTATACCCTTTGCGCCATACGCTTGCGCTAATTTTACAAAATCCGGAGCAGAGATTTTTGTCTCACTGTAGTGTTTATTAAAGAGTTTTTCCTGCCACTGACGAACCATACCGAGATAGCCGTTATTTATAACGCAGTTAATTACCTTTAAGCCGTAGTCCATGCAGGTTGCAAGCTCTTGAATATTCATCTGAATTGAGCCGTCGCCTGCGATATTTAGAACAAGTGCGTTTTTATCCGCAACGGCAGCACCCATTGCAGCAGGGAAGCCAAAACCCATAGTGCCTAAACCACCCGATGTAATAAAGTGTCTTGGCTCATCAAACTTAAACATCTGAGCGCACCACATTTGGTGTTGCCCGACTTCCGTGCAAACAATAGGTTTAAAGGCTTTTGTGTATTCATAAATTGTCTCAATAACCTTAACTGCACTGAGCTTATCTGACGGGCACTCGGGAATTGCTCTTTTTTGCTTCCATTCGTCGATTTGCTTGAGCCACTTTTCTTTAGCTTCATGGTCGATGGTAAAGGGTTTTGATGAAAGCTCTTTTATCATTGTACTAAGAACATTTTTAGCATCACCAACGATTGGAATATCTACCTTAACATTTTTTGAAATTGAACAAGGGTCAATATCAACGTGGATTACCTGAGAATCTCTTGCAAAGCGTTTAAGGCAGCCGGTAATCCTATCATTAAATCTTGTACCTACTGCAAAAATAACATCGGCATGGACTACTGCATAGTTTGCCCAGTAATTACCGTGCATACCAAGCATACCAAGACTTTGGGGAGAACTTTCAGGATATGTTCCTTTACCCATTAAAGTGTGCGTCACTGGCATTTCAAGCAACTGTGCAAGCTTGGTCAATTCATGATGAGCACCTGCCTGTAACACGCCGCCTCCTGAGATTATAACAGGTCTTTGAGCTTCTCTTAAAAGCTTAAGGGCCTTCGATATCTGCAGCGGGTGGCCTTTGTACGTTGGGTTATAGCCGACAAGCTTAACTTCTTTCGGGTATTCAAAAGCAGCTTTAGCAGTTAAAATATCTTTTGGCATGTCAATTACAACAGGGCCCGGTTTGCCTGTTGTTGCAATGTAAAATGCCTCTTTTATAATTCTTGCCAAATCTTTTACATCTTTTACAAGGTAATTATGCTTGCAGCAAGAGCGCGTAATGCCAACTATATCAGCCTCTTGAAAAGCGTCATTACCTATCTGCTCGGTTGACACCTGACCAGTAAATACAACAAGCGGATAGCCATCATAATAAGCGTTCGCTATACCTGTTATAGTGTTACATGCCCCAGGCCCTGACGTAACAAGTGCAACGCCCGGACGACCCGAAACTCTTGCATAACCTTCTGCCGCGTGAATTGCAGCTTGCTCGTGGCGCACCAAGTAGTGTTTAATTTTATCTTGGTTATATAATGCCTCATAAATATTCAAAATGACGCCGCCAGGGTAGCCGAAAATCTCATCAACCCCCTCTGCTTCAAGTGATTTAAGGAATATTTGTGCGCCTGTGAACATTTCTTTAGCCATGTTTTCTCTCCGTTAGTTTTTGGTATAATTGCATTATACTATGAAAAAATTAAAAGTGTCAGGAGATTTAACCGGAGGATTTTTAGGGGCGGTAATAGCGCTGCCTCAGGCCTTAGCTTTTGGTGTAGCAATCGGAGTAGGCGCTGCAAGCGGATTATGGGGCGCTGTTATTTTATGCTTTTTAGTTGGAGTGTTTGGTTGCAACCAGCCGCTTTTATCAGGCCCCACGGGCCCTGCGGCCATTGTCACCGCATCAGCTTTAGCTATTGTAAACGGAAATATTGAGGCACTTTTTGCAATCATATTTTTATCAGGCATTTTTCAGATAATTATCTCTCGCACAAAATTAATCGATATAGTTAAATACATCCCATATCCTGTAATTTCAGGGTTTATGAACGCAGTCGGGATGATACTTATAATCTTGCAAATCAATCCCTTTATAGGCGCAAAAACACTTGCAACGCCCGCTCTTGCCCTTGAGAGTGCGCCAAAGGCACTATTAAATATAAATGAAAATGCTCTTGTTGCAGGTATTTTAACCTTGGCATTAATTTTTTGGACACCAAGAGCAATAACAAAAATCATCCCCGCACAAATTTTTGCTCTTGTTGTAACTACCATAATTACAATAGCCTACGGACTTGATTTGCCAACGGTTCAGGGCGTAAATTCACACCTTCCGCAGATTGTTCAGGCAGATTTTTCCAACATAAAAACTCTTATAATACCTGCCTTGATTATTGCCGTTGTGTGCTCGTCTGAGAGCCTTTTAACCAATCTTGTAGTGGACTCCCTGACAAAAACCAAATGCAACGGTAACAAAATGGTACTGGCTCAAGGTATTGGAAACATTGTCTGCTCGCTTTTTGGAGCAATAGTAGGCTCGGGAGCCACCATGCGCTCGGCTGCAGCAATTAAAGCAGGCGGAACAAGCAGATTTTGTGCGATTATATGCTCTGTTATTTTGCTTTTAATAATTCTTTTCGGGTGCGATTTTGCAAATAAAATCCCCTTGAGCGCGCTTGCTGCAGTACTTTTTAAAGTAGGATGGGACATAATTGATACAAAACTTTTAAAGGTTATAAAATATGCGCCAAAACAAGACCTTTTTGTAATGTTTAGCGTTTTTGTACTTACTATATTCTACGATATAATACTTGGCGTAAGCACGGGAATTGTACTATCAGCTTTAATTTTTGCCAAACAAATTGCTGATAAGGCAAACGTAAAAATAAGAGATATTGAAGATGAGCATGCTATTTTTCTTGAGAAAAAATTAAAAGATGAAATGGGCTACAAGATAAGAGTAGTGCATATTTTCGGAGAATTTTTCTTTGGCAGCGCAACCCAGATAATCTCGCATTTTGAAGAGGTTTTGGGAACAAAATATATAATTATCTGCTATGAATCGGAAAATATCCTTGATATCAGCGCGATTTTTGCACTTGAAGATATTATAACAAGGCTCAAGTCACAAGAAATCTCAGCTCAGCTTGTAATTAAAAATAAAGAAATTTTTGACCAGCTTGAAAAACTCAAAATCACCGAGCAGTTGGGTGAGCATAACATCTTCTACAGTGAAGAAGAAGCAATCGAGCATGCAAAAAAACTTTTAAAATCCAACGCCCCTAAAAAACACCGATAAGACTCTCCTTTTGGGGAATAAATATTTTTGTTGTTTTATTTAACCTCTCATTTAAAGAAAGGAAATAAAATGACAAATAAGCTTGATATTTTTAAGTGCAATGTATGCGGAAACATAGTAGAGGTGGTTATTTCAGGCGGCGGAGAACTTGTTTGCTGCTCACAGAAAATGGAGCATTTAGTACCTAAACAACACGAAGAAACCGCAGAAAAACATGTCCCCGTACTTGAGCAAAACGGTGAAGAAAAAATTGTTCGCGTAGGTTCAATGCCTCACCCCATGACAGAAGAGCACCATATTCAATTTATTGAAGTAATTTCTAAAGACCACAAATGGGTTAAAAGAAAATACCTATCAGCAGGAGAAGAACCTGAAATGAAGTTCAAATGCAAGTGCGAACACAAGTTTAGCGCTATTGAAAACTGCAACCTGCACGGTCTTTGGGGAAATGACTTTAAGGAGGAAGATTAATATGGAGCAGAAAATAAATGAGCTTTTAAATACGCAAATAAATAACGAATTTTGCAGCGCATACCTTTACTTTGCCATGTCGACATATTTTAGTGAAATCAATATGGATGGCTTTGCAAAATATATGAAAAAACAGGCAAAAGAAGAATTAAGCCACGCGCAAAAAATCTACGACCATTTGATTTTAAGAAATGAAAAAATAACATATAAAAGAATTGAAGCACCTGATACAGACTGGGTAAACCCGCAGGATGTACTTGATAATGCACTAAAACATGAAGAATTTATCACATCACAAATTTTTGAAATTGCAAAAACAGCCAAGGAGGCAAATGACTTTGCAACAAAAAACTTTATAAATTGGTTTATAGAGGAACAACTAGAGGAAGAAGATAAGTTCCGTAAATTAAAAGAAAAAATCAAAGCCTTCGACGAGTGCAGCTGCACTATTGAGGCAATAAATCGAGAACTTGAAAAAGACGGGGAATAATCCCGTCTTTTATTTTATTTTTTTCATGCAAAATTCAGATATTGAACACTTGTCACACAGTGGCATTCGGGGTTTGCAGATGTTTTGCCCATGCGTTACAAGAAGAGTATTAAAATCAATCCAGTATTTTTCAGGCAGCTTATCTCTTAACGCAAATTCTGTTTCATCGGGAGTTTTTGTTTTAACATAACCAAGACGGTTTGAAATCCTGTGCACATGTACATCTACACATATTGCGGGTTTGTTAAACCCTTTTGTTAATACAAGATTTGCCGTTTTTCTGCCCACACCTTTAAATTTAGTAAGCTCATCAATACTATCAGGCACTTTACCGCCGTATTTTTCAACTATTTCTTTTGACAACTCTATTATCTGGGCTGCTTTATTTTTATAAAAGCCAACGGGATAAATAGCCTCAGATAAAGTATCAACATCAAGTTTCATTATCTCGTTTGGAGTTTTACCTAACTTTAGCATGCGCATTGCTGCAGGGTATGTTGTTTTATCATTTGTCCTCAGGCTCAAAATGCAACAAATAAGAACAATATAAGGGTCGCCAACGTGCTCCATAAACTCGACAAACTCAGTCCTTACAACAGAATTTGTCTTATTATCATCAATTAAATTTTTAACTACTTTATCTATATCCACTTTTCTAACTTGCATAAGATAGTAATTATGATTATAATACCTTAAAAAAGGAGAAAATGAATATGAGTAACGCAAAAGACATAAATGACGCTACTTTTGAATCAGAAGTGCTTAAAAACGAAGGTCTTACACTTGTTGACTTTTGGGCACCATGGTGTGGCCCTTGCAGAAAAATGGGCCCCGTACTTGATGAAATAGCTTCTGAATTTGAAGGCAAATTAAAAGTAGTAAAAATTAACACGGATGAAAACTTAAAAACCGCAAAAGACTACCAAATCAGCGGACTTCCAAGCTTGCTTTTATTTAAAGGCGGAGAAGCAAAAGAGGTTATGGTGGGTCTTATGCCAAAATCTGCAATTATTTCCAATATAGAAAAATTGCTCTAAAAATTTTTCATAAATTAAAGAGGCGCATCTTAAGCGCCTCTTTTTTAGTATTTATTTAAGAAAAGTCGACCTGTAATCAGGTACCCTAAAGACTCTTTTATCTTCGCCATCAAGTGCAAATTCCTCATACATTTCAAGAGATTTTGCTTTTGAGGCTTCAACATAATCCTTAGATAAATATTTTAAATAAGTATCGTTTAACTCACCACTGTAATTACCAAGTGTTTTTGCAAAAAGCGAGAGCTCGTCTTTGTTTGCACCGCCTGCGTAGGCTTTTGTCTTGGCGTCAGTTCCGGATGGTCTTATCTCAACAAATTTATCTTCAAAATCAAGATAAGTACCGTCACCTACAAACTTCACATCAAGCAGTTTTGAAAAATCAAGATTTGAAAAAGTGCTTGATAAAATTTCTTTTATTTCATTAAGTGAAATCTTACCCTGAGCGTTAGCCACCGCAAGAGCAAGGTAGAATATATCATTTTTTGTTCTCATACCCTCGCCCACTTTTTTAGCTTCTTTTAATTTTTCAATATTTGGCTCGGATTCGTTATAGTAGGCAATATCCTCTCTTACGTCATACTTTGCAATGATGTTATTGTTTTTATAAACAGAATTTAAGTGCTCCCATAGCATAACATCCAAGCTTGCAACAAGAGCAGAAGCTACAATAATCGCCTCAGTTGCGCTTTTTTCACGCATTGCAAGAGCACATCTTCCGCTAAGGGATTTTATAAGCTCTTGAGAGCCTATTATCATGCCGCCTGATTCTTCGCCGCCAAAGAGCATTCTTGGAGATGAACCGAGAGATATTGTATTTGAGAAAATGTCTTTGATTTTTATGTCTGATACGTTATTTTCTATTTGATATTCGATTTTCTTTGCAGCGTTTGCAATTTCTTTAAAACCGACAGGGGTGTTAATAATAGCCACGTTATTATTTTTTGCCCACTCGTCCCAGCTTTTTGAACTTGCTGTGGTTTTAACTATAAAGCGCTTGTGCTTGTCAAAATTTCCGTCTTTTTTAAGCTGCTGCGCCCAAAAGTCCATAATCATCAAAAACGCCTGATTTGCACTAAAGACGCAAAGCACTCTGTTTTCATCCAATTTAACCGTATCAACACCTGAAGCGTTTATTTTATCAGTATTTTTAATATCTTCAACCTGCACCACGCTTAATCTGTCATGGTCAGGGTCAGTTACAAAGCAAACCGTGCCTATGGGGTAATTTTTCAATTTTTCATCATAGCCAAGGGTTTCTATAACAGGGAAATATTCACTGCCGTCAGGTTTTTTCGCCACAACGGTAATATCAAGCGACCAGTCGTAGAATTTTCCGTCTTTTGTGTCTTTACCGATAGAGTGGAAAAACGGGTCTTCTTCGATATTTAGCCAGTCGTATTTAGCTGCAACACCAAGTTTATCAAGTATCTTGCTTAAAGTGTTATAAGCAGCTCCGCCCACTGCATCAATTATTATTTTTCTATCAAAATTTTTGATAAGTTCTATATTTTTTTCGTTTGCAACACCGTTTTTGAGGTATTCAACATAAAGGTCAATGCCGTTATTCAACCTTGCCATAGTGTTTTCATCTATTAAGTCATTTTTTGATGCGGCAAATTCTATCTTGTATTCGCCTTTTGTCTCAACAGTATTTAGGATTTCTTCAATTTTATTAACAAATTCCATACTCTCATCGGGCAAAAACTGTGAGCCTTGGTTGTTTAAGTCTTTTGTTGCGTTTTTAACACTAATACCGTGAGAGCTTGTAATGTACTCAGCCCCTACAAGGTCAAGTTTAAAAGCCAAGAAAGACGCCAGCCAGATAGGCATGGTTTTTCTATCCACATTTGCAAGAGTTCTAATACCAAGGGCACTCTGTATTCTTGCGATTATATCAAGGTAAATTTCTGAATTGTATCTTACCTCGGAACCTACAAGTTTAATAAGTTCCGAGTTTGGGTATTTTTCTTTTAAAACAAGTGCTTTTGCAAGTGTTGCAAGAGTTATACCTATAGTGTTAATCGGAAAGCGCGTATCGTGAGGATACATAATGTTTTGAGGGCCTCTGATACCTGCTGTTGAAACCATTGCCTCTTTTTTATATGATTCGAACCATTTTTTAAGTTCTAATCTGTCAACAATATCTTTTGTAAGCGTAAAAGTAAATTTGCCTTTATTGTTATAATCAAAAATTTTATCCTCTTTTATAGCTTGCGGCGTATTTGACTCCACACCGTCTATTAACAACTTTTCAAGCTGAGATGGATTTTGTTTACTCATATTAAAATAGTTCCTTCCTATATTGGTTCGGAACTATTTTAACATAAAATTATTTTTGAGCTTCTTGAGCTTTCTTTGCTTTTTTCTTTTCTTCATCTTGAGCTTTTTGAGAAATTGTCTTTTTACCCGTAAGTTTTGACATAAATCTAAAGTATTTACCCCAGAAGTCATCACGAGTCAGATTTTGTCTGTCATGTTCTTCTATTTGTGCTTTTGTCATTTTTCTTGTCGGAACACCAATTGACTTACGGATAACATTTTCATTTGTAAATTCGGTAGCAGCAGCAACCGCACCTGCGCCTATCAAGCTGCCATGGTAAGCTGTTTCAAATACCGAGTTAAATAAGTTCATAAACATTGCATTAAAGAAGAAGTTTGAAACTTTATGCATAACTCTTTCTTTAGCTACCGCATTTGCGCCTTCGACATCCTTACCGTTTGATGTAATAAGAACTTCGTTACGATAGTCATTTACAAAGAAATAACTTGCAATAAGCGTTACTATCGGCCTTGAAATAGCAGCAAGAGAAGAGTTTTTGTACGTTGATTTACCTGTTTTATCTTCTATACCGATAATTGTTTTTCTTTTGATAAATCTTTCAAGCTCGTCATTTGACATTTTACCTGCTTTTACTTTATCTAATGCCTTGTCAAATGTCTTATAAAGTCCCATTATATCTTCGGGCTTAACCTTGCAGGTATCCTTTTGGGCTTCTTTTTCAAATAAACCTCTTACCGTTTTAACAGGAAATCTTATTGCACCCCACAAAAAGCCAAAGGGGTATGTTACAGCTTTGACAAAAGGCGCGATAAATTTTTTATCAACCGAACCGAGTTTAATATACTCTACGTCCTTGCCGTCGATTTTTTGAACAAATCTTTTGTATTTAGAATCATCGGCAAGAGCTTCTCTAAATTTTTCTGCATAAGCATGGAGTTGATATTCATTATCGATTTTATCAATCATTGAGTTAATTTTTTGGGCAGGAATGCTATAGTCTTTCTTAGTTATCATATTGTACGCATCATCAAGCCCTCTTCTGGCATCTTTCAAGAAACTGTTAAATTTTTCATTCCTGCTTCTTGCAAAGCAAACAACCATGCCTGCAGCAAACAGACCTCCCACAACTTTTAAGAAGTTTTGCAGATTAAGCGGCGACTCCTTGCCTTCTTGTTGCTGTTTTTCGGTATCGGAAGCGCCTTTGAACTCTGTTTCTTTTGTTTCACTCTTATCTTTGTTTACAACGAAATCACTAAACACATCCGGCGCATTTTTCAAAATTGAAGCACTTTGAAGTTTTGAAAAATCCGATGCTGAAACAATGCCACTTTGTTTTGCTTCTTTTTGCACTTTTTTATCGTGTTGATTTTTTGCAAAAATCTTTGCCTCATCAGGGGTCAGCGGATGAAGCGGCATACCGCTCAACAATCTTGACAATACTTCAGATACAAGCGTAGTACCTGAAATAGTAGCAAGTGCGACATACTTGTTTGCATTAGCGTATTTTGATAAAGCACCGAGGGTCAAAAAGGTCATAGCGGCGCTCATCATTATTCTTGAGCTTTCTTGTCTAAAGCGTTTATTTTGCGATTTTCTTGCAAGCTCATCGTTGTCGTTTTGCATTCTTGAAATGTTGTAAAAGTCAATACCTGCCATGGTAGAACTTACAAGACCCGTACATATTCTGTTTATTGTCCTTTCATCCGCAGTCTTATAATTTCCCTTTACACTGCCGGTTGAATGCAACATATTATCAAGAATTGTCTTGGCACCGCTGGCTGCTTCGTTATTAGCCTTTTTTGCATTTTTTGCTACAACGCTCTTAACTGCTTTTTCTACACCGTCTCCCGCTTTTTCACCTTTTGCAAGGTCAGAAAATGCACCTTGTATTATGCAAAAGATATCTTCAAGCCTTTTTGCTTCCACTCTTTTCTTTAAAACATCAGAATCAAGTCCTTTTTTTGCAAATTCGGCAAGTTTTGGTAGTTTTTCAATTTTTGATATGCCGCTAAGTGCCCAGTTGGCAAGGTCAAGCCATAAATCTTTGACGGGATAAATAGCGCTCTTGAAGAACTTTGGCAAAATACCATCCTCGACAAAAGTAACAGAACCGTTACCGTTTTGCACTACTCTGCGAGCAAATGCGTTTGCACCCCAACCTGCTTGCAACTCTTTTTCCATTTTTGCAATTTCGCCGCCAAAAAGCTCATTTAATACAACTTTTTTGTCTTCAAAGTTACTAAAACTCATTGAACTTTTGGTCAGTTTGTCTGCAACAGCTTTTAATGCAGTATTTAACCCCGTAAACGTAACATCAGAATTATGCGAATTTGAAATATTATTATTTATTCCGGCGGAAGAGAATGAAACCGCACCTTTATTTTTTAAGGCAGTTCGACCTTGCACCCTATCTGAAATATTTATTTGTCGCAGGCCTAGAGTCATTCTTTCCTTGTCTGTATTAGCTTCACACACTTTGTGCAAAATTTAAGTTATAAACAATACATTCTCAAACTCGCACAGTCAAATTTATAAAACAAATGAATATTGATTTTTGCCATAATGTAACAAAATTTGTATTTTTGTAAAATATTTGTCTCAAACAAATAAATAAATTATCCTGTAATTATGGATACATGTGGAAAAATTGTGCTTGTAGACGATGAAGTAATGGTTACAAAGACCCTCTCAACACTTTTAAAACTGGAGGGGCTTAAAAATACCATATCTTTTAATGACTCTCATGAAGCGCTAAGTTACTTAAAAGAGAACCCTTGTGACCTTATCGTTTCCGATTTTATTATGCCAAAAATGGATGGTATTGAGTTTTTGTCAAAAGCAAAAAAAATTCCTCTACAAGAAGACACTACACAAATTCTTTTAACGGGATATGCTGATAAAGAAAACGCAATTAAGGCAATAAATGAAGTAGGAATTTTTAAATATATAGAAAAGCCTTGGAATAACGACGATTTAATACTAAATATAAAAAATGCCATTGAAAGAACAAATTTAAAAAAACAATTAAAAGAAAAAATAATACAGTTAAAAATCGCAAACGACGAGCTTGAAGAGTACTCTAAGAACCTTGAAGCACTTGTACAAAAAAGGACAAAAGAGCTTTATGAAAGCAGAGAAAAGCTAAACGCCATTTTCACAAACTGCGCGGACGGGATTGTGACTTTTAAAAAAGACTACTCAATAAACTCACTAAATCAGGCAGCATGCGAGCTTTTTGGACTTGAAGAAAAAGATATTCTGGGCAAAAACTTTTTTGAGCTTGTTATAAATGAAAAAAATCAAAAAATTCAAAACCCTCTAAGCCTTGAGGGTGCAGAGTTTTTAAGAGATTTTAGTCTTGTAAACTACAAAAAAGACGCTAAAATCCCGATTGAAATAAGTCTTGCAAAAATAGAAAATGACAACGACCCTCTTGTAGTGGCTGTTATAAGAAATGTTTCATATCAAAAGGAAAATGAAAGACTAAGGGATGATTTTATCGCAACACTTACTCATGACCTAAGAACCCCTCTGCTTGCGGCTATTAGCGGACTTGAATTTATTATTAACGGTACGTTAGGCGAAGTTGCACAAAAGCAAAGAGAGCTTCTTGAGGCAATGAAAAAGAGCAACGAAGATATGCTCGGACTTACAAATGCACTTCTTGAGGTATACAGGTATGAGGCGGGCAAAATTTATTTAAGCAAGTCAAGATTTTGCATAAATGAACTTATAAAAGAGTGTACCAAAGAGCTTGAAATGCTTCTTAGAGAAAACAATACAAAAGTCGAGTTTGATTTTGATACAGATGGCGAATTTGAAGTTAACGCCGATAAAAACGAGATAAGAAGAGTTGTTTTAAATCTTTTAGGTAATGCAATAAAACATGGCGGCGAAAATACAAAAGTTGTAATATCAACAAGACAAGAAAATAAAGACCTCAAAGTAAGCGTCAAAGACAACGGAACAGGACTTAGCGAAGAAGATTGTAAAAAACTCTTTAAGAGATTTTCTCAAGGCACAAGCAAAAAACGCTCCTGCTCAACCGGTCTTGGGCTTTACCTTTCAAGGCAAATTGTTGAAGCACACAATGGGACTATATTTGTTGAAAGCGAGCTTAACAAGGGCTCAACCTTTACTTTTATTCTTAAAAATGCAGCTATTGAAAGCAAGGTTTTATTATGAGCAAAGAAAATATAAAAATTTTAATTGTCGAAGACCATATGGTTGCAAGAATGGGGATTGCTATTGTTGTTGAAAAAACCCCCAACTTAGAGCTTTTAGGACAAGCATCTGACGGTCAAGAAGGTCTTATGTTAGCACAAAAACTAAAACCTGATGTAATTTTAATGGACATAGGGCTCCCAAAAATTGACGGTATTGAAGCAACAAGGAAAATAAAAGAACTTGGTCTTGACAGTGCGGTTTTGATGTTTACATCTAGAGACAGCAACGAAGATGTCTTTGCGGCGCTCAGAGCAGGAGCTGACGGGTATATTATGAAAGGCTCAAACGAGCAGACGCTGATAAATGCCATTGAAGCCGTAAGCCAAGGTGCAGGCTGGCTTGACCCTCAAATTGCAAGGGTTGTATTGTCGGGCATAAACGAGCAAAAAGAAACAGAAGAAGTAAAAACCAAAGGAACAAAAAATAAATACGGACTTACAAAAAAAGAGCTTGAAGTATTATCTTTAATAGTAGATGGGCTCTCAAATAATGAAATAGCACAAAAACTTGTTGTTTCACTATCCACAACAAAAGCCCACGTACACAGTATTTTACAAAAATTATATCTTTCAGACAGGACAAAAGCAGCCATCACAGCGCTTAAAGAAGGACTTGTTTAGATGAAAAAACTCTCTACACTAATGCTTGCTGCACTTGTACTTTTCATCTGCACTCAGAGCGGTTTTGCCTTTTCTTTGCACAATCCTTTTTCTAAAAAAAGCAAACAAGAAGCGGAAAAAATGGTACAAACAAAAGAAGAATGGGAGCAAAAAGCCCAAAATGTCAATCTTGAAGAAAGAAAAATCTCTCCCTATCAAAGGCCGGAGGATAAAGACTTTAAGCCTAAAAGTCCGCCTCATAAAAAGTTTGTAAAATATAATGTACTACCGGGACATAGAGAAGCGGATCTATCCAGAATAATAAGAGAAAAAGACGTAAAAAGCCAAGGGGTTTTTGACCCGTCTTTTAAGTATATTGCATACTCTCAATACTACTACTCACCAGAGTATAATCAAATATCAAGCGAATTGTATGTGCAAAAATTAAAAGAAGGCGCAACAAGAATGCAAAAAGCGCTGAGCGTAACCCCTCTCAATGCCCATAGAACACCTGCAATTGAAACAGGCACACGAGAATTTCAAAAGGATTTATTTTCTACCCTTACAATAGTTGACTTTTCTCAGGATTCAAAAAAACTGCTTGTAAAAGAAAAAATAGGCTCAAATAAAGAGGGAATTTTCAGAAACTACGCTTGGGTATATTTTATGCAGGGTGATAAAATTGAATGGTTCGCCATTAAATTTAGCAATGTAAACGAAACAATAAAGCAATACCACGCTCAAAATTCTCACATAGCGCTTGATAACTACAGATGGGACATAAAGCCTCTGGGGTTCAGCAAGAAAAACCCCGATGTTATAGTTGTAGAATCATATGCTTGGGATAAAGATAAAAAAGAAGTATTCCTAGGGCTTTGGGGACTTAACTGCACCGACGCATCGGTACAACTTATATCTAAAAACCCTATGCCTGTTGAATTATCAATAAACGGACTTATGGTTAAGGAATATTTACCTTAACCCTGTTGCAAAAACAGAAAATGTGCTATAATTATAGTAGTTGTGAAGGATTGCCTCGGGTGGAAAAATGATAGAAATGAACAATTATCCTTTTTTGGGTCAAAGAAGCCAAAAACAGGAAATTGAACGACTCAAAAAAGAAAACTACAGCAGAATATACTCCCATGAAGCTGCACATAAAGCTGCGGCAGGTTCTTTGGGAGGACCTATTGTAATTGAGTACAATCCTCAGGGTATACCCGTTTCGGGCCATGTAAGCATCAGAATTCCTGCACTAAACAAGGCAAACCCCGACGAAACAATTTCTCAAGCTAAACAAATTAAAAGGGCAGCACTTGCTCCAGGCACCGACCTATCAAATGCAGACTTAAATGTTGCAAGAACGGCAGATGTTTTATTAAGCGAGGCACAAAGTCTTAAAAAAGACAGTGCAAAACGCGGCGAAAAACTTGATATTACAGGCTAATTGCCTTTAGTAAATACAGGCGGTGTTTGAATGTAATTTGCCCTTAACTTGGCATGAGCAAAATCTTCTTTAGGACATTTTGAAACGCTTAGTTTCTTAATCGCAAGTTTATACATAACACTTGCAAGAGGGTAATTTTGCTCTTCATAATTTATAAATTCAGCGCCGAAAACACCTAAAAAATCCCTATATACACCACTATCGCATATAACTTTTTTATTTTTTATTTTATTTTCAACATCATCCTTTAAGATAAGTTCTATTTTAGAATCTTCATAGTAATAATACATAAGGCGTCTTGCATCAAGCAAAACAACACTATCATCACCTGAAGCACTTTTTAAAATCTCACAAGAGTTAAGGGTCACAACAGGCAAATCAAGCTCAAGCGCCATGACTTTTGCCACGCTAAGTGCTGCTCTAATGCCTGTAAAACTACCGGGGCCGCAGTTTACGCAAAGGGCGTCCAGCTCTTTTAAGGTAAGGTTTTTATCTTCGAGCATTTGCTTAATTTTAGGAATTAAATAAGCACTGTGATAATTTGTATCATCACTTTTTATCTCGCAACACTCGCATGTATCGCCACTACCCAGAGCAATGTAAGTTTTGTCTAAAGATGTATCAAAACAGAGGATTTTCACTTAATCACCTCGTAGTCTTTTAAAATATTTTGTGCAAATATCTTATTTTCATCCCCCCGGGGTTCAAACTCAAACACTCTGGGGTCGCCGTTTTCTCCATATTCAAGCACTTCAGGGTATATAATTTTTATATTTAATCTGTCAAGAGAAAGTGCGCCTGCGCCAAAATCTGCCCACTCAACAAATGTTAAAACATTTCTTTTGGAATAGTCTGCAAGCTCCTGCTCAATTGTCTTTATACCCTCGTTTTCAAGTCTGTAGAGGTCAAAGTGGTATATCGGCATTTTGTAGTTTAAATATTCATTTAATATAACAAAACTGGGGCTTGTGACTTTGTCTTTTACGCCTAATTCTTTTAAAACGTATCTTACAAATGCTGTTTTGCCTGCACCGATATCACCATATAGCGATACAAAACATCCGCCATCAGGCAAATTCTTTGCGAATGCCTTAGCAAGTCTTTTTGTATCATCCAGATTTTTACACTCGATTTTCATAAATTAATTTTAACATAAATACACAAAACCTAAAGTTCAATTAAACATGTGACGAGAACATAAATACAAGGATATTAGTGTATATGGCAGAAAGGTTGAAGCTTTTATGAATGATTATCTAAACTATGGGGAGTACAATCCGGACATGTGCGAATATAACCCGAGAAGCGCAGAGCTGGAAAAAGAATTAAGAAGCCTTGTTGAAAGCGTAGAAAATCCTAAAATGTCTTTCTTGCAAGGATTTATGAAAAGAATTATACTCCTTACCTCCGCACAAAACTAAACCCGTTAAAAAGCCTGCAAGTTATATGCAGGCTTTTTTAGAATAATTTTTTGTTGCCTTGCTCGTGGAACTGACCGCCCGCGCAGACAAGCTCAATAACTTTCAGTAAAAATTCCCTCGGAGCATCAATAGGGCTTATTAAAAATTCCTGATTATCTTTGTGCCTTATTGTCATAATTGAACTTTGAGTTTTTTCCGCAGGTACGTACAACGATGCTATTTCATTATCCAAAAGTGCTCTCATTTGTGACTCATAATCATCCGCACCCTTCATAATAGCCGAATAGTTGCCGTTAAGTGCAAAAATTCTTCCGCAAAATAACGGCGCTCTACCCTCCTGTGGCAGGGCCTTTGGAGAAATATTAAAACGAGATGTGAAGGTTATTTTGTGCCACAAAATATTAACATAAGCAAGTGTTTGGGAATTATCTATCTCGTAAAATACGTTTTGCGTAGGGATATTTCTGATTTTAAAAGACTGCTTAAGATACTCAATAACAGACTGCATAGTGTCAAGCATTTTAATAAAAGTTTCTTGAGTAAATTGTGTTGACTGCTGAAAATCAAGAAACTGTTTGTACATATACACGGCAACAAGCCCTGCGCGTTCTTGTACAACGGAGGACTTACGAACCTGTATGTCGAGATTATCAAGACTGTCAAAATTGTTCTGCAATTTATTTTAGCCTTTCCACGAGAGATATCTAAATAATATAACAAAAACGGGGATAATTAATATAAGAATAATATTATTCTTTACATTTTAGAATACAGGATTTATATTATTTTTTTAAAATTGCGTGTATAATTAAAAAGGACGCGGCGAGGAATTTATGGGAGTTAATAATAATTCCAAAAAATATACGGAAGATTTTAAAATATATTTAAAAAGTGAAAAAAACTTTTCACCTCACACCGTGCGCGCTTATCTAAGCGACGTGTACACCTTTTTAATTTGGGCAGATAACCTTGATGTTGGTGAAATTGATACAAAAAAATTCAGCGAGTATCTTTATTTTATTCAAAAAATTAACTACACAAAAACCACAATAGCAAGAAAAATTGCCTCAATCAGGGCTTTTTACAAGTTTTTATATCAGGAAGAAATAATAGAGAACAACCCCTCTGATGCCATCCACGCGCCAAAACGCCCAAAATCCCTGCCTGATTTTATGAGCGAGGAAGAAGTTGAAAACATCCTAAGAAACGTAAAAATAGAAACCCCTGCAGGCTATCGTAACAGAGTAATTTTTGAGCTTTTATGGGTCTCGGGAATGAGAATAAGCGAACTTTCGGGGCTTAATTATGAAAATTTAAATCTTGAACAAAATGAGATAAAAGTTCTTGGTAAAGGCTCAAAAGAGCGCATAGTGCTTATTCCAAACAGAACCAAAGAAAGCCTCATAAACTATATAGAAAACGTCTCTGACCTTATTTGCAAAACAAAAAAACTGCCCTCATCACCGCTTTTTATAAACTACAACGGTTTTAGGCTGCAAAATCAAAGCATTAGAAAAGCACTAAATGAGGTGGTTGAAAAAATAGAACTCCCCAAAAAAGTTACACCGCACGTATTTAGGCACAGTTTTGCCACAAAAATGCTTGAAAACGGCGCAGATTTAAGAATTGTACAAGAACTATTGGGCCATGCCAGCATTTCAAACACTCAAATCTACACTCACGTATCAAGCGCAAGGCTAAAATCAGTATACGAGAGCACCCACCCCAGAGCCTAAACACTTAGCCTACACAGGCAATAACTAAGTGCAAAAAACTGTACTATCATCATTTTGATGAAAAGAGTATTTATTATAGGGTTTATTTGTATTTTTAGCCTGTGCGGATGTATCAAAGAAACACAAGAAACAATCCGCCCTGTTGAATATACAATTGTAACTTGCGCTAACGATATTACAAAAAAGACATTCTTTGGCTATCTTAAATCTGCCTCACTTACCGATTTAAGTTTTCAAATCGAGGGAAAACTCAAAAAAATATTCCCTTACGAGGGTCAAAAAGTAAAAGCAGGACAACTAATTGCCCAGCTTGATGCACCACTGTATAAAATCCAAGTGCAAGAAGCCAAATATAACCTTTCAAACGCTATAGTACAATATCAAAACGCAAAAAATTATTTTGAAAGAATACAAAAACTCCACGCCGCAGGCGGTATATCAGATAATGATATGGATAGCGCAAGAACAAAAATGGAATCCGCCAATTATCAAATTCAAGCCGCAAGAGAGCGCTACAATTACATAAACTATCAATCAGGGTATGAAAAAATATTTGCCCCGACAAACGGAATAATAGTGACAAAACTTGCAAATGAGCAACAATATCTAAAGGCAGGCGACCCTGTAGTAAAATTTCAAAGCAATAACGACATTGAAGCTTTTATATCCGTACCTCAAGACTACATCAACTATCTAAAGCGCGGACAAGGAGCAAAAATAAAAATTGATGCCATAAAAGATAAAATATTTAATGCTACCATTAAAGAAATAAGTGAAACAAGTCTTGAGGGACTTTCTTACAGAGTAAGACTAAAACTAAACGCACAAAATTATGAACTTAAAGACGGTATGAGCGCAAGTGCCGTTTTTGTATTTGAAAAAACGCCCCAAAGAAAGCTCTTTGTGCCGATAAATTCCATACTTGAAGAAAATAACCAAAAAGTTGTTTATACAATTGAAAACAGACAAGAAGACATAGGAACGGTTAAAAAAAATATTGTCCAAACGGGAGAAATAGAGGGCAATAACATAGAGATAACCTGCGGCATAAAAAGCGGAGATTACCTTATTACAAAAGGTACACAAGAGGTGCAAGAGGGGCAGAGGGTAAAATTTCAATGAACCTGACCGAGTTTTTCTTAAAAAATAAATTTCTCCTTGTTACTTTTGTTTCAATCGTGATTCTCGGGGGAATTTCATACTACTTCAACACTCCGAGAAACGAAGACCCGGGGTTTAAAATAAGAACAGCGGTAATCACAACTCTATACAAAGGCGCAAATGCAAAACAGGTTGATGAATATGTTACGGATAAAATAGAATCCGCAATAGAGCAAATGAATGAAGTTGAGGACATAAAAAGCCGCTCATACAACGGAAAAAGTGTTATCTATGTAAATGTTTATGAAACCTATAAAAACCTGCAGCCTATATGGGATAAATTAAGAAGAAAAGTCCAAAGAGCACAAAATGACCTTCCGCAAGGGGTAGTTCCGTTTGTAGATGATGAATTTGGGGATGTTTTTGGCATAGTTCTTGCTGTCTGTGGAAAAGAATATGACTATTGGAAGCTAAAAGACTACGCGGACAAGGTGAAAGACGAGCTCTTACTATTAAAAAACACTGCAAAAGCAGAGGTTTTGGGTGCTCAGGAAGAGGTTGTTTATCTATACTATGACAACGCCAAACTTGCAAGGTACAAACTAAACGCACAAGATTTGCAAAAAATACTCTCATCAACAAACCTCATTACCCCAAGCGGGGAGATACTTGTCGGGGATAGGTATATTTTTGTGCAAACGCAAGATAACTACAAAAGCGTTGAGAGCATAAAAAATACCCCGATTTCACTCACAAAAAACGACGGAACGCTGAAACTCGGAGATATTTTAACCGTTGAGAAAACCTACAGAGAACCAAGCGCCACAATAATGGGGTTTAACGGAGAAAAAGCGCTTATAGTAGCTCTTTCGATGAAAGAAAACGGCAATATACTTGAATTTGGAAAAGAAGTCAAAAAAAGAATAGAAGAGCTAAAAGAGTTTCTCCCTCTTGGTATAAACATACAAATAGCTGCCTTTCAGCCTGATTATGTAAAATATCTGACCGATAAATTTACAGACAGTCTGTTTCAAAGCGTAGCTATCGTTGTGGGGCTTATTTTGCTTATTTTAGGGGTAAAAATGGGCCTTATCGTAGGCGCGATTATCCCTATTACCATACTCGGTACGTTTTTTGTCATGGGTAATTTTAACATAGGACTTGATAAAATCTCACTAAGCGCGCTAATTATCTCCCTTGGAATACTTGTGGATAATTCGATTGTCATTTCTGAGGGGATTTTAAGAAAAATAAAAACCACCTCGCAAGATATTCAAAGTGCCGCAATTGAGGTATGTACAAAATTTCAAACTCCGCTTTTAATCTCAACTCTTACAACCTCATGTGCGTTTTTGCCAATATATCTTGCTAATTCAACAGTAAGCGAATACACATCAAGCCTTTTTAAAGTTGTTACAAGCGCGCTTTTAATCTCCTGGCTTTTATCCATAACTTTTCTGCCATACCTTATTGAAAAATTTTATAAAAATCAAAACCAGAAAGGTAAGTTTAGAGAAATAAATATCTCAAAATATATGGCAAAATATATTAAAATTGCACTAAATGCACCTAAAAGAACCGTATTTTTTGCAATAATTTTTGTGGGGTTTTCTTTTGTTGCATTCTCTTTTGTACCTAAAATATTTTTCCCCGACTCGGATAGAGCAATGCTTGAAGTAGAATTTAACCTTGCACAAGGCACAGACATAAAAGTTGTTCAAAATATAATTGAAACAACGGGGCAATACCTAAAAACCCTAAAAGGAGTAAAAAATTTCTCAACATATGCAGGAACCTCAGTTCCAAGATATGTACTGTCAGCCAGCCCTGAACCTATAAAAAGCAACTACGGGATGATTCTTGTAAATACAGATAGCAGAAAAGTTGTCACAAAACTTGTAAAAGATGTACAAAGCTACTGCGATAAAACTTTTGCAAATTCTAATACCATAGTAAGAAAGGTCCCCTTGGGCCCGCCTTATGACGCACCTGTTGAGATAAGAATTTTTGGCAGCAATGAAGATGAACTTTTTAAAATTGTGCGCCAGGTGCAGGCTAAATTAAGAGAGCTTGATGGCGTCATACTTGTAAAAGATGACTGGGGAGTAAAAGTACCCAAAATAAAAATCAATGTAGATGAATTTAGTGCCTCAAGATATGGTGTAACAAATGAAAATATTGCAAATGCACTGCAATCTGGGCTTAGCGGATATGAAGTATCCTCCTATCGAAGAGGCGGAACAAAAATACCAATTATTTACCGCTTAAATGAAACCTCAAGGGACAATATGGATAAAATAGGCACAATAGGGGTATATTCATCCCTCTACAACACCACTATGCCGCTTTCACAAAGCGCACAGTTATCGCTTGAATTTGACTACCCGCAAATTTTTAGAAAAAACGGCTTTTTAACAGTAACTGTACAAGGCTACATTGATAATGAGAAAACCACGGCACACAAAGTAATACAGACAATGAAACCATATCTTGATAATATAAAATATCCTCTCGGCTACGGCTGGGAAGTAGGCGGAAGTGTTGAAAACTCAAAAAAAGGTAACAATTCAATAGCGCAAAAAATCCCTATAGCTTTTGGCATAATACTTCTGCTTTTAATAGGGTATTTTAACTCTTACAAAATCCCCTTTATCATACTTTTAAGTGCACTTATGGCACTTAGCGGAGCAAATATAGGACTTTTAATAACGCATAGCGAATTTGGTTTTATGACATTTCTTGCCTACATTTGTCTTGTCGGTATAGCGACAAATAACGCGGTTGTACTTATCGATACCATACTAAAAGAAACAAAGAACACTAACGACAATATGCTTTTAACTCTGCAAAAAGCAGCACGAAGTAGAATTACTCCTATATTTTTAACCGCAGTTACAACAATAGGAGGCATGCTTCCGCTTTGGATAGGTCGCGACCCGATGTTTTCATCTCTTGCGGTCGCTATTATTTTTGGACTAATTACATCAGTATGTGCTACACTTCTTGTAACACCCTGCTTGTATTTAATATTAAATAAAAAAATGGGGGATAAGTTAGATTAACTCTGGAGCCCCCAAAAAGATACTAAACCTGTGAAGTTCGAACTCTACGCCTATGGCGTTAGTGAGAACGAACAGGCATAAGGATGTAAGGGCGTGCAAAA
>CALUYW010000007.1 GCA_944325105.1 Candidatus Gastranaerophilales bacterium | reverse complement strand
GCAGAACATTAATTGTCTTCTCCATCACAGCACCTGAGGAGCCACCTGCGCCGCTATATCTGTTCATACGATTGAGGACATGAACACAACGGACGGAATTAGCCATATATTGATTATTTGCGTACCATATTGAATTTTCATTATCATAACAAAACAACTCATTTCCAGTAAGCCAATAACAATATGGAGAACAGGAAAAGCTAGCATCATTACAACCACTATATGAAGAACACCTGGCTACTGACGTGGGCGGATTATTTATTCCACTCGGATTTGTTGTATCATCTTGATGATAGTGGGAACATAGCTGTAGCCCATTTACGCCGAGTAAATGCGACCATGGAGCCCTAAATTTTATTATTTTTTCACTCTCATTTTTGCTTAACAATCTATATGTACCTCTTAAAGATGTTTTACATTCAGTTGCTTTGTAAAAGTTGCATATTGTTGAGGCTCCTCCACCTCCACAAACTGGCATATTGCAACCGTTAACCCCTGTTGTTGAAGTAGTGCAATTCTTCCCTATGGTCTGCCAGCAATATGTAGAGTTTGTATCTATCTGCGTGCCTTCAGATACCATTCTCTCTGAATAACATGAGATATCATTATAGGTGCGATTATTTTTTGTTATACATAAATCAGTTTCATCAGATGCCCCTCTTATCGCCAAAAACTCATCGCTCAGGCATTTATCATTATAAACATTGGGGTTTTTGGCATTAACACTCGGATTAGCACTTCCATTACTTCCCCCTCCACCACCACCTGCTCCAGTGATAGTAAGAGTAACCTGATTAACACCATTTGGTATTATCCAACTTGAATTACTTGTAAAGCTAACCGTTTTTTCATTACTAACGGTTGCTCCTCCTCCACCTCCTGCTCCTCCTGAACCTTGAATAAATAATGTATTAATACCGACAGGAACATCAAATGTATAAGTACCGGGATTGGTATATATCTCTAACCCCTCTCTATTATCAGTCTGTACGGTAATATTATCTTTCATCCTCTTTGTTATAACAGGAGCTAACGCCACCATAATAACCGATATCACAAGTACTGCAGTTAAAAGTTCTGCAAGTGTAAACGCAGCAGCGCAAAAGCTGCGAGATTTTCGCATAAAATTTAATCTAAACAACATTTTCTCCAGTATTTTTTAATCTTTACCAAATATTATAATAATGTATACATTAAAAATCAAGCAGATATTTTATGTAAAGATTATGTTATATACATCAAAACTAGACTATTCTTATATTGTAGGCAATATGGTAACTAAAAATGGATGAAGCAAAATACAAAACAGCACTTGGTGAAAATATAAGAAGAATTAGAAAAAACAGAAAACTTACACAGGATACATTCAGTGAAAAAATCGGAATAGAACCCTCCAGTCTGAGTAACATTGAAAATGGTAAAAGCTTCCCCTCTACACTTACCATAATCCAAATTCAACAACAGTTTGACGTAAGCCCCGAGGAGATTTTCGATATTGAGTATTTAAACAATATCAAAGAAATTGAAGACGATATTCACCAGACCGTAGATAAACTGGATACAGAAAGAAAAAGGACTCTATGGAGGATAATTAAAGCACTTGATTATCAGACGCATTAAAACCTTGCTTTTTGTGTGCAAATTGTATTAGAATTATTAAGACCTGTCGGAGTGGCGAAATGGTAGACGCGCACGTTTCAGGAGCGTGTGGAGCAATCCGTGAGGGTTCAAGTCCCTCCTTCGACAGATTTTTACATTTTTTTAAACAAAACCGGTAAGTCTGCCTCTTGCGAGCAGCCATTTTTTCGACGGATTTTTATCGCCCTTATAATAATACGGGCGGCACATTCATCTTGTGTGAAGTCCAATAAAGTCTTATAAAGAAGCATGCCACGTGCTGTATTGAGTCCACTCTTACCCATTGACGAGTTGCTTTAAACCTGATTGAATCCTGTGACATTGAAGGCCTCCTGTGCGAGTAGTTAGCTCGCTCACAGTTAAATAAATGAAACTGGCATTTAGCAGCCCTTTTGCACGCATCCAAAATCTCTTGTGCAAGCTGAGTTTCACCCATTTTGTGAGCCAAATAATATGAAGCAATCAAACCCTCGCAGCGAGCGCCATCTGGATAATAGTGGTCACCATATTCATAGTACATACCGCCATCGTAGTCAATATATGGGCTATCATCACGTGTGTACATTCTTTTCATCATCTCTTTTGCGTCGTTATATACAAAATTAAGATGATTTTGCTTAACAAAATCAGGATAGTCGGCCCACTCTTCAATAGACTGCATCAACCAAGCATCTGAAGGCAGAGCAGTAAACAAATGAGAATACCTTTTTGGGCGCTCATCTACAATCCAGTCCATTGCCACTTTTGTTTTTTCAACAACCAGATTTTTAAGCTCGTCATCATCCTTAAAATGATTTGCGAAAAGCCCAAGCCCCAAAAGTGCTTCACCGGGATAATAAAATGAAAATGTTTCCATGCGCTCTTTGTCAGACATATTAAGCAACGGCTTACCTTTGTTATAAGAAGGGTGAATATAATACCCCATAAACTCACCCTCAGGCGTCATTCTGGATAGTATATGGCGCGTAAAACCCTTAATATATTCATCATAAATCTTCTCACCCGTTGCAATTCTGTACTGCATCATGGCAACAAGCGCCATACCGCTTCCGCCTAATTTGCTTTTTTGGTTATAAAAAGCATGATAGGCAGTTTTACCGTCAACATCGTGTTTCTCTGCCGTAGTTACTGTAAAATCAAGTGCTCTTTTTGCAGCTTTAATATACTTATCGTCACCTGTGTGACTATAAGCGCGAATTAAAGTTATAGCACCGCCACAGTGACGAAGGTCATTGTAATATCGGTCATTTTCGGGTCGCGTCGGATGTTCATGGTCTTTTGTGGAATCCTCACAACAATCATAATAGTACAAAAATCTGCCATCATCCTGCATATTTTTAATTAGCCAATCAGCAGAACGAACAAATTGATTTATTAAAATATCAAAATCAAATTTCTCATACATGACATTTCCGCGATACAGTGGCACGCATTCATCTTTATAAGAAACAAAAGCGCGCGTATTAAAAAGATAAAATTTCCAACCACACTGCTGGCCGAGCAACTTAAATCTTTCAGATATCTTATTTGTAGCTTTTCCAATAGGTGTTTTTCGCAAAACCGAATTCAGTGCAGTTTTAAAACCCATATGAGAATCGCTTATGGCATCTGTCGGCATAAAGTAGTATGACCTTTCTCCATCGTTAATCTCAATGCCGTCTATACCTATTTCAAAACGAAGTGAATCAAATCTTTTAGAGTGTATTTTATAATAAGGCAGCTCTCTTCTTGAAATTACGTATTCAAAGAGTATTCTACACTTTGAACTATCTGCAATATGAAAACTAGAAAAAGCCTTGTTCTTTTTAAGCATAGAAACTATTCTCTCGAGCGTTTCCTTAAGAGTTACTCTTTTTGAGCCAAAACGTATATATTTATTTCCCTCTTCAAAAAGAGTCACATACATAAAAGTAAGATTAGGATTATAATTCACGATTTTATCCAAGGCTTCAAAATCACATTCAAGAGGTGTACCATCCGTTAAAGACTTTCTGAGTGCAAGCAAAAGGTTTTTAACAGGCGAAAAATCCTGTTCAAAAAACTCTCGTGCATTATCATTTTGTATTTTAAAATTCACTTTTCATCCATCCGATATTCTACTATAGTGCTTTATTATACCATATTTATAAAATTTTTATACAAAAAACTTAACAAAAACAGTTTTTCAATTTGTGAAGATTTATAAAAAATGCTATTATTGTTGCGACAATTAAATAGGAGTAAATATGAGCAACTACATTGAAAGCGTACTGGACGTTACGAAGAAAAAAAACGCATGGGAAAAAGAATTTATCCAAGCCGTTAGCGAAGTACT
The DNA here is from genome assembly GCA_944325105.1 of Candidatus Gastranaerophilales bacterium. Classification (GTDB taxonomy): domain Bacteria; phylum Cyanobacteriota; class Vampirovibrionia; order Gastranaerophilales; family Gastranaerophilaceae; genus Galligastranaerophilus. Next base: position 80,191 of record CALUYW010000007.1, on the reverse strand, counting down.
TGAAACCCTCAAACCTGTTGTAGAACGCCACGGAGAGTATGAAAAAACAGCACTTCTTGAAAGACTTGTAGAGCCTGAAAGAATTATTTCATTCAGAGTTCCTTGGATTGATGACAACGGTAAAGTTCAAGTTAACAGAGGTTTTAGAGTACAGTTTAACGGTGCAATAGGCCCCTACAAGGGTGGTTTGAGATTTCACCCAAGCGTAAACCAAAGCATTATGAAGTTTTTAGCTTTTGAACAAATCTTTAAAAACGCACTAACAGGACTTCCAATTGGCGGCGGCAAAGGCGGTTCGGACTTTGACCCCAAAGGTAAGTCTGATAATGAAATTATGAGCTTCTGCCAAAGCTTTATGAATGAATTACAAAAACACATCGGTCATGACCTTGATGTACCTGCGGGCGACATTGGTGTTGGCGCAAGAGAAATTGGATATCTCTTTGGCCAATACAGAAAAATTAGAAACACATTTGAAGCAGGTGTGCTAACAGGTAAAGGTCTTGATTACGGCGGTTCTTTAGCAAGAAAAGAAGCTACAGGTTATGGCTTAATTTACTATATGAGAGAAATGCTAAAAGCTAACAACTTAGACTTTAAAAACAAAGTTGTAACGATTTCAGGCTCAGGCAATGTTGCAATATATGCTGCCGAAAAAGTAGCTCAATACGGCGCAAAAGTTGTTGCAATGAGCGACTCTAACGGTTGTATTTACGACAAAAACGGCATTGACCTTGATGAAATTAAACGCTTAAAAGAAGTTGAGCGACTGAGAATAAAAGAATACCTCAAAAAGCATCCTGAAGCTGAATATATGGAAAACAAAGAGGGTGAAACACCTGCAGTATACACTATCAAGGCTGATATTGCACTTCCTTGCGCAACTCAAAACGATATCAACCAAAAAACTGCAGAAATTATGGTTAAAAATGGTGTTATTGCAGTTGGCGAAGGCGCAAATATGCCTACTGACATCGATGCAATAAATTACTTCCTCAAAAACAATGTGCTTCTTGCTCCCGCAAAAGCTGCAAACGCAGGCGGTGTTGCAACATCTGCACTTGAAATGAGCCAAAACAGCATGAGATTGTCTTGGACATTTGAAGAAGTTGACCAAAAACTTGACGGTATTATGACAAACATCTTTAACGCTTGTAAGGAAACTGCCGATGAATACGGACTTGGTACAAATTATGTAGCGGGTGCAAACATCGCAGCATTCAAACGCGTTGCAGGCGCTATGATGGCTCAAGGTGTTATCTAAATTAATACTTATAAAATACTTTTAATGCCGCTTAATATAAGCGGCATTTTTTTGACTAAAACTAAAAATAAAAACTATTTAAAACAATCTTGTGCAACAATTTTATACACACCGTTATCAGATAGCGACTTATCAGCCCTAAGTTCAACAATTAATCTTGAAGAAGAATTATTTTTACTAATATTTTGGGCTTCCAGAGCCTTTTGTCTTGCAACTTTTTTCTCTGTTACTCGCCTATTATATGCAGGTAAAATCAGACCAAGAGAAATAATTGAAAAGCCAAGACTTGCTATTTCGCAGACTGAGCGCATATTTTTTGCATTAGGTAAAACTTCATCAAAAGATTTAAGTGAAGTTTTTTTAATCCAATTTCCTGCCTTTTTAAAGAAAGAATCATCCGGTTTTGAAACTTCAACCCTATTTAAAAGCTTAACGTCAGGTTTTTTCTTTTCAATAATTGAGGCTGCAATTTTTGCAGCATAATCGCCTAAGAAATAAAGCCCCGCAAAAGATGCCATATCTCTTACAGTAGTTTCTCTTAACTCATTTGAATCTTCCGCGGCAAAAATTCTGCTTACAAAGGTAGCAGTAGCAATCCATCTGCATTGGTCAACGGTCGGGAACATACCCTTGAACTGAAACATTTTCATGGTAGGCTTTTTCATCATAGAAAGCAGCGCAAGACCAACAGAAGCTCCTGTTGCCAACAGCTTTTGACCAAAAAATTTAGTCTTTTCAGCCGGCGACATTTCTTTATATGTGCCGCCCTTTTCAAAATCTTTATAAATAGGTGCGCCTTTTTGTTTATATTTATGTCTTGTTATTGCCCTATTTATAGATTGCATAGACATAGCAATAGGGATAATTATTCCCAACCCTAAAATACTTTTATAGTTAACGAGTTTTGTTGCTTGAGCCTTGAAACCATCAAGGTTAGCTCTTACAGCGTCATCGGTAAATTTTCTTGCAACATCCGTGCTATCTCGTAAAATTTCAGATAAATTTGAACCAAATATTTTATTTGACCCTGAAAATCTCAAAGTATTTGTTGCATGTGTATTTTGAGAAATAATACCTGAAGCTTTTGACAAAAGCTCTTTAACAAACTTTTTGCCTTTTGTGGAGCTATATACTGCCTCGGTAAGTATACTTGTTGCCTCATCAAGTTTATCTGCAGGCAATTTTTCACTAAATTTTATCCAATTATTACCATCAAGGCCCTCAAGGGAAGAAATAGTATTTTTGAAAAAAGAATAAATTTCATCTTTAGATGTTGACTTTGAACTTGGATTAATAACACCTTTAAAGACATCAACATACTTATCAAGAGCTTCACCGTTTGCCCAAGAGGACGACATGTTTACACCTTTAAACATGTTACCCATAATTGGTTTATTTAGAAATTTAGAAACCCCAAGAACAATAAAAGAGGGCATTAAACAGTTTACAAAAAGTCCTGAATTTTCCCTCCTGAATGTCTCCATTGCAGCAGGAATACCTGTTTTTAAATCTACAACAGTACGAGGAATGTTGGTTGCAACAGTATCTGTAAAAGATACACCGACCATAGGGTATTTATTACACAACTCCAACCCCTTGGTTGCAATGTCTAAAACTCCCGAACCTTTAAAACTCTGGTAGTTATTTATATTTTGTTGTCTTGTTGGTTTTATATTCATGGTCAATAACAAATAGTACAATCAGCTGGTGACAAACGTGTACGACTTACAATTAAAACATAAAAAAAGAAAAACTGCTCATTTTTAATAAATTCTTTATTTTATGTTTTCTTTTATTTCACATACTACACCTTTCATTGCATCGCTGTAGTCAATCACTTTTATTCTTGAATCTTTTAACGGCACTATCTTTTTAGACAACTTACCGTCTTTATAATGAGCAATTATTCCATTATCTTTATAATATGAGTGCAAAATGTTATCCAGCATCTTGGTTGCAACACATTTTAGTCTTCCGTCTTCATCATACATATATTTTTTCTGCATGTTGAACTTATGAGAAATTGAATCAAAATTTACTACATTTTTTAACCTGCCCTGATAATATGAGAGTGTAGAAACAGTATCATCATTAAGAGGCTTAATGATTTTTCCGTTAAAAAGATTACCTTTATAATATGCAAGTCCGTTTCTAAAATAACCGTCTTTTCTAAACTCTGGCACAGATAACTTTGGCAAGGCATACGATTTACCAAATTTCATAGCAATACCCGCTGCAGCGACAACAGCCAAAGAACCCAGCATGAGCTCTAAAATATGAGCCTTGGTTTCTGTTTTATCATCATGAAAAACATCTGCACCTGTGTAATAGTCCTTAAGCTCGTTTTTTAAAGCTATTATTTTATTTTTTATGCCAACGGGGTTGATATTCAAGTTTAAACCTTTCATAAAAATTGCGTATGCGAATTTTCACAAAGTTATAAAACCTCTCAATGCAAAAAATTGCGCAAGCTAAAAGATAACTTATTTTTGAGTGTTTTCACTGTTGTGGCAACATCCTTTGAATACATTATAGCCCTAACCAGTGCAACTCTTTTGGCACCACAAGAAGTTACTTCGTCAATCGTATTTTCATCTATTGAACCAATAGCATAAAAGGGAATACTAACATTCTCTACTGCCCACCTCAAGTAATCAAGTCCCGCGGGTTCCCTGTTGGGCTTAGTTGGGGTTTTATACACAGGCCCCACACCTATATAATCCGCACCCGCCCTAACCGCTTCAATGGCATCAGAAGGCTTGTGAGTCGATATTCCTATAATCATTTTTTCACCAAGAATTTCTCTTGCGTGTTTTATATCTACATCGTCTTGCCCAAGATGCACCCCGTCAGCTTTTACTATTTGAGCAATATCAATTCTGTCATTTACAATAAAAATTGCCCCGTATTCACTGCATAGTTGCCTTATGACCTTGCCGTATTCAATAATCTTTGATGCAGGTTTGTTTTTTTCGCGTAACTGAACAATGTCAACCCCTGACTTGATAGCAAGTGCAACCTTGTCTAAAAATTCTTCATCTGAAGAAAAGTTGTCCGAATTAGTAACAAGGTAGAGATTTTTATCTTTTAGTAAATATTTCTTTATAACCATTTTAAATCTTTCATTCATTTTCTTTTCTATTGTGTAAATTTTATACCTGAAATCGTCACAGAGATTTCCATATTCACTCAGAACTCTCAATGCTTGCTCTAAGCGTTTAAAGTTTGAGCGAAAAATCTGCTCTATGCTTGCATTTTGTCTTGATAATTTAGTTGGGTTTTCAATGTTTGCTCCAACATCATTTTGCGTATTTCTTGAAAATAAAAGCTCATCGTACTTATTGTCAAAAAAGTTACAAACACCGTGTCTAATGACTTTTAGTTCTTGAGACAATACCTTATCATCAAAATAAAATCTTGCTATTTCCTCCAATACCCTTAGCGCCTCTGTTGCTCGGTTAAGATTAGCATCAATTATCCTGTTCAATATTCCTCCAAAAATACTGCCTATGTGATTATATAACAAAGAATATGGTTTATTAAGGGTGTTAGCATTAATTTTTGAATATGAAATACAATATCAAAAATAACAATCTGGACGAATTGATAACCCTAGCTCAAAAAGGGGACATTGAGGCGCTTGAAGAGATAATAAGACGCCAACAGAAAAATGTTTTTGCAACCTTATATTATCTTGATGCAAAACCGGATGAAATTATGGATTTAACTCAGGAAATTCTTTTTAAAGTCGCAAAAAATATAAAAAAACTTAAAAATCCAAGAACATTTAAATCTTGGCTAAATCAAATTATCATAAATCAGTTTTACGACACACTGAGAAAAAAACAAAAAACCATAAAAAAAGTGTGTCTTGATAATGACGAAGAAAAAATAAAATTTGAAATACCGGACTTTGCATCAAATCCATACCAGAGAGTAATTGACAAAGAGCTTGAAAGAGCAATAAAAAACTCTATTCACAAGCTACCTGACCCTTTCAAGATTGCAATAATCATGCGTGAACTACAAGGAATGAGCTATGAAGAAATTGCAAAAGCAACAAACTGCAATATTGGAACGGTAAAGTCAAGAATTGCCAGAGCAAGACTTAAGTTGCAAGAATACTTAAAACCCTATATGAGCTAAAGGAGAGGAAATGTTGAAAGGAAACTTGACCTGCGAAGATATATCAAGGCTTATAATTCCATACATTGACGACAAACTCAGTGCAAATAAACGCAACAGAGTAGCATTGCATCTTAGAAATTGTCCGTTTTGTATGGAAAAATACAGAATTATTAAATCGTTGTTTGATTCAATTAAAAACAAACACTTAGAAAGGGCTAAAAAGTTCCGACAATACAGACTACTTAGCGCTTATTGCGACAACGAAGTATCTCAATACACAAAAGATAAAATAGAGTCATCACTAGCGCTTTCCTGTGACTTGGTACAGAGAACACTAAAAATAAATTCACTTAGAAAAGCACTAAACCAGACATTTGAAGCAAAATTTGCCAATCTGGAGCTTGGACTTGAAAAAAAGGTAATTGAGAGACTAAAAAACGATAATATTATTTATAAAATCAAGAATTTCTTTAACAATTAATTCTGCTCTTTGACCGTAATTTCAACAACAACGCCATTAGCCCTCAAGGCTTCAATAAAACTATCTGCAGCTTGTTTTTGAACTTGCTGCGGCACAACGCGCAAAAGCTCAACCGTCTTTGAAATAATAGGGTCTTTATCATACCAGCGATTTCCGTTAAAAGGCTTTACCATTTCATAAAACCTGTCCAGAGCTTCTTTTGAAACTTGTTCTTCAACTTTTTGTAAAAAAATTTCAGCTTGAGAACGAAGCTCATTTTGGTAGTTCTTTAAAAGATTTATAACTTCAATCAATAAAGGGTCATAATCATACCAGCGTTTATATTTATGAGTCAACTCTACCTCCCGCTGTCTCAGGCGTATTCTCACAAACTCTGGAGACACAAACGCCTAAGCCTTTTAGCTTTTCCGTAAATTTTTCATAGCCTCTGTCAATATGATTAAGCCCATGTATTTCACTTTCTCCTCGAGCCATAATAGCGGCAACAACTAGTGCGGCACCCGCCCTTAAATCAGGCGCAGTAACCGATGTGCCCACAAGGTAGTCAACACCCTTTATTATTGCATGGTTTTTACTCAGTTTAATATTTGCACCCATTTTCCAAAGTTCATTTACATGCATAAATCTGTTTTCATATAAACTTTCAGTTACGACACTTATACCGTTTGACGTTGATAACAAAGCCATTGCAAGTGCCTGTAGGTCAGTCGGAAAGCCCGGGTATGGTTGAGTAATGAAATTCATTGGCAAAAGTCTTGAATTTGAAGAAACTTCCATAACATTAGGCTCAAGCAACTTAATCTTTGCACCCATTTCAAGAAGTTTGCCCGTAAAAATTGTAAGATGATTTGGAAAAACATTTTTTATAATACCATGACCGCGGGAAGCTATGATTGCACTCATATATGTGCCTGCTTCTATTCTATCCGATATTGTAGTGTATTCCACGCCATGCAAGTCTTCTAACTTAACACCGCAAATAGAAATCTCATTTGTGCCTGCACCTTCAATCTGAGCACCCATTGCCTTAAGAAAATTAGCCAAATCAACAATTTCGGGCTCTTGAGCTGCATTTTGTATTCTTGTTACACCATTTGCTAAAACAGCAGCCAGCATGATGTTTTCAGTTGCACCGACAGACGGTATATCAAGACAGATATCAGCACCGTTTAGCTCAAGCGCCTTAGCATTAACATAGCCTTGCTCAATTTTACATTTTGCACCAAGTGCCTCAAGGCCCTTAATGTGAAAATTAACTCTTCTTTCACCAATTTTGCATCCCCCGGGGAGTGCAACCTTGGCCTCTTTCATTCTACCGACAAGAGAACCCAAAACCACAAAAGAAGCACGCATCTTGCTTACAAATCTGTCTGACGCGACAATACTTGTGAGATTTCTGGCATCAATTTCAACTGTTTTGTTTGTTTTATCGTAAATACATTTTGCGCCCAAACATTCAAGCACATCAAGCATAATCTCAACATCAGTAAGTTCGGGTACGTTATATATTTTTGAAACATCTTTTGCAAGCAAAGCAGCAGCCATAAGCTTTAGGACGGCATTTTTCGCCCCACTTATACTAACTTCGCCCTCAAGCGGGCGCGAACCGCTGATTATTAATTTTTCGCTCAAGATGCCTCCATTTCAACTTATATTCTAATACAAGAATAAAAGTTTGAAAATACTCTTAACATTTTTGGCTACTGCACGCCAAAAACGCGGGCAACTTCTTCTCTATCATCAAAATGTATTGTTCTGTCTTTTAAAATTTGATAATCTTCATGCCCCTTACCGGCAACAATTACAACATCCTTATCAGTTGCTATTGTTTTTAGCATTTCAATAGCAGCTGCTCTATCAGGCTCGACAAAAACAGTCTTAGGATTAATTAATTTTAAACCTGATAAAATATCTGTAATAATCTGCTGAGGGTCTTCTGAGCGAGGATTATCTGAAGTTATAACAACTTTATCACTTAATGACTGAGCAATTTTGCCCATTTTCGGACGCTTTGTAGCATCCCTGTCACCGCCGCAGCCAAAAAGACAAATCAAACTACCGTCTTTTGGAGTAAGTTCTCTTGCAGCACGCAAAATATTCTCAAGTCCGTCCGGAGTATGCGCATAGTCAACAATCACAAGTGGTGTCGTGCAAACTATTTCAAAACGACCCGCAACACTTCTCGTGCCCTCAAGTGCCGCTTTTGAAACTTCAAGAGAAATATTGTTGGCAAGAGCACAGCCGATTGCAGCAAGGGCATTATAAACGCTAAACATACCGTTTAGCATAAGCTTAATTTGTATCTTTTGGCCCTCAAACTCACAATTAAAACTTACACCTGATGACGTAAATTCAACATCTTTTGCCATAAGGTCTGAGTTGTTTTTTACACCGTATGTAATAACTCTAACACCTTTGGGCACCCTCTCCAATAATCTCTTTGCATACTTATCATCATTATTAATGACGGCATATGAACCCTCTTCCAGATTTTCAAACAATTTTGCCTTAGCATTGAAATAATTGTCCATAGTAATATGAAAATCTAAATGGTCTTGAGTAAGGTTTGTAAATACAGCACCTGAGAACTTACACTTGCGGACTCTGTGCTGCTCAAGCGAGTGAGAGCTTACTTCCGTAACAACATTTAAAATATCGGATTTTAAAATCTTCTGAAGCGTATGTTGTAGCTCGGGAGCCTGTGGCGTTGTGTGTTTTGCTTCAAAATACTCGCTTGATGAAGATAATTTATAACCAAGCGTACCAATCAGAGCACATTTTTTTGAATTTTGTTCAAAAATCTTTTGTATAAGGTGCGTAACTGTAGTTTTACCGTTAGTACCCGTAACCCCGATTAAATTCAATTCGCGAGAGGGGTTGTGATAAAAGCATGCAGATAAATCTGCGATTTTTTCCTGAGTAGAATTAACAATAAGTTGTGGAATTTCAATGTTCAAAGGCTTTTCACACATTAGAGCAACAGCGCCCTTTTCAAATGCTTTTTGAGCATAGTCATGACCATCTACATGCTCACCCTTTAGACAAACAAAAATTTCATGAGAATTTATAGTGTTTGAATTGTACGAAATTCCAAGTATATCAACATCTTTAAAATTTAAAACTTCAATTGGCTCAACTTCTTTTATAATTTTACTTAATTCCATTTCTACCTTCCCCATACACGGTGATGTATAACTATTCTACTCTTAAATGCCTGTTTTGTTAACAACTTTTTTCTTATCAGGATTTAAGTTCATGATTTTAACAAGCTCGGTTGTAATGTCTTTAAATATAGGGCCTGCAACGGTTGAACCCCATATTGCTTCACCCCCCGGGCTATCAACCACAACATAAACAAGAATTTTGGGGTCAGTCGCCGGTAAAAAACCTACCATAGATGTATAGAGTTTATTTGAATAACCTGCGCCATTGTCCAGCGGGCGTCTTGATGTACCTGTTTTAGCAGCAATGTAATACTCGTCCATCTTTGCTACACTTTTCCCATTTTCCATAGACTTAACCAAAATCGAGGTTAAATCACGCGCTGATTGTTCACTCATGACCCTTCGCTCTATTACCCTTTGAGGCAAAATCTCAGGAGAGTACTTAATTACATGCGGAGTAATCCAGACCCCATTGTTGGCAATAGCAGCAACAGCCGAGGCCATCTGAATTGCAGTAACCGAAGCGCCGTAGCCGTAGCCCATGGCACCATGTGTAGCAACATCCCAACTTTTAGGGGAAGGTAAAATACCGGATGACTCGCCCGGAAGGTCTATCCCTGTCGCATCACCAAAGTTAAAAGTTTTTAGAGTATCATAAAACTCTTGAGCACTCATCATTTGTGCAACTTTTGCACTTGCTACGTTACTTGAATGTTCAAAAAGATATACTAAATCAATCAGCCCCGGGTTTTTATTTCTGTCGTAGTCATAGTTTTTAATTTCCCACCAGCCAATTTTCATTTTGCCCGTGTCAAGTATTCTGGTATTTTTGTTAACCTTTCCGTTAATCATAGCACAGGCTACGGTTATAACTTTAAATGTAGACCCGGGAGGATAAACATCCGTTATAGCCCAGTTTTTCATATCATTCATAGAATATTTTTGATAATTATTCGGGTCATAATAAGGATAGACTGCAAGCGCCAGAACTTCTCCTGTTTTTGGGTCGAGGACTATAACAGCGCCCCTTAGTGCCTTTGTTTTCTGAATTGTTTTATTCAAGTATTTTTCGCAAATATGCTGAACGGCCGAGTCAATTGTCAAGTTAAGTGTTTTACCCTTAATAGGTGCCGCAATATCCTCAGGATTTGTATTAAAATTATAAATAATATCTCCATTTGGAGTTTTTTCATATGAAATATTTTTGTCAAAATACTCAAGATAATCTTTTGCCACATACTCAATTCCGCCTGCCACATCAGCATCAGAATTATAATAACCGAGAATATGTGAAGCCAGTGAACCTTGGGGGTAAACTCTTTTATTTTTAACTTCAAGGGAAAGTTCGCGCAGCCTCTTTGCTTTTATTGCCTCTGCAAGTTTTCTGTCAAGACCCTTTTTAATAAGGATAACAGAATCATTTGAAGACAATGTTTTAGTAAGCGATGATACAGGAATATTAACAAGCGGAGATAAAATTTCCGCAAGCTCCTCAGGAGTATGGTCGTAATACATGGGATGTGCATACAGGTTAAAAGAAGTATTGTCGGATGCGAGCTTAAATCCGTTTCTATCGAGTATTTCACCTCTTAAAACAAAAAGCTTTGAGGAACGCTGTTTTTTTGCGCGTTCGCGATAGTGTCTTACATCAAAAACCTGAATCAAAAAAAGATAAATCAAAAGAACGGCGATAAAAGAACTAAAGAAAAACTGTAAACAACCTATTCTCTTGTCAAATTTCTTATATCTGTCTTTGCTCATACAACACTAATAGCCCATAGACCAAGCTTTTCTCTGGTTATTATCCTGTTTATCAAAATCAACACTTGGAATTTGTGCAGCCGACAACTCTACAACTTTTGTTGCTCTCTGAAGAATATTAGACTTTGCAACAGCTCTATCTACATTATAGTAAGACTGAAGATTATCAAGTTTGTTTTGCAAATCTTCATTTTCATAGTTAAGTGTGAGCGTTTCTTTTCTGATTTGATTCAGTTTGACTTCACCCATTGTCACAAAATAGTAACTTACAAGACACACAACAACTAAAAACGCCAAAATCGAGCATAATGCCTTATTTACCCTTGCAACCACCATTTCTTTGTATGATTTTTCTTGTAAGAAATAACCGCTGATAATTTGGCTCTCGCCTGCTTGCTTGACATAAGACCTCTGAGAGGTAATAACCTCTTGCGGTTGTATACCCTGATTCTGCACCTTGCGCAATACTGCACCAGGGCGCTTTTTATCTTTATTATTTTTATTATTTCTATTAAAAGAAAGGGAAGCCAATTTTCTCTCCTGAATTTTCAAACTCTTCTTGCAACTCTGAGTTTTGCACTCCTTGAGGGAGGATTTTTTTTGATTTCATCCTCTGTAGCACAGAGAGGCTTTTTATTCACCAACTCCAAAATCTTTCCCCCACAACAACAGATGGGAACATTCTTGTCACATCTGCAGCTTAGAGAAAAATTCCTCAATACCGACTTTGCCACCCTGTCTTCCAACGAATGGAAAGTCAACACACTTATTATAGCACCAGTGTCCAATAATGTAACCACTTCTTTCAATGTATTTTCAAAATTTAACAACTCGTTATTAACTTCAATCCTGATTGCCTGAAAAACACGCGTTGCGGGGTGAATTTTAGAATTTACATGCGGGGTAGATTTTTTTATAACATCGACAAGTTCAAGAGTTGTGTTAATTGGCCTTGAATTCACAATAGCGCGCGCAATTCTTTTAGAAAAGTGTTCTTCGCCGTACTTAGAAAAAATTTCCACAAGTTGATTTTCTTTATATTTGTTTACAACATCCCATGCGCTAAAATTTTTCTCCATATCAAAACGCATGTCCAGCGGTGCGTCCTTCATAAAAGAAAAACCTCTTTGAGCAGTTGTTAGTTGGTGATAAGAAGCCCCAAGGTCAAATATAATACCTCCTGTAATTTTATCTATACCAAGTTTTCTTAAATTTTTTGCAATATTAACGTAACTGTCATTTATAATTGTCACATTGTCATAACCACATAAGCGCTCTTTTGAAGCTTTGATGGCATCCATGTCAACGTCAAAAGAAATTAACCTGCCTTTTTTGGAAATTTTTTTTAAAATCAACTCACTATGACCACCACCGCCAAGTGTAGCATCAACAAAGATTTTATCAGACCCGTCACAGTTTAAGGCGCCGACGGTTTCATTAAGCATCACCGTATAATGAGTAAATTTTTCCATAAAAAAATTATACACTAATTAAAAAATCTGTAATAAAAAAGTGCAAAAATTGCATGTATGGCATCTTTAGCAGTAATTTTCTTACCCTCATGATATGCTCTGCCTAAATAGGATATTGGCACTTCTTTTATTTTTATGCCTTTTTTAGAGACTTTGGCTGTTATCTCCGGCTCAAATTCAAATCTTGTAGATTTAATTTTAATACCCTCTAAAGCTTCTTTTTTAAACGCCTTGTAGCAAGTCTCCATATCCGTAAGCTTTGTACCATATAGTACATTTGTTAAAAAAGTAAGAAAAGTATTTGCAACAAAGCTCAGAAACAAAAAAGAGCTCCTTGAACTTTTATCAATCAACCTTGAGCCATATACAACAAGCGCCTCGGTATCTAAAAGTACGGGTAAAAGCTTATTGTAATCAGCAGGCTTGTACTCCAAATCCGCATCCTGTATAACTACAATATCCGCGTCGGAATTTGCAAGCGCGGTTGCAATTGCAGCACCTTTGCCCTTGTTTTTTTCATGAAATAAAATAAGGTGCTCAGAGCATCTTGGTGATTTTAGAAAATCTCGCGAACCATCAGAAGAACAATCATCTACCAAAATCAACCTTTTTTTCAGCGAACAAAAATCCGTTTCCTCCAGCGTAGCAAGGACATTTTCCAGAGTGTTTATTTCATTATAAATCGGAACTATAATATCGATTGTATTAGCCATATAAAAATATTAGCAAATAAGTCAAAAAAAGTTAATTTTTTAATATTTCTGCACACCTTGCGCACTACCTGACGAAATTGATTTTCCCTCACGGTAAAGGAATATGCCAGTGTATGCATATACTATCCCAATGCTAATATTACCGCGCCCCAAGTCATCAATGTTTAGAAATGCAACAAGGGCGGGTATACCATGTTTTAAAAAAGTACTGACAATTGTATAACTTCCGTCAGAACCGCTTACCGTATATTCTGAACCCGATAAATTCAACAGGCCTGCACTTTTTTTAAGTGAATTTTTTGCATATTCCACAATCTGAGCCTCTGAGGTTGTATTCTGTGCCTCAATTTGAACATTGGCGATAACTTCATTTGCAATATTTGTAACACTGAATTGAGCACGCCAATACAGAGCAAGTTCAATTATTGCCAAAAAAATTGACATTATTACAATGAAAACAAAGCTAAATTCGATTACATTTTGCGCTTTAATTTTCATATGTTAATCATTTTCTTTAAACGCTCAAAAACAGACTTTTTATCCATATTCGGATAAATTAAAGATTCTTTATGATATTTAACATACTCGTCGATTATGTTAAACGGAAGAGAATCCCCATTTGCAAGTATATTTGCTATCTCTTCAAGATAGTTGTCTTGCTCGTCTTTGTACAAGGAATCCTTGGCTCTTAAATCTTCATCAGCCTCAAAGTGCACTAAAGCATGAAAAACAGCATTTAAAGTGGGGTCACCCAGATTTTTCGGATAAACTTTTAGCGCTTCAAGCACGGTCATTTTGTTTGTTAAGACCGCAATAACCAACTCGGAAACTTTTTTTCTGTCCCTAATATAGGAAGCAACACCGTTACTGTCGTTCATAGGCTACTTAACCAAAGCAACCGGAGTATCTTTTTCACACATAGACTTTGTAATGTGCATTAACTTTGTCATATCGCCATTACAATACTGTGTTGCAATCTTCTTTAGCGAATTTATAATGATATCAGAGTTTGAATAAGCAGTGCGATAGAAAAACTTTTTACCGTGTTTTATTCTGAGCAGCACTTCTTTTTCAAAAAGTCTGTCCATAACCGTCTTAATGGTAGTGTATGCGCGTTTTGTAGAATCAGTCTTAGATAAAAATTCATAAACTTCTTTTACCGAATTTTTATAAACTCCTGATTTTTCAAGCTCCCACATTGCATTTAATATTATACTTTCAAGTGAACCATGTTTAAAATTCATATCTTCGTCCTTTTTTGTGTAATGTTAAAATAAAATTTATTAAGTATCAATATTTAGTTCTGAAATGTTCCGCATCAAACCTTACATCATTAGGCCCGACATCTGTTTTATCTCTTAATTGAAAATTATATCCTGTAGTATAAACGGTTGAATTATCCTTGTATATATACACACCCGACTTAGTCACGGTGAGTGGTGATTCTTTTTTATTTAAACCTTGAGCCGCTGTAGTATTTTTCAGCATATCAGTGACCCTGTGTCCCGGCATCGCATGGGTGTTTATAACCTTTGCGTTATTTGAACAAGCGCAAAGCGGCAATGCAAAAACTATGACCACTGCAGCAGACAACAAATAATATAACAACGATTTATTTAATTCAACCATCATAGCCTATTACTACCATTATAGCACTTATTTATTTTTTTTTAAACAGAAGAAAAAATATTTTTACAAAGGGAAATATGTATTGTATAATAGGTAAAAGTGGGAGAAACGAAATGAAAATAGGTGTTTTGTGTATAGCAACCGGCAGATATATATGCTTTTGGGATGAGTTCTACAAAAGCGCCAAACAGTTTTTATTTCCCGAAGATAATGTACATTTTTTCGTCTACACAGATGCGACAGAAATTGAGCATCAAGACAATACTGATGTGACAAAATTGTTTGCACAATCTTCAAAATGGCCGATAAGCGTATGCGACAAATATGCGATTTTACTGAGCAAAAAAGAATTATATGACGGATATGACTATTTATTTCACTTTAATATAAATATGAAGTTTCTTGCCCCCATAGGCAAAGAAATACTCCCGGGAAAAGAACACGGCTACATATGTGTTTGCGAATGGCTTAACCACAAGCTTAAAGGCGAGCCGGACAAATTTCCATATGAAAGGAACCAGCAATCCAGCGCCTATATACCATACGGCAGCGGAAAACATTACTTTATGAGCGGTGTACACGGAGGCAGACCGAAAGAATACCTAAGTATGCTCAAAACACTTGAAAGCAATACAAGAAAAGACTTTGCCAACGGGATTATTGCCATATGGCATGATGAAAGTCATATGAACAAATACATGCTCGATAAAAATCCTTTAATAATACCTCCTCAGTATGCAATACCTGAAAATTGGAAATATAAAGGTTACAGAAAAAATCGCAAAGGCATACTGCTTGACAAAAAACACTGGAAATACGGCGGTCACTCATACTTAAGAGGTATAACAGATAAAAAAATAACCCCTGCAAGATACTGGTTTGATAAGCTTTTAAAGCTAGTTAAAATCTAGTACTCGGATTTTTTTATAATCCTCAGGAAGTCATTAAACCTGCGTTTTCTTAAGAAAAATAGCGGATACATTTTTATGTGCCATAATATTTGACAAAACCACTTATGCATAAAGAGTACTTTTCTTTTTTGTGCCTGCAGTTCTTTAGTTTTTCCAAGCTCTGTCATAGAAAGATATTTCCAAAAAAGCTCTCTATACACATTATAAAAACCAATCTGCCATGGTTTAATACCGGCAAAATGAGCAATCACAACGTCTTTTTCATTTGAAAAATAAAAATTCGGCGCAATAAAATTGTATTTTTCATCCATTTGTTTAACATGCCCCTTAAGAACATCATTTAAAACATCTTGGTCAGAAAATAAAAGTGATTTAAAATTGGTTCTTAAATATTCAAAAAGCTTTTCTTCAATGTTATCACGTCTCATCTTAGCAAGGTCAAAAAGACAAACACCTGCATTAAAATAAAAGTTTTTACCATCATCTTCCATGCCCATCCTTTGCATATGACCCTTGTAGCAAGAATCAGGAACACAAGCGGCATATTCAAAATCCAAAATCTCGGTTGAGAAAAATTCTCCAAGGCTTTTTAGGACAATTAAGTCACAGTCCAGATACAAAACCCTGTCCAGTTCGTTTAAAATAGAAGGCAAGGAAAGCCTGTATAAAGTAGGCAGAGCCACATGCGGACACGCCGAATTGTTAAAATAAGGAGCATACTTTTCGCTATCCACAGGACAAAGTTCAACCCCATCATAACTTTTTAGAATCTTCTTTGACTCGCCACTTAATGAAGAATACAAAACATAAAATTTATACTCATCATCCGGATTTTTATTTGACAGTGTGCTCAAAATAACATTTGAGGCATATTTTACATAGTTATCATCCGTTGATAAACACACATTAATTCTATTCATAAGAAAATACTAGCACAAAAACAAAATCATTTTGTCATGTTTTTTGACCTTAGTTGCCTGTGGAATGTAATAGCAAACCTGTGAGCTTCATCTCTTATCCTCTGAAACAAATGCAAGGCAGGTGAATTTAGCGGGAAAATAACAGGCTCTGAACAGCTTGGCAAAAATACCTCTTCTTCTCTCTTTGCAAGAGAAACAATATCCAAATTAAGCCCCATTTCCTTCATTACCTCAATGACGCTCGATAGTTGTCCTTTGCCGCCATCAATTATTATTAAATCCGCTGGCTCAATTTCTCCTTTTTTAATTCTATTAAATCTGCGCCTTAGAATTTCTCGCATACTCTTAAAATCATCCACTTCACCTTTTTGAAGTGTGCGGAGCTTATATTTTCTATATTTAGATTTTTTAGGCATACCGTTTTCAAAAAATACACCCGAAGCTACGGTGTTTGTACCTTGAATATGGGATATATCATAGCACTCGATCGTATGAGGAAATTTCCTCAGTTTTAGTTTTTCCATTAGATATGTGCCAACTTCGTTGTATTCGTTTTGAATAACGGTAAGCTCTTTTAATTTAGCTTGCTCAAGATTAAAAGCGGCAGTGTTTTGTGCCATATTTAACATTTCTTTGTCACGCTGCGACTTTGCTTCATTAATTATTACTTTTTTACCCAGCCTGTCAGTTAGCCATTTTTGATAAAGTTCAATATCATCAGGAAGCATAGAAAGGGTAATTTTTGTAGGGATTTCAGTATCTGTGATAATCCCATAATATTCCCTTAAAACCGCATAAATTATTTCACTTAAATCATTCACCTGAGAATTTGCAATATGAGAAAAAGTGAAGTCTTTTTTATTAATCAACCTTCCTTGCCTAACCTGCAAAATACTTACACAATAGAGTGCTTCAGACTTTGCAATACCCACAAAATCTTGATTAATCCTTGTATTTTCACTGACCACTTTTTGTTTTTCCATGGTCTTTTTAATGTCGTTATAGCTGTCACGATATCTTGCAGCTTTTTCAAACTCAAGATTTTCAGACGCTTTTTTCATCTCGTTTTCTAAAACCTTTAAAAGCTCATTTTGTCTGCCTGATAAAAAAAGCTCAACATCTTTTAGGATTTTTTTATAATCTTCACTTGAAATTAACTTCTGACAAGGCGCACTACACTGACCTATGTCGTAGTATAAACAAGGTCTTGAGCGAAACTTTGGTGTCTTGCATTTTTTTAAAGGGAAAATTTTACCCAGTGTTTCAAGAGTGCAATACATAGCCCTTGAATCAGTATAGGGGCCAAAGTACCTACCTTTGAGCATATTTTTATTTGCTTTTCTGACAACGGTAATTCTCGGGTATTCTTCATCTGTTATAAGAAAATAAGGAAATTTTTTATCATCTTTTAGCAAGACATTGTATTTAGGTTTATGTTTTTTAATTAGTTCAGACTCTAAAATAAGTGCTTCAATTTCACTGTTTACAACAATACATTCAACACGAACAATTTGCGGCACCATAACCTGAAGCTTAGGAGAGTCTTTTTTGCCGACAAAATAACTGTTTACACGGTTATAAAGGTTTTTTGCCTTACCAATGTAAATTATTTCTCCCGTCTTATCAAAATACTGATAACACCCGGGGAGCTTTGGCATAAGTTTAATTTGCTGTTTAATATCAGTGCTCATCAATAAGTATTTTATCACCAATTTTGAAATCAAAGCACCTGTTTACAACTTCAAGTGTATAGGTCGAATTAAAAATAGGTTTTAAAATTGAAAATGGTGGAATATTATTTTTGTAGGCTATCACTCTAAAACTATCGTCAAGAAAAATCGCATCAAACCTGAAGAAAACAAAAAACGAGTGAATCCAAGGAGCGTTTTTAAAAATCAGAACCTTTTGAAAACGAGGTTTTTTTAAAAACATTAATCCAAAAAGCCTGTCGAAAAAGCCTGAGGCTAAATTACAGTTAACACAAATTAACTCACCGTTTAAAAAAATTTTTGATTTCTTAGACATAGACACTAGTATTTTTCAAAACATCTGATATAATAAAATATATATTACTATATTTGTAGTAGACATCAATCGCATACATTAACTTTTCATCTCAAAAAGGAAATTATTACTAACTCGCCAAGGAGGCATAAATGATACTTGAATACAAAATAGACGAACTAAATGTTCAGAGCGCATGGCTAAAGACGCTCTACGATTTGGTTGATGAACTCAACTGCAAGTGCCAGACATTCTTTGAGGAAAGTTATAACCCAAAGATGAAATGCTTTGGCTCAATAAGAATAGTAAAAATCATAGGCTCAAACTCAATGTTGGGCTGGTTAAAGTTGCGTATGGAAAGATACACACACTTTATTGACTCGCTTAATTCACAAAGTACAAACTATACAACTTCATTTAATGAAAACGAGTAACAAAAAACCGCCCTTTTACGGGCGGTTTTTAAAAATCATTAACTAAGCAAGCTTAAATTCAATATTTAGAACTTGATTTGTAGAGTAATTTTTTTGTAATTCTTGAATAACTACATTTAATTTTTCTTTACCTAAAGCAAGTTCAATAACCGCACCACGGTTATCTCTTGTAGACATTTCAAATTCATGAGCACAAACTTGAATGTTTTTTGACTCCATACCCTTACCGTAAACCGTAGCAGGAACAAAACCCGCAGCTCTCAGTTGACGAGGATTTTTATCAGTATCGCGCTCTTGAGCGTTTAGTTTGATGATGGTAGTTTCAGCCATTTTATTAATCTCCTAAAAATATTACTTTGATGTTATTCTATTATATGTAGTAAAAAGAAAAATGCAATTTAACTATGAAAATTATTTCAAAAAACTTTATAGAGCAGGAAATAAAAAACACCGGTTTTAGCCCTGAGTACGTATCTATAGGCGCAAATAAACACAAGTTTTTAAATATTAAAATATTTGAGCTAAGGGCTATTGAAGCTAATATCCTAAAACAAACCGCGCTTTCTTGCGATTGCGACTGCGCCGTACATAAAAACTCTATCGACTGCAAAGTAGAAAAAACGGACTGCGTGCTAAGCGGCAGCTTCTCTCAGCTTATTGAAGTATCTAAAAAACTAAGAAAACAACCACTTTCGCTTCCTAAATTAAGCGATGAAATTTTAAATATGATACTTCATTCAAAACATCAGGCAAAAAGCGAAATTATGGGAATTTTAAACCTGACAGAGGACTCTTTTTCTGACGGCGGAGAGTATCTAGACTACAATAGCGCCCGCACTCAAGTTGATAAAATGATACAAGAGGGTGCAAAAATAATAGATATAGGCGCAGAAAGCACCCGCCCAGGAGCATTGAGCGTAAACCCCGACATTGAAACAGAAAAAATAATCCCTGTCATCAAATACATAAAAGAAAAATATCAAAATATACAAACAAGTATTGATACAAGAAATTCAAAAACAGCACTTGCTGCCCTAAAGCTCGGTGTTGATATTATAAATGATGTATCAGGTCTAAGATATGACAAAGACATGGCAAAAACCATTGCTCAATTTGACGCCAAAGTTGTAATTATGCACTCTCGCTCAAATCCATCTGATATGGATAATATGTGCAATTATAAAAATCTTGCTGATGAAGTCTATAAAGAACTTCAAAACCAATGTACACTAGCACTTGAAAGCGGGATTAGAGCGCAAAATATAATCATTGACCCGGGGTTTGGTTTTGCAAAAAACTATGAACAAAATATTGAACTTATGCAAAGAATAGAAGAATTTAAAAGCATGGGCTATAAAATGCTTGTCGGAGTATCAAGGAAGAGATTTTTAAGACAATTAGCCAATGTTGACAAGCCAAAGGATGCAGACGATATAACCGCATACACAAGCGCTTATTTTGCCCAAAAAGGAATAGACTACATAAGGGTGCACAATGTCATAAAAAATATTGAGGCGATCAAGTTTGGAACTATTTTTACTCAATAAAAAACTTGCAGTCAGAATTTGAATTTTTAGATTTTAGAACCTTTTGA
Source organism: Candidatus Gastranaerophilales bacterium (assembly GCA_944325105.1). GTDB lineage: Bacteria > Cyanobacteriota > Vampirovibrionia > Gastranaerophilales > Gastranaerophilaceae > Galligastranaerophilus. The sequence goes on along the minus strand of CALUYW010000007.1, from coordinate 59,716 downwards.
AATACTTCACTAAAAGGAACAATTGGTGTAAAAGAATACCCGCAATCTTCACTTAACTGTGCACCCATCATAAAAATTTCTTCCTGCGGGTAGTTCCTGCAAATTTTTGCCCTGTGCTTATGGATTTTGCATTTTCTTGTTTCTAAATCTAAGTTATTACACCTGAATACAAGACCTGTATCATCCTTATCAACAACCTCTAAATCATCATAAAAAGAATGCATAGTCTTTAGTTTATTAAACAACTCTTCATCTTTTATAATATTTTTGCCATGTTTAACATAAATTTTTTCACAACAACGCCCGCAACAGTTACACTTACCGCTGCGGTAATATTTCCGCCTTAAAATTTTCAGGTAATAAAACCTTTTTATTGAGGCAAAAAGTTTATGAAGCAAGCTCATTTAGAAAATCTTCATTTGATAATAGTGAAAAAATAGCTTCATCGTCATCAATTGAAATCTCACCACTGAGTGCTTTTGAGATTACAAGTGCATCGGCACTTGTATCATCCTGGTCACTTAAAGCAAGCTCAGTAAATTTTTTCACATCCCTTTCTCTCTCGTAAAGCTTTATAGCTGCATCGGAAATGTTTGATTCATCTACGAATAAGTCATTATCATTTGTATTATAAGCGTTTGAAACTCCGAGAGAAGAAATTTTACTTATACTGTTATTTGAAAGTGCTTCACTATGGTCGTTAGAAATTCTATCCAACATATTCCCAAGTCCTTATTCATTCACATGTATAGTATCCAATATTTAGAATAAAATTGTATCAATCTTTAGGTCTATTTTTCATGACATTATACTAAAGAGCGCTCATAAGTACAAATCCTGAAAGAATATTACTATCAGCATTGTAATGTCTCGTCTTAACAGCATCCGAAGAATTACCTTCCACAGTGTCAAAACTGCCGTCAGAATAGACCTTTGTTACAATACCGGTATGTGACGCACCGTTTCTTTTTTGAATCATGATATCGCCGGGTTTAACGGAAGAAGCAATGGCCGAGGCTTTATTAGAGTTTGAAGCGGTATCCAGATACACTCCATTGCTTTTGCCCCAAGATTGCAGCCCGCTTACTGCAGAAGAGCCAAACCCCGAGGGAACTTGCAAACCTTTTGCTTCATACGCACGTTTTGTAATTGATGTTACAAAGTCAGCACACCAGTGTTGAGATGCACCACCCGGCGAAAACTCGGCATTTCCCTGAGCGTCTGAATTAATAACACCGACAAAAGAAAGTCCCATCTGTACCGCGATATTGCCAACGTCAGAAGAGGTGTTTATGCTCGTTATATTAGACACACCAGAATTATAAGAATCATTCAAACTTGCAGCCTGCGAAGAAAGAGCATTAATTTGAGCAATTGAAGCTTGTGTACTCAATAAATCCTGCTGCATTTGCAATTGAATTGAAGATATTTGAGCAGTAATTGACTGAATTTCATTAAATAATTTTAACTTTGAACTTCCCAGCTTGTTAAACTGACTGATAATATCAGAGGTCTCGACATCTTCATTACCCATCTGAGAAAGAAGCGAGCTTCTCTCAGACTCTATTTTTTGTATTTCTAGCTTAATATTTTCAATTTCCTGTTTGCACAGTTCAATTTGCAACATATACATTTGCTGCGTCAAAGCGCTTTGACTTTCTATCATGCTAACAGGGTCAGATGAGTCAATCTCCAGAGTTTGAAGCTCATCTTCAGAGCTGCTTGAAAGGCCTAACAATGAAGAACTACTGCCTGCAGCAGTACCGGAAGTTGCAGTAGAACCTTGTACATCAAATTTATTTCCGAGTTTTGTTATATCAGGTACACCTTGCATTAAAAAATCCCGTTTCCTACAAGTTATATATCGGGCATAAAGTAAAAAACTTTATAATAAACACAGGGATGTTAAGAAATATTTTTGTGATATATTAAGAATATAAGAGAGGATAAAATTATGGAAAATCAAAAAAGAGTATTACTATGCATCCTTGACGGATGGGGTATTTCAACAGACACAAAATCAAACGCCATAGAACTTGGTAAAACACCAAATTACGACAAATATTTAAAAACTATGCCGCACACGCAAATTCATGCTGACGGTAATAATGTAGGGCTGCCTGAGGGGCAAATGGGCAACTCGGAAGTTGGTCACTTAAACATAGGTGCAGGCAGGATTGTTTATCAAGAATTAACAAGGATAAACAAAGCCATAAAAGAAGGTGAGTTCTTTAAAAACGAGGAATTTTTAAACGCAATAAACCATGCAAAGAAAAACAACTCATCTCTTCATATTTACGGACTTGTTTCAACCGGCGGCGTACACAGTTCAATTGAACACTTAAAAGCCCTTATAAAAATGGCTGCAGATAACGGCTTGAAAGATGTATATGTTCACGCTTTTCTTGACGGTCGCGACACACCGCCGCAAAGCGCTGAAGAGTTTTTAGCAGAAATAGAAGATACCCTTAAGCAATATAACCTACCTCCAATAGCCTCTGTTATAGGCAGATATTGGGTAATGGACAGAGATAAACGCTGGGAAAGAGTAGAGAGAGCATACAATGCTCTTCTTCTTGGCGAAGGCAACAAAGCTCAAAGTGCAATTGAGGGACTAAAAGAGTCTTATAAAAACGGCAAAAACGATGAATTTGTAGAACCCATTGTTGTAGGCGGCAAGAGAATAGAAGATAACGACGCGGTTATTTTCTTTAACTACAGACCCGACAGAGCAAGAGAAATCACAAGCGCTATCGCACTTAAAGACTTTGACGGTTTTAAAAGAAAAGCGGTAAGGGATAACATTTATTATGTATGCATGACACAATATGATGAAACATTCCCGCTAAGTGTGGCTTTTAAGCCTGAAAGACTAAAAAATATCTTAGGACAGGTACTTGATGATAACAATGTAAAAGAATTCAGAACCGCAGAAACCGAAAAATACGCACACATTACATTTTTCTTTAACGGCGGGGAAGAAGTTCCCTTTAAACTTGAAACAAGAAAACTTGTTGCCTCACCTAAAGTTGCAACATACGATTTAAAACCTGAGATGAGCGCCTATGAAGTATGCGACAATGTGCTTGAAGCACTGTCAAACAAAGACTACGGCTTTATCCTTGTAAACTTTGCTAACCCTGATATGGTAGGACACACAGGCGTTATGGAAGCTGCAGTAAAAGCGGTTGAGGCGGTTGATGAATGCGTAGGTAAAATTGCACAAAAGGCACTTGAAAATAACGTAGAGATGATTATAACCGCAGACCACGGTAATGCCGAGTGGATGTACAACGAACAAACTCACTCACCACAAACTGCTCACACTACAAACCCTGTACCTTTTATACTTGTAACAAACGATATGAAAGATGCAAAGCTAAAAGATACAGGCGCACTATGTGACATCGCGCCTACCGTGCTTGACCTGCTGAATATTAAAAAACCCGCAGAAATGACAGGTGAAAGCCTAATCAAACACTAAGTAATATTTAAAACACCCCTTAATTCAAGGGGTGTTTTTTTATGCAATAAATTACTCCCAAAATGCCTGTTAAAAGGATAATTACACTGACTATTTGAGCAATAGGCACAGAGCCCACATTAAAGACACTGTCGATTCTTATTCCCTCAATTAAAAATCTGCCTATAGAGTATAAAATTAAATAAGAAAAGAAAATGAGCCCAGAGCGAGATTTTTGATATTTTCTTATTACAAAAAACAAAATTAAAAATACAAATATGCACCAAAGCGACTCGTACAAGAAAGTCGGGTGAAAGTAACTGTAGCTAAAATACTCTACAGGGCGATACATAGGCGCTATGTAGAGTTTCCAAGGTAAATCACAAGGAGTGCCAAAGGCTTCCGAATTAAAGAAATTGCCCCACCTGCCTATTGCTTGCCCCAAAACAAGTCCAAAAGTTATGACATCGGCGTAGCATAAGATTGGCAAATTTTTCTTTTTTAAATAAATAACACCTGCAACAAATCCGCCTAAAAGTGCACCGTGGATAGAAATACCTCCATGCCAGAGCGCCAAAATTTCAGACGGACGCACAAGGTAATAATCAAGATTTAATAAGACATAATACAATCTTGCGCAAATTACCCCAAAAATTATTAAAATCGGATACAAATCAAGTAAAACATCAGTGCTTACCTGTGGGTAGTATTTTTTTGCAATTTTATTTATACAAAAAACCGCACAGATGATTGCAAGAAAAATCATCACGCCATACATTCTTACTTCAAAAACACCCACGCTAAAAACCGTAGATAAGGGCGAAGTAAACATTACTGCTGCTCTTCCGTATCGCCGGTAATTTCGTATTTTTGAGCGTATTTAGATGCAGTTTCTTTCAAGTATTCCACTTGTGCTTCTACATCTTGCTTATCTTGTGTTTGGGGTTTTAGCTCAAGATATTTATTGTAAGCATTAACCGCCTCATCCAAAAGATTTACCATATAAAGTGCATCTTCTTTGCTGATATTTTTTAAATCAGAATACTCATCATCGGAAACAACCGCAACCTCAACCTGATTTTCATCGTCAGTATCTTCCAGTACCTTTAGTGCCTCACTTTCTTGAGCTACGGCAAGAGAATAGTAAGAATCAGCAAAATCGGGTTTTATTTTAATAGCTTCCTTTAACTGCTCTTGAGCTTTTTTAAAGTCTTGGGCGCTAATGTAAGCAACGCCTAAATTATACCTTGTTTCAAATACACTGCCATCAAGGTCAACGCTTGACTCAAGTCTTGAGATAGCACTTTGAAAGTCACCTTTTTGCATATATTCTTGAGCTTTATTATTTAATTCCTGAATTGCAATGTTATTTATACAAGCGCTGCATAGGACGCTTACAAATAAAATCGCTAAAAATAATGTCAGTTTTCTCATATGTTATTCCTTTTTGTGTTAAATTTTATAATCAAATTTTAATTCTATCAAGTATGTAAAGTTTTATTTTTAACCTGTGCAATTAGGCTAGTTCAACCAGTTAAAGCTCTTGACATAATCATCAGAATTTAGCTTTCCTTTAATCTTGGCAAGAAATAATCTGTAGTCATCACCGGATATCTCTATTAAAGGAATTTTATTTACATTATCAATAATTTGTTTTTTTGCACCCTCTTTAATCTTATTACCCGTTAAAACATTAAACAAAGAATTAATTGAGGCATTGCCAAATCTGCCTAAAACATTGCTGACATTTTTTGATAATCTGCCTAATATTTCTATGTCGGCATCATCATTAATAATGTCATAGTTACCGTATATAAATAAGCTCAAATTTTTACCCTTTGAAAATATTTCAAGCGAATTGATTTTAGCGCTGGCAAGCTTAAAATTACCCCTAATTGTTGAAAATTCACCCGTCTTGTAGGGCGTTAATACTTCAATAAGGTTATTTAATGTCAACCCAAACAACCCACTCTTAATGAGATTTCCTGCTCTTAAAAGGTATTCTAAAGAGCCAAGCTTTGGCATTTTACCCTCATTCACGCTGAATTCCACTCTACCGTTTACAAATTTTATATCCTCCGGAGTCTGAGGAACCTTACCGCTCAAATTAATCTTTGCATTTGCTCTGCCAAACATTTGATTTTTTAGACCCAAAAAGCTCTCTGTAAGTAAATTTGCATCACAATCATATACAATGGAATCAATATCAAAAAGCAATGATACAACATCAAAATTACCTTTTGATACTACCTTGCCCCCTGCAATATCAAACTCTATGTTGTCAATATTAAACTCAAAGCCTGTGGGATTAGAAAAACTTGCCTTTAAGTCAGTCGCTTTTATGTTTTTAAATTCAATAACATCTGCAAAAGCACTACCCTTTATAACAACAAGGTCCTGAGGCTTAAATACAATAGGTTGGTCAGGAACAATATCTGATGAACCTCTGGGAATTTGAGAAATTCCCTCAAACAAACCTGACAGACTTGTTTTTTTTGATTTAATTTCAAGGTTATTCAACACAATGGGAAAAGTCTGTTTATTTTTAATATCAGCAGTTATATCAACGTCAGAATCAAAAGTTTTTCCCCTAAACACTGCATGGATAACATCTTTTTTGATATCAAAATCCATATCACTGATTTTGGTATTATAGAGAGGAATGTTTATATCTCTAAAGTTAATCTCGCCTGTTGCATGGGGCATTAAAATATTGCCGTTAAGATGCAAATCGCAACTAAACAAACCCTGTTTAAGAACTGATTTTTTAAATATTACATTAAAAATCCTTGCTGTAAGTGCAGTTGGTGTAACAACATGTAAATTTTCAAAATTCAGTTTTCCCGAAGTTGAAACAACTCTGCCGTCCGCCCTTAGAGCAGTAACAGGTGTAGGTTTGTTATTTTGGGAAGTAACATATTTCTGGTATTTAGCACTGTTAATTTTTGCAATATTTTTTGAAAAATCGATTTTTGCATCAAATTCTCTATCGTAGTTTAAATCACCAAGATTAGCCCCCATGTAAGAAATATCGGCATCTTTAGGTAATAAAAGATTTGAAAAAAGCGTATAGTCGTTTAATCCGCCTTTTATTTTACCTTTTAATATTATTTCACCCTTAACCTTTAACGGATAAGTTAAATAAGGGTTAATAAGCTTATCTGCCGCTACTTCGTCAATATTAGTCGTAAATGTTGCACTAAAAGCAGGGTGTTTGCTAAGATAGTTCTGAACAATTGCATTAAAATACAACGGGGTATTTCCGTACGAAAAATTAAGCGCATCTATTAAAAGTTTATTGCCTGAAAACTTTATCAAGCCACTTTTAAGAACCAAGGAAAGCTCTTGCTTGGAATTGTACGCACTAACATTATTAAAAGAAATATGTCCCTTTGGAACATTTTTTCTAATATTTACATCCAGATTTACACTACCTTTATAATCCGTAAAATCAGATAATAAAGACTTAAAGAAAGCAATGTTTGTATACCCTGACATGCCACCCAAATTACTCATAGGAACCGATTGTGCTCTAAGGGCAATATTAACCTGGGGTTTAGAGAATATATTTTCAATCGTGCCGTTAGAATATATATTTGAGTTAAACACGGAAATATTTGAATTTTGTACTTTTATCTTTTGTTTTTCAATTTTATATATGCCACCTTTAAAGCTTATATTTTTTGAAAGTTCACTATTTAGAGGCACAAAAGAGCCGTCAAGAGAAAGCTTGGATAAATCCTTCATGCTAAACTGCACAGGAATTGTACCCTTAGCTGCAATCTTTGTATTAAAAATAAAATCAATTGCGCCCAAGGGGAGATTATTTATTGCAAACCTTAGGTTTTTATCGTCGAAGTAATTTTGCTCGCGCACAAACTCTAAAATATCACTATAGCGCATTTTCTCTGCATTAGATACAATATCAACTTTGACCTTTGCATTTTTATCGGACAAATCCGACTTATTAGGCGTCAAAGTACCATTAACCGTCACCGGAGAATTTTTGTAAACAGTTTTTAGATTAATTTTATAATCCTTGTCAAAAACAACTTGCCCGTTAGTCGATGACATTTTAATATTCGGATAAATAATCGCGCCGACGTTTTTAAATACTATATTACCCACAGGTAAAATATCATCAAGAAAATCAAGTCCCTCAAGGCTTTTTGCCTTTCCTTTTAAAATAACAGTAAGGTCACACTTACCTGTTGCGCTTTTTATTTTTGATAAATCACCTGTCCTTGGCTTTATAATTTCACTTATTTTTGCAGCTGCAAGCAGACTGTTAGCGGAAACATTTTTTACATCTGATTTTATATTAATATTTCCATAATCATCAGCAAAACCTGAAATTAAAAACATGCCGTCAAAGATTTTTGCGGAAGTATCTACAATATTTATTACTTTGCCTTTAAAATCAAGCTCGATTTTTCCCTCAGACAAAGGAGCATTTAGCCCATCTAAAGAGGCTTTTATGTTTTTACCAAAGAACTTACCGTCAACAACGGCGTCATAAATTGTTCCTTTTGCAACAATATGAATTTTGCCGCTGCCGTCAATTTTCATAAAAGGAAGTGGGCCAAGTTTAAAGCCGATTACTCTTTGAACAGGAATAAGATACTTATGAGCAAAAGCCAGATTTACATTTTCAGAAGATACAATGTCATATTCACCCGATTGTCTGCCGTAGAGCTCTGATACACCTTTGACTTTTACATATTGAGAATTTGGAGCATCAACTCTGACGTCCACTTTTACCTTATCGCCTATAAAATCACACAGGGCAACAGCAGGTGCAAAACCTACAGGCTTTTTAAACAGATAAATATCAAAAATCTTTAAACTTCCTACAACATCAGGTGTTGTAAAGTTTTTTGAGATATTTAACCCTCCCTCAACTCTGGCGTAGGGACGAGCTTTTATAAGCTCATTAATTACATCTGTTTTATAGACGACAAACCCTGCCGGTATAAGTTGCACAAGTTTTAAAAAGTCACTGTTATTAATTTTTATATCAAGATTTGGCACAGGTTTTTTTGTTTTGTATTTTTTTATCTCGCCTGAAAACTCGGTATTTATGCCATCTGATACAAAAGATGAATCAGAAATAAGTACTTTGTCATCTTCAAATTTAGCCTTAAATACTCCGTTTGAAATTCCCTCCAACAGGAAATTACTTTTTTTGCCATTATATAGAAATTCAATATCAATAGATTTTGTTTTAGTATTTGCCAAGTAAATACCACTGTTCTTCTTTATATCAAGCGAAACATTGCCGCTAATTTTTTTAAATTTAACCGGAGAAAATTCCTCTACATAAGGGCTTATTGAAGATAGAGAAAAGTCGCCAAAAGATAAATCAATGTAGGTTTTATCCTCATCAATGTGTTTGATTAAAGGCAGTTTTAAGTCTGATTTTAAAGATAAATTCGAAACATTACACGCATCTGTGTTTAAGTCACAGATTTTAAGTAAAGCACTAATATTTGAGTTTATTTTTTTGCCATCTGAATATTCAAAAACTCTAAAATTGTCAGAGTTTAAGAGTATTTTTTTAGACTGTTTATAATCTAAAAATTCTACATTGGCCTTGTTTACGTTTACTTTTGTATTGGCAAAACTTAGTTTAAGGGGAGTTTTTACCTCTTTTGGTAAATATTTTTCAAAATCAAAAACAGAATTTTTATCTCTTGATATATTAATTTTGATATTATCAGACTCAAACTCCGCTACAGATAACTTTTTAAGTAAAAAAGGAAGAACCCTTGCTCTTAAGTTAGGTTTGCTTGCAACAAAGAAAACTTTATTCTCGCTTTTTATGCCCACTTTAAGTTCATTTGCCTTAATAACAAGCGACAAGTCAGGCATGGTCTTAATAGCAGGGTTTTCAATGATAATATCAAGTCCGGTAGTTTTTTTAGCATATGATTGTATTTTTTCAACATCCAAAAAAGAGGTAATAAGAAAACCCAAAGATAAATAAAGAACAAAGATAAGGGTTACAAAAACCCCAAGTGTTGTTAAAATCTTTTTTAAATTGTTTTTAAGCCAAAAAACCATGGTAATAATTATATATTGTAAATTTAATACAGTAAAAATTCTTCATATTTATTAATTTCTTTTTGCAAAAGTGAAAAAATAGCTTAATATTATAATTATGAAAAGAATAGTTGCTTTTGCAATAGCCGCCCTAGCGGTATTTATATCAATCTTATCAGTTAATGCTCAGAATATGGTAAAGCTTGATAAGGGCGCTTTTGTACTTGTTAATGCAAAAAAAGTACTCTCAACAGAAACACTGCAAGAAGGTGACAGGGTGTATTTTGTATCACCTGCAGACGTTTGGGTAAATGAGACCAATATTGTACCCAAAAACTCAGTTTTTGTTGGTTTCGTAAGCATGTTAAAAATGCCTGTAAAAGGGATTAATGCTGCTATCAGCTTCAAAATTACCCATATTATTCTACCGGACGGTACAACAAAAGAATTTGAAGGCAGAATAAGCAACGGAACAAGCGATATAATAGGCGGAGAACTTGCACCTCCTGCTTCGTATAACAAAATGGCGCATCCATACCAGTCGAGATGGCACTGGTCAGGCACAACACAGTGGGTTCCGAGCGGAGAATACGAGTATGGTCAGCACAGAGGGGTTACACCAGGGCAAAAATTGTTTATAATTTTAGATAAATCATACTATAGTGAAGAAAGATTTTAGCTTTTTACAATTTATTAAACTTTACTATCAAAATTTATATTGTATATTAAAAAAAGGAGGAGACATGGGAAATATATTTAAAAAAGGCGTGTGCTTTACACTACTTACTTCTTGTATACTTTGTTTTAGCACTTCATACGCTGCTTCAAACTATTCTTATGATGTTTCAAACAAGCAATACAACTCACTTAAAGGTAATGTTGTCTTCATCCCTATGGGCACAAAAACAAGTGCAGTTTTATCACAAGCACTAAATTCTCAGACCTCAAGCGAAGGTATGAGTGTTTTTGCAACCTTAGATAAAGATTTTATTTATAATTCGACAAAAATAGCACCAGCAGGCTCAAGTGTAAGCGGCACGATAGTTAAGTGCAAAAAAGCAGGAATAGGTAACAGAAACGGGCAAATTCAAATCCGCTTTACGAACATTAGAACACCTCAGGGCTATAACATTCCAATAAGCGCAACAGTTGCCACAACTGACGGCAGCGGTATTTTAAAAGGTGGTGCCACAGTAGACAGCGCCAAAGATTATGGCAAAAACGCAGCAATAGGGGCTGCAGGAGGAGCTATATTGGGAACTGTAATGGGCCCGCTATCAGGTGGTGAAGTTGGCAAAGGTGCGGTTTACGGCACTGCAGTAGGCGGCGGTCTCGGACTCCTTAACGCAGCAAGACAATCCGGCGAAGATGTTGAAATACCCGCTAACGCAACAATTGAGCTTTACTTTGATCAACCCGTCACAATAAGTGCACCAAACGGCTACTAGTAAAAGTAGTAAATCGGCTAATTTATTTTAAAATATTTTATCCGACAATTAATCCAAAAGTACAATAAACGAGAAAATATGACACAACTTAGAAACAGATTTAATATCGACGATTTTGACGACACATTAGATAGTGAAATGAAAACACTTCCTAATATGTTTGATGACCATAGCGACGAAGTATCTATGAGAAATTCTCTTTTACTTTCTGCTATACTTCATCCGCTTGTGTTTTTTATCATCTGGGCGCTTATAGCTTATGCAATCAGCTTGAATTTAATCCAAAAACCACAAATGAAACCGAGAGATATTGAGTTTGTAATAACTCAAAACGAAGCAATGCCTATAAACAAAAATACTAAATATCGCTCGGATAAAAATTCAAGGGCAGGCGGGAAACATGACCCAAAAAGGGTTGTATCAATGCCGAGCGCTCCTTCAAAAGCTACTAAAAAATCCGTAGCTTCCCCTTCTTCCGCACCCAAAAAAGTGCAGCAACCAAAAAAACAAGCACCTGCACCGCAAAAAACTGTTACAAAACAGGTAACACAAAAGCCTGTACAGAAGGCTCCCGCCAAACCGCAGCCTGTTAAAGCTCCATCTCCGAGCTTTAAACCGAGTTTTAAACCATCTTTAACACCGCCTAAGGCACAGGCTCCAAAGCTTTCACAAGTGCCAAAGAGTCCGTTTTCTATAGCAGTGCCCAAAAGCACAGCACCTGTTGGCCCTGCGCCCACGTATGGTTCTAAATCAGGCTCGAGTAGCGCCTCAGGCGGCTCATCAAGCGGAACAGGTCGTTCAGGAATGCCCGCACCCCAGTTTTCAGCATCTAAAGGCTCATCTTCAGGCTCATCGGCCTCAAGAGGGTCATCAGGCTCAAGAGGCTCGGGATACTCAGGTGGCAACGTAGGCAACCCCGGCCCTGGCAACCCGTCAGGCCCTCCAGGAATTGATGCAATTAAACAACCCAACTGGGGTCCGTATATGCGCGACCTTGAGGCAAGAATTAAAAGAAATTGGAACCCTCCGAAAGGTGACCAGAGTAAGCGCGTTGTACTATTGTTTAAGATAGGACGTGACGGCAGACTACTTTCAATTCAAACAATAAAAAGCTCAGGTCAGCCACTCTCTGACGCTGCAGCAAGGGCAGCGGTCGAACTTACTGCTCCCTTTAAACCGCTTCCTCCCGAATATAAAGGAAACAGTATAGAAATAGACTTCACGTTTGACTACAACGTGCTTGGCGCAAGTTATAGATAAAAACAGAAAAATGAGGATATAACTATGGAACTTTTTTTAGAATCAATTAAAATGGATTGGCCGGTACTTACCCCCATATTCATTTGCTCAATTCTTACAATCGCAGTTGCAATCAACAGATTTTGCTACTACAAGAAAAACGACCGCAACATCGGCGAATTTATTCAAACACTTCAAAAAGCACTTGTCAAAAATAACATTGGCGCAGCACAAAGAGCCTCTGTTCAGCTTGGCGGTATTATAAGTGAAATGGTTGATGAAGGTCTTAGAATTTACACAGAACAACGCTCAGGTTTCTCAAGAGCATATGATATCTCATCAAGTCTTGCAACAAGAAAACTTGAAAAGGGCTTGACTATCCTTGGAACAGTCGGCGGTGTAGCTCCGTTCTTAGGTTTGTTCGGTACGGTTGTTCGTATCCTGTACACTTTCCAAGATTTGGCAGTTCAAGGTAACCAATCTGCTGCAGTTGCAACAGGTATCGCTTCAGCCCTTATTGCTACAGCCTTTGGTCTTGGCGTCGCAATCGTTGCGGTTGTATTGTACAACTACTTCCAGACCGTAGTTTCTCGCTTCGAAAGTGATTTTAAATTAATTAAACTCGTATTTTTAAGCTTCATTGACTCCGATGAAGAAGTTAAAGTGGACGAATCAGGTACAATAGCCCTATAATTTGAGGTAAAAATGGCAATCAAACTCAATGCTGACGGTAAAAAACCGGTATTTAACGAAATAAATATCACACCATTAACAGATATTTTTCTTGTGCTTTTAATCATCATGATGGTTATTGCACCAAGCTTTCAGTCACTTGATAAAAATATTGTAATTCCTGAAATAAACTCGGGCGTGAGCATTGAGGAAAAAAATGCCACCGTATCACTTACCAAAGAGGGCGAGATGTTTCTAAACGGCGAGAGAACGGACGAAGAAAAGCTCGAGGGTGACCTTGCGACATTAATCGCCAACCTTGATAAAAAAGAGGTTGTTGTAAAAGCTGACGAAAAAGCAAAAAGTTCCGATATTATGAAAATAATGAGAAGTGCTCAAAATGCAGGTTTTGAAAAGCTTGTAGTTGCAGGCGAACCGCTGAGCAAAAAAGAACAGAAAGAATTAAAGGAAAACGGTGAAGAATAATGAGAAGACAGACATTTAATGAAATCAATATAACACCGCTTACGGATATTTTTCTTGTGCTTTTAATCATTATGATGGTTATAGCGCCCATGCTCGACCAACAGGGGTTAAACCTTGCAATTCCTGATTATATTGAAAAAACCCAAGATACACCTAAAGATAATAAAATCCTAACCGTTACAGTGACTGCAGACAATAAATACTACATAGATGGTCAAGAAATTACTGAAAACGACCTGTTTAACACTATAAAAGAAAAATCAGCAACCCTTAGCGACGGTCTTATGATTGAGGCAGAAGGTGACAGCCAGCACGGTTGTGTTGTAAAACTTATGGATACCGCAAGAAATGCAGGTGTTAAAAGTATATCCATAACAGAAATATAATTGGCAAATTTTGGAGGATTGAATATGATTTTTAAAAAAATCAAAAATGACCCGAAATTGTTTGGTTACATAAAAACATTCTCCATAATTATTGTTTCTTTTGCAGCGCTGCTATATGCGGCTTTTTTGTTTATTTTACCAAATGCAATAAATATAAATAACTTCACTCCGCAAATAAACGAACAGGTTGAAAAAATAAGCGGTTTTAAACTCGCCCTTGATAATCCAAAGCTTAAAACAACCTGGAATTTAGGAATAAAGATTCAAGCTGATAATATTTCACTTAAGTATGATGATGATACAGATTTTATAAACCTTTTGTCACCCTCTCTGGAGCTGAATCTGCCGACTTTAATCTTTGGGCATCTTAATTTAGACAAAATATTTGTAAAAGAAGCGCAAATGAAGCTTGTTTTTACAAAAGATAAAAACTATGCACTTGAAAAATACATTTTAAATACCGTAAATAATCTGCCTGAGCCCAAGGAAGAAGAAAAAAAGAGCAATTTTGCGCTTGAACTCAGAAATATAAATGTAATAGCACAAAAAATTAAACTAAGCCTTTGGGATGAAAACATCTCTAAAAACTACATTCTTGAGGCAAACGACTCGCAGATTTCTCTCTCAACTCTAAAAGGCCCGCTAAAAATCAAAACAACAGGCTACATTAAAAGAGAAGGCTTGGATGAAAATTTTGCAGACTTTAATATAAATTTTCAAACAAAACTCCCTCAAATAGCACAGGATAATGAAACCCAAAATCAAACATTAAATGATTTTAAATTTAATTTTAACCCCTTTGTGGGAATGGATTTATTTTCACTCAGGTCAAAAATTGATGTGGATTTAAAAATTTCTGACCCCTCGGAAAACTTCAACGCCAAGGGCTACGCCAATATTGATAAAGTTACTATAAAAATAAACGGCAAGCAGCTGCCCGAAAGCTCAATTCGCACAAAATTTGACAAAAATACCGTTAAAACACAATCAAGAATATATATTTCAGAAGACGAATACATAAGCACAAACAATACCTATAAGTCAGGCAAAAAATCTTCAATTAATCTGGACATTAAAACCGATAAGCTTGATTTAGCAAACATAAAGACTCTGAGCCAATCTGTACTTAGTATGCTAAATATTAAAAATTCTCTTGCACTTATAAATGCATCAGGCATTATAAAATGCGACTTTAACCTGCAAAGCAATTTTAAAACCGTAAAATCTCAAGGTACACTCGAACTTACAGACGGAGTTATTAAATATCCGTCTGCAAATGTAGTACTTGATAAAATCACCTCATACCTTGACTTTAGCGACAATAAAATAAATATAAAAGACACAGGCGCATATCTTAACGGCTCAAAATTTGCACTATCAGGCACTATAGATACAAAAACCAATCTTGATTTAAAAGTAAAATCTGACCCGCTAAAAATATCAGACATAGTAAAACTCGCAACAGGACTTGGCTTCATTAAAGAAAAAGACATTAAAGACTACTCTTTTAGGGCGGGCACGGTAAATATTCTGCTTGACGTAAAAGGAGACCTCAAAAATATTATTCCCGTTGCAAATATTGAGCTTAACAACCTGTCATTACTGATTAAAAGCCTCAATGCCCCGATAACACTAACAAAAGCTTCTATTGTAGCCAAAATTGATGAAAAAAATAAAAAAGATTTTATCGCAAATATTGATGCTAAAAACTTTAGTGCTAACCTTAAAAACCCAACTTTTAACATAAGCGCGGCAAAATGCACTCTTGAGGCTAATTCAAAAGATATTACAATTCAGCCGTTTGCGTTAAATTTGCACGGCAGCTCTACCATAGTTTCAGGCTCACTCAAAGACTACATGACAAAACCCGATATGTCTGCTAAATTAAACGGAAAAATCAACCCCGAAACAATCTTAACTTTTATACCCGCACAAAATAAAAAATACGTGACTCGTGCAGGGCAAATGCCTTTTGAAGTAACACTTAACGGCAAACCCGATAATATAAAAATTCTTGCCGATGTTACATCAAATCCGCAAAACTACATAAGCATTATAGAGATTAAAAACTTAAAAGGACAGCAAAATAGGCTGAGTGCTGATATTAACCTTAAGGGCGATACACTTTTAATTAACTCAGCAGGAATTGCAAATATAGCCTCAGTTAACGGCAAAATTAACAACATTTATGCAAAAACTCCAACCCTATCACCAATAAATGTTGTTACAAAAGAAAAACTATCTCTCAACCTGCCTATCATGGGTAGATTGAGCCTTGATGGAGGATGTAATATTGCACTTAACGGAAATATGTATAACCCACAAATAACAGGCAATGCAGATATTTCAAACCTAAGCTGGCAAGAGTTCAAAACAACAATCTCAAGCGCTTATCTTGAGTTTAAAAAATCAATAATAAACGCAAGAGTACATGGTATAAAGGTAGCGGGGTCTGATTTTTCAGGAAATGCTGAAATTTCATCAAATTTAGCCAAAACAACCACAATAAACAATCTTGATTTTAGCTCATCTTACATTGACTCTGACGCTTTAATCAAGCTTATGACGTCCATGCCAAACACACAAACAACCGCAGGGCCAAGCGTACCTTTGACGATTAAAAAAGGTATGGGAAAAATTACAAAATTAAAATCCGGCAACATAAGCGCAGAAAATATTTCATTCAACTTCACCTTAAACAATAATTTAGTTAAACTGACAAATATTGCTGCAACATTTGCTGACGGCAAAATCGCTGCTGACGCTGATTATAACATTGCAAATACAAAAGTAAATGTTGACGGCACAGGCAAAAACATAAACGCAAGGAAAGCTGCAAACTGCTTTGTCGGCGGAAGTTCAATTATTATGTCAGGAACCGCTAACGGTATAGCCAAATTAAACTTTAGAGGCAATACCTATGAGCAACAGATGAGAAGTTTAAACGGACAGGTTATATTTGACATAGTAAATGGTCAGTACGGCGAAGCAGCAAGGTTTGAGAGATTCTTACATGCCGGCAACTTGCTATCCCAAAGTTTGTTAAACTTAAACCTAAATCACACAATATCTGCCGTTACAAGCAAAAATACGGGCGAATTTAAGAAAATTGAGGGCAAAATATCATTAGCTAACGGCTGGGCAAATATCACAAGCCTTGAATCATCCGGCCCAAATATGAGCTTATATATTACAGGCAAGTACAATCTTCTTACACAAAATGCCGATTTAAAAGTACTGGGCAGAATATCTTCAACAGTTGTGAGTGTTCTTGGTCCTCTTGGCTCATTCTCGCTTGATAAACTTGTAGATAAACTTCCTCAGACAGGTATTGCAATTATTGATACCATAAAATCCGTAGTACCGCAAAGTCCGCTTTTTGCAGACATAAATAAAAATGACCTTGCAAAAATCCCGCAGTTGAGCGTTACATCTTATAATGCTACATCAAAAGACTTTCAGGTATTAATAAACGGAAATGTATCAAAAACCACATCAATTAAGTCTTTTAAATGGGCGAATAAAGAAACTCAAAACTAGGCGGCTTGAACGACTTCGCCAAGCGAGGAGATATATTCTTTTTGATTTTCTACAGTATCAGCACTTGCCAGAATTGAAACAGTGGGCTTATTTTTAAACACGTGATTTGCAGCTTGCTTAATGTCATCCACGGTTATCATATCAATTGCCTTGACGTACTCATCTATTCTTTTAATTCCATAAGGAAGAGTCATATTCATTGAAAGCAAGTCAGTTTCAGAAGATGGCAACTCAGTTTGTTTTGCTATTCGCTGCTTTAGCTGCATTTTAGCCGACTGTAGCTCTTCTTCGGTCACGGGCTCATTTAAGATTTTTTGAATTTGTTCGTCAAACCCGTCAAGCGATTTTTGTAAATTATCATAACTAATCTCATTTTGAGCCTTATTATCGGTTGTTGTCATAATAAACATGGTCAAAATACCTGTATCTTCGAAAGATTGGACTTGAGATGACACCCTGTATGCAAGTTTTTGTTTTTCTCTTAATTCTTGGAATAGCCTTGAAGCAGGTGAGCCGCCAAGAATTTCATTTAAAAGCTCAAATTTAACATCATCTTTTATGTTGCCTGACATTTTAAAAGAATATGTCTTATAAATTTGCGCTTGATTTAGCTCAGCCGTATCAACAATTACTTTTGATTTATCATTTGGCTTATACACTTTTGAAAGCTTTGGCGTAAAGTCTTTGTACACAACAGGAGCAGATGATAAGAGATTTACCACATTTTGCTTCATATTGGGATTTTTATTAAAAGGAGCAGTCACGACATAGTTTGAAGATGATTTATTTATCATATCGCTATGGTGTTTAATGACATCGTTTAGTGTCATTTTATCAAGCCCCTTAAGAATTTCCTTGGGTGAGCCAAAGTAGCCTGGATATAACTCGACTAACATATTGTTTGAACCGTCTTTTTCAATGGATTCAAAATAAGCTCTTATTTTTGCCTTGGCTTTTTCAAACTCGTCTTGAGAAAAATTAGGTGAATACGTAACTTCATTTAAAAGGTTAATTGTTTCATTAAGGTCTTTTGACATACAGTTAGCATTAACTAAAATTTGAAAACCATTTGAGTCGAAATCATACTCTATGCCTTTAGCATTAGTCGAAAGCACAGCTTGCTCTTTTGTCCTGTTAGCGCTACCCGCATTTAAAAGTTCCGTCAGTACATAAGGTACCGCAAGGTTTTTTGGCATAGCACTCATAGCGCTCAACCGCCAACTTAAATAACAAATATCAGATTTATCCGAATTGTTTATTACAAGGTGGGTATTGTTATTGAGACTATACTCTTCTATGTCAGTAGTATCAATTTTTCTTGAACCGAAAGAAATAGAGGAAGAGCTGTTGTTTTTAGTCACAAATTTGCTTTGAGAGTAATTATTCACTATTTGCTCATTACTAACGAAAGATGGGTGGACTACTGCCATTGAGACCTTATTTAAATCAACATATTTTTGTGCAGCCTGAACAATGTCGTACGGCGTGAGCGAGTTGATTATATTTTGCATTTGAGAAATTTGCTCAAGATTTCCGTCAAGATAGCCGGAACCAATTGTTTCGCAAATTGCCTCAGCATTTTCAAAGTTCATCGCAAGGTTTTTTGTAAGATTATTTTTTATTGCTTGCATTTCATAATCACTTGGCGGATTTTGAACAATGTTTAAAATTGCATCATAAAACACATCAATTGCTTTCTGTTCACCATTTGGAGGAGTATTTAGCTGCACAAAAAGCGCTTGCGGGTCATCTTTTACAAGTCCTACTTTTTGCATACTCAAAAAGCTGTAAGAATTAAGGGGTGCCAAGGCTTTTGTAAGTCTTGAGTTTGAATTGCCTTCAAGCAAGATATCAAGAGCCTCAAGAGCAATGGTATCCTTTAAATTTCCTGCAGGAGGAGCTGCAAAGCCCATAATAACGCTTGTGGAGTTTGTTATTGGTGACTTAAAGTCCATTCTTACAGGTCTATCAATAGGTGTAAGTTTTTCTTTAGTAACAGAATTTGAGCGAACTTTAGCAGGCTGATTAAACTCTCTGGATAAAATTTCTATAGCATTACTCGGATCAACATCACCCACAACAACGGTGTAGAGGCTATCGGGTGTATAGTGATTTGACCAATAATTAACAACATCACCTCTGGTCAGGTTGTTTACCGTTTCAATTGAACCTGCCACAAGGTTGTCCGAGCTTGAATTTATTTGAAAAAGATTTCTTACAACTTCATTAGCTGCTTTTGTCGTAACATCATCATTAATCATGCTGATTTCTGATGTTACGGGGCCTTTTTCTTTCTCAAGCATATTTTGATAAAACTTAGGTCTTAAAATCATATCAGCATGCATTATTGCAGCTTGCTCAAAATCTTTTGGCTGCATTATGCCTGATGAAATATAATAATCAGTCTGAGCATAGTCAGTTGAGGCGTTTGTACTTGCACCCATTTTTGTAACGTCTTTAAAAAACTGCCCCGGTTGTAATTTTTCGCTACCGTTAAACAAATTATGTTCAATAAAATGACTAATACCCCTTATTCTATCATTTTCATTCATTGAACCCGAGTCAACAAAAGTTTTTAGTATCGTTGTACCCTCTCTTGGCATAATAGCAACCCTCTGGCCGCTTTTTAGCATGTAGGTATAAATATCTTCACCGGTAGGAGCTTTAACTGTACCTAAATACGTATACCCACCCGAGATTTTTGGATTTACAAGCGTCGGGTTAATAGGATTTGACTGATAAATAGGAACAGTAGTACTTTGCGGATAATTCACGCTCACCGAGGGTGATTGTCCGTTAGTAACAACTGAGCTATAATAACCGTTTATAAAACGATTGTAATTGTTATTTATATTTGGCTGCATAAGAATTCCTATGTAAACATAAAAAACAATAACACAAATTAATTGCCTTTACCTAAACACTTGTGTATAAAAAATTAATCTAATGTTACAAACACTTGTGCAAAAAAATATTGTTTCAAGTATTATATAATTAAATAAAAGTTGGAGCATCCTAATGACAGAAGAGAAAAAAATCGGTATAGCGCGTGCGCTTTCTTATTATAATTATTTTCCTTACTATTGGGGCTTTTTTAACCATTTAGGGATAGAGATTGTTCTAAGTTCCCCTACAACAAAAAAGACTCTCTCAGAGGGTTCAGCTCTTGTTGTAACAGAAACTTGCCTGCCTATAAAGGTTTTTGTAGGCCACATTGTAGAGCTTGTTAATAAAGGTGTAAAAAAGATTTTTGTACCCTCTATTCAATCTATTGCTCCAAAGATTTACAACTGCTCTAAAATCAGAGGTTTGCCTGACTTAATCAGAAACGTGGTAAAAGGTGATTTTGAAATAATTGAAGCAACGCTTGATAAATCAGAAAAAAATCTTGGGCTGTATGAGTTTTTAAAACAAGCGGTAAAACCCTTTGGTATAACTGATGAAAAGCTTATAAAAGAAGCCTCGCGTGCAGGTTTTGTTGTACAAAATAACTTTAGAGTAATGATGCAGCAGGGGCTAAGCTTTGAAGAAGCACTCAAAAATGCAAAAGCTGGTAAGGTTGTAATTTCCCCAAAAACCGAAGACTCTCAAGGTGTAATCCATGTAGCACTTGTAGCGCACGGTTACAATATCTACGACAAAAAAGCAAGTATGGATATATTTAAAAAATTAAAAAATATGGGTGTAGTCGTTCATAGCGCTTACCAGCTGACAGATGAAGAGCTTACAAGCGGCATTTGTGCACTTGATACAACTACATACTGGGCAAACCAGCTTGAAGTTACAGGCTGTGCCGGTCATTACCTAAAAAGCGACAAAATTGACGGTATAATAACCATTACCGCCTTTGGCTGCGGCCCTGATTCACTTATGATAGAAGATATCAAAAGAAAAGCCAAAAATTTCCAAAAACCGCTTTTACACTTATCAATTGACGAACACACAGGTGAAGCAGGCTTTGTTACAAGGCTTGAGGCGTTTTGCGATATGCTCTTTAGAAATAAAAGGGTAAAAATCACCCGCCAACTTGACAATAACATGCAAGAAGATACTAAAACAATTGAAAAGCTCAACAATATTTTATCAATAAGAAGATAGATTATTCTTCAGAGTCATCTTCAATTATAGCTTGCGAAACGAGGTCAAACTCGTCTTCATCTTCTATTGTTTCAAAGACATAATCGTTATTGTCTTGTTTTAGGCGCATAAGAACGATTTCGCACTCGTCTTCGTTATCAATATCAGCATCAGCGGGCAGCAAAAGTGCATAGTCAACATCATTAACTGTTACGATATCAATAAGCTTAAGCTCAATTTCTTCGCCTTTTTCGCCAATAGTTTTTATTATTTCAAATTCGTTATTTTCCATATTCATCTCTTTTCATTTATGTAGTCTTGCAATATAAGACAGGCACTTTTGACGTCCACCAAGCCTTTGTTTTTTGTATATTTCTTACCTTCTTTTTTTAGAATTTCTTCCGCTTCAAAAGAAGAAAGCCTTTCATCATGATATAAGATTTTATATTTTCCATCAAGCGGTTTAATAAAGTCTATGCAATTTTGCGCCTGAAAGCCCAAAGAGCCGTCCATATTATAGGGAACGCCTATTAGGATTGTCTTTGTATTATATTTTTCACACAATTTTTCAATCTCTAAAAGCGCCAGTCGGTCACCATCCACCCCGCTCTTTCTCTCAATTAATCCGACTTCAGAGCTTATTATCCACATAGGGTCACACACTGCCACACCTATTCTTTTTGTACCTATATCAAGTCCTAGAATTCTCTCTTTTAAGTCCATTTTTCCTCAATTAAACAAACAACTTTTTTTAAAAAATCACAATCTTTTTCCGACTTTTTTGCGGCAGAAAAAATATTTACTTTAGCATCTGAAGTATCACAACTGCTTTTGTTCAAAAAATAAACATATATGCTTTTTTTAATAATAAATTCTAAAACTTCTTTTAATAATTCATCTGAACCCGCAAGAGTCAAAAAAATCTTTGAAGTTGAATCCATATCAGCATTTTTTAAAATAAAGGATTGAAATTTAATTTTCTCTACAAATTTTTGTCTAAACCCAGTATCTGTAATTAGCCCATCTGAGGTGTTTTTAGCAAGTGTTTCTATTCCTGAAATATCTAAAATACAATTTTGTTCAATATTATCAATAAGTTTATCAAATTCGGGCAAATCCGAATATTCAAAAAACCAGCTTGAAAAAAGGTCAGAGTTAAGTATTTTGTAAACAACATTTTTATTTATCATCTTTTGGGGCGATTGAGAATTTATAATACCAGCAAACACCTTATTATCAGGCTCAATGTCATACGTTAACAGCCTCCAGCAGACAAATTCATACGGGACTTTATACCCGCTCTTCCAGCCGCGATTAGTCAATGCATCAAATATAGCTTTACCTTCTGCAAGATTTACGCGTGCATGCAGTGACGATTTAAAAAACCTTAAAAGCACAACGTCAAAATCTTCCTTTGATATTTCATTAAAGCCAAAAGTGCTCACAGGGCCATATTCAAGATTAAAGACAGTAAAGAATGTTTGAATTGAGCCATTTTCTCTTTTTCTTGCAAAAACGCAGGAAATGTTAGAGTTTCCATCAGCTATAGAATACCAAAAGCCATACGGAACAGAGTTTTCAAAAAGCTGCGAATAAATCTGCGCAACACTTTTATCGGCTTTCAACCCCGAAAAATTTAGTTTTTTTAGCTGCTTTTCAGCATAACTTGCAAGCTCATTATCGGTACAATTTTTTGAACAAAAATCAAGTGCAAGGTAGGCAAAATAAGATTTTGACTCACAAAGAGCATCTAAAATTTTTTTATTTATGTGTGTTTCAGGATAAAAATAAGCAAAAGGAGATAAAAGATTAGCAAGACTATCTCCCGAATAATCATTTATTATAGATTCAAGCAACAACTCCCTATCGCTTTGTCCTACCGTAAAATAAAAATCATAAAAGTCAATAAGAGTTTCGGGACTTAATTTTGCTTCTTCTAAAAATTTTTTTGTCTCAACATCAATAGCTTCATCAGGATTATCAACACAGGATTGAATAAAATTATAATCAACACCTTGTCCCCGCTCGCGAAGCATATTAATTAAAAACATTTTTTTTGCATCAGCAACATTTGGACTTGAAAGCAGTGAAAAAATTTCTTTTGATAATATGTCATTTGGTACAATATTATACAAAATCAGACACAAGATATTGTCATAAGTAACACCCGAACCGGTAATTTCCTTTAGCAAAAGTGAGGCGACAAACTCTTTATCTTCAATTTTGTTTAGTTCGCAAATCGAACCCTCAACCTCAAAATCAGAAGGTATCGAAGAATTTTTGTATTTTAAAATATTCTGCAGAACTTGCGCTCTTATCTGGATTTTTGAGATTTTTGAGTCAGCGCTCATCTTTTAGTACCCCAGAGCATATCAATAATTCTCTGTGCCTCGGCAGATAGCGCGCCGTCTTGAAGAATTAAATACTGAACAGCAATAAGAGTACATTCGGAGCATATATTTACCCCCGGACCCTTAACAAGCTTTGGCACCATGGTATTTGGCCTACCGCAAAAACTGCAGTACTCAAGCTCTCTTTGAACTTCATTTTCTTTTTTTTCTGTGTTTTTCTTTGCTTTTGAACCTATTGAAACAACTTTTTTTTCGCTATCGCTCATAAAAACCCTAAAATTACCTAATTCACAAATATATTTTATATTTTTTTTGAAAACTTTACAAGAAAATTAAGAAAATCTGAGGTTTTTTGCCTTTTGTAGTTTAATTATTTTATTTTTAAACTTTTCTTTTTGCTCTTGCGTAAGATAAGAACTGTTATCGATATTTATAAAAACTTCACTAAAATCTGCACGGTTATACTCAACTTCAGATAGTTCCTCGTCTGAGTAAAAATTAGGAAAATCATTAACCATATCTTCTTGACTAAAGTTACTCCAATTTTTATAGTCAAAAACAATATCTGAAATACCCACCCCAAGGGGCTCACAATAAGGCTTAAGCTTATCAAGAAGAATTTTCTTATACATAATCATTTCCTGTACAACAAAAGAATTCTCGCAAGTGACATACATCTTAGAACCTTTGATTTGGTAGGGCTTTGTAGTTTTTAAAAATTTCTTGCCCGCAATTTGTCCCCAAAAAGAAAAAATGGTCGAATATTTTATGGCAGAGCTTTTATTTGAACCAAAAAGTCCGTCATTTAAAATATCGGAAATTGAGAAAATATTTTCATTCATAATATTAAAAAACGGCGGCACAGATGTACCGCCGTATAAAATTTATAAACTACTTAGTGCAAGCAAGCGCTTGTTCTTTAAGCTTTGCAGCCATTGAAGTATCTTCCCAAGGTACTTCAAAATCAACTCTGCCGATATGACCGTATGCGGAAAGTCTTTGGTAGAATTTTCCGCCGTTTTTAGCGGGCAGATTTCTCAAGTCAAATTCTTTGATGATTGCTGCAGGACGCAGGTCGAAGTTCTTTTCAACAAGTTTTGCCAAGCACTCATCATCAATTTTGCCTGTATCAAAAGTATCAACTAATACTGAAACAGGGCGGCTAACACCGATAGCATAGGCAAGTTCAACTTCGCATTTTTGCGCTAAACCTGCTGCAACAATATTTTTTGCAACCCAGCGGGCAGCATAAGCTGCCGAGCGGTCAACTTTAGTCGGGTCTTTGCCAGAGAACGCACCGCCGCCGTGACGAGCATAACCGCCGTATGTGTCAACGATAATTTTTCTGCCTGTAAGACCTGCATCACCCTGAGGGCCACCTATTACAAATCTTCCTGAGGGGTTGATTAAATATTTTGTAGTTGAATCAGGCTTTATGGCGTCATTTGCAAAAACAGGTTCAATAACATATTTAATCATATCTTCACGTATAATTTGTTGAATTTTTTGGTTATCACTAACACCGTTAATTTCAGGGTCATGTTGAGTTGAAATAACAATAGTGTCAATTCTAAAGGGTTTTCCATCTTTGTACTCAACTGTTACTTGAGATTTACCGTCAGGTCTTAAGTAGCTTACCGTACGGTCTTTTCTTACTTTAGAAAGTTGAAAAGCAAGTCTGTGAGCCAAAGATATAGGCAAAGGCATTAGCTCGGGTGTTTCATCACAAGCATAACCAAACATAATACCCTGATCGCCCGCACCGATATCAAGAGTTTCATCTTTTGAAGTGTCAGCATTGTCGCTTCTTGTTTCAAGAGCCTTGTTAACACCGCCTGCGATATCGCTCGATTGCTCATCAATACTTGTTAAAACAGCGCAAGTTTTATAGTCGAAACCGCCACCTTCTTCACCGTTATAACCGATAGATTTAATAGTATTTCTAACGACAGATGGGATGTCAACATAGCAGTTAGATGTAATTTCACCGCAAACAAGAGCCATACCTGTTGTAACCGTAGTTTCAGCTGCAACTCTTGATTTAGGGTCTTTTGTTAAAAATTCATCCAAAATAGCATCAGAAATTTGGTCACATACTTTATCAGGGTGACCTTCTGTTACAGATTCGGATGTAAATAAAAAGTTCTTTAATGCCATTAATACTCACTCCAATTAAAATTGATAACAATACCAGTGTAACTTAAAAAAAATCGTGGTCAAATAATATTTTTATTCTATAATTACTTTATAAAGAGAATTTAAGAGGATTTAAAAGTATGGAATTGTCTTACAAAAAACAAAATTGTACGCAAATAAATGAAGACTACATAGGCAAAGACTGCATGCTTGCAGGTTGGGTCTCAACAGTTCGTGACTTGGGCGGTATTATCTTTGTCGAAGTTCGCGACAGAAGCGGTCTTTTTCAAGTTGTAGCTGACCCTAAAGTTAACCCGCAGGTCTATGAAAAATTCCAACAGCTAAGAAGTGAATTTGTAATTCAAGTTACGGGTAAAGTTTCAAAAAGACCTGATGACACGATTAATGAAAGACTTAAAACGGGTACTGTTGAAATGTATCCTGATAATATAGAAATTTTATCAAAATCAATCGCACTTCCTTTTGTGCTTGATGATGAGGATGTGTCTGAAGAAGTCCGCCTAAAATATCGCTATCTGGACATCAGGCGCGAAAAAATGCTCTCAAATCTTACATTAAGACACAAAATTGTAGCTGCAATCAGAAACTATTTGAACAAAGAAGATTTCTTGGAAGTTGAAACACCAAACCTTACAAAAGCAACTCCTGAGGGTGCTCGTGACTATCTTGTACCAAGCAGAGTTCATGACGGCAAGTTTTACGCACTTCCACAATCACCTCAGATTTTTAAACAACTTCTTATGGTAGGCGGCATTGAAAAATACTACCAAATAGCTCGCTGCTTTAGAGATGAAGACCTAAGAGCAGACAGACAACCTGAATTTACACAAGTTGATATTGAAATGAGCTTTGTAAAACAAGATGACGTTATAAATATGGCCGAAGGGCTTATTGTTGATGCTTTTAAGGCAGCAGGCGTTGAAGTCAGTGCACCTTTTAAAAGATTAACTTGGAAAGAAGCAATGGAAAAATACGGTTCAGATAAGCCTGATACCCGTTTTGGACTTGAGCTTTTTGATGTATCAGATATTATGGCAGCTTCTACTTTTGAGGCATTCAAGTCCGTAGTTGAAAAAGGCGGCACCGTAAGAGCTATAAAAATCCCAGGAATTGCAGGCTACTCAAGAAAAGAAATGGATGATGTCAGAAATCTTGCTATTTCCTACGGCGCCAAAGGTCTTGCTTGGATTACATATATGGAAGACGGCACGGTAAAATCACCCGTATTCAAATTCTTAACTCAAGAACAAATTGATGAAATTCAAAAAAGAGCTGATGCTCAAAAGGGTGACATAGTATTCTTTGTAGCCGATGCTCACAAAGTGGTATTTGATGTACTTGGAAGATTTAGATTATACTTTGGCGAAAGACTTGGTATGATTGACAAATCTCAGCATGACCTGCTTTGGGTAGTTGATTTTCCTCTGTTTGAATACTCGGCGGAAGAAGACCGTTATGTAAGTGTTCACCACCCGTTCACAATGCCTGCTTATGAGGATTTAGACAAGCTTGAAACAGACAAAGCAAACGTAAAATCAATAGCATATGACGTTGTATATAACGGCAACGAGCTTGGCGGCGGTTCAATAAGAATCCATGACCCCGAAATTCAAGAAAAAGCATTTAAAGCGCTTGGCTTAAGCGAAGAAGAAATTCAAAATAAATTTGAGTTTATGATTAATGCATTCAAGTATGGCACACCTCCGCATGGTGGTATTGCTCTTGGCTTAGACAGACTTGTAGCACTTCTTGTAAGAGCAAATTCTATTAGGGATGTAATAGCATTTCCTAAGAACGCTCAGGCTAAATGCGTTATGACACAAGCACCGTCAGAGGTTTCAGAAGAACAGTTGAGAGAGTTACATATAAAACTCAGAAACTTACCAAAAATACATTAATAAAAAGCGGCTTTAAAAGCCGCTTTTTTTAATATCTAATAAATATCAACTCCTGAATTTATATTTTTATATATTATCTTTGAAGCCTCTTGAATTAAATCTCGAGCACTATAGTCGTTGTGCGGACGCTCTACAAGTATCACAACAATGTATTTTCTTCCGTTTTGGGCATAAACAATACCGGCATCCCCCAGCATTTTGCCAATGTCGCCAGTTTTATGAATTAAAATAGCTTCAGGAGGCAGCCCTGCCTGCAAAAGACTTCTGTTTTCAACATTTGCCATATATTCTTTGATTGTAATTTTTGATTTTTGACTCAAAAACTTTGGATTATCCAGATTGTACAAAAGTGTTGCAATCTGCCTTGCAGTAATTTTATTTGTACCCTCTAAATCAGGAAGTCTGTTTTGAAGAGTAATTCCCGACATGCCTAATGACCTCATAGAGGAATTAAAAGCAGCCATACCCCCAGCTTCTTCGATTAACATATTTGTAGCAGAATTGTCAGACTGAGTTATCATAATTTTTGCCAGATAATCAACCGTTAAATACCTATTCAAGGGCATATACTGTAATTTTCCCGAACCCGAGGTTTTGTTCAATTCATTGTACAAAAGTTTTTTAGAAAGTGTAGTTTGGTTAGAACCGTCACTCTCGCTCCTATCAATTTTCCTAAATAGTTCAAATAAAACCGGGAGCTTAATTATGCTTGCCGAACTTACTTTCTTATCAGCCTCTATGTTAACTTCTTTAGCACTGGAATACTCCCAAACATAAACTGATGGGTGCAACTTTGGATATTTATTAAAAAGAGATTCAAGCATGGTTTTTGTAGTTGTCAATTCACCGCCTACAACTATTGAAACTACGCCTGTAGAAATATCACTTGAAGGCACCAAAAGATTTTGACCAAATAATTCCGAATTGCTCAAATAATTTAAATGCGGCGAAACATAAGGTGAAACATTAATTTTCAAATTTCTGTTCACTAAATGATTTAAAACAAGAGGTTCGAAATATTGACTATACAAATGTGGAGCAAAAACGTATGCAAAAGTTGCCAGAAAAGCTGACGACACTAAAAATCTTAATAGCCTGACAAGCGGGTTTTTCTTTTTTTTCTTTTTATGAATATTCGAAACTCGCTTAGGGTAGACTTTTATCGTACCGTAAGAAACCTCATTTATTTGCTGTTTTCTAACTTGAGCAGGCAAATACACTCTCCACAAACTCTACATTACCAGTTTAGACAATATTCAACAAAAAAACATAGTATATTTATATGAAAAAAATTCATAATATTAAAATATGTGCTATACTATCAGCCATGAGGGTAAAAACTGTAAAAAATGCTGTAATTGCCTATCTTGCAACCTTGACATTTTGCCTTGGCGCAAATTGTGTATTTGCTGATACAGTAATAAGCCCCTTGGGAGAATCAAACGGCAGAATAAAGACAGTTAACGCCGGCATGATTTTAATAAGAGATAACGGCTCTGACCTTACATACAGAAGAGAGGTTAATAATGAGTACTTTGGCGATGCGGTCATGTATAAGAAAAATTTTTTCTCAAAAAAAATCATGCGGTTATCAGGCAGGGTAGAAAGTTTAGACAGACTTAATGCCATTATTTACACACCTGTAGGAAAAATTGAAATACAGAGATATAAAATTAAAGATATTATAATGAAAGTACCATATAAAGGATATTAAGAT
The DNA here is from genome assembly GCA_944325105.1 of Candidatus Gastranaerophilales bacterium. Classification (GTDB taxonomy): domain Bacteria; phylum Cyanobacteriota; class Vampirovibrionia; order Gastranaerophilales; family Gastranaerophilaceae; genus Galligastranaerophilus. The sequence goes on along the minus strand of CALUYW010000007.1, from coordinate 30,240 downwards.
GAATATTATTTTTTACAGTCAAAACGGCAAAAGCGAATACGCACAATCAGTTGTTGATAAAAACGATGAGTTTGTAATACGTGAATTTAAATTTAGTGAAATTAAAAATTATAAAGAGGTAAACCCTGCCGTAATAGTCATGGATGCACCAATTGATAAAGTTAAAGAAGCATGTGCAGTTACCAAATTTGAAACTTCTGTACTGATAGCAGTTGACGAAATTCCCGAAGATTTGACAGTAAGAGCAGACTCTTACGATTACATCACAAAACCAGTTAATCAAAACGAGCTTAATACAAGAATAGAAGCACTTGCTAAAACTTCAAAATATAGAATAAATCTAAAAAAACAATCCGTAACTGATGAACTTACAGGTCTGTATAACAGAAAATATCTGCATCACAGACTTGAAGCAGAAATATCAAGGGCAAAAAGATATGGAACACCTCTTTCTTGCTTGTTGATAGACATAGATTTCTTTAAAACCGTAAATGACATGTACGGATACGACTGGGGTGATGTACTCCTTAAAAAAATCGCACAAATGCTCGAAGCTTTAATAAGAAAGGAAGATATTCTTACAAGATACGGTGATGAGGAGTTTATATTAATTCTTCCAAACACATCTGAGGACAATGCCTTTATCTTTGCAGAAAGATTTAGACGCGATATAGAAAAAATGGAATTCATCCCTGCAAACGAAGAAGAAAGACATCCGATAACAATATCCGGAGGTATTTCTTCGTATCCATTCTTGGAAAACGTAGAAGAAAATTCAAACACAATTATAAGATACGCAGAACATGCTCTTTATGCCGCTAAAAAGCATGGTAAAAATCAGATTGTAGAATTTTCAAAAATGAATTTGGATTACTAATGCTTGCCAAAAGAATAATTCCTTGCCTTGATGTAAAAAACGGACAAACCGTAAAAGGTGTGAATTTTGAAAACCTGAAATATGCAGGAGACCCTGTTGAACTTGCAAAGAAATATTCAAAACAGGGAGCGGACGAGCTTGTTTTTCTTGACATAACAGCAACTAATGAAAAAAGAAAAACAATAGTAGAACTTGTTGAAAGGGTTGCAAAGAACGTCTTTATACCATTTACGGTTGGCGGCGGAATCAACTCGATTGAGGATATCAGGGCAATTTTACAAGCAGGAGCTGATAAAGTGTCAATCAACTCTGCCGCAGTTAAAAATCCTGAACTCATAAGCGAGTGTGTCAATTATTTTGGCTCACAATGCATAGTTATAGCAATTGATGCAAAAAAAATCGGCAATGAATACAAGGTGCATATTAATGCGGGGAAAAAGAATACAAATATTGACCTTGTTGACTGGGCAAAAGAAGTTGAAAAAAGAGGTGCCGGTGAAATACTTCTTACGTCAATGGATTTTGACGGAACCCAAAAGGGCTTTGACATTAATATGAATAAAATTGTAAGTCAATCGGTTAAAATTCCAACAATAGCTTCAGGTGGCGCAGGAGCAAAAAGCAAACATTTTATAGATGTATTTGAGCAAACAGACGTAGACGCAGCACTTGCAGCGTCAATATTTCATTTTGACACGCTTCCCGTAGAAACATTAAAAGCAGACTTAAAAAAATACGGAATTCAAACAAGAAAAATATAATAGCAAATAAAAAACCGACATCAAATGTCGGTTTTTTATTTGTAAAGGTAAATGGGGCTCAAAATTCAATTAACTAAACATTTTAAAAGAGTTTTCAATGTTACTTTGAATTACTTTTTGCACTGATTCAAATTCTGTTTCTACCGCTTTATGTTGGGTTTCAATTTGTTTTTGGTCAGTTTCTAGTTTTTTATCTTGTGCCTGAACCCTTGCTGATGCTGATTGGTACTCAGCTTGTGCAGTTGCATCATCATCTGTATAGTAGTTATCTTGAATTTCAGACATTCCTGACCAACCTACTGCACTCCATTCAGTTGCTGCCTCACCGTTTGTACCCAAATTTTGGTTTCCCGTGGGGTCAAGGCTAGTTAGTTGTTCTATGATAAATCTGCCATTTCTTAAGCCTTCTTGGAAATAGTTTTCAGTGTCTGAAGCATCTGAAATCTTGCTATCTACAACATACTCAACATATACTTCATTGTTGTTTTTGTCTGTACCGCTTACAATCGCTCTATTGCCTTCAACTTTTACATTGATACCGTTACTGCCTGAATAGCCAGCATCAGCTGCAGTTTTTGGCAATTCGCTTGAATCTGAAACAACAACTTGACCGCGCGAGTTTTTAATACGATAAATTGAAGTGCCGGTACCATCATCGTTCATACCGTATTCAATTAAATTTCTGTAAGTCAAGTTGACTGTTTGAGTTTGGTTAGCCTCACCCATCTTAACTTGTCTTGTAAGTTTCATTTGTCTGTTGGCCGTAGCACGAGCATACTTTGAAGAAACTGTTTCAAGTTCTGTAGCAAGGATAAGCCTTCTTTGAGAGATTTCTTGGGCACGATATTCCAAGTCACTTTTTCTTGCTGTGAGAAGTAATAATCTGCCTTGGCTTGCTGCTAGTCCCATATTATACCACCTTTACATTTCTTACTTATATAAAAACGCACAGTATATACAAAATTCATAAAAAGTATATATTGTAACAATTCTTTACATAAGCATTAAGAGAACCCTTTCTGATTTTACTATTCCCATATTGTAACCTTGTTATTCAATACATCGTCAGAATTTTCCGAAACTTTAGAATAATATTAAGAATTGTAAATTTATCTAATGACCAAATTATTAATGTAATTAGAATTTTCTTGTTGTAAAATTAATACAGAGGGAATTATGGATAAGAAAAAGACAGTAATTATTGCAATACTTGCAACAATTGGCTTAGCGCTAACATTTGAGTTAGCATTTATATTTTTTAAAGTAAATTTTAATGAACAATATGCAGCAAGTTTTTGCTCGGTTAGCAACTTAATAGACTGTGACGGTGTTGCAAAAACAAATTATTCAATGTTTCTGGGTATACCGCTTGCACTATGGGGTATGTTTTACTATCTCTTAACATTGTTTTTAAATTTTGTGCACTTAATTCAAAACAAGTTTAAAAACACCATTTTCGACGTTTTTAAAAACCCTAAGAGCTATATAGCTACCCTTGGCCTTATTTCATTTGCGGTTTCAATGTGTCTTGCAACAATATCTATATTTAAAATAAACAAAATATGTGTACTTTGCTTTATAACATATTTTATAGACCTTTTTATCGCCATTGTTGCAAAAAGCAAAGGCAGCTTCTTTATAAAGGATATAAAAGCCACAGTGCTTGATTTTATAGATGGGGCAAAAAAATATACCTTGCTTACAATTATTGCCGTTATCGCTTTTGTGTCATTGGTTAGCTACACAAGTTTATCTATGGTATTTTCTCCCCAACAAAAGATGCAAAAATCTTTTGATGAGTTTATGAAAATGGAGAAAAATAAATATGCAACAGAAGGCAATATACTTGGAAATCCAAACGGGGACACATTATATGTATACAGTGATTTTATGTGCCCGTTCTGCAGAATAACAAACATTATGGCAAGTAAGTTTGCACATGAAGAAAAAAATGTACAAGTAATCCATATGAACTTTCCACTTGATTCAACATGTAACAAATACGTCCCCAATACAGTACACCCCGGAGCGTGTTTACTTGCAAAATATGCACTTGCAGCACAAAAACAAGGCAAATACTGGGGTATGGCAAATTTGATATTTGATGAACATCCAAACAGTGAAGCAGATATTTTATATTTAAGCGAAAAATTAAATTTAGATATTGCAAAACTTATAGAAGATGTCAACTCACAAGAAATTGAACAGGAACTTCTAAATCAAATAGAAACAGCGCATAGCAAGGGAATATATGGTACGCCCACAATTGTCATTGACGACATTCCATACATTAGCGCTATGCCATACTATAAAATCAAGCTATTGTACAAACAAGCCCAAAAAAGACACTCCGCAAAGGCACAAAAATGAAAAAAGTCCTTTTGCATGCCTGCTGCGCCGTATGTGCAGCTTACCCTATAAGGTTCCTTAGGTCTGAGGGTTATGAACCTGTAGTTTATTTTTACAATCCAAACATATACCCTGAAATTGAGTACAAAAGAAGACTGGATGAACTTGTTGCTTATTCTAAAAAAGAAGATTTTGAACTTTACTTTGAAGAGCTAAAAACCGAGGACTTTGAAAAAAATACAAAAGGATACGAAAAAGAGCCCGAAAAAGGCAAAAGATGCGAAAAATGTTTTTACCTAAGACTTGGCAAAACCGCACAAAAAGCCAAAGAGCTAAGTATAGATCGTTTTACAACAACCCTTACAGTAAGCCCTCATAAAGTCACAAGGCAAATTTTCGAAGCAGGAAATACAATTTCAAAAGAAACTGGAATTGAATTTTTGCCTTACGATTTCAAGAAAAAAGACGGGTTTAAAATTACTCAGCAAATTGCAAAAGAAAATAACATGTATAAACAAACCTACTGTGGTTGCAAATATTCAATCAGAGAAGTGAAGCAATAGCCTGATTAATATCGCTGCTATTGAATATGTAGCTACCTGCCACTAGCGAATTTGCGCCTAGATTTTTACAAATATTAGCCGTTTTTTCATTAATTCCACCGTCAACCTGAATATATAGGCCATCTCGTTTGTATAATCTTGCAAACTCTTTAATATCAGCTATTTTTTGCACGCATTCATGCATAAACTTCTGACCGCCAAAACCGGGCTCAACCGTCATAATAAGAACTAAATCCAAATACGGTATAAATTCCCTTATCTCATCAGTGCTTGTTTGAGGTTTTATAGACAAACCAACCTTAACACCCGATGACTTTATTTCTTTTATAATATCAAGGGTCAATTCTTTTTGAGCCTCATAATGGAATGTAATAATATCAGAACCCGCTTTTATAAAGTCACTGACGTATTTTTTTGGCTCACTTATCATAAGGTGAACATCAAGTACCAAATCGCAAACCTTGCGCAGCGACTTAACTACAGAAGCGCCTATTGTAATATTCGGTACAAAGTGCCCATCCATAACATCAATATGAACCCACTTTGCACCCGCATCAGCCACACGCTTTATGTCTCGCTCTAAGTTTGCAAAATCAGCCGATAAAATAGATGGAGAAATTACGACTCCCACAAACCCTCCTTTTTTAAATACTCAAGAGCATTTTTTGCAGCATCTTGTTGTGCAGATTTTTTTGAAGCGCCACGACCTGTAGCAAGTTTTTTGCCATCAAAATAAACTGCAACTTCAAAAACGGAATTGTGCTCGCTGCCTTCTTTTGAAAGAATCACATACTCGGGCAGCGTATGACTTTTTTCCTGAGTATACTCTTGCAATTGCTGCTTTGGGTTGATTTTTTCAATATTATCTTCAATTTGACACATAGCACAGCTAAAATTTGAAACTATGAAATCCTCAACCCTGTCATAACCATCTTTACCACAAGTAAGATAAATCGCACCCAAAAAAGCTTCAAAAGCACACGCTAAAATCGATTGCTTCATCTCACCGCCCGATTTTCTTTCGTTTTTTGAAAGCAATATAAAATTATTTAACCCAACTTTTGTTGCAAAAGTAGCAAGTGTCTTATCAGCAACTATTTCACCTCTTAGTTTCGATATAAGACCCTCTTTGTAGTCAGGGTATTTAAGGTAAAGATACTTACTTATAACAAGCTTTAAAACAGCATCACCCAAAAACTCCAGTCGCTCATACGAACATTCAAGAGGGATTTGAGCCTCATGAATGTATGACGTATGGCGCATAGCTTTTTCAAACAGAGAAAAATCAACCACATTACCAAAGCCAAGGCCGTCTAAAAATTTGCAATATGCAAGTTCTCTATCAGAAGTAGACATTTATTGCACCTTGAAAATATCTTAAAAATTCATGGAACAAATTATGCCCGTACGCAAAGTTCACAAAATAATAATAAGCGACAGGAAGAGCAAACAAATATCCGTCAGTCCTATCCAGTATGCCGCCATGACCGGGGAGAATATTACTTGAATCCTTTACACCCGCGTCTCGCTTTACAAGCGATTCCGATAAATCACCCAATTGTGATGATACTGTTATTAAAAGCCCTGCAATCAGCGCCTGAGTAATTGTAAGCTTTGTATAAAAAACACCCGCAGCTGCAACAATGAGTGCGGCAATTGTTGCGCCAAGCGCACCCTCTATTGTTTTTTTAGGACTTATAACAGGTGAGAGTTTGTGTTTCCCAAATTTGGAACCAAAATAATACCCGCCAATATCAGTTGCTACAACAATCAAAAAGACAAAAATTACAAGCCACAGACCCTCGTTTATGCCTATTTGAAAGGCGTTAATTCTATTCGAACTAATTTGTCTTATCAAAAGCAAATGACAAGGCAGCCAACCCGAGTACAAAAACCCGAGCACTGTCGTTGCAACATTTACAATATATGGCTGACGCCCCATAAAAAGCACCATGAGAAAAGACGCCATAACTGCAAGTGAGATTATTGAAGGTAAAAGGTCGAACCTTCTAAAAAATATCAATAGCGCAAAAGCAAGGTCGGTTAGCAATATTAAAGATAAACTCGGATGAAACCCCTTTGTTCTAAGGATTTTCACATACTCGATAGAACCTAAAAATATTACAACCAAAAGAAATCCTAATATAGGCAATCCGCCCATAAAAAGACAAACAAGTGCAACAAGAGAGATTATAAGGCCTGTTATCACTCTCATTATTTTATTTTGCTTTTGTGCTTCATCCACTATACTGTCAAAACCTCTTTTTCTTTTTCAGCAACTATTTCATCAACTACTGCAATGTATTTATCGGTTAATTTTTGAACTTCTGCCTGAGCATCTTTAACAGCGTCCTCAGGCATATTTTCTGCTTTTTCAAGTTTTTTAACATCATCCGTCATATCGCGGCGAACATTTCTTATTGCAACCTTTGCATTCTCGCCCATTGCTTTAACATCTTTCGAAAGTTGCTTTCTTCTGTCTTCTGTTAAGGGCGGGAAAGAAAGTCTTACAACAATGCCATCTGAGTTGGGCGCTATACCTAATTCAGCCTTAACAATAGCTTTTTCAATTTCTTTAACAATTGTTTTATCAAAAGGAGTGATGACAAGAGTAGTACCCTCAGATACGCTCACTTGTGCCATTTGACGAAGCGGAGTGGGTGCTCCGTAATAGTCAACCATAACTTTATCAAGAATAAGCGGATTAGCTCTGCCTGTTCTTACTGTCGCCAATTCTTTTTTTAATTGAGCGACACATTTTTCCATTTTTTCCTTACCTGAATTTTTAATTTCGTCAACTGACATCTTTATTCTCCTACATATGTTCCTATATTTTCATTATTTAAGATTTTTATAATACTGTCTTTTTGTGCAAAATCAAATACAAAAATGGGTATATTATTTTGTTTACACAAAGAACAAGAAGTTAAGTCCATAACTTTCAGGTTATTCATAATAATATCATCGTATTTGATTTTTTCATATTTTTTAGCATCAAGGTTAATTCTTGGGTCATCAGAATATACACCGTCAACCCCGTTTTTAGCCATTAACATAGCCTCTGCCCCAATTTCAGCAGCTCTTAGGGCTGCAGCAGTATCTGTTGTAAAGAAAGGATTACCAGTACCTGCGGCAAAAATAACTACTCTGCCTTTTTCAAGGTGTCTTATTGCCTTAAATCTTATGTAAGGTTCTGCAATTTTATGAATATCAAGAGCAGATTGAACTCTGCAAGGGACTCCTATTTTTCTTAATTCACTCTGAAGAGCTATAGCATTCATAACGGTTGCCAGCATGCCGACATAATCACCCGACGCCTGATCCATACCAAGCTTCTGGGAATTTTTCATACCACGAAAAATATTCCCGCCGCCAACTACTATCGCAAGCTGCACACCTTTGCCATGCACTTTTTTAATTTCATTGCATATCATCTCAACAGGCTTTGGGTCAATACCAAACTCCTGACTACCTAACAAAGCTTCTCCACTTATCTTAAGGAGTATTTTTTTAAATTTTAATTCTGACATGATTTAGCCTTACAAAACTAACTTAAATTAATTATACAAGAAAATCAATCTGATGTATAATTGTAAATATGGACTTAGAAACACAAAACGCCAGAAACCTTATATCTAAAGACTTTAAGCTATCAAGTCAAGCAGCGATTGATATTGTAAATTCTACTGACACAAAAACATTTGAAACACTTTGCAAAAATTCAGACTACATTTTTGACTTTGTGGCGGATAAGGCAATAAAGAACCTTGTAAACGCCACAAACAAGAGAAATCTGTCAGCAACTTTTGAATTTGCGAAGTTCTATGATACTAAATTTTCTCAATACATTGAAGCCGTATGGCAAAAATATGCAAATGAAGACTTGACAGATGAGATTTTAAACATTTTTGACTCAGGTACAACTGAACAAAAAATACATGCCGCAAAATATTTTGAAAAAATAAATGACCCTTTAGCGCTTGAGTTTTTAAATAAATACGCCTTTGACGAGGATGAAATTTTAAGCTCTGCTTGCGCTTGCACACTTAGAGCATTCGGGGATGAAACTTCAAGAAATAAAGCGCTTGAAATGCTAAAAACTGCTGATGATTTTCAAAAATTCTCTGCAATAAAGTTTTTAATTAACTACGGTTCAAAGGAAGACCTTATAACAGTAGTAAATGAACTTAAAAACTCACCCTTTGGCTCAAACATTGCTCAAGAAATCATGTATAAATACGATTTTTGCGAACTTGAAAATCTTCTTGCGCCAGATGACATTATCGCTCTTTATGATGAAATTATAAGCTCATACCCCGAAGACATTTCTCTTGATACAATTCAGGATTTTAGTGTGTATGAATTTATAGAAAAAAACATAAACAATATGAACCCTCACATACAAAGAGTTCTAACAGATGCAAAGCTGCTTGTAGAACTTGTAGTAAATGAAAACATTTATACATACGACTTAAACAAAAACGCCCTGTCTGAACTAAAAAATATTGAAAATCTGTTAAAAAACCATAAGAGCGAGAGTGCATTAATATCCGATGAACTTAAAAGCGAGAAAAAAAGAGCACTAAGAGCCCTAAACACCTTTATAAACCTGAATTCTAAGGAAAATTTCAAAGAAATAGAAGAACTTTACGCAAAAAGCACTGATAGCGAAGTACTTTGCGAATGTGCAAGAGCTGCAAAATGCCTTAATTGCAAGCTTAATTCTACAATCGGACTTGAGAAAATAACCGAAAGAAACGCAAAAGAGCTTTTCAAAAGCTACTTTTAATCCTCAGATTCTTCTTTTGGTGCACTTTGCGAAACAGGCTCATCGAGTTTTATATAGTGAGCGTCTTCCCATCTTAAATCAATATACTTAATTTTTTGCTTAAAATTTTCGGTTTCAGGCAAAATTGTTGCTATCCACTTTGCCCGAACAAGCGCTGTGTCATTTATTTCACCAAATCTTATAAGCACCTTTTCAAGTTTAATATAGACATCACTCGGGTTTCTTAAATCCAAATATTCGACTCTTTGCCCGCTATACGCCTCAAGCGACTTGGTGAGGTGCAAAATTTCATCTACCCTGTCTTTATTCCATTTTTCATAATCATCACCTCGAACACCATAGGTAATAATTTTATAAGTCTTAAACTTAGGACTTATGGGCATATATTCCCTATCTATAAAGACACCATCGGTTGTAATAGCTGAAATCGGCTCTGCGTCAATTTTTGGAGTAATAAGAAAAACGGGAACTCTCTCCTCAACCAATACATTTAATCTTGCAGGGTGCCAAAGCCTGCGGATATAGACCTTTTTAATAGGCTGCAGCTGGGTGATATTTTTTTCCATTTCGGTAGTATCTAGTCTAAAAATCTGAGTATAAGGAACTTGCACCTGTCTTATTAAATCAACTATTTTATATTTAGGAGTAATTGCATTACCCTCAATTTTTATAACACTTTCATCAGCTGACGCTAAAAGCGTTCTATCCAGATACCAACCGTGGAGTTTTAGAACCTTTAAACCAAAAAGAATTATAAGAACAATTACTATAAAACGCAAAAGTCTGCGAAAATTTCTAATCGACATTTTTGTCGAAGCGATTTTTCTTCGCATTTTATTAGCCTTTAAGCGTCTTCTGTAGTATTCCTGTCCCATTAAAACTCCGAAGTCTTCAGTATTAATTCAACAAGATTTTTATAATCTATCCCCATACAGTTCGCTTGCGCAGGTAAATCACTCAAATCAGTCATCCCGGGGTTAGTATTTATCTCAAGGACATACGGGGTATTATTATACACCAAAAAATCCACTCTCGCTACACCCGAGCATTCGCAAGCAACAAAAGATTTAACGGCTATGTCTTGAATTTCTTTTGTCATATTTTCATCAAAATCAGCAGGCAAGATAAACTTTGTCATACCCTCTGTGTATTTTGCCTCATAATCATACCATTGGGTTTTTGTTTCAAAACCTAAAATGGGAGTAGCAAAGGTTTCAATCTTGCCATTTTTCATTCTCTGCAGAACACCTACAGTTGCGGATTTTCCCTGATAGTACTCCTCGATTAAAATTTTATCATCAGATTTTTTAGCAAGCAAAAAAGCATCTTTGAGCTCATCAAAGTTGTCAACTTTGCTCATACCAATACTGGAGCCTTCTTTTACGGGTTTCACCATTAAAGGATAATCAAGACCCGAGACAGATTTTTCAAGTTCTTCCATATCTGTCACACAAACAGATGAAATCAAGGGCACGCCACAAGAAGCCAGAACATTTTTTGTAGTTTCTTTGTCCATGCAAATTGCACTTGATTTAACATCACAACCTGTATATTTAATACCCATAATCTCAAGCAGACCTTGAATACAACCGTCTTCTCCATATCTGCCATGTAAAACATTAAAGGCAAATTCAAATTCGCCATCACTTAGAGTTTTTGCAACATTTCTATCAACATCAACCATAAGCGCATTTTTATAACCAAGGTCTAAAAGTGCTTTGTGCACGTTTTTTCCGCTTCTGAGTGAAACTTCACGCTCTGCTGACATCCCGCCGCACAAAACTGCTATTTTTGAATTTTTATCTAATCTTTTCTCATTGTTTTCCATTTTTCTTCCTCTGACTCGCTAAATTCTCCAAGTCGAACTATCTCACATTCAAGTTCGATGTCAAATTTCTCTCTTACACTATCATACATTTTATAAACCACATTTGTATAGTCACTTGAGCTACAGTTGTCATAATTTATAACAAAATTCCCATGATTTTCCCAAACGCCTGCACCACCTGACCTATAGCCCTTTAATCCGCATTTATCCACAAGCAAGCCTGCGCTTAACTTCTCCCCGCCAGGAAGAGTCGGATTTTTAAATACGCTTCCTAAATTAGGCAGGGCGAGCGAGGGTTGAACTTTTTTTCTAAAAGCCGTATTTTTCTCCATTTTTTCTTGAATTAAAGATTTATCTGTCTTTTTAAGCTCAAATTTTGCACTTAAAACCACATATATTTGAGGGTTTTGCTTAACTATTGAGTTTCTGTAGGAAAAATTAAAATCCTCTTTTGTAAAATTTAAAATCTTTCTTTCTTTGGTGTCATACACCCTTGCACTAATTAAAAAATCACTTATACACTGCTCATGTGCTCCTGCGTTCATTGCAACCGCACCACCCAGTGTTGCGGGCAAGCCTATTAAAAATTCAAACCCGCCAAGGGAGTTTTTAAATGCTTCAACAGAGAGCTTTTGAGCACTTGCGCCGGCTTCAACCTCAACTATATTTTTCCTAAAAGAAATTTCTGACATTTTTTTAGTTATTACAACAGGCTCTCTAACCCCCAAACTCGAGAGTAATACATTTGAACCCGCACCTAAAATTGCAAGTTTTTCATGTTTTTCAAAAAGCGAGCACAGTTGAGCTTCATTTTTTACAAAGTATGCAACATCAGCTACCGAGGACATTTTAAGAGTATTAAAGTTCTTCAGTTCAAAATTTTCATACGATTCAATATTACTTTTCTGACACATACAATTCATTTAAAACCTTGCCCATTTTTGTAATGTCACCAGCTCCAAGTGTGAAGACTATATCGTTTTCCTTAAGTAAAGGTAAAATTGTTTGGGCGGCATTTTCTATAGAACCTTCAAAATATTTAGCTTCCTTACCTTCTTTAATAAGCTCTAGAGCTAAATCACTCGGGGTTTTGCCACCTTGATAGCTCTCGCCTGCCGCATAAACATCCAATACGCAGATAAAATCCGCAAGAGAAAGTGCAGATTTAAAATCTTCGTACAATCCCTTAAAACGAGAAAATCTGTGTGGTTGAAATATTGCAACAATTCTGCCTTCTTTATAGTTTTTAACGGCATCAAGCGTTGCTTTTATTTCGCTCGGATGATGAGCATAATCATCTATAATTCTTATGGAATTAAACTCTGCACTTTTTTGAAAACGCCTGCCCATGCCGCTAAAAGTTTTAAAATGCGGTGCGATTTTTTCAAAATCTATACCCGCTTCATATAATATCGACGCAACACCTAGAGCGTTTATAACATTATGTTTGCCGGGGATTGAAAGCTCAATTTTTCCAATAATCTTATCATCAGAGCAAAAATCAAAACTGCAAGATAAAACATCGTATCTAATGTCTTTTGCCCTGTATTTTGCATCAGAATTATCTATTGAATACCCGATAAAATTTTTAAAATCATTATTTTTCTCTATTAGCTCTAAATTACCTTTGTTATCAAGGTTAATTAGCACTTTAGCGTCTGATGAAAGGTTATTTAAAAATTTAGAAAATGTATCCAAAATATCGCTCAAGCCGTTTTTATAAAAATCCAAATGGTCAGCCTCAAGGTTATTTATAAGAGCATAAGGGGGAGAATATTTTAAAACCGTACCATCGCTTTCATCAAGTTCAGCAGAAAAATATGGAGTATTTTTGTCTTCGCAGTCACCATTTGTGTTTAGTTCAGGGATTATACCGCCAATAGCGTATGCGGGCTTGTAGCCTCCTTTTGATAACAAATAAGCACAAAGTCCGCTTGTTGTAGTCTTACCGTGAGTTCCGCAAAAACCAAAAAACTTTGGATATCTTTGAGAAATTATTTTCAATAAATCGGAACGGTGCAAAACCTCTAAACCCTTATCACGAGCGTATTTAAGCTCTGGGTTGTCTTCTTTTATAGCACTTGAAATAACGACTTTTGGCGAACCTGAAATATTATTCGCACTGTGCCCTATATAAACTTTTGCGCCGAATTTTTCAAGCCTTTGCACGTATTTACTTTTTGAAATGTCAGAGCCGCTTACTGTTTTACCCTCTTTTAGCAAAATTTCAGCCAGAGCGCTCTGCCCTATACCTCCAATGGCTATAAAATGATACTCGGGAAACTCCATCTACACCCCTCCGCAACAGTCTTGCACAACTCCATGCTGAGTTTTGCCCCAGTCCATGGTTTTCTTTGTGAAAATAATTTTAAATATTATAAACATTGCTATAGGGAACCAAATGACAACAAAGTAAATCGCCGTTATAACAGCATGCCAGAGGGCTTTAAAGAAATCATAGTGCGAGTATTTAATAAGCGAATACACAAGACCACAGGCAAAAAATACGCCCGTACACACAAGCAGGATAATAGAGGATAATATACTGTCCTCATACCCTCTTACAAAGCGAAAAGCTTGGATAAATATCTCGGCAATAAGCCAAAACGGCAATAAAAACTCAGAAATATATGCTATAAGGTCAAAACCAACTCTAAGTGACATATCTTTTGAGAAAAATACATCTTTTGCAAATTCTAAATATCTTCTGATACTGCCCTCAACCCAGCGTCTGCGCTGACGAATAAGAGCACTAAAGCAAATTACACCTTCCTCATGCACAATAGCATCGGGACAAAAACGAATATCCCAGCCTTTTATATGAAGTCTTGTTGACATATCAAGGTCATCCGTAATGGTTTCATTATTCCATCCGCCGATATCAACAAGGGCCTCTCTTTTAATCATCTCGCCGTTACCGCGAAGCTCAACTGCGCCTTTTACCGCATCTCTGCCGATTTGCAGATATGAGTCAAAAACATACTCGTTATACTGGCATGCGGTTAAGAAATTTTGCTTTGCATTAATAATATTTTTCCTTGCTTGAACAGCTCCAACCCCCTTTGGTTCAAGTTTGGGGAGTAAAATATTTATAAAATCAGGCTCAATTCTGGCGTCCGCGTCAAAAACCAAAATTGCATCACCCTTGGCGATTTTAAACGCATCATTTAAAACTGCAGACTTACCGGGGTATGCGTCTTTATCTCTAATAAGGGCTCTAACCTTGTCATAGCGAGCCTCCAGTTGTTTTATGATTTCTGGGGTTGAATCATCTGACCTGTCGTCTATAACAATTATTTCATAATTTTCATAATCAACATTTAAAATGTTTTTAACAGTTTCAGATATTACCTCATGTTCATTATGACATGGAATCATAATGGAGATAAAAGGCCTATAAGAAGAATTTATAGCAGGCGGATTTTTCTTTAATTTTCTTCTTTGGTGCTTAATAGACAGGTACATATAGAGCATATACAGTGCCATAAAGCAAATTAAGAAAATTACCGCATAAGATGTCTTAAAGTAATTTTGAAAAATAATTAAAAAAGCCAAAAGGCAAGAAATTATAAGCAATAATGTAATTCTATCTTTCATAATCCCAGCTAATTATTCTCCTCATTGTTTGATTTTAGCAAAAAATAGCACTAAACACAAAAATTATAATTTTATTTACAATCATAGTCCAAATACAGGATAAAAACAAGAAAATAAAGGTTTAAAATATACATGTAGGGTAAGTTTCAGAGGTGTTGTTATGAATAATTCCGAAGTTTTTATCCCTCAAACAAACGGTGAGGTATCAGATTCACTGGTTCAAAACTGGACACAGCAAGCATATGAGTGCTATTCAATCAACTGTAATTGCAAAAAGTGTTCGATTGAAATAAACAAATACTCTTTTGTCTGTCAAATGCCAAAAATTGTACATTTGCTCTTACAATTACACGGTAAACCGCAAGAAAAACTCTTGTTTTAAACATCTTTTGTTTTATTCAAGAATGTCTTTAGTGCCTCGTTTTTATTCTGCGGCGTATCGAGCGAAATATTTTTACTATCTTCTTTGTTCAACTCTTCCATAGTAACCATGGGCGAATAGAAACGCCTTACAAAAAGCAGCACAACAAAAATAACAACCGAACTGATTGCCACCGCCAGCATTACTTTCAAGAACATCTTAACCATTTTAGTAAGTTCAGACTTAGTATCAGGCACAACACGTTTTGTAAGAGCGACATTATCATTAGGCGAGCTTTGAACATCATCTATAACAATTTGTTTTTGCTCGCCTAAGCCCATTTCTTCATTCAGTTTATCTATATCACTCTGCTCTTGGGTTTGCGCAACAGTGTCATCTTGAACAGCTTCAACCTGCGCATTTTCTTGTACATTTATGCCCACGGGTTCAGCAAAAACAAAAGAACCCGAGAATAAAAACATACAACATAATATAGAAATTAAGGCTTTACGCATTTTTAACCTTTCTTGTTCTACCTCTACGCTTTGGCTTTTCCGGAGCAACTTCTTCAGATTTTTCTTCTTGTGCTACATCAGCCTCAGTGCTTTCGTTTTGAGCCTGTGGTTCTTCTGCTGCTTTTTGAGCCTCTTTTTTCTGAGATTTTTTGGTTTTTCTTGAAACTTTTTTGGGTTTTTCTTCGGTTTGAGGTGCTTCTT
Source organism: Candidatus Gastranaerophilales bacterium (assembly GCA_944325105.1). Lineage (GTDB taxonomy): Bacteria > Cyanobacteriota > Vampirovibrionia > Gastranaerophilales > Gastranaerophilaceae > Galligastranaerophilus. The sequence continues at coordinate 14,399 of CALUYW010000007.1, read as the reverse complement.
GAACCACAGCTTCTTCAACATTTGGCTCAACAGGCGTTTCAATAACATTCACCTCAGGCGTAACAACTTCCTCAACAACTTGAGGTTGAACCTCTACTTCTTGGGAAACTATATTTTCTTCAGCTTCTTGAGGTTTATTAAAGTCTTTATTAAACCTGTTTCTTTTATCTTTTTTGTTGAATTTTTGTTGATTTTGACCGTTTGTGTTGTTAGGCTTGCCCTCGGTTGCAAAATTAGCCGAGAACGGGCCTTTTATTTTATTCATCTTTGCTCTGTTTTCACCTTGAGCGTTTGAAGTTTGGAACTTAAGGTCTTCTACAACAAAGCCTTGGCCGTTACATTTATCGCATTTTTTGGTAAATATTTCAGCTAATGATTGACCTTGTCTGTGGCGAGTAAGCTCAACAAGCCCCAAATCAGAGAGCTGACCGATTTGAGGTTTAGCTTTATCCTGCTCAAGCGCTAACTCAAAGTGCTCAAGAACTGCAAGTTTATCCATGCGAGAAACCATGTCGATAAAGTCTACAACCACCATACCGCCAATGTTTCTGAGCTTTAATTGTCTTGCGATTTCATCGGCTGCTTGAAGATTTGTCTTTAAAATAGTTTCCGCTTGAGAAGACGAACTTGTAAACTTACCACTGTTAACGTCAACTACGGTAAGTGCTTCTGTCTGCTGAATAAATAAATATCCGCCAAGAGGGAGATTTACTTTTGTTTGAAGTGCAGCGTGAATTTCTTTATTAACCCCCGTTGCAACAAGCAAGGGGTCATTGCCTTTGTGCATATTTACTTTTACATTCATATTCCAATGTTGCAAAAGCTGAGTTGTTCTGTGAAGTGCAAAAGGTGTATCTACAATTATTTCTTCAACATCTTCAGTACATGCCTCACGAATTACCCTGTATAGCAAGTCTTGGTCACGATACAAAAGACAGGGAGGATTAGCTGTGTCTGCTGCAGTAACTATAGAGTTCCATTTTTCAAGCAAGATTTCAATATCTTCTTGAATTTCAGCCTCAGATTGCCCCTCAGCTTCGGTCCTTACAATAACGCCGACGCCTACGGGTTTTAGGAGGCTAACAATTGATTTTAAGCGGGCACGTTCTTTGTTTGAAACAATTTTTCTTGAAACATTAACACCAGTTTCGTCAGGTAAAAGCACAAGAAAACGTCCCGGTAAGCTAAGAGCAGTTGTTACCCTTGGGCCTTTGTGCCCTGTGGGTTCTTTTACAACTTGCACAATAAGTTTTTGATTAGGCTTAACTTTTTCTTTAAGAGGACCCTTGCCTGAAATATCATTTGCGTGAATAAACGCCATTTTATCAGGCATGCCAACATCTAAAAAAGCAGCCTCAATACTTGGAAGAACATTATCTACACGAGCAAGATATACATCCCCCATTAAAACATCGCCCTTAGAGACAAAAAACTCATTTACCTTGTTGTTTTCAATAAGAGCAGCAATGTTGTCTTTTTCTGAAATTACAATTTTTTTTGACATGAAAATATTCCTTTTAAATCTTATAAAACTTTTAAGTCTTTATCGAAAAAACATACTCTCTTTATGTCAAAGAGCCACTGCTCTCCATAAATTACCTTTAAGAACTCATCAGCCCTAAAAGATGGTATATCCTCGTTTTGACCCGTTTTTAAAACAAATGTCAAAACCGAGTCTTTAAACTCCAGTGAGTTTAAAGATTTTCGATAATTAATAACTTTATTTAAACCTTTTTTTGTTTTTCTTTCGATTAAAACTTCATCGCAAGATAAACATTTTTCTGTATTATACTCTAATTCTTTAAAATTTAAAATACTCTCATTTTTGTAGAGTATAGGCTTGGCCGTGTATTTTGCCCACTGAATAAGCGTTTCAAGCGGCGGGAGCTTGTGCTCACATTCTGAAAAATCCACACATTCAACAAGTTTGACGTTTGGATTTGTATTTTTTTCAAAAGTTTCTTTAAAATCATCCCCTAAGGGCTTTCGTGTTTGAAAATATACAAGCTCGCAATCACTTTCTATGAACAAAGGCAATGCAGGCGAAAAAGAAGTCTTTGGAATTTTGTTAAATCCCTCGGTCAGCACAAGTTCAAGATTGGAGCGCCTCAAGGATTTTATAACAAGGTTTTGCCAATCAAGATGGGAAATATATTTTAACTCACCGTATTTTGTAAGTTTTATTCTGTATTTATAAACTTTTTCCTGCATTTTTTAATGCTTTAAATTTATTTTGCACTCTGAATTTTGAAGTATTTTCAAGAACTTTATCCAAAATATCATCGCGCGTAGTGCGATTAAATTCACCAATTCTCTCTAAAGTATTTTTTACCTGAAGAGCACGAGCCTCTCTAATCATTTGATTAAAAGTAAAATCGTTAATATAACTTCTTGAAATCGGACTCTCCATGATTAGACTATAGCATTTTTTTCAGTTGTGCATTATAAGTTTAAGTTTTTGTTACATTAATTTTTCTAAATGCGCCAAAACATCGTCAACATAGGAGCGATTTTTAGAAGAAAAGTACAAAACATCCGTGCCAAAGGCTTTTTTTATATAAACTGCTTTTTTAAAGGCTTCATTTCTTGAAATATAGTCACATTTTGCCAATATCGTAAAATTAGGCACAGAATTTAGCGTTAGCCACTCGTGCATTTGAAAATCGTTCTTTTGAATATCATGACGCGCGTCAATAAACTGAATACAAGATATGAGATTTTTTCTTTTCAGCAGATATTCTTCAAGATTTTTTTGCCAGCTTGCCTGCTCGGCTTTTGAAACTTTAGCATAACCATACCCGGGTAAATCAGCGATTATAAAGGGCTTAGAGGTGGTTTGAATTTCAAAAAGGTTTATAAGTCTTGTTTTGCCGGGTGTATTTGAAGTTTTTGCAAGTTTTTGATTATTTACAAGCGTATTTATAAAAGTAGATTTACCCACATTTGAGCGCCCCAAAAGTGCAAATTCGCAAATATCGGTTACGGGACAAAGTTCAAGATTGGGAGAGCTTAGTAAAAAGCTCGCTTGTTTTATTTTCATAGCTCGGTGTTCTCAACTCATTTAATCTTTTTTTATAAACCACTGCAGATAAAAGATTATAGACATTGTCATTGTTTATAACATTAACCTGAACAGCGTCATCCATAATCTCAACATTAACAGATTTTGTACTTACAAAATCGGACTTTAAATTTGCTATTTGAATGATTTTTTTGCGCAAAATACCCAAAGGCTGCGTAATAAAGTCTTCAAAAGATTTAAGGATGACATTTCTCATAGTTTCACAGTTATTATAGCAAATAATTTGCTTTTTTGTATAATAGATTAAGAGAGTTTAATAAAGGAAATTAACATGTACCATGAAATAAACCAGCTGCACTATGGAATTGCAATAGAAAGAGAAGAAACTTTATTTAAAGACAAATCCGAATTTCAAGAAGTTGAAATCTTTAAAAGCAAGGGTTTAGGCAATGTTTTAACACTTGACGGACTTATGATGACAACCGAGAAAGATGAATTTTTCTACCATGAAATGATTTCTCATATTCCCCTTGTTGCACACAAAAACCCTGAAAACATCCTTGTAATAGGCGGCGGCGACGGTGGTACAGTAAGAGAAGTACTGAAACACAAATCCGTTAAAAGCATTGAAATGTGTGAAATTGACGGCATGGTAATTGAAGCAAGCAAAAAATTCCTCCCTACAATTTCTTGCGGACTTAATGACCCGAAAGTTAAGATTTTTGTTGAAGATGCAATAGAATACATAAAAGATAAGAAAAACTGCTATGATGTTGTTCTCATTGATTCAACAGACCCAATGGGCCCTGGAGAAGGACTGTTTACTGAAGAATTTTATACAAATGTTAAAAATTCACTGCGCGAAGGTGGAATTGTTGTTCCTCAGTCTGAGTCACCGTTTGCAAATGTTGTTGAAATGGGTAAAATGTATAAACTCTTAAGAAAAGTCTTTAAAAATGTGGCCCCGTACTGCGGCCCAATTCCTACATACCCGGGCGGCTACTGGTCATGGGCTTTTTGCTCTGATGAAGTTGAAGTACCGCATTGCCACAAAAAAGTAGACAAGCAAAGGGCAGATGAGATTTCAAAACTTTGTAAAATTTATAACGCAAGAATACAAACTTCATCTTTTGATGTACCAAATTTTGTAAAGGAAATAGCAGGAGTTGAGTAATTACTGTATAAGTCAAAAACCAAATAAAGGATTAAGAGGAACTATAGCCATACCTTCCGATAAATCTATCTCACACAGAAGTCTTATTTTCGCTGCGCAGACGGGAGGTAGGGTTAAAATTTCCAATTTTTCCTTTGGCGCAGACTGTAGAGCAACTCTTGAAATTATAAAAAATCTCGGCTGCGAGGTTAACTTTATTGACGAGCGCACACTTATTTTAAACGCTCCAAAAAATTTTTCTGCGCCCAAAAATACTCTTGATTGCGGCAACTCAGGCACTTCAATGAGGCTTTTATCAGGTGTGTTGTCTTCTCAAGATTTTACAAGCACCCTAACAGGAGACGCCAGCCTGTCTAAACGCCCAATGAAAAGAGTAATTGAACCCTTGAGCCTTATGGGTGCAAAGATTAAATCCGACAACTTTAAAGCCCCGCTTGAAATTGAAGGCACTAAACTTAAACCCATTCAGTATAAAAGCCCTATAGCTTCGGCACAGGTTAAATCTTGCATTTTACTTGCAGGAGTAAACACGCAAGGCAAGACAACAGTCTGGGAAGATACACTTTCTCGTGACCACTCGGAGAGAATGTTTAAATACCTTGAGGCTCAAATACAAACAGGCAAAGACGAAAATGGATTTTTTACCACCATTGAAAAATCTCAGCTAACACCAAAAGACATAGAAATTGCAGGCGATATTTCATCAGCCGCGTTTTTTATGGTTATGGCGGCAATTGTGCCTGATAGTGAAATAATTATCAAAAATGTCGGACTAAACCCAACTCGCACAGGAATTTTAGATGTTTTTGACAAAATGGGCGTAAATTATGATATTTTAGATAAAAAAATAATCTCAAACGAAGAAACAGGCGACATAAAGGTACTGTACAGTCCTGATATCAAGGGTTGCGAGATTTCAGGCGATATTATACCAAGATTAATTGACGAATTGCCCGTGATTGCAATTCTGGCATCATGCGCTAATGGCGAAACAGTTGTAAAAGACGCTGCAGACCTAAGAAACAAAGAATCTGACAGAATTAGCGCTCTGGCTCAAGGTCTTATAAAAATCGGCGTTCAAATTAATGAAAAGCCTGACGGGTTTGTAATCTGCGGCGATAAAAAGGGATTAAAAGGCGGCTGCGAAGTTGAAACACACCTTGACCACAGGCTTGCAATGAGCTATTTTGTTGCGGGACTTGTCTGCGATAATCCTGTTAAAGTAAATGATTTTGTCTGGATAAACACGTCATTCCCTGAGTTTTTACCGTTATTTGAAGAAATTTCTCGCTAAGGGCAATTTTTTGCCTTGAGTTGTTTTATGGTTGTATGGAAAGAATAGATTCAAAATATCTTATATACCCTAAACAAGCGCAGAACACCGACAACACAAGGTTAAAAGTTTTCTATACAAATGACTGGCATGGTCAAACAGATAATATGGGCGGTATTTTAGGCGCATCGTTACAATTTGACTCATCTACAAAAGGTCAAAAACTTGATACTCTAAAGCTAATAGCGGGTGACAGCTGGTCAGGAGCAAATACAAAGAAAAATAATCTTATATTAAACCTTATGAACTATATGGGTTTTGACGCATGTGCCCTTGGAAACCACGAGCTTGATGCAGGAACAAAAGCAATGCTTGATGTTGTAAATAATTCAAGAGGTACAAAATTCGTATCTGCCAACCTTAAAAAAACTGACGGCACAGGGCTAAACAACATAGCAGCATCGTATATAAAAGAAGAAAACGGAAATAAATACGGTATTATCGGTCTCTCCCCCCTTGACTTAAAAACTGTCGTTGCAGTTGAGAAAATTCCTGATTTAGATGTAGAAAATTTTGAACAAACAATAAAAAGTACACAAGCAGAAATTGACAAGCTAAAGTCTCAAGGCGTTAATAAAATAATTATTCTATCCCATATTGGCAAGGATTTAGATGAAAAACTGGCACAATCTCTTGATGGCGTTGATATTATTGTCGGCGGCCACTCGCATGATAAAATCAAAGGCGCAAAAGAGGGTGAAAACCTTGTAAGAAGCAAATCAGGAGAGCCTGTTATAATACTTCAAACCGGTCAAAACGCAGAAAACTACGGTATTTTAGATGTCGAATTTGACATAAACGGTATTTTAAAAAGTGTTTCAAATTCGGTTATAGAAACAAATAAAAAGAAAAGTTCAATCATAGACAATATAAGAGATGCTGAAATCGGTGCATCCCCTCAAGTTGGCACTATAAAAGAAATTGACCCGATGCCCGAGAACAGAAAAACTCAGCCGTCACAGTGGACGGCCTTCGTTGCAGACTCTATGAGAGAAGCGCTTAACACGGATATTGCAATTATAAACAGTGCAAACATAAGGAAAGTACCGCAAATAGGCAAATTAACAGAGCGCGACATTGAAGAGTCCGCACCAATGAAAAATGAACTTATAAAGACCCAAATGACTGAAGAGCAAATCGTCTCAGGTATTAAAAACGCCGCATACAGAACATATGGCGCAGTTGACGGTTACCCAGGGCTACTACAGTGCAGCGGTATTAAATATACAATCGATACCAATGGCAACCTGCTTAATTTAAGTTTTGTTGATAAAGAGGGCAAAGAAACCCTTGTTGATGTCAACAACCCGTCTAAAACAAAGACATACACTGTAACACTTGACAGCTTCCTTGCTAACGGCAAAGAATATCCCGAAATGGTTCCAAAATATCAAGTGGAAAAACTTAACTATGATAAAGACACAACTGCCATAAATTTAATAAAAAATCGTGCCGATAAAGACGAACTTGTAATTAAAGACGATGGCAGGCTGAAAATAGTACAAACATCACAAGGCCCACGACAAAGCAGTAATACGAGAAACATTTAAGGGTAATTTTACCAAGCAATTTCATAAAATATTTTATACAAAGGTATCCCACAACAAATGAGGTTAAAAATCCCCAGCCTATTGCAGTGTAATTAAATTTTGCCATTTGTGTAAAATCCATCTCCAAAAGCGGGTAAATCATTGAAGCACCTAAAATTACAGGAATACTCATAAGAAAAGAAAACCTTGCAGCTTTAACTCTATCTATACCGAGAAAAACTTGTGTTGCAATGGTTAAACCAGAGCGAGAAAGCCCCGGAAACACTGCAAGACCCTGCGCTAAACCGGTCCAGAGGGATGTTTTTAGGTTCATTTCTTTGTTTTGAGACTTTAGCTTTTCACTAAAGAAAAGAATAAAACCCGTAACTATTAAAAGCAAGCTTACGATTTTTGGATTTTCTACAAGGGCGTGAGTCGGCTCTTTAAGCAATAGTGCTACAATGCAGGTAACAGGGGTAGCCGCTATTATAAAAACCGCAGTTTTAAAATCAACTGATGTGTAGTCTTTTTTTACTAAACCGACAAAAAAAGCCTTTACAATATCAACAATATCTTTAAAAAAGAATATCAAAACCGCAAGCAAGGTAGCCAAGTGCACCATAATATCAAAGAAAATTTCTTCCGAGCCGACATCACCAAGAAACTGTACGCCGCAAAAAAGCTTATATAAAGACTGAGCAAAGACAATGTGCGCCGAACTTGAAATCGGCAAAAACTCACTTATACCCTGTACTGCTCCAACAATAACCGCTTGCAGTGTTTGCATAATTACTCCTTACTCCCAGTATGATGCGCGCGATGTCGGTGTTTCCCAGACGTTAACCCTTGAAACACCACTAAATTGCTCTTTAACTTTTTGATAAATAAATTTTGAAATTATCTCCGAACTCGGTGAAACCCCTTGAAACTCAGGCAATTCATTAATATCTTTATGGTCAAGATAATCTACAATCTCGTTAACTTTTCTCTTTAAAATTTTAAAGTCCATAAGAATATTTGACTTATCAAGCTCAGTCCCTTGAATATAAACTTCTACTTTCCAGTTGTGTCCGTGCTGGTTTTCGCAGTTGCCTTTGTAGTTAAGCAAATGGTGCGCGGATGAAAAATGTGTTTCTATCTTTACTTCAAACATAGCTAAATTCTACCACTAACATATATCAAGTGCAAAAAAATACCCCAGCCACAAGCAAGGGTATTTTAATATGCAATAAACTACTAGCCTTTGATTTGGTTCATAACTTCTTCAGCGAAGTTATCTTGTCTTTTTTCCAAGCCTTCACCAAGAACAAATCTGTCAAACTTAACAATTGATAACTTACCTTTGATTAATTGCTCAACTGTTTCGTCAGGGTTTTTAACAAAAGGTTGTTCAAGAAGAACCTTGTGAGCCATTTGTTTATTTACACGGCCTTCAACAATTTTTGCTCTGATTGCTTCAGGTTTGTTTGCAAGGTCTTCTTTACCCATTTCTATTCTTGTTTCTTCATCAATTACAGATTGAGGAATTTGCTCTCTTGAAACAAACTCGGGAGCAGATGAAGCAATGTGCAAGCAGATATCTTTTGCAATAGCTTTTGTTTCATCTGAACATGCGCCTTCACATTTTGTTTCAAGCAATACACCAATTTTGCCATTGTGGATGTATGTAGAAACGCAGCATGGAGCTTCGTAGCGAACAAATCTTCTGATAGTGATTTTTTCACCAATTTTTGCAATTTGTTCTTTAACAACTTCGTCGATTTTTTTCTTGCATACTGGGCAATCAAGTTCAAGAAGTTCTTCAACAGATTTAGGGTTTAATTTAGCAACTGCTTGAGCCATCATGTTAGCAAGGTCTTTGAAGTTTTCATTTTTTGCAACAAAGTCAGTTTCACAGTTAAGTTCAACCATTGCACCGACTTTATCTTCGATAAATGAAGCAATAGCGCCTTCGGCTGCTATTCTTCCCATTTTCTTATCTGCAGAAGCAATACCTTTTTGTCTAAGGATTTCTGCAGCTTTTTCCATATCGCCCTCAGCTTCAACAAGGGCTTTTTTGGCATCCATCATGCCGGCGCCTGTTTTATCTCTGAGTTCTTTTACCATAGAGGCTTTTATTTCCATTTTTTACTCCTTTTATTTATTCAGCTGTAACATTAGCGTCTGCTGCTTCGATTTTTTCAATCTTTTTAACGTCAGCAGCTTTATTTTGTCTGAGTTCTTTACCTTCTAAAATTGCATCAGCTAATTTTGAAGCAACAAGCTTGATTGAGCGCAAAGCGTCATCGTTACCCGGGATAATGTAGTCAATGCCGTCAGGGTCAGCGTTTGTATCAGCAAGACAGATAACAGGAATGTTCAACTTGTTAGCTTCTTGAATTGCAATAAGCTCTTTCTTTTGGTCAACAACAAAAAGCATATCAGGCATGCCTTTCATTTCTTTGATACCGCCAAGAGTTTTTGATAATTTTGCAAGTTGTCTGTTTAGTTGAGCAACTTCTTTTTTAGGAAGCTTTTGAGCGTGACCTGATTCCATAAATGATTCAAGTTCACGAAGTTTGTTAACTCTGCCTCTGATTGTTTCAAAGTTAGTCATCATACCGCCTAACCATCTGCGGTTAACATAGTATGCACCTGCACGAGTTGCTTCTTGTGCAATAACATCCATAGCTTGTTTTTTAGTACCTACAAAAAGGATGTTTCTGCCTCTTGCAGCCATTTCTCTAACAGCTTCATAAGCTTCATCCAATTTATCTGAAGTTTTTCTTAAATCAAGAATATAGATACCGTTTTTTGCACCAAAAATAAACGGTTTCATTTTTGGGTTCCATTTTTGTGTTTGGTGACCAAAGTGTACACCAGCATCGAGTAATTCGACTAATGTTGCTACTGCCATAGTTTTTAATCCTTTCAATTTCTTATACACTCAAGGTTTAAACTTCTACCCCTATTGGCGCGGGCTGGTATAACTACCATACGAATTTTAAATTAAACCTTATCTAAAAAAAGTGTATTATAAACAAAAAAATTAATCAACTATAGAGGGTGGTGGCACGCAACAGAAGAATTGCCGATATTTTCTAAATGCGGCAATTTAGAAGCACAAGTATCATCAGCTCTTTGGCAACGCGGGTGAAACGGACAGCCAAAAATAGGTTCCGTTAAAGCACTTGGCTGACCTTTTATATTTTTTAATTTTTTACCTTTTCTAACGGGCAGCGCATCAATTAAAGCTCTTGTGTACGGATGATGAGGATTTTTAAAAAGCTCATCGCTTTGAGCGCGCTCAACAACATTACCAAGATACATAATAGAGATATCATCACTATACCTGGCTACAACGCCTAAATCGTGTGTTATTAAGATAATTGTTTTACCTTGCTCTTTAATTTTTTCCAATAATTTTAAAATTTGCGCTTGAATTGTAACATCAAGCGCCGTTGTCGGCTCATCTGCTATTAAAATATCAGCATTTGCTGCAAGCGCCATAGCAATTATTACCCTTTGCTTCATACCGCCGGAGAGCTCATGGGGGTAGGACTTTATCCTATCTTCAGGATTTGGAAATTCAACACTCTTGAGTACTTCAATTGCTTTTTTAAATGCCTCATTATGACTTATGTCATTGTGCATCATTATTGTTTCTATAAGTTGATTTTCAACAGTATAGAGCGGGTTTAGACTGGTCATGGGGTCTTGAGGAATAAGTGCAATTTTTCTGCCTCTTATTTTCCTTATTTCTTTTTCGCTTAGTTTTAGCAAATCTAAGCCCTCAAAAAGTATTTCACCGCTCAATACTTTTGAATTTTTGGGCAAAAGTTTAAGAACACTCATCACACTCATTGTCTTACCGCAGCCCGATTCACCGACTATGGCGTGTATTTTACCCTTGTAAAAAGTAAAATTAATATTGTTTAAAACCTTATAGACACTATCATCTATACTAAGTCCAAGTGAGTAATTTTTTATCTCTAATACAGGCTGCATAAAAAAATTATAGCATATTGAAAAACTTTAAAAAGAACCTAAAGAGTAATTTAGTCAGCAACCTGCATAGCCTGACGGCGTTTTTTTCTTCTCATTAAGTCAACAAACGCCTCAAGCCTTGTGATATAACCCGCCTTGCCTGTTTGTTCATCCATAATAAGGCTCAAAATCGGCAGATTAACATCTTCTCTCATTTTAGGGAAGATATTCTGTGACATAATTTCAGGCATGCAAGTAAAAGGTGACACGTGAATTAAACCATCTGTACCTTTTTCCTGAGCATACATAACATCACTGATACACTCAAGTGCATCTCCGCCAATGTCGCGCATTAGATAGGGCTTAGCCATTCGATAGGCTCTCTCAAGGTGAGTTTCGCCACGCTTGCACATTTTTGGAATTATGGCATCTTTTAAAAATCCGCTTATAGTAAGGCTTCTTCTGACTTGAACTCCAAGTTTGCCAAGTTCACGCTCTATATTTTGATTTGAAAAACTATCCAAAACAAGGAATATTTCGCCCGTTAAATCAACATGCAATACTTCACGATTTGGGTCGATTTTGACGTTTGAAATCTCTCTTAAGCCTTTTTTAAGGGCTTTTTTCAGCTCTTTAGATGAATTAGCGTCCATAATATACTTAAGCGCACGCTTATGAGCTTTTTCACTGTCGCCATAGTTTATCTCGCGCGCTCTGTGGTATGAAAGGAAATTTTGCAACTCATCCATTGCAAAAACTTTTCTTACTGCGATATTTATAGCGCGGATTATCTGAATAATATTTTTTGAGCCTGTTAAATTAACAAGAAAATCATACATGCCCTTAAAACCGTCATACAGAGAAAGCTCAATATAATTAGCATGATAGCCTAATTCTTCAAGAACATTTTTAATACTTTTACCGTACTCGCCAAGCCTGCATATACCGGGGGATGTAATCATAGCAACATAATCCGCACCACCTTCAATTGCTTCAATAAAATTCCCCAAAATAAGTTTATAAGGTAAACATATTGCCTCGGGGGAGTTTTTTGTCCCCAGTGACAATGTTCTTTTGCTTGTATAAGGGGGTACAAAAGGCTCAATTCCCATTTTTTTGAGTGCGGCTGCCCAGGCGATATATATTGTTCCCATATGCGGGAATGCTACTTTTATTTTCTTTTTTTGTTCTTTTTCCTTCATAAGATTATTCAAACACAAAAATATTTTTTAATCAAAAAGCCCCTGAAAATTCAGGGGCTTAAAAAGAATTAAAGAAACGGAACTATTTTAATTCAACAGTAGCGCCTGCTTCTTCAAGTTTTTTCTTCATTTCAGCAGCTTCTTCTTTTTTAACATTTTCTTTGATTGGTTTAGGAGCGCCATCAACTAAATCTTTAGCTTCTTTCAAGCCAAGACCTGTGATTTCACGAACGATTTTAAGTACGGGGATTTTGTTAGCGCCTGCTGATGCTAATACAACAGTTACTTCAGAAGCTTCTTCAGCACCTGCTTCTGCTGCACCTGCTGCGGGAGCTGCTGCTGCAACTGCTACAGGAGCTGCTGCAGATACGCCAAATTTTTCTTCCATAGCTTTAACAAGTTCAGCTGCTTCAATAAGAGTTAATTTTTCAATTGATTCTAAAATTGTTTCTACGTTGCTCATTTTTTTATCCTTTCAACTATTATTTTTGTAATCTTATGATGCTTTTTGTTTTGCAACAGCATCGATTGCTCTAACCAACGCGCTCATAACGCCATTGACACTGTAAACAATGCCTGAAGCGGGCGAATTGATAGAACCAAGCATTTTTGCGTAAAGCTCTTCTTTTGAGGGCATTTTTGCAAGTTGTTGAGCTTCTTGCGCGCTTAATAATTTACCGTCAAGCACACCGCCCAAGATTTCACCTTTTTTGTTTTCTTTAATGAATTTTGCAACAACTTTTGCTGCACTTACTTCATCACCGAAACCAAAAGCAATAGCGCTCGGGCCTTGCATTAAAGCTTCAACAGCTTCAAAATTTGTACCCTTAGAAGCAATTTTACACAAAGTGTTTTTAGTAACGGTATAATCGGAATTTTGTTTTTGCAGTTCACGACGAAGTTCTGTAATTTCTTCTACGCTAAGACCGCGATAGTCTGTAACGATTGCAACTTTTGCCTGCTCAAACTGCTTTTTAAAATATTCGATTTTCTCGTTTTTAAAAGCCTTTGTTGCCATTTTAAAATGCGCTCCTTTCTAAAGGGTTTTTCGCATATAAACTAAAAAGTCTTGCGAACATATTTGTACACGCAAAACAATAACAAACAAGTATATTCAACTTTATTGTTACCTGGGCCGGAAATTAAGCAAATTCCATAAATTTGCACCGACTGTCTTGGGTACAAAAATACCATATATTAAACAACAGCCATTGTCAATAAAAAATGTTACAAATATTAAATTTCCGTTTTTCAGTATATACAAGTATATACAGGAACATAACACAATATATTTTAAAAAAATAGTGACAAGTTAAGTTTTTCTGGTATTATAATTACTCTGGTAAAACAAAGATGGAAAATTTAAGACACAAAATTGAAAAAAATGCCAAATTGAGGAGTTACCTTGACCTTATCAATAAAATAGCCAAGGTTGAATATAAGAGCATATCATCTCAGCACCTGATTGAGTTTGATGAACTTGTAAATATAGGCATACAAACTGTTGATATATTATGTTCGGATGATAAAAACGAAGCATATAACGACTCGTATCTTTCTACTGCCATAAAATGGGCAATAAGAAACGAACTTAGACGACGATATAGATGGCACGGAGTTCGCCACAACTGCAAAGAAAGCGAAGCGCAGGCAAATGAAATCAGAGAGGCTATTTATAAAACAATTTTATCTACAGATGAAATGTATGATAACGATAAGCCCTTTGAAGTAAAAGACGCAAGGAAAAACCCCGAAGAGTCTTGCGAATTTGAGCAAATGTCAGAAGCCATTAAAAAAGCAATATCTACTCTTCCCAGACGCGAAAGAGAGCTTATTGAGTCTAAATTTTTTCAAGAAAAAAAACTTCACGAATTATCAGAAGAATTCTCTATATCCCCGTCAAGAATATCAAGAATTATAAAATCAGGTCTTGATAAAATTAAAGACGAACTTGTTAAGAATGAGATTGTGTAAATAAAAAAACGGGCACGGAAGTAAATTTATACTGGAGCCGTACCCAAAAGATACAAAACCTGCGTAGTAAATTTTCTACGGGGCTTGTGCCCCGTTAAAATTTACAAGGAGGCATAAGGATATGCACACAAGTGCACTAATTGTTCGCTACTCCTGCTCACTTGCATCCCACCTTATCCTCAAATAACCACTTGAGCCA
>CALUYW010000006.1 GCA_944325105.1 Candidatus Gastranaerophilales bacterium | reverse complement strand
CCCTTACATCCTTATGCCTGTTCGTTCTCACTAACGCCATAGGCGTAGAGTTCGAACTTCACAGGTTTCGTATCATTCGGGTGCAACTCCAGGTAAATAAAATTGCGCCCGTTTTTTTAAACATTTTCCTTGCAAAATCTGAAAAAAAGGCTACAATTATAATATTCAACTATGCGAGTAATAGATTTTAAAGAAATTTTTATGCTCTGTGGTCTGAAAACAATTTACTAACCAAAGGAGACCAAAATGTACCAAGACGAAACCCTTAAATGCGAAGATTGCGGCAAAGAGTTCATCTTTAGCGTAGGCGAGCAAGAATTCTACGCAGAAAAAGGTTTGGTTAACAAACCAAAAAGATGCCCTGAATGCAGAAAAGAACGCAGACAAAAAAACAGAAGAAAAATGCATGATGCCGTATGCTCACAATGCGGAGCAAAAACAAAAGTTCCGTTCAAACCTATAGAGGGTAAAGAAATCTATTGCAAAGAATGCTATGCAAAAAGACAAGCAGAAGCCAATGTATAGAAAAGTTTAAACTCTTAAAAGCCGCTCTTGTTGGGGTGGCTTTTTTAGTGCCAAAAATCAACTCACAGGGGTATTTTAAAAAGCTTACAAATATGCTTTAATAAAATGTGTATCTGATTTGGGGTAAAAAATGTTTAGTGAACATGTTTTAGCGATGATTTTAGCAGGCGGACAGGGAAAAAGGCTTTTTCCTCTGACAAGAGACAGAGCAAAGCCTGCTGTGCCTTTTGGCGGCAGATACAGAATTATTGATTTTGTTCTAAATAACTTTGTAAACTCAGGCTTTTACAAAATAAAAGTCCTTACACAGTACAAATCAGATTCTCTAAACAAGCATATCTCAAGAGGTTGGAACTTATCATCCTCGGTAGGGCAGTATGTAGACTGCGTTCCTGCGCAAATGAGAACGGACGGCAATTGGTATAAAGGTACGGCTGATGCCATTTATCAAAATTTAAACCAAATTCTTGATGATAATTTTAAAATCGTCTGTGTTTTTGGCGGTGACCACATTTACAAAATGAATGTACGCCAGATGATTGACTATCACATAGAAAAACAAGCCGACCTCACAATCTCGGCTATTCCTATACCGATAGAGCTTGCAAGCGAATACGGCATTATGGAGGTTGATGACTCTTGGCGCTTAATCAACTTTGTTGAAAAGCCTAAACATACGCCAAAACACATCCCCGGTGACTCGACAAAGTGCCTTGCTTCTATGGGAAACTATGTATTTAAACCCGAAAAATTAATCGGAGAACTCGAGCAAGATGCGCTCGATGAAGCCTCCTCTCATGATTTCGGAAAAAATATTATTCCAAATATGTTGCGAGGCGGGAAAGCCATATATATCTACGATTTTGCCTCAAACACTTACCCCGGTATGAGTGAATCCGAAAAAGGCTACTGGAGAGATGTAGGCAACATAGACAGTTACTGGCAGGCTAATATGGACTTATTGGAATATAGTCCGGAACTAAACTTATACTCAAGAGATTGGCCCCTTAGAACTTTCAATTACAATTATCCTCCCGCAAAATTCATATGGGATGAGGACAAACGTGTTGGCGTAGCTAAAAATTCGCTTGTGTCAGAAGGCTGTATCATCAGCGGAGGTTCGCTTTCGCGTTGCATACTTTCGCCAAAAGTTAAAATAAACAGTTTTTCTAACATATCTAATTCAATACTGCTTGAAAACGTAAATGTAGGACGTCATGTACACATTAACCGCGCTATAATAGATAAAAACGTAATAATACCACCATATACGGAAATCGGCTTTAATAAAGAAGAAGATTTAAGACGCGGATTTTTCGTATCACAAGGTGGTATAACAGTAGTACCAAAAGACGCTATACTCGACTAAACTCGGGCATTTTAGTGCATTTTACTTCTTTGTTAATTTCAAAGAACATTTTTGCACTGTTTTTAAACTCGTCAGGGTCTTTTGTAACGTAAAAATCAACATCACCTTTATCATTTGTATTTTTTATTATCTTAGAAACACTTTTTGCAAGTGATTTTGACGGGTTAAAAAATATTTCCCTTGGTGCAAATTTAGATAATAAATCTAAAAGATAAGGGTAGTGCGTGCAGCCAAGTATTATTCTTTTTGCCTTGTTTTCAAGGGCAATTTTCATTCTGTCTTGTATTGCAATATAACTTTCTTTAGCGTTATAGAGCCTGTTTTCAACAATTTCAGTGAACCCCGGGCAGGGTATTTCAACAACTTTTAAATCAGGGTTTACTTTTTTAATTTCGCTTGCATACTTGCCGCTCTTAGCAGTTGCAGCGGTAGATAAAACACATATACAATCCCCGCTTTTAAGCCCCTCTGCGGCATCATGCGCTATACTTTGAATAAGAGGAAAAATCCTTAGACCCTTGGGGGTGAATTCTTTTTTCAAGTCCTCATAAGTCAGCGCAGATGTAGTGTTACAAGCTATTACCACATCTTTTACACCAAGGGTTAAAAAGAAATTTAAAATATTTTTGTTAAAAAATAATATCTCCTCTTTTGACCTGCAACCGTAGGGCAGATTTGCCGTGTCGCCAAAATATATAAACTTTGAGGAGGGAAGAACCTGAACAAGTTCTTTTAATATCGTAAGACCGCCAACGCCCGAGTCCATTACCCCTATTGTGTCACTGTAAGTCATTTTTGAGATTTTAAATACTCCATTATTCCATCAGCAAGTGATTTTGCAATTTCTTCCTGCCTTTTCTTGGTGATGAGTTCTTTTCTCTCGGCGGGATTTGAGATAAATCCTATTTCTACCAAAATGGCAGGTGCTGTTGTATGATTTATAACATAAAATTTTGACTGAAACAAACCACGGTCGCGCGTGTCCCATTTAGAGATGTTTCTTGAGCTTGCAATTTTTGAATGAACTTTCTTTGCAAAATCAAGGCTCACAGGGTGATACCAGTGTGTTTCCACTCCTATTATATCCTCTTTAACGGAAGAATTCACATGCACACTAATAAACACATCAGGACTTATTGAATTTGAAAAATCACTTCTCTCGCTAAGCTCTACAGTTTTATCTCTATCGCGCGTCATATGGGTATAAACACCCATTTTTTTGAGGTTTTCTTCAAGCATTTTCGATACTTCAAGAGTTATATCTTTTTCATAAATTCCCTCTCTTGTAGCACCAACATCAGCTCCGCCATGGCCCGGGTCAATTACAACGCTATACATTTGTTTAATGGTTGAGGGACGCTGCTTTTCAATTTCTTTTTCTTCCTTTTTAACAGGTTGAACAACAACGGGTTTAGGCTGAACTTTTACACGTTTTTTAAAGTATATTCTAAGTTCTTTAGCATTGGGAGAAATTTGCGCGTTTATTGCCGTTGAATCCTTAAGGTGAAAAATTATTCTTGATTTTTCAAGTGCGATTTTTTGTGCGGTAATACCGCTATAGTCAGGGTTTGCGTGGAGTTTTTTTAGCTCTTCTTCATTAAAATCTGCCACATTTTGCAAATCAACATAAAATTTTGAATTTTCTTCAAACATACTGAGCGCTATAGGGTTTGTAAAAGAAATATTAATAACATCCAAGTTCTCGCCTGCGTTTTTTGCACTGTAAGATAAAACAGAGCTTGTAGTTTCTGTGAGCTTTGCATTCAATACATCGGTTCTTTTTGCAATAAAAAGCCCCTGTAAATCAGGAGAAATAACCACTCTGTAGTTTTTTGCCTCACTTCCCTGCAAGACAAGGCGAGCTGTACTTTGGGTATTTTGTCCTATTCTTAAAATTTCTCTCTGTGCTACATTTCCATCCACAACAAGAGCACTTGCCTGCGGCATAGTGTAGGTTTTGTTTCTCAGGTTTTGAGCAACATTTGTGTTCTCAAGGTCATAAACCACTCGAAGCGGGTTTTCCAGTATAAAAGAACTTTTAAGGGATATAAGACCGCTACCTTTAATCATTAAGCCGTTTTTAAGGGATTGAACAGAATCAATATAAAACCCAGCTTTCATTTTGGTGTTTTTTTCAGGGTTTTTTTTTGTTTCGTATTCTATCTGCTCAGTGTTTGCAACATTTATTATCTTTTCTTTTGTTTCGCTTGAATATGTTGCAGCCTCAAAAATATCAGCCTTTCTCTCACCCGATGTCATATTGTTGTAGATTGTTTTGTATTTTTCGCTGCTAAGCAAAGTTTTAGACAATAAAATCATTATCTGTCTGTCATTAGCGTATATTGAAAAATCTTCGGGATTAAATTTTTTATTGTATTCAAAAACAATTCTTACTGTGTTTGGAGAGGTTGAAAACTGGGATATTTTAACCGTGTCGATTTTTGAGTTTTTAAGGTTATAGGTTTTAGCATTACCCGCCAAAACCGCATTTGTGATATCTACAAAAACTCTGTCAGGATTTGTTAAAAAGCATTTTGTAATAACATTTTCGGGAGTTCTGGCGCTTTTTTCATTGTCCTCCGGGGTCTGCTGAGTTTTGGGAAATATTGTACCAATTGATTTTACTATCACCATATTATCGGAGTTATCAAACTCAAGACCCGTGATTTTTACAACAGGAGCAGCTTGCACGCTAAACGTAGCGCAAAAAAACAATATCAAAGCCAGTATGAATTTAGTTAACTTACTCATAACTCCTCATAATTAATAATAACACTAAGACACAAATAGGGACAAGAAAATAAAAGTAAAGAAAATTTAAACCCTCTGTGATATTTGTTAGTCATGCTTTTTTAGACTTTGCAAGTAAATTTTTCTTCATTAAGTTTGTAAATTTTAATTTTTCCTATTGTTTTTGCGGGGCATGGTTGATTGTAAAAAAAAATTAATAATAAAAACATTGCCCATGCTCTTAATTTGATATTTGATAGTTATGTCAAAGGAATTAAGTCAAACACTGAGAAAGGAGTGGTGGCATAGTATTACGGTCATAGCATCGTAAAATTTTAAAGAGGAATGAAGAAGAGATTTTAGATTATTAACAACAAAAAAAGATTTTTAAAGGCAGTAATGCTACTGGACTTAAAAGAGGAAAACGCCGCAAACTAAGCGGCTTTTTTTATGGCATATTAGCCGGAAGAGCTATATTTGTAAATTAATTAGGCTCTTTTTTATTTTTTTGTTAAAATTTACATGTAAATTCTTATAAGGATATTAGAGAAATGAAAAATAAAATCATTCTTTTTTGGGCAATTGTTTTAATAGCAATAAGTTGTACGATTGTAATTTTTAAAAAGCCCACAACACTTGGTCTTGACCTTGTAGGTGGTTCAAGACTTACTCTTGAAGCACAAACTTCAAGCACTATTAAAAAAATCACCCCCGAGATTATGGACTCACTTCAATACGCTATTGAAAACAGGGTTAACGCCCTTGGTGTAGGTGAAACTACAGTTCAAAAAATCGGCGACAAAAGATTGATGATTGAAATTCCAAATATCTCAGACACCGCAAAGGCAAAAGAATTTTTAGGTGAAACTGCGGAACTTGAATTTAAACGTCCCGCAGGAACAACTGAGGAAGGTGATATAATCTGGGAAAGCACTGGTCTAACAGGTAAAGACCTTAAAAAAGCCCTCGTAGGCTCGGCACCCGGAAGCGGAGAGTGGATTGTATCAATTGAGTTTAATCAAGAAGGTGCAAAGAAATTTGCTCATCTTACAAGAGACTTAGTTGGTCAACAAATGGCAATTTTCTTTAACGGTGAATTAAAATCTGCGCCTCGTGTAAATGAAGAAATTACAGGCGGTCATGCTCAAATTACAGGCGGGGACGGCGGCTTTGAATATCAGGAAGTTAAAAACATGGTTGACCTGCTAAACGCCGGCGCTCTTCCCGTCGGAGCAAATATTATAGAAGAAAACTCCGTAGGCCCTACTTTAGGTGCTGACAGTATTCAAAAAAGTAAAGTAGCAGGTGCAATCGGCCTTGCTCTTGTTATGATATTTATGATTGTTTACTACAGAGCCCCCGGCGTTATATCTTGTATTGCACTTTTAATCTACAGTATTATAGTTTTTGCAATATTTAAGATTATTCCCGTAACACTTACTCTTGCAGGTATTGCAGGTTTTATCCTATCAATAGGTATGGCAGTTGACGCTAATATCTTGATATTTGAGCGTACAAAAGAAGAGTTAAGGTCGGGCAGGTCACTGTTTACGGCTATTAACTCGGGCTTTGAAAGAGCATTTACAAGTATTTTTGACTCAAATATGACAACAATTATCACCTGCGCTATCTTATACGCTCTTGGAACAGGTGTTGTAAAAGGTTTTGCACTTACGCTTGCAATAGGTGTTTTGGTCAGTATGTTCAGTGCTATTACAGTTACAAAGAACTTTATGCACCTTGTGTTTGGTACGGGCGAACTTAAACACCCTGCCCTGTTTGGTCTTAGGGCGGAAGATATACAAGACGCCTACAGTGCAACCGAAACAAAGAAAGAAAAAGCAAAATTCGGCGTACTTGATTAATAAAGATTTTACAATAGGAGAAATATAAAAATGGCTAATCCCAATTTAATAAAAAGCAGTTATCTGATTGATGTTGTAAAACACAGATGGCATTACCTTTTAATAAGTATTGTAATTATTATACCCTGTATTTTGGCAATGTTTTATCTGATGTTTACTCAGCCAAATCATTCTCCTGTTAAACTCGGCATCGACTTTACGGGTGGTACAATTTTACAATATGGTGTAAACAACTCGGTTACACCGGAGCAAATAAGCAAAATAAGAACAGAACTTGAAAACAACGGGGTAAATAATCCTATTATTCAAAACATAAGTAACTCCGGTGCAGATAAAAACATAAAAAACATAATCTCCATAAAAACTCGTTTTATGGGTGAAAAAAATAACAACCAAATAGATAAAATAACCATGGTTCTTGCTCAAAATACCCAGGCGCCGCAGCTTATTTCAACAACATCAGTGGGGCCTACTTTGGGTAAAGAGCTTCTCAAAAACTCTCTTGCAGCGCTTATGCTTGCGTTTTTAGGAATTGTTATTTATATTTCTTTCAGATTTCAGGCAGATTATGCAATAATCGCTCTTGCAGCCCTTTTTCACGATGCACTTTTTGTCGTGGGCGTGTTTGCAATACTTGGAATTTTATACAATGTTCAGGTAGACAGCTTGTTTATTACTGCAATTTTAACCGTTGTAGGTTTCTCGGTTCACGATACCATTGTTGTATTTGACAGAATAAGAGAAAACAATAGATTTTTGGCTAAAAAATACACAAGCGGAGAAATTATTAACGCAAGCGTTAACCAAACTCTAGCAAGAAGTTTAAATACTTCTCTTACAACACTTTTAACACTGAGTGCACTTTATTTCTTCGGCGGCTCAACCACTAAAGACTTTATTTTAGCTATGATACTGGGTATCATAGCAGGTACATACTCAAGTATTTTCTTTGCATCCGTACTTCTAGCATGGGATAAAGAAATAAAAGCAAAAAAAGCAAATGCATAAAGAACAAAAACAATATGACTCTCTGGCTCAGTTTGTAAGCACAGAAAGAGAAAAACTGGGGCTATCACAATCAGGACTTGCAAAGAAGTGTAACCTTACCTTGGGTGAAATAGGCTCCATTGAATCAGGCATAGAGACATTTCTTTCAACCACGGTAAGACAAAAACTCTCCAAGGGCCTTAAAGTCGGTCTGTGCGACATTAAAAAATACGAAAAAGGAGAAAGCTTCACTCTTGGCAGCGCTAAAGAAATAGAAGAGATAAAAGAGCAAATACTTGCTAACGGAGAATTCTCTAAAATAGCTCTATACTGCCCTATATGCGGTGAAAGACTAATAACAAGAATTGCAAAAATGTATGACCTTGAGGACAATCTTATGCTGCATCCAAAGGCTAAATGTTCCAAGTGTCCGTTTCAAATTTCATAAAAAAACGCCCTTACTAAAGGGCGTTTTTTATAATGTCTTATACTCTACAGAGCAGCCTTTAGGCGTTTTTCTACTCTGTCTTTTCCTAAAATCCAAACCGTTTGCGCCATATCAGCACCTCTTGTTCTGCCTGTAAGAGCAGCGCGCAGTGCCCACATAGTGTCTTTTGGTTTAAGACCTTTGTTTTCTTTAAAGTATGCTCTTAAATCACCAAGCTTGTTATGAATATCTTCTTCATCATCAAAATTCCAATCATTAAGCGTATCAATTGTATATTTAATAACTTCTTTTGATAAATCTTTATCCAAAACTTCTCTTACTTCATCAAGATTTATATCTTCTTCAAAGAAATAACTTGCATCATGTTTAATTTCAGATAAAACAGTAAGCGGTTCACGAGTGATTTCGACAATTTTTTCAAGCTTTTCTTTTGAATATTTTGAAGTATCATAATCAGCCAAAAACGGCAAAATCATATCAGTTAGCTTTGGTATTTCCATTTTCTTAATGTACTGACCGTTCATCCAGTTTAATTTATCATATTCAAAAACCGAATTTGAACTTGAAACTTCATGGATTCTAAAGTCTGATGCTATCTCATCAACTGTCTTTATCTCAACACCATCTGAGGGTGACCAGCCTAAAAGTGCAACAAAGTTAATAAGAGCGTCTGTTAAATAGCCCTGTTTTACAAAGTCGCTTACAGCAGTTGCGCCGTGACGTTTAGAAAGTTTAGTTCTATCAGGGGCAAGTATCATACCCAAGTGTCCAAACCTTGGAACTTTAGCACCCAGCGCCTCATAGATTAAAATTTGTTTAGGAGTGTTTGAAATATGGTCTTCACCCCTTATGATATCTGTAATATTCATCAGCATATCATCAATTACAACGGCAAAATTATATGTCGGAGTGCCGTTAGATTTCATGATTACAAAGTCGCCAATCAAGCTTGTATCAAACTTCAACTCCCCTTTTACAAGGTCATTAAAAATAAGCTCTTTGTGTTCAACCTTAAAGCGAATAGATGGTTTAATACCTTTTGCGCGAAGCTCAGCTTTTTGTTCTTCCGTTAAATTAAGACATTTTCTTGAATAAACATAAGCGTTATGATTTTTAATAGCTTCTTCTTTTTCTGCTTCAAGTTCCTCATTTGTACAAAAACACTCATACGCATAACCTTTGTCAATAAGCATTTGAGCGTATTTAGGATAAATATCAAACCTTTCCGATTGACAATAAGGGCCATAGTTTCCGCCAACATCAGGGCCCTCATCCCAGTTAAGACCGAGTGCTTTTAGCGAATCAAAAATATTTTGTTTAAAAGCCTCAGAACTTCTGTCTAAGTCCGTATCTTCAATTCTTAAGACAAACTCGCCCCCTGTTTTTTTGGCATACAAAAAATTAAACAGCGCAGTCCTTGCCGTACCGATGTGCAAATTTCCACTTGGGGACGGTGCAATCCTAACTCTTATTTTGTCTGACATGATTAATCCTCTTTTAAATTACTTTGCATAAAAATAATACCTCCAAAATAAAATTTTTGCATTTTAAAATTTATTTAGTATTATTTTCTTATGGAAAATAAATTGATAATCGGATTAATCGGGCTTGGCACTGTAGGTTCGGGAGTTGTAAAAACTCTTAAGAACTTTCCCGAAATTGAAATAAAAAGTGCCGCTGTTAAAAACATTAACAAAAAAAGAGATGTCGAAGTTCAAGAAATTACAGACGACCCTTTTAAAATTGTAAATGACCCTGAAATAAATGTGGTTGTTGAAGTTGCAGGCGGAGTTGACCCTGCTTTTGAACTTTTAAAAACGGCAATTGTAAACAAAAAACACATTGTAACCGCTAACAAAGAACTTCTTGCAAAGCACGGAGCAGAATTGTTTGACCTTGCTAACAAATACAATGTGGCAATTTTATACGAAGCAGCTGTTGCAGGCGGTATTCCTATTATTATGCCAATTAAAACAACTCTTCGCGGAAATAAATTTAAAAAAGTTGCAGGCATTCTAAACGGTACAACTAACTACATTTTAACCAAAATGGAAGAGAAAAATATTTCTTATCAAGAGTGCCTAAAAGACGCTCAAGAACTTGGATACGCTGAAGCTGACCCGACAGGTGATGTTGAAGGCTATGATACAATGTACAAAGTAGCAACATTGGCTAACATTATCTTCCATAAAAGAATAGATATCTCCAAAATCTATCGTGAAGGTATTACAAAAATCTCGGCCGATGATATCAAATACGCAAACGAGCTTGGCTATAAAATTAAACTCATTGCACTTGCTCAAAGCTCGGATGATGAGCTTGATGTCAGGGTTCATCCTATGCTTGTTAAAAAAGAAAGTATTATATCGGGCATAAATAACGCGCTAAATGCGGTAATGCTTGAGGGTCATCCTGTAGGACAAGTTATGTTCACGGGCCCCGGCGCAGGAGAGTTCCCGACTGCAAGCTCTGTTGTGGGCGATATTCTCGCAATAAAAGCAGAATATGGAAAATGCGAAAACATTCTTCCTATGACTCGCTGCCATCACAAAGAAAAAGCAGTGCAAAAAGATATATTGGATACTAAAAACAGCTACTATATTTCAATCACGGCACAAAACGCGATGGGCACAATAGGTGTAATAGGAACTGTTTGCGGTAACAATAAAATAAACCTCTCAAGCGTGTTGCAAAAAGGCACGGAACCTGACGGTACGGCACACATTATTGTAATAACCGAAGAGTGCTCCGAACGTGACATTCAAAACGCTATAGCGCAACTTAAAAAAGATTCAATTATAATCAATAATTTAATAAGGGTAATGTAGATGAGATACAACGGATTAATTGACAAGTACAGAGAGTATCTGCCCGTAAGCGACAGTACGGAAATTATTACACTATGCGAGGGTAACACCCCTCTTATAAAAGCTGATAATCTTGCTCGCAAACTTGAGCTTGACTGTGAAATATACCTTAAATACGAAGGTTCAAACCCGACAGGAAGTTTTAAAGACCGCGGTATGACAATGGCTGTTACAAAAGCAAAAGAAGAAGGCTCTCATGCTATAATTTGCGCTTCTACAGGTAACACTTCGGCTGCTGCTGCAGCGTACGGCGCAAAAGCAGGACTTAAGACTTATGTTTTAATACCTGACGGATATATTGCACTTGGTAAATTATCACAAGCTATGATGTACGGTGCAAGAGTTATAGCAATTAACGGCAACTTCGACAACGCACTTGACGCCGTTCGTGAAATTTCAAAAAATTATCCTATAACCCTTGTAAATTCTGTTAACCCATACAGAATAGAGGGTCAAAAAACAGGTGCTTTTGAAATTATTGAAGCACTTGGCGATGCACCTGATTATCACTTTATTCCCGTTGGTAATGCAGGTAATATAACGGCTTACTGGAAAGGTTACAAGGAATTTTTTAACCTTGGCAAATCTAAACAACTGCCAAAAATGATGGGTATTCAAGCAGAAGGCTCAGCAGCAATTGTTAAAGGTCACAAAATTGACGCCCCGCAAACTATTGCAACTGCTATAAGAATCGGCAACCCTGCAAGCTGGAAACAAGCAGAGGCAGCGCGTGACGAGTCAAAAGGTACAATTGATATGGTAAGCGATGAAAAAATAATCGAAGCTTACAATCTTTTAGCCTCAACCGAGGGTGTACTGGCTGAACCTGCAAGCTGCGCACCTGTAGCAGGACTTATCAAACTTAAAGATACAATTAAACCTAAATCAAAAATCGTTTGTATCTTAACAGGTAACGGCCTAAAAGACCCTGATTGCGCTATTAAATACGCTAAATCACCTGTAGAAAAAACAACAAGTGATATTAAAGATATAGTCAAATTAATGGGTCTATAAAGCAAAACACAAACAAAAATCCCTCTCAAACGAGAGGGATTTTTTTAAACTCATTTTTAAACAGTTTCATCGAGTATAATCGCAAGCGCTAAACTGTCAGGTGCGTCAATTATCATACCTTCTTTATCGTAGTTAATAGCAACTGCTTGGTCTTGAACTTTTTTAGTATGAATGGCGTTAGATAAAACCGCCATAGTCATAGAAGCAGCCCCTGCAAGAGCAGCAAAATATAAAGCCGGTCTTGATTTTTTAGCTTGTTTAATCACGTTGTGATTTAAAATTGCCTCAGTAGCCTTGCCAACATCAGACACCCTCTTGGCACAATTTCTAAATGTCATTTTTGAAACATCATCTAAATCTTTTGCAGCCTGAGTAATTTCGTCTTCGGCACCATTCAAGATAGCTTCTTTGCTTTTTACAAAAACATCGCCCGCTTTTTTAAAGGTTTCATTTTTTGAAAATTCTTCAACAATTGCGTCAAATTCTATACCTTTAGCTTCATTTACGTAGTTTTTAATCTCACCTCTGACTGATTTTGTAAAAGCATCAAGATGCTCATTGTGGGTTAGGGGTATAAAACGTGTCGCCACTGCAGCAACAGCTGCACCGCCAACGCCGGCAGCGATTACATTTGTGTTATTTTTCTCAGCACTATTTATTGATTGTGTTCTCATTCTCTTACCTCGATTTCACACAAACAGACCACCCCGAGCCCCTAAAGGAACGGTGTGACCCACAAGTAACCTATGGTCAATTAAGCTAACCGCACAATTTTTAAATTTTTAATATTGTATCATAACAAAAAAAACTTGTCAATAGTTTTTTCAAAAAATATACAAAAGACCCGACATAATAATGCCGGGTCAAAAATTCACACACTTTTGGGTCATTCGTAATTTTTTACGCAGCACAAGCTGTGTACAAAAATTACATCATTCCCATTCCGCCGCCCATGCCTGACATATCGGGCATAGCCGGTGCTTTTTCTTCAGGAATGTCAACAACTGCCGCTTCAGTTGTAAGCAACATAGAAGCAACACTTGCAGCGTTTTCTAAAGCTGACCTTGTAACTTTTGCAGGGTCAACAATACCTGCTTTAAACATATCGCCGTAAGTATTTGTCAGAGCATCATAACCGTATGCGCCTGATTCTTTCTTAACGGCATCAACTACAACATCACCTTTAGCTCCTGCGTTATTTGCAATTGTTGTCAAAGGTATATCAAGAGCTGATGTTAAAATCTTGAAGCCGATTTTTTCATCATCTGATGTAAATGTTTTGTTTTCCAATACATTTTCAAGAACCTGTTGAACACGAACAAGAGCTACACCGCCGCCGGGGACGATACCTTCTTCTTGAGCTGCACGAGTAGCATTAAGAGCATCTTCAATTCTCAGTTTAGACTCTTTAAGTTCAACTTCGCTTGCTGCACCAACTTCAATAACTGCTACACCGCCTGACAGTTTAGCAACTCTTTCTTGAAGTTTTTCTTTATCGTATTCACTGTCTGATTGTTCGATTTGTTTTTTCAAAAGTGCAACTCTTTCATCAACTGCAGCTTTTGTTTCTGTACCTACAACAATTGTAGTTTCATCTTTTGTAACCGTTACTCTTCTTGCTCTGCCAAGTTGTTGTACTGTTACATTTTCAAGCTTGATACCAAGTTCTTCAGTAAACATTTGACCGCCTGTTAAAATAGCGATATCTTCAAGCATTGCTTTTCTTCTGTCACCAAAACCTGGAGCCTTAACTGCAACTGCTCTTAGAACTTTTCTCATTGTGTTTACAACAAGTGTAGCTAAAGCTTCACCTTCAACATCTTCAGCGATAATTAAAAGTGATTTACCGTCACGGGCAACTTGCTCTAAAATTGGCACTAAATCTGCAATAAGGTTGATTTTTTTGTTTACGCAAAGCACATAAGCATCTTCTAAAACTGCTTCCATACGTTCAGCGTCTGTAATGAAGTAAGGTGAAATATAACCTTTGTCAAATTGCATACCTTCAACAACTTTTTTATCAGTTCCGAAAGTTTTTGATTCTTCAACTGTTATAACACCGTCAGTACCAACTGCTTCCATACAATCAGCGATTAAGTTACCGATAAATTTGTCATTACCGGCTGAAATTGAAGCAACTTGAGCTCTCATTTCTCTAGAGTCAACAGATTTTGACATAGCTTTGATTTCTTTAACTGCCTCTTCAACGGCTTTTGTAATACCGCGTTTAATACCCATAGGGTTAGCACCAGCAGCAAGGTTTCTTAATCCTGCACGATAAATTGCCTGAGCAAGAACTGATGCGGTTGTTGTACCGTCACCTGCTACATCGTTTGTTTTTGAAGAAACATCTTTTAAAAGTTGTGCACCTGCATTTTCTAAACCGTCTTTAAGTTCGATTTCTTTTGCAATAGTTACACCATCATTAACGATTTGAGGGCCGCCGAATTTCTTTTCAAGAATTACGTTTCTGCCTTTAGGGCCAAGTGTGACCTTAACAGCGTCAGCAACGGCATCTACACCTCTTAGTAAGGCTTCGCGCGCTTGAGCGTCAAATACTATTTTTTTAGCCATTTTTTATATCTCCTTATATTATCATTCGGTTAAAATTACCAACAGTTTCGTCTTTTGCTTTCTCAACAAAAGCTAAAGACTTCACTCTGTACAGAGTTACTCAATAATTGCCAATACGTCTTTTACAGAGAGAATTTTATACTCAACTTCGTCGATTTTTACATCTGTACCTGAATATTTTGCAAATAAAACCTTATCTGCAACTTTAACGTCCATTTCCTCTCTTGTTCCGTTGTCGGTGAATTTACCGGGGCCAACTGCAATTACTTCACCTTTTTGGGGTTTTTCTTTTGCACTGTCAGGTATAAAAATACCGCCTGATGTTTTTTCTACATCATCGATAACCTTAATCACGATTTTGTCTGCCAACGGTTTAATTGTTGTCATGGTATTATCCTCCTTTTTTCAACTTTATGAGTAAATCATATAATTTTTTTCTTTGCATGGAGGAATTATTAACAAAAAATTAATTATTCAAAAACTTAGAAAATACGCTTAAATAAATAATAAACGCGCAAATGACAAGAATAACGCCCATTATCTTCATAAATATTTCCGAAACATTTGAAAACAGACGGGCTTTTTTAACAAACGAAGTAAATACCCCCGCAAGAACTATAATAACTCCCTGACCCAAAGAAAACATAAAAAGCATAAAAGCAGCATATACAAGATTTGCACTAAGAGATGCAAAACTCATAATACCGACAAGAATAGGAGTTGAGCAAGGTGTCGCAGCAAGTGCAAAAAGCGAGCCTAAAATGAAAGGATAAATAAATAAACTATGCGCATCGCCCTTTGGCATTTTCTTTACTATTACGGGAAAATTAAACTCTATAAGCCCCGTCAGATTTAACCCAAAGAGCAAAATAACAGATGCTATAATTATTACCCAATACGCCCCGCCTATTGATACAAAAGCTCTGCCGCCAAGAGCGCAAATGACACCGACTATTGTAAGTACAAAAGATAAGCCTACAACAAAAGAAAGCAGTTGCAAAAAAGTCTTAAAGCCCGACTCTTCACTGTATCCGCCTACATAACCTACAACAATAGGCAAAACCGATAACGAGCAGGGCGATAAAGACGCAATGACACCTCCTAAAAATGAAATCAAAAGAAAAAGATAAGAAAATTCCTGCGTCTTTATATACGTTGTTAAATTAGCGACAAAAGCTTCCATTTTTTACCTACTTAATGTTTACGATATTGCTCTCAATTTCATCATCTTCAATGAAACCTTCGACTTTTTTAAATGTCTTTCCGTCTTTTGTTTCAAAAATAAGCGTAGGTACAAGAGTTATTTTATATTTTTTAATTAAAGCCTTATTTTTATCAGTTTGCTCAGACACGTTAATTTCTTCAAAAGTAACGGCGTCTTTATAATCCTCTACTACACCCACCATCTCTTTTGAAACTTTTTTACAATCTGAACACATAGGAGAGTAGAACTTAATAACTTTTGCTTTACCGTTTTGTACACTTACTTCTTCCTTTGCACGGGCATCAAGCGCATTTGACTCAAGATAAGCGTATAAGCCTAAAGGTATTGCAAAAATTAATAAAACTATAATCCAATTTTTCATATTTAACCTTTCTTAAAATACCCCTAAATTATATATGTTAGCAAAATAAAATTCAATTTAGCCAAGCGGGCAGTTTATACTTCACTAATGCCTCTAAACTGCAGTGCTTTTGCAATGTGGCTTGAGTCAATATTTTCCCTGTTTTCTATATCTGCTATTGTGCGCGAAATTTTTAAAATCCTCTCGTAGGCTCTTGCCGAGAGGTTAAATTTTGATATGGCAAATTTTAGCATTTTTTCTGACTCGCTATCAATCTTGCAGTACTTCTTAACAAGCTTTGCATTAAGCTCGGAGTTTGTTAATATGCCGTCGTTTTTATATCTTTCAATTTGAATTTTTCTTGCGGCAATTACTCTTTTTCTTATTTCATAAGAGCTCTCAGAGTCTTCTTTTATATTTATAAGTTCATCTTCGCTCAATCTTGCAACTTCAATTTGAAGGTCAATCCTATCTAATAGCGGCCCTGAAAGACGTGAGCGGTAACGCTTTATTTGAAAATCGCTGCAGGAGCAGTGTTTCTTCGGGTCGCCTAAAAACCCGCAGGGGCAAGGATTCATAGCAGCAAGCAAAATAAAATTAGCAGGATACTTCACACTTCCTGACGCACGGGAAATCGTCACAAACCCATCTTCAAGAGGCTGCCTTAAAACCTCGAGCACTTGACGGGGGAACTCTACCATCTCATCTAAAAATAACACTCCCCTGTGCGCTAAAGTTATCTCACCCGCGCGCACTTTTGTACCGCCGCCTATTATCCCGACAGCAGAAGCACTATGGTGAGGAGAGCGAAACGGACGCATTGAGATGAGCGGTTTGTCATAATCAAGCAGACCTGAAGCAGAATAAATTTTTGTAAGCTCTATAGCCTCACTTTTCTCAAGCGGGGGCAAAATCGATACAAAAGCTTTTGAAAGCATGGTTTTGCCGGAGCCCGGGACTCCGCACATAAGGACATTGTGTGCTCCTGAGGCTGCAATTTCAAGGGCGTATTTTGCATTTTTTTGCCCTTTAACATGTTTAAAATCAATCTCAAAATTGTCTTCTATTGATAAAAAATCATCAACCTTTTGAGAAAGAGTGTGCAAATTGCCCTCGTTGTTTAAAAAACTTACAAGCTCGTTTAAATTCTTTGCCCCTAACGATTCAACACCCTCTACAAAGCTGGCTTCTTTTAGGTTTTGATAAGGCAAAATGACTTTTTTTATACCTAAATCAGCTAATGAGCACACTATTGGCAAAATACCGCTAACAGGGCGAATTGAACCGTCAAGTGATAGCTCGCCCAAAAAAGCCGTATTATCGGGGATATTTTTTATAATATTTTCTTTAGTTAAAATCCCAACCGCCATTGCAAGGTCATAGCTTGTACCTTCTTTTTTTAAATCAGCAGGGGCAAGGTTTATGACAACTTTTGTCTGAGGAAAATCGTAAGAAGAGTTTTTAATTGCAAGGCGCAGGCGCTCTTTTGCCTCGCTTATTGCAGTATCTCCAAGCCCTATTATTGCAACTTGAGGAAGAGAATTTAGAACATCCACCTCAACATCTATTTTATACGCCTCAAGCCCTATAAGCGTTGCAGTTGTGATTTTTACTACCATTTTAAAATTATATCACAATACTTTGTTTGTTAATTTTTTGTTACAAATTTAATATAAAAGTCAATTTTTGGAATATTTTAACTTAAATAATTCAGGAAAGGGATAGAAAATGATTAGCGGAATTAATTTTTTAGGACAAATTACACCAAAATACGATTTACAAGCACAAAAACCCGCACTAAAACCAATGGAGTGCGATTGCTTTGTAAAAAGCACGCCCGAAACAGATAAAAAAGAAGAAGCAATACAAAAAGCAAAAGAAAAAATCATACAAGAAATTAAAGACAATAATATAGAATACGGCTTCACAATAAGCCCCGAGGGAGAAATACTGGCACAAAACAGAGGGGATGAGCACTCCTGTAGTGTCGACTCAAGAAAAATAGTACCTCAGGCAATATTGCTACATGGGCATCCTGTTGCACTTCCCTTATCAAGCGGAGATATAGCAGTATTAATAGCCACACCGGCAAAAACACAGGAAGCAATAATGCAGGATGGAAAATTTTCTCGTATGAGCAAAAGAAACCCCGATAACGGCACAGGAGACTACAGGCAAATATACTACAACCTTGAAAAGCAGCTGAATCTTATGGCACTAGAGCAACTTGGAATTGATTACAAGCTAAATATGGGCGACATTATAAAAATGGGCAAGGACCATATACAATACTCTACAATGAGAGATATGGAAGATGCGGATGATGATACAATTATAGAAGAATTGAATAAACTTGGTATAGACACTCAGCAACCACCTGAGCAAATAGCCAATGATTTAAAAGAGCTTATGTTTTATCAACTGCTTACAAACCCACAAAAGTACGACAAAGAACACAACTCTATAATGGATAACTACGATTCCATACAAGAATTATTAAACAGTGACGAGGGCAAGGTTCTAAGACATAAATTTGCTCAAAAAATAGCAGATAAATATGACTTAGAGTACCAAACAGACCTGTTTTAAAAACTCTTTATGTATCAATATTTGTTGCATAGACTGCGTTTTGCTCAATAAAATCGCGTCTTGGAGCAACATTATCACCCATTAGAACATCAAAGAGCTCATCACATAACATTGCATCTTCAATATTTACCTTAAGAAGAGTTCTGTTTGCAGGGTCCATGGTTGTTTCCCAGAGCTGCTGAGGCATCATCTCGCCAAGACCTTTAAAGCGCTGAATTTGCAAGCCCTTTTGACCTCTGTCTTCAACAAGTTTTTGAAGTTGTGCAAAAGATGTAATCTCAACTTCGCCCTCAGGAGTTTCAAGAAGTAAAACTTTTTCCTCCTCAATAAGGAACTGTCTGATTTTAGGATATGCGTTTTTAATACGCGCAAACTCATTACTTTTAATCATATTAGCTGTAATTGTCACAGGGTCAAGGTCGTTACCCAAATCTACCTTGAAGTAAAATCTGTTATTCTCAGGGTTTGCTCCAAGCGTAACTTTATAATCTTTAGCCTCTGCAATACCGTAGTTTAGCGCGTGGTCTTCAATGTAGTGAGCCAAATAACGGTATACTTCTTTAATTTTTTCTTCATTTTCAAAGTCTTGAGGCTCAACATTTGAACGAATTAAGCCGCGGACAATGACAGAGGGCATTTGATTGATAATCGGATTATGAAAAGAACGATAGTATGTAGACATTGAGTAGATAAGGTTTTCAAGCTCATCATCGCACACGCTTTTTGTCTTTGACTTGTCATATAAGCACAGACTTTTTGTACCTCTTTCGCGCACCATTCTATCAAGCGCTCTATCGTCATACAAGTACTCTGAAGTTTTACCCGTAGTTACTTTATAAAGCGGCGGCTGGGCAATATACAAGTAGCCGTTTTCAATCAAAGGACGGGCATAACGGAAGAAAAATGTCATAAGAAGAGTTCTGATGTGAGCGCCGTCAACATCGGCATCTGTCATCATAACAATCTTGTGATATCTTAACTTCTCAACATCAACCTCGTCAGGGTTTTTGGAAATATTTATACCAAGCGCCTGAATCATGATTTTAATTTCATTTGAGTTATAAATCTTATCAAGCCTTGCGCGCTCAACATTAAGGATTTTACCCCTAAGGGGCAAAATAGCCTGAAACATTCTGTTTCTGCCTTGCTTAGCGCTACCGCCCGCAGAATCGCCCTCGACTATGTACAGTTCGCATTTTTCAGGTTCACGAGAAGAGCAGTCTGCAAGTTTACCGGGCAAAGAAGAGCTCTCAAGAGCAGTCTTTCTCCTTGTAAGTTCGCGCGCTTTTCTTGCTGCCTCGCGGGCACGTTGCGCTTGCAGAGTTTTTTCTATGATAAATTTAGCAAGTTTAGGGTTAAATTCAAGCCACTCTTGAAATTTGTCCCTGATTACATCGTTAACCGCAGGTGTTACTTCGGCGTTGCCGAGTTTTTCTTTTGTCTGACCTTCAAACTCGGGATTTGAAATTTTAACCGAAACTATGGCGGTCAAGCCCTCGCGGACATCTTCACCTGCAAGATTTTGTTCGTTATCTTTTAAGATGTTATTTTTTCTTGCGTAATCGTTTATAACACGTGTAATACCGTTTCTAAAGCCTGTTAAGTGAGTTCCGCCGTTGTGAGTATTGATATTGTTTGCAAAGCTTAAAACATTTTCTGTGTATGAATCTGTGTATTGCATTGCGATTTCAACATAGACACCATCAACATTTTTCTCCATATAAATAGGCTTTTCAAAAAGCGCGGTTTTATTCTTGTTTAAATGTTCAACATAACTTGCTATACCGCCTTCGTAGTGGTAAGTGTACTCTTTATCAGCCTTTTTATCAGTAAATATAATTTTTAAACCTTTGTTCAAAAATGCCATTTCACGGAAACGATTTGCTATAACATCGCAGTCAATTTCCGTTGTTTCGGTAAATATTTCAGGGTCGGGCCAAAATCTTGTTTTTGTACCTGTGGCGTCTGTTTCTCTTATTTTTTCAACATGGGTTGAGGGTTCACCCCTTAAATACT
This sequence comes from Candidatus Gastranaerophilales bacterium, assembly GCA_944325105.1. GTDB lineage: Bacteria > Cyanobacteriota > Vampirovibrionia > Gastranaerophilales > Gastranaerophilaceae > Galligastranaerophilus. The sequence goes on along the minus strand of CALUYW010000006.1, from coordinate 75,887 downwards.
CTTGTCTCCAAACCCATCCTTGACGAGAAACTTCTACAACATATTTTTCACTTAACGCGTTAACAACTGAAGCACCTACACCGTGCAGACCTCCTGATACTTTATATCCGCCGTCACCAAACTTACCGCCGGCATGAAGCACCGTGTGTACAATTTCAAGGGCAGACTTGCCGCTATCCGGCTTAATATCAACAGGAATACCGCGCCCGTTATCTTCAACGGTTACAGAGTTATCCTGATGAACGGTTACTTTTATAGTGTCACAATAGCCTGCAAGGCTTTCATCAATTGAGTTATCTACAATTTCATATATGCAGTGGTGCAAACCTCTTTGAGAAGTTGAACCTATATACATGCCGGGGCGCACCCTGACTGCTTCAAGTCCTTCTAAAACTCTAATATTACTGGCGTCATAGTGTTCACCGGTTGTCTGATTTGTCATCTGAACTCCCCTAAAATATACCTCTATAATGACATTTTACTACAAAAATACCCTGACGCAAATTTTTAAACACTTGAAATTAAAAATGTTTAGCTAATAATTATAAATATGAAAATAATAATTTACGGCGCAAATGAAACAGGCTCAATCATAGCCACAGAGTTTTTTGAAGACCATGACATCATTGTAATTGACCCCGATGCAAAAAGTCTTGAAAAGTTTAACAATCTGGATTTAACGGTAATCTGCGCCGATGCTTCAAATATAAACATCCTGCATGAAGCGGACATTAAAAACTGTGATGTCTTTATTGCCTGCACAAATATAGACGAGGGTAATATTGTCGCCTGCTTAATGGCAAAACAACTCTCAAGCGCCACAACGGTTTGTTTTGTTTCAAAGAAAGAATGCAGAGATTCTCTAAGAGCTATACGTGAAGAACATAACAAAAACTATGCACTCTACATTGATAACGTAATTTGGCCCGAAAGACTCTTAACACATGAAATTTTAAGAATAATAACAGTACCTGATGCAGTTGATGTTGAGTACTTTTCTAACGGACGCGCCAAGTTGCTTGAATATAGAATAAAAGAAAATTCCACTCTTAAAAACAAAAAACTTAAAGACTGCTCTTTTAACGAGGAAACACTTGTTGTAGGCATTGTAAGAGAGGAAGAACTCTTTATACCAAACGGCGACAGCGAGTTTATGGCAGGCGATAAGGCTATATTTATGGGTACACCCGATGCGCTTGATAACACAGCAGGACAGTTCTTTATCGAAGAAAATAACTTGAGAGATGTTGCAATTATAGGCGGCGGCTCGGTCGGTTATGAGCTGGCTAAAAGTCTTGAAAGCACAAAATTAAGAATAAAAATCATTGAAAATAACTACAAAAGATGTGAATTTTTATCGCAAAATCTTAAAAAAACCCTCGTTTTAAACGGTGACGGTACAAATCTTGAACTATTGGAGCAGGAAGATATCGGAAACAGCGACGTTGCGGTATGTGTTACAAATAACGATGAAAAAAACCTCTTGTGTTCTCTGCTTGTAAAGCAGCTAGGCGTTAAAAGAGCAATTACAAGAGTAGGCCAGATAGCCACGGCAACGCTTTTTGAAAAAGTAGGGGTAGACGTTGCGATATCTCCAAGAGAAGCCTCGGTTAATGAAATTAAAAATCGAATAATAGAATCCCACGCGGGAATTTTGGCAACGGTTGAGAGAGGACTGGCTGAAATTCTTGAACTAAAGATAAGAGAAGATTTTGAAAACACGGCTCTTATGAACTTAAAACTGCCATCAAGAGCAGTTATAGCCATAATTGAAAGAGCAGGAAAAGTAATTATTCCAAAAGGTCAAACACTTATAAAATCAGGCGATAATCTTTTAATATTCACTAAATCACAAGATGTCGCAGCTATTAAGGACTTCTTTAGATAATGAGATATAATATCGTTTCAAATATTATAGGTTCAAATTTAAGATATATTGGCATAGTATTACTTACACCGGTAATTTTTGCGATTCTATATAAAGAAGCATCACACACTCTGCCCTTTATTTGCGCTTCTTTTGTATCTATTGCCTTAGGATTTTTGTTTACGCTGCCCAAAGCAACAGAAAAAGATATAGACAGTATAAAAAAACCCGAAGCGCTAAGCGGAGTGTTTTTCTCTTGGGTGTTTTTTGCAATAGTCTGCGCCATACCCTATCTTTTCTATAATATAGGGGTAGTTGACGCCATATTTGAGTCAGTCTCAGGTATTACAACAACAGGTGCTACCATACTTCAAGATTATTCCATTTACCCTAAGACTTTTTTTATATATCGCGCGATGACGCAATGGCTCGGGGGCATGGGAATTGTTGTGCTATTTATTGCCGTACTGCCTAAATTTGCCGTAGCAGGCAGGCAAATGTTCTCGGCAGAATCTCCGGGGCCTGTTGAAGAGAAAGTCACCCCGCGCATTCGCCACACCGCAAGCTGGCTATGGGGGATATATCTTGGACTTACGATAGTACAAATTATAATCTTAAAGTTTTTGGGTATGGATTTTTATAATGCCTTGTGTACTACATTATCCACCGTATCCACGGGTGGTTTATCACCAAATCCCGAAAGTATCATGGGTTATCACAATCAAAAAGTTGTTATAGTTGTGGCATTTTTTATGTTTTTGTCAGGTGCAAACTTTATTTTGCAGTACAAAGCTTTTATACAACACAAATGGGATGCCTTTATAAAAAGTGAAGAATTTCTTACATATCTTGGTGTGACGGTATTTTTCAGTATAACAATAGCTTTGTTTTTATACTCCACTCAAGAAGGTAATTTTCTAAACCGCCTTATAGACGGGGCTTTTCAGACCATAAGTCTTATGACATCAACAGGTTTTGCCTCGGTTGACTTCATAAAATGGTCACCTGACGCCAAAATTATGCTCTTTGCCGCTATGTTTACAGGCGGCTGCGCGGCATCAACCGCAGGCGGTATAAAAATGATAAGATGGATTTTTCTTTTTAAATACATAAAAAGAGAAGTTGCAAGAATCATTCACCCTAACGCAGTATATCCTATAAGGCTTGAAGGAAGGGCAATCTCAAGCGACATAGGCTCTCAAATGATGGCATTTTGCGTGTTTTATTTCTTTATTTTTGCGCTCAGTTCTTTTGTAGTGGCGCTTCTTGAAAAAAACCCCGCACTTGCACTATCGGGCTCAATTACAACACTTGGTAACATCGGCCCCGGTTTAAGTGCAAAAATCGGCCCTATGGCAAGCTTTTTAAACCTTTGTGATACAACAAAATGGATATTTATTTTTAATATGTTGATAGGCAGACTTGAATTAATACCCTTTTTAGCTCTATTGCATAAAGATATGTGGGATTCAAAATAAACTACTTTTCAAGAGCTTTTTTGAGCGCTTCTTCAAGAGTTTGAATTTTGTTTTCAAGAGTTTTCACTCTTAAATCCGAATCATCAGCACCGATTGAGGTTTTTTCGTATTGTCTTTTTAATTTTCTGTAGTTATCGGAAGCATCAAATATGCCTCTTAACATTAAAAGCGCACCTACTGCTATACCGAATATAAATGCAAAAGAAGAGTAAACAAATAAATATATTGTATAGTGGTTATCACCAATATTTATACCGATAAGCGAATTGTTGTACCCAAAAAGATAAACAAATGCCGCAGTAATTATAAAAGCCAAAAATAAACCTAAACTTTTCATATTTAACCTCTCATTATTTTTAAAACTCTGACTAAATCCCTGTCCCAATCATCGGGTTTAAGTTCAAACGTCATTATCTCATTATTTTTTGGATGTGTAAAGCTAAGATAATATGACTGCAAAACTTGCCCTTGTGTCTTTATTCCTCTGTATTTTTCAATTGTAGCGCCCCTAGCTCCGTATAAATCATCTCCAAAAACAGGATGATTTATGGACTTTAAATGCGCTCTTATCTGGTGAGTTCTTCCTGTTTTAAGTTCAAGTTCAACAAGAGCAGCGCCTATGAATTGTTCTAAAACCTTATAATAAGTAATAGCCTCTTTACCCATATTATCAGGCGCTATTTGCATTTTCACGGTATTATCCATGTAATGCACAAGCGCTTTATCTATTACACCCTCCTTTTGACTAAATTCACCAAGCGCTATAGCAAGGTACTTTCTCTTTGCGGTTTTATTTCTTATTTGATTTCTTAAAGACTCGGCTGCAAAATCAGTCTTAGCCGCAAGCATTAAACCTGCCGTGTCCTTATCGAGCCTGTGCACTATACCGCGTCTTAAGGGTTCATCAGAATTAGAAAGTTTACCGTTACAATGGTATAAAAGAGCATTTACAAGGGTGTTTTCTCTCTGATAAGCGCTCGGATGAGTAAGCATGCCCTTTGGTTTGTTGATTACAAGCAACTCATCATCTTCGTATTTGATATCAAGCTTTGTATCCCAAGGTTCAAGTTCAATAATTTCTTCTTTTAAAATATCGGGGTCATATAGTATAACCTCGCTCCCTTTTAGTTTATAGGAAGCTTTTTTTGTTGAATTATCAACAAGGATTTTTCCACCCTCAATCGCTTTTAGGATATTTTTTCTTGACGTATTTAAGGTCTGAGCCAAAAAAGCATCAAGTCTTTTTGAGGCACTATCCGAATTAAGGGTTATCTTTTGCATTTTTTGCCCTCAGAGAAGCTATATCCTCATATATGACCATAAATATAAAAATCAACACCGAAGTGCATATCATAACATCGAACATGTTAAAAACGGCAAAATTAACAAAATTAAGCTTAATATAGTCAATTACATAACCAAGGGTAAATCTCTCATACAAATTGCCCAAAATTCCCGAGCTAAAAAAAACAAGAGCAAGGATTTTATATTTATCCTCAAAGGTAACTCTTTTATAAACATATAAAACAAGTGCACCTAAAACAACAAGGGCAAAAAGCGCAAGAAGATAAGGATGCCCCTCAAATAAAGAAAACGCACCGCCTGTGTTTTTTGCATAAATAAAAGAGGCTATAGAGCTATTATATGTACTTATTTGAGCATATGAATCTATGCATAATTCTCTTATGGTTACACCCAGCTGCCAGAGCATAACGACTGCTATAATGTAAAATATAAAAGCTCTCTTATCCTTTATTTTCAGCATTTTCTTTCTTTTCTTTCTTAACCTCGCGAGTCGGATTAACATCTTGATAGAGATTTACTCTTTGCATTAAAAACGCAAGCCCTGTCATTTTAAATTCAATAACACTTAAATCCTGTGCTACATCCATTTTTGTAATACCGACAGATGCAATGGCATACTCGTTAAAACCTTTTTTATTTGAACGAACTACACGCTCCAAAATACCGTCTTTAGGGAGTTTTCTAAATACATCTTTAGGCTCTGCACTGGGGTATAAAATCTCTTCTTTGCCCAGAGAAGCTACCACTTTATTCCCTTTTTTAGGCTCCATTTTAAGGGTTAAACAATATTCGCTGTCATATGGAACAGTCAGAGGCGCACTAAACTCCATAGGGTAGTTCTTTGCGCTTCCGTACTTAATGGATGTAACTTCAGATATTACGTTATCGCCCGTTATTTTCCATTCGCCGTTTATTTTTTGCATATAAATAGCATAATTGCACTCGCCTCTAAGATGGCCAGTGTTAATATCCTGCATAACAAGTTCTTGTTTTTTATCATCTTTTTTGCTGCTCAGAGTTGCGGTTGTTGTATCAACAAGATTAACAACCGCCTTATCTTCATATAGTATTATGTCTTTAACGGAGCTTTTATATGTAAGGTTTTCATAAACTTCAAAAGTTTCTTTTAACATTTTTACAAAAGTGTCATATTTAAAACCGTCAAAACTTCTGTAGTTTTTATCATAAAGAGTCACGACTTTTTCTACATTGTGTTCGTTTGAATACTCAACAAGCTGTTTTAGGACTTTTTTAATCTCTTTTATATCTTTTCTTTTCTTAGCGGCAATTTCACGCTCTTCGCTTTTTTTAGAAATATATGTCTTTATAGAGCCCTTATTTCCGCCCTCATCTTTACTAAACAGGGAGAATGCAAAAGCATTTGAGCTTAGCATTGATAAAATCATTAAAATTGTGAGTATATTTTTCATCTTCTCTTCCTTATGATATAAAAATCACTTTCATTATCGCATAAAAATCATATAATACTTGGTTGCCCCATAATAAAGTATTACCTGCCAATAATCGGTACCTAACTCATTTACATCGATGTATGATTTTGGCGGCGGTGTTCTTTGTGTTTGTTTTGAAAATAATCTTCCCATGGTGTTTCTTGTTTTTTGGCACACGCTCTGCCACCATGTTAATTTTCTCTCAGGCACATATCTTTCATAAAACATGGGCTCTACAAGGTCTTTTTCATAAACAGGGATAATATATTTTACCTTTCCGTTTGTTTTAAAAAGAACATAAGACTTGCCATCTTTATCTCTTGGAGTTAAAAGATAATACCCCGGTTCAATTACCGTATTTTTAAACACAAAGCGTATTGCAGTTCTAAATAGCGGATATGGAGCGTACATATACTTTGTGTATTCTTCCGGTTGATAAGGGTCAAGATTAAAAATGTAAGAAAAATCAGCCTCCGGAAGTTTTTCATAAATTTCCTGATATTTTTGATTTTCTTTTGTTATAGCATTTTCATTAGCTAAACAAGGACTCAAAAAGGCAAAAACTATGCCGAACAAAAAAAGCACAGCAAACAAAAATATTTTTTTGATTTTTGCGAAGTTTGCCATATCTACCCCCTTAATGGTAACATAACAATTATGGAAAATAAAGTACTAAGCTCTAATCTTCAAGCCATTTCACGATATGATAAAGAGCTTGCCGACAAAATTTTAAGGATAGATAACATAAAATCAACCTTTGAACTTGTTCAAAATGAAAACGGCGAGTATAACCTTTTGTATAACTCTTATCCGCTTCATAGTACAATATCTACCAAAGAAGAGGCACAAAAAATTGTTGACAACATTAAAAATATAGATAATAAAAACTCAATTAGAATAATCTGGGGGCTGGGTTTAGGCTATCTTGCGGATGAGTTTATATCAAAATCAAGCGGCATTGTTATAATTTATGAACCTGATACAGAACTTTTAAGGAGTGTTTTTGAAATATTGGAATTTAGCGAAAACCTCTCAAAGAAAAATGTACTTGTAGTAAACAATATACAAAAACTGCTTGATTGGACAGATATTTTATCTGACAAAGAAACAAAAATCACTATATCATTTCTATCATCCTATCTGAAACTTTTTGGTGATGAAATAAAAAAAACTCACGCTCTTGTCGAAAAAACAAGAGGTGAAAAACAGGCAAATATTAACACTCTGAACAAAATCGCTCCGAGCGCAACACTAAATACTCTATCAAGCCTTAATAAAATTATAAAAACTCCGCTTCTAAGTTCACTAAAAGACATATACAAAGGCAAATGCGCCCTTATTGCTTCAGCGGGGCCATCTCTTGAAGAAAATATCGAAACTATAAAACAAAATCGTGATAAATTTATACTTTTTGCAGTCGGCCCGTCATTAAAATTGCTTGATAAAAACGGCATTACACCTGATTTTCTATGCGTAGTGGAGGCAATAGACACAAGAGGTCAAATAGAAGAAATTGACACAAGCAACATTAACCTTATTTTTGAGCCGTTCTCAAATACCTACCTGTGGGATATTAAAGTTAAAAACAGATTTTTATTTTTCTCAAAAGACAATTTCTTAAACGATTGGCTTGCAGATGCCCTAGACATAAACATAAACAACCAAAAAAGTATAGGAACCGTATCATACACTGCACTATCCTGTGCTAAAATTATGGGCTTTAAAAAAATCATTCTCTGTGGACAAAACTTAGCATTTAAAGACGGCAAATGCTACGCTAAAGGCAGTGCTTATGAAGATTTAGAGTGCGTTTTAAACCCTCAAACAAATAAATATGAAATTGTAGCCAAAGACTTTGAAAAATATACACAAAAACTTCTTGGCTCAAAACAAATTGACCTGAAATACGGTGAAACATACGTTAAAAACTACATAAAACGCATGAATAAAACCCTCTATACGGTCTTGGGACAAAACGGAGAAAGCCTCCCCACGCAAGCATGTTATGCTATTTTTATAAAATATTTTGAACAGTTTGCAAAAGAAAACCCTGATATTTTGTATATAAACTCCTCAACAGGCGGAGCCCAGATAAACGGTTTTAAAAACATTGAACTCAACGAAGCGCTCAAAGAAGAGAAAAACATTGAAAAAACGGATATTTTAGCTAAAGCGCCAAATTACAATACAGAAAAACTAAATAAAGCAAAAGAGCAAACTCAAACGCTCTACACAAGGATTTTAAGCATTGTGTCATCTGTGCTTAAATATCAGGAAGAATACTTAAAAGAATTTGCAAGAAGAAAAAATTTTAATAAAAACACTCAAAACTTTGAAGAAAAAATAGTAAAAATACTATCTGATTTTACAAAAAATTACTACATATACCCGAGCGTATTTTTCCTTTGCACTTCTTATACAAACAGATTTTCCGATAACTTAAGAAAATTAAAAGCCCAAGATAACAACTCTGAAATAAATAAAATCCTGCTTTTAAATCTTAACATATTAAAAGGGCTGGACTATCGCCTAAAAGAGGCTCTGGGATACTTATCTGATAAATAATTTATCATTCGACAACATTTCAGCTACATTTATTACCAGAAAAATCTCGCCGTCTTTCACATACTGCATAAGTTCGCTTTTTCCGTCTTGTTTTCTTAGGGCACTTATTTCATCAGGTTTTATTTGAATATTATCACTTATGGCATCAGCCAATATACCTATTTTAAACTCATCGGAGTTAAGGACAATTATCGTCCCCGAGCCGCTGTATGGAACATTTTGGGAGTGAAAATAGTTTTTAACATCAACTACACAGATAAAATCACCTTTAATATTTACCAGCCCAAGTATAAAATCAGGAGTGCAGGGAACTTTAATCATTTTTGTTTCTTGCAGTTTATAAAAACCCCTAATATCATTCATTTTAAGACAATATCTGTTTTCACCGACAAAAAACGAAACAAATTCGTCTTTATCACTTAACATTGTATAAGGATTTTTGCTTGTTTTTTCGTAGTACTCCAGTTTTCTATGGTGGAGAATTTCTCTTGAGTGTTCATCTTGAGGCACAAGGTCAAACCCGCCGTATTGCGCACTATCATCCACATGCTCTAAAACCCACTCGTTTATAGCCTTAAGGTTTAAAACACCGCATTGGTAAACTTCTGCATTATAAATGCACTCTATAAAATTGCGGCTGCTGTTATATGGCGTCGGCTGAAGATTTTTAAGGTCAACTCTTTTTATATCAACTACTTTATTAACCATAACACCAAAAACTTCGGAATCCACTTTTAAAATAACTATTCTGGAATTCACATCATAAGGCTTTCTCTCGATATTCAAAATGGACCTGATATCTACAATGCTTATTATTTTATCGTTATACTCAAAAAGCCCGACAATATGGGAAGGCATACGCTCGGGACGGGAAAGCTCAACAAATTTAATGATTTCAAGAACATTCCTTGAATCAAAAGCATAGTAATCATCCATAATATTAACTATGGTGTAAATTCTCTCCGGCGAGTGAGGTGTCACAAGGGCGTTTTGTTCTGTTTCTATTATATTATTTTCCATTTCATCCACCTTAACCTACCTTATCAAAATATCAACTTCACAGTGTCTTGCTTCTTCCAGCACATCATAAATTGCATCAATGTATTCATAGTGATTTTTATATTTTTCATTAAGCATAAGAGCACCTGCTTTTACTTTTATCTCATCTTCGCTAAAATCACCAGATACAGGGTCTTGTATTTTTGATACCAGATACTCCAGAGTTTCAAATGCTCTTTTTTGCTCGGAATTTGTCATTAAAACGGCAAAAATATCATCTTCGCTTCTGTATATAAAATCTCCGTCACTAAGACATCCGCTTAACAAATTAGACACTTTTGCAAGTAAAACATCCCTGTATTCTCCGCCATATTGCCTCTCAATCACATCAAGAGATTCTATTTCCATAAAAGCAAGGCACATTGGCGATTGATTTCTCTTGTGCCAGTTGTATTCATAATTTAAAATCCTGTCAAAATCAAGTTGGGTGTAGAGTTTTCTTGGATTTGCATCTTTTGGATTATCCTTGTTGCAAATTTTAAAATATCTAAGACGCATAATATGTTCCACAAGGTCTTTTATTGTTCCCGCAAGTTTTAGTTCATGCGATGTAAGATTATCCTTGGCATATAAACACAAAAAGCCTATGCTGTCAGCATTTGAATTAATCTCGTATTCATAGCGAACATTATAATCTTCAATAGAATTTATTGTATTTTTCTCTTCTTTTTTAAGGAGAATATCAACCTTTGCAGATGGGGCATTTGCTTTCTGTTTTATTTTTTCAAGAACATCCTGCCCGAGCAGGGTATCTGAAATATCCAAAAAAAGGTGCTCTGCGTTCTTTTTATCCTTAAAGCATATTGCAGCAGTGGTATATTTAAAATATCTGTATATTATTTTAAATATCTTGATTGCAAGAATATCAACATCCCCGTCCAACTCTTTGAGCAAACTAAAATCTTTTACAAGGTCCTCCTTTAAGCCAACTTTAACATCAGAAAGCTGCACTTTGGTTTTCGCTCCCAAAAGGGCAGCCTTTGTATCAAGACTTACAGGCATTTTTTCCATAATGCCCATACAAGCCTCTCTAAAATCATCAGAGGAACATTCTTTGTTAATATAGTTATCCGCACCCGAGCGATAAGCCCAGAATTTATCTATATTTTTATTTAAAACAGAATACATAATGACAGGTATATTCTTTGCATTATCATCGGATTTAATCATTCGGCAAAGCTCGTATCCGCCCGGCTCAGGCATTAAAATATCAAGTATTATAAGGTCTGGAACCTCAGAATAAATAATGTTTAGAATATCAAAAGTACTGCTCGATTGTACACAGACTATTCCTTCATCCTGAAGAACATCTGCCGCCTTCTTAACATCTTCTTTGTTATCATCTATTATGAGTACTTTTTTTGCCATTGGTATAAAAATTTTATATAATTGAACGTATAAAAAATTATACATTATTTTTTGGAAAAAGGGGATTTATGTCTAAACAAATCAAACAAAAGAACGGTTTAAACGATTATCTTGCAAAAAAACAAACCGTGGATTTAATAATTATTTTGTTAATTTTTGCTTTTTTATTTTTCATTGTTGAATTTGCCAATATGACACGAACAGTAACAGGCGGGTCGCTAGTATTACTTTTTTGCCTTACTGTAGTTATTTTTGAAGCAACAAAAAAACAGTTCAAAAAAAGAGCTGCTATGGCAATAAATGAGCTTATAGAGGCAGCTTTGGAAAATACAAAAAAAATAGAGGGCGCAACCTCTGTACAGAAAGAAAACATAAACCTCACTTTTGCAAAAATTTCAAACATAAAACTCCTTATAGAAAACTTGAAAGGTCAAAGCTCTGACCTAAATGACATAATCAGCAATACAAAACAAAAAGCGATTGATTCTCTTAACTACACAAATACCGAATACGACGCAGTCAAAGCCAATATTGAAAAAATGTTCACCATAAGACATAAAATCCAAACAATTGCAGAGTTAATTCTTGAACTGTCAGACTTCATTCAATCGATATCATCTACTATTGGCCTTGTTGAAGATATAGCGGAACAGACAAACCTCCTTGCACTAAATGCCGCAGTTGAAGCAGCACGCGCAGGCGAGCACGGCAAAGGATTTGCAATTGTTGCGGGAGAAATCAGAAAACTTGCCGACGAATCAAAACAAGCAACAACGAAAATCACCTCTCTTATTACAAATATTCAGCAAACAGCTAACTCAACCGTTCTTGCAACAGAAGAAGGTACAAAAGAGGTAGAATCCGGGATTGAGCTAGCTCATAACATAGGTTCAAATATTGAACAACTGATTTTGCTTATGAATGAAATTTCTCAAGGCATTAACGATATGACGGGTTCATCAAAGAAAATATCAAATGACACCGGAACTACGGAAAATGCCATTTCAGAAATTAATTCTATGCTTGAAAATAACTACAAAGCTACCGAAGAAAATTTCCAGAATGTCGAAAATCTCCAATTTTTGTCTAAAAATTTCAGAACAAACTTAAGCGAGGAATAACGGGCGCAAAGTATGGATTTCTTAGATGACGAACTGGATGAAATTCTAAATATTTTCCAGCAGGAAGGCGGAGAAATTCTGCAATCCATGGATAAAAGTTTGTTTGCTCTTGAAAAAGACCCGAAAAATCAAGACATTTTAATCCAGCTTGCACGAGACGCCCACAGTCTAAAAGGTTCAGCAAGAATGCTGGGCTTTGAGAGTATTCAAAAAATTGCACACAAAATTGAAGATATTTTAGGGTACTTAAGAGACGGAAAAATCCAAACAACAAGTGAAATTATTGACCTAATCTCCGGAGGACTGAGCCACATTCAGGTTTTAATCAATAAAACAGTTGAGCAAAAACAAGAATACAAAACCCCCGATACACAAGATTATATAGAAAAACTGGAAAAGATATCATCCATAGCACCGCAAGACAGTAAGCAAAACAATGCAATGTTTAACTGTCCCGAGAATGTAAAAAAACTTCTGTCAAAATTAAACAAAATCGAAGAACTTATGGTTCAGATGATATACATTTTTTCGTCAGCAAGACAGAATAACGATTTTTCCGAAATTCAAATAATAAAATCACCTCTTGCAGAATTAAATGTAATAGTAAAAGATTTAAACATACGCGAACTTTCAGATTTAATAACCGATACGGGAAGATTTATCTCTTCTTTTCATGGCAGAGTCCCGAGCGAAAACGAAATTCTTGAAATGAACTCAAAAATAGACGCTATCGAAGAGTTCTTTACTCAATACTGCAAAGAAAAAGGCATACAGACACAAAATTATTTTAATATTGCAAACGAACTCCTAAACAGCAATTCGGATGATAAATTTAAAAAAGACAAGAGAGAAGACAAAAAAATAATCGCAGAGCTTATAGACAGAATATACGAAAAACTCAGCCTGCTTGAGATTAACCTTGAATTTTTACCTGACATAAAAGAGCTCCTCACTCAGGTGCTTACCAAAATAGAAAATGCAGAAATAAAGAAAATATTTGAAACTATATTAAAAATACTTGATTTATACCAAAGTAATTCAAAAAACATTGAAAATGACACCCTTGAGGCGATAAAGGAAATCTGTGAAAACACAAGGAAAATATTTGAACCCGAAAGCCTAAAACCGGAAGAGAGAAAATTTGAAATAGAACTTCTGCTGCAAAAAATTACAATAGTTGAGCAGATGTCAAAATTAAATATTACAAGACCAAAAATCAGCAAAAAACCTGCAAAAACCGAAAAATCAGGTCAAGACTGGCTAAGTGCAATTGATACAAGCGATATAAAAACCCTTAGGATTGATTCTTTTAAACTGGATAAGCTTGTGAACCAAATAGGCGACCTTATTGTCACAAGAATTAAAACCAATGAACACTTAAGCGTTGCAAAAAACATACAGAACGAACTTCTTGAATGGCAAAAAAGCTTTAACAAAATGGGGTACTATATAAAATATTTCGACAGAAAATACATAAGCGGTCCATCTTTTGGAGCAACTGTTGACCCCAGAGCCATAGCAGCTTTTAATAAACAACTTATGGTTTTACAAAATTATCATGCGGAAAAAATGGTCTACCTGATAAAAGAGACTTCTGACCTTTTTAAACAAATGCAAGAAAATGACTCTAAACTCAATTCCGCAACAAGTGAGATTGAAGGCATGGTCAAAAACATGCGCATTTTGCCCTTGTCTACGATTTTTCATCTTTTTCCCCGTATGGTGCACAATATAGCCAAAGAAAAAGGTAAACAAATTGAATTTATTACAGAGGGCGCAGATGTTGCAGCGGATAAAAAAATTATAGAGGAAATTAAAATCCCCCTCATCCATATTCTAAGGAATTCAATAGACCATGGCATAGAACTGCCCGAAGAAAGAAAAGCAGCGGGTAAAAACCCCGTCGGTAAAATTACAATAAGTGCCAAACACAGGGAAAACAAAATAATAATCAATATAACCGATGACGGACGAGGACTGGATGTAGAAAAAATTAAGCAAAAAGCCCTTGAAAACGGTCTTTTAACTCCCGATGAAATAGAAAAAATAGACGAAGAGCATCTGGTAAATTTGATATTCTACCCCGGCTTCACAACGGGCGATTCGGTAACCGAGCTTTCAGGAAGAGGCTTGGGGCTTGACATTGTTCATACTAAAATTTCACAACTTAACGGCAGGGTGGATATCTTTAGCGAATTTCAAAAAGGCACAATGGTAACTATAGAGCTTCCCGCCACTATGGCAACCATAAAAACATTCATAGTAAGCGAGCAAAATCAGCTCTATGCCATACCTACATCTGCAATCAAAACCGTAGTTAGGGTAGATACGACAGATGTTTTTGAAAGAGACGGTAAAAATTATTTTGTGCATAATGATGATGTTATTCCTGTTTATACACTGTCTCAAATACTTGAACTTGAAAACAAGCCCCGCCATGCAAACAAATATACTCTCATGATTGTTAAATCAGAGAGTATGACCATAGGAATTATTGTCGAAAAACTTGTGTGCGATCAAGAAGTACTGCACAAAAGACTTGAAGCACCTTTATTCAAGGTTAAAAACATCTCGGGCATTACTACCCTTGCAAATGGTGAGATATGTTTAATTTTAAATGTTGGAGACATATTCTCAAGCGCATTGCCAAAAAAATTAAGCTCAAAAATTGTGGCTTCAAATAAAGCCATAAAAATGAAAGAAAATTATTCGCATAAAATTCTTGTAGTAGACGATTCACTTACTACAAGAACCCTGCAGAAGAATATTCTTACAAACTACGGTTACAGGGTGCAAATAGCAACAAATGCACCTGATGCTCTTACCAAAATGCACAAAGAACACTTTGACCTTATAGTAACAGACCATGAAATGCCCGTTATGAGCGGACTTGAATTTGTAAAAGAAATAAGAAAAGAGCCTCAGTGGGCAAATATACCCATAATTGTCTTAACCTCCATGCCGGAAGCAAAATGGGGCAAAAGATTTAAAGAAGCAGGAACTCAAGCATATATTCAAAAAGACCGTTTTGAACAGGAATACTTTGTAAGATGCGTCGATAGCTTCCTAAAGAAAGCATTGTAATGAGATTTGAAGAATATATAAAAAACTATATCACTTCAAAAAAAGGTATTGAGCACGCTTATTTTGTAAAAAATACAAGTCTTAAAATATTTAAAGATTTAAAAAACATATTGCCGGATAATACACTTTTAAACTTTGAAAACAGTGAAAAATTAATAACTTACTGCGCACTTTTACATGACATAGGAAATTTTTTTACCGGCTTGAATTCACTAAAACCGCACAACAAAACAGGAGCAAAGCTTGTTTTGGAGAACGGAATTGAAGACCTGAAAGAAAACGAGCTCAAAATTGTTGCAGCAAGCATAAGATACCATAGAGGCTCAAAACCAAAAGAGGCAAGACACAGGCTTTATAGCTCGCTTGCAAAAGCAGATAGAAACAAAGTGCTTGTAATATCATCGCTTATAAGATTAGCCGATGCCCTTGACAGAGGACATATGCAAACCGCCGAGAATATCGTTTTTAAATATGATTTTGATACACGGACTTTGACATTAAATACAGACATAAATATAATGTTTAATAAGGGGATTAAGCAAGTTTTCGACAAAAAGAAAACTCTTTTTGAGGATGTATTTAAAGTAAAAGTTTGTCTTTGCGATGAATAGTTTAACAAAAAAAACTCTGTATACCTTTTTTATAGCAACATCATGTTTGCTCTTTTCAACGCAGCTTTCATATTGCAGTGAAAAAATTAACGCGGGTGTTGTTTATGAATTTCACCTTAACGGCTCAGAGCAAATCCCGCAATCAATCCCTATTGATACAAAAAAACTCCCCGAGATTAACAACCAAGAGTTAAATCTTTCATACTACAAGGGTTTTCGTCCGCTTAATCTTTTAAGTGCAAAAAACACCTATACAATATCAAACCCAAAAAGCAAAAAACCAAAGTACGAAAAAGTACCCAAAGAGTACTCTATTTCACTAAACTCCCAAAAAATTGCTGCCGCAGCAAAAATAACTCCAACATACGAAGAATATTTGACGCTTGCCGTTAACTTAAAAAGCAAAGAAAAATATAAAGATGCCTTAGAGAACATTAACCATGCAATAGAAAAAAATCCTCTCAGTATGGAGGCGCATTTTCTAAAAGCCGACATTTTAAGGTGCTTAAACAACTACAAAGACTCAATTGTAGAATACATGCTTGCAATAAATATAAACCCCTCATGTACGGATGCATATTTTAATATCGCAAAAATATTCGAAAATTCGGGCAACAAAGAATTAGCTCTTGAATATTACAGATACGCATACTCTACAAAACCAAGCGATTATGAAATAAGAAATATAATACTCGGGTACGAAAAAGCAGGGTTTAATTAGTATTTAAACATAAAAGATTATGCTCCATTTTGCCTAACATTTCTTTGAATTTTTCTATATCTCCTTTTGGAGAAATAATCTTGCATAAGTCTCCATACCTTATCAGTCTTTTAAGAAGTTCGCTTTTATCTTCATAATTATTTGCAACCACAAGAAAATCTTCACCAACTTTGATAACTCTTTCGCCTTCGTAAAGAGTATACGAGTTCTTTAATCTCCCTTTTAATTCAAAAACCGTATTTGGTGCAAAATTTGATGCCAGAGAGCTTTTGGGGGTGGAGTATATTTCTTTTATATTTTCAAGGAGCAATAGCTCGTAACTTTTCGTATCTTCATTAAAGACATGCAAGAAAACCGCATTGTCACAATATTTAAAAGAAATATGAGAAATATTTATTTTCTTATCTCCGTATAAAATTTTAATCTTTGCATTATCATAACCATATTTTAAAAGTTTTGATATTTTATCTCTAAACAAAACTGATATATGGTTAATTTTTGAAACACCGCTTGAATATCCTCTGTATTTTTCATAACTGCTGCCGTCGGTGAGGGAAAGCACTTTTGCAAGTACGCTTTTTAAGTCTTCTTTTATATTTTCCCCGTATAAATTTATACCCAAATTCTCAAAAGCAGCAAGGAAATAGAAATCATCATCGGATAAATCAAGAGAAAAAGGAACACTTACAAGCTCAAAACGTCCTTTTCTTTTTCTTATCACACAACCAAAACTCCTTAAAGTTTTAAAATATTTAGCGATTGTTTCACGGCTGAGAACAATATCCTCGCTATATAGTTCATCACATATTTCATCAAGTGAGCAAGGGTTTTTATAGAGCATTTGAAATATTTTCATTATCCTGTATGAGGCGTCAATTTTTCTCAATTGTACATCTCCCTGACATTTTTTATAATCTTTTTTAATTTAATAACTAATTTTTCATCACTTACATATGTGAGATTTTCACCAAAAGACAAAAGGCGCTGAATAAAATTAAACTCATTCAAATAGCTTGCCCTTATCTGAACATAATCCGGAGTGATTTTTATTATTTTTTCATAATCCTCTACCTCCAAAGGAGCATTCTGTGCCCTTAAAATACTATATACGCAAATATTTTGAGGCAAATCTATATCAGCATTTATTTTTACTATTTTAATAATTTTCTCTATTTTATCCGCTCTCAGATAAACAACCCCGCCGCGTTCCTTGCAATCGCACCACAGATAGAGTTTATCGTTTTTCTTTGAATACTTAATATCAAGACATTTAACGCTCATCTGCCTTAGCGATTTTGAGGGAGAATTGTACGAAATTAGTATTTCATTTTTGTGCTTACAATGGATATCAAGCTCCTTTAAAAGATTAAAATCCGTTTTTAAAAAATTACCAAAATTTAAAATTTCTTCCGCGTGTTCTTTTGACTCTATGAGTTTCGAGATTTTTTCAAATGTTTGATAAATCGACACTATGTATCTGAAATCCATAAAATAAAACATTGCTTTTTTGGCAATAGAAATGGCTCTTAACTCGTTTTTGGTAAGTTTTATCTTAATTGGGCTTAATTTCAATTCATAGCAATAGTTATTGCCCTTATTTCCCGACTTTATATCAAAACCGGCAGCCTTCAGAGTGTTTATATCAAGCGTTATTGTATCCGACGTAACACTCCTTAGATTAGAGCAAGTATTAATTTTCTCCAAAATCTGAGCCTTTGAAACAGGAGATTTCATGAGCATTTGAAGCACAAATAAAATCCTTACTCCCGTTTGTGCAATATTATTATCAGTTTTCAACATATAAACCGCCTGAGATTTTATAGTTACTAGGCACACATAAAACTATAGTAACAAAAAAAGGCAGCGCATAACATAAAATTTTTACTTTTTCTCTCATCCATGCAGCCTATTTATTAAGAAATATTAACTCTAAAATATGTACTAACTTCAAAAATTTGTTATAATCATAATAGATAACAATACAAGGAGACTTTTTGACTATGTGCCCATCAAACCAGCTTAGTGACAAAGAGTATGAAGAGCTTCTTAAAAAGTACGAATACAGCTTCCAAAAGGGAGATTTGGTAAAAGGTACGGTATGTGCATATGATAGCGAAGGTGCTATTGTTGACATAGGTGCAAAAACAAATGCAATTTGTCCCGAGAAAGAGGCAAAGCTCAATAAAGAAGACAATATTGAAGAAATTCTGGAAAAAGGTAAAGAATATGAATTTCTGATAATCAAAGAAGAAGATGACGACGGTAGATTTACCGTATCTTACAAAAAAGTTGCCATGGCATACAACTGGAAAGTCCTTGAAGAAGCCAAGGCTCAGGATAAAGTAGTTGAAGGTACCGTAGTTCAAGCAGTCAAAGGCGGCATACTTGTTGATGTAATGGGTGTCAGAGGCTTTGTACCCTCAAGTCATCTAAGGTCAAAAGAGCCTGATAATATAATCAACCAAAAAATTGAACTTAAAATTTTGAGCATGGATATGTCGCAAAATAACTTCATCCTCTCAAACAGAAAAGTTTATACGGATAATCTTGAAGAAATTAAAAAAGATGTATTCGGACAACTTGAAGTAGGTGCGGTTGTTAAAGGCGAAGTTGTAAGAATTGCAGACTTTGGCGCATTTGTTGATATAGGCGGAATAGACGGACTTCTGCCCTTGTCGCAAATTTCTTGGCGCTGGGTAGACCACCCATGCGACATTTTGAAAGTCGGAGAAAAAATAAATGTTGAAATTATAGGCATTGACTCCGATAAACAAAGAGTATCGCTAAGCCTTAAAAACCTTGAGCCTGACCCATGGGTAGAGGCAAAAGGAAAAATAACCGAAGGTGCTAAAGTTAAAGGTAAAATCACAAGAATTAAACACTTTGGCGCGTTTGTTGAAGTATACCCTTGTGTTGAGGCACTTCTTCCTCAGGCCGAACTTGTACAGTATCAAAACGAACACGGCACAATTCTTGATGTCGGCGATGAAATAGATACAGTAATATTAAAATTCAACCCTGACGATAAGAGAATCTCCTTAAGCGTAACACAAAACGAAGAATAACACGTTGGTTAACAAATAAAAATTAGCGCAGTCACTATGATTGCGCTAATTTTATAAGCTCATTTACACTTACCTCATAACTCGCCTTATCACCAACAGACTGAGTTAAGTATGCATTTATCCTGTCCATCAAGGCTATAGCTTTATCAGTCATCGGGTCGGCACCTCTTTGATAAGCACCGATATTAATTAAATCCTCATTTTTAGCATAACTTGCAAGAAGAGAACGGATTTTGCCCGCCGCATCTTTATGCTCTTTTTCAACTACATTATTCATAACACGAGAAATGCTCTGCAGGACATCAATTGCAGGATAGTGGTTTTTATGCGCCAAAGCACGCGATAACATAATATGCCCGTCAAGTATACTTCTTGCAGTATCTGATATGGGTTCGTTAAAATCATCACCCTCAACAAGTACAGTATAAAGCCCCGTTATTGTACCAAACTCGTTACAGCCTGCTCTTTCAAGAAACTTAGGCATAAGAGCAAAAACGGAGGGTGTATAACCTCTTGTAGCAGGAGGCTCACCGACTGCAAGCCCTACTTCTCTTTGAGCAAGAGCTATACGCGTTACGCTATCAAGCATAAAAAGTACGTCTTTTCCTCTGTCCCTGAAGTATTCTGCTATGGCACAAGCTACAAACGCAGCTTTGATTTTAACCAAAGACGGCTGCTCGGAAGTCGCAACCACAACAACAGAGCGCTTCATGCCCTCAGGCCCCAATGTGTGTTCAATAAACTCTCTAACCTCACGTCCGCGCTCACCGATTAGCGCCAGAACATTAATATCGGCAGATGTATTTTTTGCCATCATGGCAAGTGTAGTACTCTTGCCAACACCGGAGCCTGCAAAAATACCCATCCTCTGACCTTTACCTATGGTTATCAAACCGTCTATTGCCCTAATTCCAAGGCTTAATGGCTCATCTATGGGTTTTCTTTTAAGCGGATTAATTATCTTACCTGATGTCGAATAATACTTATCTGCAGGAATATCGCCCAACTCATCTATCGGATTACCCAAGCCATCCAAAACGCGCCCCAAAAGCGCATCTGAAACTTTTACCTTCATATCGGAACCGGTGTTAAATACTTTAGCACCTGCCTTTAGCCCGTCAATTGAACCAAGAGGCATAAGAAGAACTCTATCTTCTCTAAACCCCACTACCTCACAATATATCGGCTCCATATCATCAGATGTAATATAGCATAAGTCCCCAATTGAAGAGTCGGGCCCGTCAGCTTCAATAATAAGGCCGATAATTTCTGTCACCTTGCCAATTTTTACAACAGGCGTCATATCCTCAAGTATTTTTTTATAAGGAGAAAAATCAAAACTACTCAAGAAGTTCTTCCTCATCCGTTTGTTCTTCAACTGTATTTAAACGGTTCAAAAACTCTTTTGAAATATTATCAAGCTGAGTCTTAAAACCCAAGTCCAGACGCTCTTTAGGTGTTTGAACAATTAAAGTATCATCAGAGAATTTTGAATTATATGTAAGTTTTATACCTCTTAACTTATCTATGTCAATATTTTCCGCATCTTCACCGTTTAGAATTTCATTTATAAGACTTGCATATTTCTCACTTAAAATAAGTTCAATATTTTCTTTATCGCTGAGAAGTTTTATAGAAGAGCTAACTACTTTTGCAACCGCCTCTTTATTAATTGAATCAATGCAAATCTTTTTAGCAATTAAAAGTACAAGTTCTATAATCTCATGTTTTGATGAGTTTAAAATTTTATTTTTCACATCAAAAGCACTGAGGGCAATTTCATCCATACCTTGAATTTTATTTAGTAATTCCTGGTGAATTTTTTCCCTGCCATCAGCATAACCCGCTTCATAGCCCTCTTTTGCACCTTCTTGCGAAGCAGATTCTCTTATAGCTTGAGCCTCTTGATTAGCAGCTTCATTTATGGCTTGGGCCTCTTGATTTACCTTGTTTAGTATCTCTTGAGCCTTATTTTTAGATTCATCCAAACAAAACTGCGCCTCATCTTTTAGCTGCTGTGCTTTAATTTCTGCATCATCAATCAACCCTTGAGCCTTATTTTTTGCCTCTTCAAGAATTTTTTCGGCTTTGTTTCTTGCCTCCTGCTCAATAAGATTTAACTTGTTTGAAAAATCAGGCGAAACAGGAGCGTCTTGTTGAAATTCGCCGTACTCACTCATCTCGTCGGAAAAAAAATCAACCACGACCGAGTCGCCAAGGTTTATTTTGTCAGACTTAATTCTACTCAATTAGCTCATCTCCTGCGCCATCGCGTACAATGACAAGCTCACCGTTTTGCTCAAGAGTTCTTATAACACCGACAATTTTTGACTGAACTTCTTGAACCTCACGAGCTCTAACAGGACCCATATATTCCATATCTTCAAGCAATATCGCCTGAGCACGCTCTGACATGTTACGCAAAATTTTATCTTTAACATCGTCCCTTGTACCCTTAAGCGAAAGTGCAAGGTCTTTTGTATCAACTTCACGAAGTATTCTCTGAATTGCTCTGTCATCAAGATTAACAATGTCTTCAAACACAAACATCAGACTTCTGACATCTTCAGCAAGCTGCGGAGTTTCTTCCTCAAGCATTTCAATAACATTTTTCTCTGTTGCACGGTCAGTTCTGTTTAAGATACTTGCAAGAGCCTCTGTTCCGCCTGCTTTCGAGAAATCTTGTATAACGACATTAGAAAATTTGCTTTCAACGATTTTTTCAACCTCAGAAATAATCTCAGGATTTGTTGTCTCCATTTGTGCAATTTTTAACGACACTTTATGCTGAACCGCAGGAGGCAGACAGTTTAAAACTTTTGCCGATTGCTCAGGCTTTAAATACGCTAAAATAAGAGCAATTAACTGCGGATTTTCATTTTGAAAAGAAGTTGCAAGCTGAATCGGGTCGGCATCGTTAAAAAACTGGAACGGATTTGAGTTTAAAATAGTTACCAGTCTGTCTAAAATTTTATTTGCCTGCTCTGTTCCGTATGCTTTTTCAAGAAGTGTTTTAGCATAGTTCATGCCGCCTGAAGCAAGCATGGAATTAGCCTGAAAAATAGTGTGAAACTCTTCGACTATAGCTTCCAGCGTTTCAATGGGAAGCTTATTCATGGCGGCTATATCAAGCGTGATTTGCTCCAATACATCATCATCAGTGATATTTTTCATAATCTCGGACGCCGCAGCAGGCCCCAGCACTATCATAAGTGCTGCAACCTTTTGTGAATGTGTCATAGCTTCTATTTGTATCGGGAGCATTTCTCTTTAATTCTTCTCTTTATTTCTCTATTCTTTAACATACGATGTAAGCAATCTTGCAGCGTCCTGCGGGTCGCCCATTACTATATCCGTTATCTCTGCGCGTTTCTTATCAACAAGGGATGTAAATGCAGGCTCGTCAGAATCAAGCTGCTCTAAGTACTCACCATCCATATTGTCATTATTGCTCATCATAAGATAAGGGTCAAATCCGCTGAATTGATTTTCTTCCTGAACTTGAGGCTTGGGAGGCTCGGGCTTTTTAAATATTGATGAGAAAGTGGATAAACCTACTAAACCGAGCACCAGAACTATTAAAAGCGGCGCAACATTAGTAAATATAAAACTCAACATTTCCATAATATTCGCATATCTTTCTTCATTTAAAGTCTGCAGTTGCTCTGCCTTATCAATTCCCATAAACTTAAGACTTGAAACATTAACAACATCCCCTCTTGCAATATCCATACCCGCAGCGGCTATTACAAGATTTTTTATATCTTCTTTTTCTTCATCGGTTAAAATCTTATTAACCGCAACCGCAACGGATAATCTTGTAACCGAACCTGGGGCGTAAACTACCTGTTTTACTTCTTTTGTAACCGCGTAGTTTACGGCATTTTTTTCTTTTTCATAGCTTAATTCACGTCCGCGAACTTTATCTGTCACGTTTCTGGAATTTTCATCCGCTTCACTTATACCCGTTTGCTCTTCAACAACAGTCATAACATTTTGAGTCTGAGGGTTTTGAGCATTTTGCCCTGCTGCCTGAGGGTTTTGCTGCGCTTGCGGATTATCGGGGTCAAGTGCCACTTCATCTTTTTTAAGAACTATGGGCTGAGGTTTTTTGTAGCTTTCCCTTTCGCTTTGCTGGCCTACAATAACTCCGCCCTGAGAACCGTCAGCAGGGATGTAGCTTTCAATAGTTGAGCGGGTTGAGTTAAAGTCCATAACCGCACTTACTTGAACGGAGACATTGTCTTTACCCATTATAGTTTCAAGAGTAGTTTGGATTTTCTTTGCGGCCTCTTTTTCAAAGTTTGACCTGTAGGATTGCATATCTGTGTTGTTTTTTGAAACATCCTCGCTAAGTGCATTTCCGTATTGGTCTGTTAAAAATACTCTGTCGTTTGTAAGCCTTGGAACAGAATATGCTACAAGATTTTTAATAGCCAGAATTTGAGCCGGTTTTAGCCTGTAGCCGGGCTCAAGTATTAATATTACACTTGCGCTCGGTTCTTCATCATTGTCAGAAAACACTGAGCGTTCAGGCTCAGCAAGCTGAACTCTTGCTTTTTGGATACCCGATATTTTCTCTATTGAGCGGGTAAGCTCGCCTTGAAAAATTCTTTGTTTTGTAAGTTTATTTTTAAAATCTGTAGAACCAAGCTGCAGGTCATCCAACAGTTCAAACCCCGGAGATGAATCTTTTATAAGGTCATTTTCCGCAACAAAAATTCTGAGATTTTCTTTATCCTGTTCGCGAACTAAGATAGCTGATTTATCATCGGATAATTTAAAAGCGTAACCGCTTTTTTTAAGGCTTTCAGATATTGCGGCAACATCATCTTTTGATAAATCGGAATACAGAACCGACCAGTTAGGCTCAGTTGCTTTAAAAATAAAATAAACGCAAACGACCATGGCAACGACCATTAAGGCGCTTATCATAAATTTCTGGTTCAAGTCAAACTTGTCCCAGATTTTCTTTATATCAAGAGCCATGGCTTTTAGATGTTCGTTCACTTTATTAAATATCCCTGTTAATTTTATACGTTTACTATAGTATTTTAGACTTTTTTACCGTTAAATTCAATTTGTTAAGGTTTTTTAAACTCTTAGGTTTTTAAATTCACTATAAGCGTTTATCATCTGGTTTCTTAACTGAATTGCCATCTGCATTGCAAGAGATGACTTTTGTGATGCAATCATAACTTCATGAACGCTTATATCGCCACCTGCAGCAAATGTTTCCATGGCGTCTTCCGCCTCTTTTTGCACACCGCTTAGATTAGTAACACCTTGGGAAAACCCTTGTCCGATGTCGCGAGCCATACGCGCAGTGTCCGAGAGGTTTTCTATCTTTTGCGCATTAATCGCGTCCGCCCCTAAAAACATCTCAATACTGCCTTTTAATTTTTGAGGTTCCTTTGAATTAGCGGGTTTTGATGAAGTCATTGAATTAAAAACTTCATTAAAATCAGATGCGTTATCAATTTGTTCGTTGAAATTTTTTATGCTTTTGTCAAAACTTTTGTTATAGCTATCTATTGAACCTATATTTGTGTTAATTTCAAAATTCATTTTCTAATCCTATATTTGCATAGCTGATTGAATCATGGTTTTTGTTGTTTGAGCTATTGTGACATTTGCCTCATAAGCCTTTGAAGCGTTAACCATATTAACCATTTCTTCAACGACATTTACATTTGGCAAAGTTACCATACCTTTTTCATCCGCGTCGGGGTGAGTCGGGTCATAAACCATTCTGTAAGGGTTTTCAGATTCTGTTATTTTATCCACCATAACCCCTTGAGAAAGTCCGTCCTCTTCAAAAACAACCCTTCCTCTCAAGTAAGGGCCGTTTTCTAAGTCCATCTGAGGCTCAACTTCGCCTGTAGGACGGGCAGGACGCAGAGAATCTTTATAAACCGACTTAAAAGTAACTTCTTTTTTTGCGTAAACTTCTCTTTCGCCTTTGGCGTTTCTTGTGGTGTTAGCATTGGCAATGTTAGATGAAACAGTATCCATCATCACGCGTTGTGCATGCATTCCTGAAGCTGCTATGTCAAAAATATCAAAACTCATATACTAAACCTCTTTTATTGTCCTTTAATTACACTTTGCAAACTTTGATAAGACCTTGACATTAAAGTTGCAAGAATTGTATATTGTGTACCTGTCTTAGCCTCATCCATCATTTCCGCTTCAAGATTTACATTATTACCATCGGCACTTATCGGGTCTGAATAATCTGCAAGAACCTCGGGAGAGAAGTTATTATTTACGGGACTTCTTAAAAATGCAATCTGCGCGGGGTCTTGTTTTTTTAAGGCCTCAACAGGATTTTCTACGATTTTTCTTGAGTTTTCGGCTTTAATTTTTTCTTTTAAATCCTCACGCTCAATCATATGTTGAATTTGGTCTTCAAAGGCAACATCTTTTCTTTGATACCCGGGAGTTGTAGCGTTAACCGTATTAGCGGAAATTGCTCTTGAGCGCTCATAAAGCCCATTGAGTGCAAGTGCCGCTATGTCTCGTGTTCTGTTGTTTATTAAATCCATAAACTCACCTCTTTTAGTTTATACCGTCTGTTAAAAGCGGTATAGTAACCAAAAATTCCGTTTCATCATCATCACTTTTCACAAGTGAAATTGAGCCCAGCTGAGCGGCAAGATATTTTTTGCAAATATTCAAACCCAGTCCCCAGCCGTCTTTTTTTGTTGAAAAACCTTCCATAAAAAGTTTTGTTTTAATATCTTCGGGTATTTTTTCCCCATGGTTTTTAACAAAAATCTTTGCATATTTTTCATCAGCCTCTATTTTTATTTCTATTTCATCATTTGAGGTTGACTCATCTGCATTTTTCACAATGTTGTTTAATACTGCAAAAAACCTCTCTTCATCAATCAAAACAAGGGCTCTGCCTTTTACATTGTCAATAAGTTTTATTTTATTGTTTCTCTCAGGCAATATGTGCTCAAAGACCGAGATTGAAGACTTTATAACCTCTCTTAAGTCTTTTTCTTCAAAGTTAAGATTATCATTTGCTCTTAAATCGTCCAGCTGGAGTCTTATCAATGATATGGATTTTTTAATCAACCCGAGGTTTTTATCTTCACCGAGCTGTTTTTCAAGAATTTTTGCATAGATATCAAGTACGCTAAGCTGATTTTTTATTTCATGGGCGCAACTTCTGATATTTGCATTAATTTCATCGATTTTATCTCTTGTTTGGAGCTTATCGGCTATTACTTCCTGCTCTTTGAAATTAAAATCGTTTTCTTTAATATTTTCATTTAAAATCTTTAAGATATTATAAACAGCATCGTTTAAAAGGGCATTTTCACGACGTTCCGGACGATATGAATAAAATTTTTCGTCAAGATTTGTTCTTAGTTTGTCTTTTACGCTTTCATATACTTCATTAACATCTTTTGAGTTAACCCTTATAAAGAGTCTTGTTTCATCCTTGTTTTGAGATTCCGAATAATCCCAGATTAAAACGGCATTGTACCTGTGTGAGGTTATAATTACAAACTCAAGCTCGACTAAATCGTCTTTTGAAACAACATCAAAATCCAAAAAACTGAACATCTCCACATTTGAACAGTATTCAAGTCTTTTTACAATTCCATCAATTGAAGATGTATCTTTAAACCTTGTGAAAATGAGTGATTTAGCATTATTTGCGGCAATTGGTTCTAATAAACTGCGAAGAAGACCGTTAACGGTCTTTCTTGAAAAATATTCTTCGCTGTTTTCAAATTCTGAATCCAAAAAACCTTTTATGGATTTTTTATTGTTTCTGTACATTTTATAAACTCACCATTTTAAACTTTTTGCCCAAGCACAAGTTATGCTATTTTTGCTTTTTTCCTTGAGCCAAAACCTTTATTTATTGCATAAAGCACAGCTTGTGTTCTGTCGTTTACCTGTAATTTTTGGAAGATGTTGTTAACGTGTGTTTTAACAGTTGTTTCAGAGATAAATAACTGCTGAGCTACACCTTTGTAAGTAATACCCTCGGTTAAAAGTCCCAAAACTTCTTCTTCGCGATTTGTCAGGTAATTAAGCAGATTTTCTTCATCTTCAGCTGCATTATATGCTTTTTCATTTCTTTCTGCGGCTTGAAAATATTCAAAGAATTTAGAGCAGAGGACAGAGGGGAGATAGATTTTGCCCATTGTAACTTCATCTAGTGCGCGAATAAGTTGAGCAGATGCCATAGTTTTTAAGATGTAACCCTTAGCACCTATTTTCATAGCGCGATAGATTAAATCCGCATCATCGTAACCTGTAAGTGCAATTATTTTTGTCTTTAATCCGAGTTTTTCAATCTCGGAAATTGCAGTTATACCGTCAATCTCGGGCATATTAATATCCATCAGAACAATATCGGGCTGATATTTCTTAATAAGAGAAATTGCAACATTAACATTGCCTGCGTTAGCTATAACTTCATAATCCTGCTCAAGATTAATAAGTTCTCTTATGCCTGAAGCATGGTCATAATTGTCATCTACTACAATAACTCTTGATTTTCTTTTAAAATCAGCTCTTCTCATATTCTCCTCCGCTTATCCCTAATCATTTTTTACACTTTACGGGTTATTTTTCATCCCCTCACAGTTAAAATATACCCTCCCAAGATGATTTATTCATCAATTGAAAGGTTTAATTTTAGGGCATTTGGGGTGGATAATAAGTTCTAAATCTAAAGATTTAGTTTAAGAAAAAAATGCAGAAAAAATAAGGGCAAAAGACTTTGTCAATCCTCCCAATTTTAATAAAATACATTTTTTTTATTTTTTTCATCCAAATAGACCAAAACAAACACCACCTTTGCGTGTATTATTGGACAGTAAGCAAATACAATGTAGGAAAAACACTATGGGAGAGCATCTAAACGCTCAGTTTTTTGGAATGCAGGTCAATTTGGACACACTTATTACAATGTGGTTCACTATGGTACTGCTTATTGTTGTATCTTTTATAGCTACAAGAAACCTCTCCCTTATACCCACTAAAATCCAGTTGGTGTTTGAAAAAATCATAGGATATTTTTCAGACATCACTACCTCAAATATGGGTGAAAAAGAAGGCGCAAAACACTTGCCGCTTTTGCTTACATTGTTTATGTTTATTTTAACCGCAAATTTAATCGGTCAGCTCCCTTGGAGGCTGATACATCTGCATCAAGGGGAACTTGCTTCTCCTAATAACGATATAAATATGACAGCTGCAATGGCTATTGTGGTGTCGATTTATTATATATTCTACGGTATTAAAGCAAAAGGGTTTAAATTCTTTATTCACAGTTTCAAAATTGACGGTATAATGATTGCCCTTGTTGATTTGCTTGAACTTTTTGTAAGACCTTTTTCGCTTGCACTCCGACTTTTTGCCAACATATTGGCAGGTGAGATTTTGGTCTTCACTTTTGCAAGCATGTGTGCATACTTTGTGCCGCTTCCGTTTATGGCATTTGAAATTTTCGTTGCCTTAATTCAAGCGCTTGTATTTACACTGCTTTCAACAACATACATTGCACTTGCAGTAAATAAAGAAGAATAAATAAAAGGAGAAAAAAATGGCAGTAGAACAATTAGCAACACAAGTTGCAGCATTCAGCAAACTTGGCGCAGGTATTGCAATCGGCTTTGGTGCAATTGGCGGCGGTATCGGTATTGGTATAGCTACAAAAGGTATGCTTGAATCTATGGCAAGACAACCTGAAATTGCAGGTAAAGCTTTCATCAACTTCATTATCGGTCTTGGTCTTGCAGAAGCAACAGCTATTTACGCTTTGTTTATTGCACTTCAGTTAATAGGTTAGAAAGGCAAGCTTAAGAATGGAATTTAATGCCACATTTATAGTTGCATTTATAAGCTTTATAGTTTTTGTGTTCATTATGAATATCATTTTATACAAACCTATAAATGATATCGTAAAAAAACGCAAAAATTATATTGACGCCAATTATAATGAGGCAAAAAACAACTCCGAAAAGACCAAATCAATCCTTGAGGATAGAAAAAACAAACTCTCAAAGGCAAGATTTGAAGCAAAGCAAAATGTTGATGAAAAGATTAACCTTGCAAAAGACAAAAAAGACAAAATAACATCCGATGCAAAAAATCAAGCAAAGGAAAAAATAGAGCAGGAAAGACTTAACAACATCAACGCAAGCAACGAAGCAAAAAATACGCTTAAGGGCGAGGTAAAAAATCTTGCTCAAATTATCTGCGATAAATTTTTTGAAACACAAGAAAAAATCACGGATGTTGATAACGACCTTGTTGAGAAAATAATGCGAGAATAACATATGGAAATCTGGACACTAATCGTAAAATCAAACGCTTTTAACTTTTTAATCCTTTTAGGATTAATCATCTTTGCGATTAAATTTTTCAAAGTGGGAAATCTCATTGAATCAGCAAGACAAAAAGTCAAGCAAGACGTTGAATCCTCGGATGATGCAAAAGAAAACTCCATAATAAAGCTAAAAGAAGCCAACGAAACGGTAAAAAATATTGCTCAAGAAGTTAAAGAAATTTTTGACAACGCACAAAAAAGTGCTGAACTTATGGGCGAGAAAATATTAAAAGACGCCGACACTCAGGCAAAAAATATTTTTGAAAATGCACAGAAGGCAATTGAATCGGAAGGCAAAAAAATTGCTCTCTCATTAACTCAAAAAACAGCCCTTGCGTCTTTAGAAGTAGCTAAAAATCATATGAAAAATACTCTTGAAAACAAGCCTGAGTATCACGAGAGCTTTATCAAAAAAAGTATAGATGAACTTGACAGGTTAAGACATGAATAAAAGTGAAAACCAACTTATTGCAACAAGATACGCTAAGTCATTATTTGAGCTTAATGAACAAAACAAGCTTGATAATTCTGTTGTTTGGCAAAATCTTGAAAACATTAAAATAATCCTTGAGTCATCTAAAGAGCTTTATGAAGCTCTTGTAAATCCTATAATCTCAGCTAGCGATAAAGAGGCTGTTATAGATAGTATTTTTGAAAAAGACACAGATGAAATGATGAGAAATTTTCTAAAACTCCTTGTCAGAAAAAATCGTTTTAATTTGATTTTTGATGTAGTTAAAATCTACAACAGTCTGCTTGATAAGTTAAACAATATCTCAAAAGTAGAGGTTATATCGGCAATTGAGCTTAATGATGAATATAAAAATCAAATAAAAGAAAAACTCGCTCAAGTTCTAAAGAAAGAAATAATCGTAAATTACAATGTTAACAACTCCATTCTTGCAGGGCTTGTTTACAAAATGGGCGACGATGTTTTTGATACATCTCTTGCAGGGAAAATAAACAGATTTAAAAACGCAATAATAAAATAAGAGGAAAAAATATGGTAGCAATTAAACCGGATGAAATAAGTTCTATCATTAGAGAAAAAATCCAAAATTTTGACTCCGTAAACGAAGTAACAAACGTAGGCACGGTGCTTGAGATAGGTGATGGCATTTCTCGTATATACGGACTTAAAAATGTTATGGCATCCGAGCTTGTAGAATTTCAAGACGGAGAAGGAACGCTTGGTATTACACTAAACCTCGAAGAAGATAACGTGGGTGTAGTTATACTTGGTGAATATACAAAAATCAAAGAAGGTATGCAGGTTAAATCAACCGGCAAAATTGCTTCTATTCCCGTGGGTGACGGGCTTATCGGAAGAATTATCGACCCGACGGGTAAACCAATTGACGGTAAAGGCGACATTGAAAGTACAAAAACCCGTCCTATCGAGCGTGTTGCCCCCGGTATCATTACAAGAAAATCAGTACACCAACCTCTCCAAACGGGTCTTACTGCAATTGATGCTCTAACTCCTATAGGCAGAGGTCAAAGGGAACTTATAATCGGCGACAGGCAAACAGGTAAAACAGCAATTGCTCTTGATACAATTTTGAACCAAAAGGGTCAAGATGTAATTTGTATCTATGTTGCAATAGGTCAGAAAACATCAACTGTAGCGCAGCTTGCAAAAACTCTTGAAGAGCACGGCGCTATGGATTATTCAATTATTGTATCCGCTGCAGCAAATGAAAGTGCACCTCTACAGTACATAGCACCGTTTGCAGGATGCGCTATCGGCGAAGAATTTTTAGAACAAAGTAAACACGTTCTTATCGTATATGATGACCTTACAAAACACGCTCAAGCGTACCGTGCAATGAGCTTGCTTTTAAGAAGACCTCCGGGACGTGAAGCATACCCAGGGGATGTATTTTACTTGCACTCAAGATTGCTTGAAAGAGCCTGCAAACTCTCTGACGAGTTAGGCGGAGGCTCAATTACAGCACTTCCAATCATTGAAACACAGGCAGGTGACGTATCAGCTTACATCCCGACAAACGTAATTTCAATTACCGACGGACAAATCTTCCTTGAGTCAAACTTGTTTAACTCAGGTCAAAGACCGGCTATTAACGCCGGTATATCGGTATCTCGTGTCGGCGGTGCAGCTCAGACAAAAGGTATTAAACAAGTTGCAGGGCAGCTAAGGCTTGATTTGGCACAGTATCGTGAGTTGGCTGCATTTGCACAGTTTGCGTCAGACCTTGACCCTGCAACCAGAGCACAGCTCCTAAAGGGTGAAAAGCTTACACAGATACTTATTCAGCCTCAGTACAAACCTCTTAGTGTTGCAAAACAAGTATCCATACTTTTTGCAGGAAACGAAGGGTTTTTGGATGATGTTGAAAACAAAGATATTCAAGACTTTAAAGAACAGTGGTTTGAATACTTTGTATCAAATATGAGCGAACTTGAGAAAAAACTCAACGATGGCGCAGCGCTTGATGATAGCGACAAAGAAAACCTGAGAAGCAAACTAAAAGACTTTAAGGAAAATATCTTCAAAAAGGATTAAAATGGCAAACCTACGTAATATAAAAGACAGAATAACAAGTATTCAAAATACGCAAAAAATCACGCGTGCAATGAAAATGGTTGCTGCAGCTAAGGTTAAAAAAGCCGAAAATGCAGTAAAAATGTCACGTCCTTTTACTTTTGAACTCTATAAAATGTTCACAAAAGTCTATCAGGCTCTGCCCGATTGCCCGCTTGAAGACATAAAAACGCAGCGTGCGATTGATAATTATCCTCAATTACTTAAAAAAAGAGAGATAAAGACCGTCGGCTTTGTTGTAATGTCCTCTAACAAAGGTCTTGCAGGCGCATACAGTGCAAATATCGTAAGATTTACCCTAAATGAAATAAAAAAAGCACTCTCTGAGGGCAAAAAAGTTAAACTCTATCTTGCAGGGCAAAAAGCCTACGCACCGCTTAAAAACGCTACCAGAAATCTCGATTTTGAAATAAAAAGTGTCTATTCAAGCATTATGGACAACCCCGACTCGGCAAGTTCTCTTGTTTTGGCTGAGGATTTAGCAACTCAATATGTATCAGGCGAGATTGACTCAATTGTTTTAATCACAACAAGATACTTGAATATGATGACCTACAAGGTCGAAAAATGGACACTTTTACCTGTTGAGATAAAAGAATTCCACAAAAAAGAGTTTGACCAAGAGCATAATGTAGTTCACAAGGAAAGCTCACATAAAATTGACCCTCTTACAGAGTTTATTCCCGATTTGTGTACGGTTTTACAAAAAATTGTACCCATGTATATAGCAAACATCATTTTTCAGGCATTTTTGGAAGCTCAAGCCTCAGAGCTTGCTTCAAGAATGACGGCCATGTCCGCCGCAACAAATAACGCTCAGGAGATGATAAGAGTATTGACCATAGACTACAACAAAGCTCGTCAAGCTCAAATCACTCAAGAACTTAACGAAGTTGTATCAGGGGCGGATGCCCTAAAATAAAAACTAAAAAGCCCCTTTTAAAAGGGGCTTTAATTTACATATAATGTCTTAATTCCCAGTCGGTAACTCTTATTCTGTAGTCATCCCATTCTTTTTCTTTTGATGATAAGAACTCGTTAAATATGTGCTCACCAAGAGCTTTTTTAACAAGGTCTGATTTTTTCATCATGTAAAGAGCTTCATTCAAGCTGCCGGGGAGTGCCAAAATTCCTTTTTCTCTCTTTTGAGCTTCACTCATTTCATAGATATTTTCTTCTCTTTGTTTTGGAGGTTCAATTTTATTTTTTATACCCTCAAGTGCAGCAGTTAAAAGTACGGCAAAAACAAGATAAGGGTTGCAGCTCGGGTCAGGTGAGCGAAGCTCAACACGGGTAGCATTACCGCGCTTAGCGGGAACTCTTATAAGAGCGGAACGGTTAGCCAAAGACCAAGCCAGGTATACAGGCGCTTCATAGCCGGGGACTAAACGCTTGTAACTGTTTACAAGAGGATTACAAACAGCCGTAAACTCTTGAACATGTTTTAGATAAGAACCTATTGTATACATAGCCTCGCTTGAAAGCTCATAGGGGGCGTTTTTATCATAAAAAGCATTTTTGCCGTCTTTAAACAACGACACATTACAGTGCATGCCTGAACCGTTCGCACCAAAAATAGGCTTTGGCATAAATGTAGCATGCAAATTATGCAAATCCGCAACAGCTTTAACCGCATACTTAAATGTAACAACATTATCAGCCGTTGTAATTGCATCAGCGTATTTAAAATCTATTTCATGTTGACCTTGTGCTGCTTCGTGGTGGCTTGCTTCAATTTCAAAACCCATTTTTTGAAGCACATCAACCATCTGCGCTCTAATATCTTCACCCTTATCCACAGGTGCTACATCGTAGTAATAACCGTCATCATGCGTTTCAAGCGTGGGTTTACCGTGTTCATCTCTTTTAAATAAGAAAAACTCTGCTTCAGGGCCCGCATTTAGCGTGTAACCCATATCCGCAGCCTCTTTTACCACCCTTTTAAGGTTACATCTGGGACAACCTTCAAAAGGTGTACCGTCAGCGTTATAAATATCACAGATTATCCTTGCCACATTTCTATTTCCTGCTTGTTTCCAAGGCAAAATTGCAAATGTAGCAAGATCGGGGTAAAAATACATATCTGAAGTTTCAATACTTCTGAAACCCTTAATTGAAGAGCCATCAAGCATACATTCGTTATTTAAAACTTTATCTATCTGAGATGACGGTACGCAGAGATTTTTTACATTACCGTTAATGTCAACGAACTGCAATCTGATAAAATGAATATCGTTTTTGCAGATAATATCCTTAATCTCTTCCTTAGTTAAAGTCTTTCCGTGCTCTGGAATGTAACACATCGGCTTGCTCTCCTTAAATCTAACTGCTTCTAAATAATTAATGAGCTTATTATCCACTTTTTTATACAATTAGTCAAAGGGGTTTATAAAATCTTTATACCTAAGCGCCGTAACGGGCTAAAAAATCAGCATAAGCAATTTTTAAACCTTCTCCAAGCTCAACTTTGCTGCTCCAGCCAAGAGAATTTATCCTTGATACATCCATGAGTTTTCTTGGTGTACCGTCTGGTTTTGTTGTATCCCAAATAATTTCACCCTCAAAGCCTACAGTTTTTTTGACAAGCTCAACAATTTCTTTAATGCTTTTTTCCTTGCCCGAACCTATGTTTATAAACTCGCCTATCTCATCTGCGTTTTTATTTTCCATAAGATAAACACAAGCGCTTGCTAAATCATCTGAAAATAAAAATTCCCTTAAAGGTGTGCCCGTTCCCCAGGCGGTGACTGTTTTATCCCCTCTTATTTTTGCTTCATGAAATCTTCTTATAAGCATTGGTACAACATGAGCATTTTCAGGGTGGTAATTATCCCCTATGCCGTACAAATTGCAAGGCATAACGCTTATGTAGTTAGTGGAATATTGACGATTATAAGCATTTGCAAGCTTTATACCGCATATTTTTGCAAGAGCGTAAGGCTCGTTTGTGGGTTCAAGTTTTGAAGACAACAAATACTCCTCTTTAATAGGCTGAGGAGCATTTTTTGGGTAAATACAGGATGACCCCAGAAACATAAATTTTTTAACATTATATTTAAAAGAACTTTCAAAAATATTGTTTTGGATTTTTAAATTTTCAAGTAAAAAATCAACGGGGTAGGTATTATTGGCGTATATTCCGCCGACTTTTGCAGCTGCTAAAAATACCCAGTCGGGTTTTTCTTTACTGAAAAACTCATCAACAGCTTTTGTATCGGTTAAATCCAATTCACTATGAGTTCTCAGAGCAAAATTTTTATAACCTTTTTTTTGGAGCTCTCTTAAAATTGCTCCGCCAACTAATCCCCTGTGCCCTGCGACAAAAATTTTCTTTTCCATAGCTCAGATTATATGACAAAAAATTTTAATTTAAAAATATTTCAAAATATTAAGAAAAATCTAAATAATTTTTTCTACAACCATAAAAGGGTAAAAAATTAAATTCTGTAAAGTTTAATTGAATTTATGTTAACATTAGAGGATAATTTCATCAGGAAAGCTTTACATATAAACGCTTTTAAAATATAGTAAAATTAAATAAAGAAAAAAATGGGGGCCATTTAAGTGGAAAAGTTCAAATTAGACAGTTATGACAGACAAGCTTCTGAGTACAGCAGATATTCTTCACAGGCTAACATAAAGGTAATCGGTGTAGGCGGCGGCGGCGGAAATGCTGTCAACCGAATGATAAAAGCAGGTTTATCAGGAGTAGAGTTTTGGGCAATGAACACTGATGCTCAGGTTCTTGAAATGTCTGCAGCGTCAAAGAAAATTCAACTCGGTGCAAAACTTACTTCAGGACTTGGTGCAGGCGGCAACCCGTCAATCGGTGAAAAAGCTGCGGAAGAATCAAGAGAAGATTTACTTGTGGCACTTGATGGTTCTGATATGGTCTTTGTAACAGCCGGTATGGGCGGCGGTACAGGTACAGGTGCAGCTCCGGTTGTTGCAAAAATTGCTAAAGAGCTTGGCGCACTTACAATCGGTGTTGTAACAAAACCTTTCCAATTTGAAGGCAAACGTCGTATGACACAAGCCCTTCAAGGTTTAGAAAAATTAAAAGAAAATGTAGACGCACTAATTGTTATCCCCAATGACAAATTAATAGAAGTAGTTGAACGCAGAACAACAATGAGAGATGCATTCAGCGTGGTAGATGAAGTTCTTCTCTGCGGTGTTCAAGGTATTTCAGATATCATTACCGTTCCCGGCTTAATCAACGTAGACTTTGCCGATGTTAAAACAATTATGCAATCATCCGGCTCGGCACTTATGGGTATCGGTAAATCATCAGGCGAAGGCAGAGCAATGGAAGCTGCCAAACTTGCAATTAATTCTAAGTTACTTGAAACTTCAATCAATGGTGCAACAGGTATCATAATGAACGTAACAGGCGGCCCTGATATGACGCTTCATGAAGTAAACGAAGCTGCAAGTGTAATTCACGATGCCGTTTCAGACGACGCTGAAGTAATCTTTGGTTCTGTAATTGACGATAGAATCCAAGGCGAAATTATGATTACAATTATCGCTACAGGTTTTGAACTTAAAAATGGCGATACGGTAACTGCTAAAGACGACCTTAAACTCTCAGCTGCAAGTTTCTTTGGCGGTAATGGAGCAGGCGCTTTATCATTTGGTAATTTAGGAAATTCAACTCCAAGCACAGGTGCAAATGAAAACCAAAATCACGAAGCAACAGCAAGCAGCCTGCTTGATATACCTGAATTCTTAAACCCTAAAAACAGACTGTAATCTGTTAAAATAATAATTTCAGCACCTCCTTAATTAAAAGGAGGTGCTGTTTTTTGCTAAATGATAAAATTAAAAAATGATTATAGGGCTAATATCAAACTATCTAAACTACCTTGAAGTTGAGCGCGCTTTGAGTGAAAACACAATTGAAGCGTACAGAAGGGACATTTTTGCTTTTTTTGAATATTTAAAAAACACTATGGGCGTTGAAGACATAAAAGAAGTCAGACGTACACACCTTAGTTCTTATAACAGATATCTGGCAAAAGAAGGGATAAACCCCACAAGCATTGTAAGAAAAATCGCCTCCATAAAAGGCTTTTTCAGATACCTTTGTCTAAATGAAGAAATTGTAAAAAACCCCGCCCTTGCGCTAAATTCTCCAAAAGTAAGTAAAAAATTACCAAAAGTAATAAGTATAAAAGAAATAGAAAAACTCCTTGCAAGCCACCTAAACACTATGGAAAAAGCGCTTTTTGAACTTTTTTATGCAACCGGATTAAGAGTATCTGAGCTTGTTAATCTCGAGATAAAAAACACTGACCTTAAAACAGGAATAATAAAAACCATGGGCAAAGGCTCAAAAGAGCGCATTATCCCATTTGGCTCTAAAGCAAAAAACGCTCTTAAAAACTACCTTAAAGAAAGGGAGGTAACTCTCATTAACTCTTCTTGCGGGAGAAAGTATGAAAAATATGTTTTTTTAAAACCCAATGGGTCAAAAATTACTCGCCAGTATGTTTATAAATTCATTCACAATCTTGGCAAAAAAATCGAAAAAGATATATCCCCTCACACCATAAGGCACTCTTTTGCAACACACCTTCTTGAAAACGGAGCAGACCTAAGGGTGGTACAGGAGCTCCTTGGACACTCCAGCATTGTTACAACACAACTTTATACACACATAAGCAAAAAGCGTCTAAGGGAAGTTTATTTTGCCATAAATAACGGTTAGTTTAAACCTCAAAAGGGACTCTAACCGACACGTCAGATGAGTCATTGTTATAAAATCTCACGGCCGTAGCAACACCGCTTTCAAATTCATAGACATGTTTTGGCATATCTTTTGTTTTGGCAAAGTACGCTTCTTTAATATTACCCGACTCATCGTAAAAATATTTTCTTGTGCATTTTTTACCTTCGTCATCTGATAGGCAAACTGACTTGATATTCGTTGTTTCAGGGTCTATATTAAATATTTTATTCAACCTGCCTTCTGTATCTCTCGCAAGATAACTAGTTACTTCACCATTCTCATTATATACAAGTGTACCTGAAATTTTACCGGTTAAAGGATTGTGTTTGAATAAATGGGACATGTAAGGGTCTTTTACACCTTCTTTTTTTGCAAATCTCGCTTTGGCAACCAGTTTATCATCTCTGTATGATTCTATCTGAATCGGATAATCATTTACATATACTACCTTTTCACGGACTAAACCTTTTTTATCAAAAGTATAGTGAGTAAGAGTACCTGTTAATTCGTTATTAACAATTTGCGATTTTCTTACATCAGTGTTAGGCCAAGTTTCAACAGAATTCTCTTTCACAAGAGTCGGATAAAGTGCTAAAGCAGAGTCGTACTTAGCTTTCATATACTGGGTGGGAATTTGCAATTTTTCAATTGCAGAAAGTATCTTTTGTGAATAATTTTCTTTATATGAAGCCGATTCATCAAGTACAAGGGGGAGTTCAACTTCTTTCATATACTGCTCTTTTTCATACGCAAGTTTTACCATATCGGTTTCATCACCTGCACCTTTAGAAGCCATATGCTTTGCAAAGCCCTTTGCAATTAAACCAAGACCAAAAACAGTCGTAAAAAAGTTGGCATCAGTTTTTTTCATATTTTTTGCAGCTTCTTCGGCTGCTTTTCTTGCCGCTTCTTCAGCTTCTTTTGCAGCCAATTTTTCTTTGTATTTTTTGCCAAAGAAAGGAATTTTAGTTTTTATAGACTCGGCATTTATCTTTCCTGACTTAACACCATAAGCAACACCCGCAATAATCGCTGCAGCGGCAACCAAACCACCAACTAATGCCTTTTTTGAACTTTTTTTCACAGGTGTAGTTTGCATAACTTCTTTATTGCCATCTTCATTGAGAAGTTGCTTGGGCTCTCGCATTGCCTTATTAGTTCTCTGTTCGGGGGGCATTTTAAACATATTATAGGCACTGCCTGTAAGAGGAGAAATTTGAGTCATAAATTTACCTAACCTTGTAACTGTCAGTATAAAAACATTCAAGCAAAAAAATTGCGGTTAATGCAAAAAATTAACCGCAATTGTTAAGTTTTTTTAATATTGCTTATCCTCTTGGACGCATTGTAGGAAATGCAATTACATCACGAATTGATGGCGAGTCCGTAAGGAGCATCACGAGTCTGTCTATACCTATACCCATACCGCCCGCAGGAGGCATGCCATGTTCAAGCGCACAGATAAAGTCTTCATCTATACCGCAAGCTTCTTCATCTCCCATTGCCTTTTCTCTCGCTTGTGCTTCAAAGCGGTTACGCTGGTCAATCGGGTCAGTAAGTTCAGAGAACGCATTTGAAATTTCCCAACCGTTAACACGGGTTTCAAAACGCTCCGTAAGCCTTGGATTATCTCTGTGAACTTTTGCAAGAGGAGATATATCTCGAGGATAATCAAGAATATGAGTAGGTTGAACAAGTTTGGGCTCAACTCTTTCTTCAAAAATCTTATCCAGGATTTTACCCCAGCTGTCATTTTCTTCTACCTCAATACCGAGCTTTTTAGCTTGAGCAGCGGCTTCATCAACTGTTAAATATTCATTAAAATCAATGCCTGTAAATTCTTTTATAGCACCAAGCATGGTTTTTCTATCCCACGGAGGAGTAAGGTCAATTTTTTGACCCTGATATTCAATAACCATAGTACCCAAAACTTCTTGAGCAACAGTTGAAACCATATTTTCTAAAAGAACCATCATATCATTATAATCAACATAAGCCTGATATAGCTCAATCATTGTAAACTCAGGGTTATGACGCGTATCAATACCTTCATTTCTAAAGTTACGATTCATCTCAAATATCTTTTCGCTCACACCGCCAACAAGGAGTCTTTTTAAGTGAAGCTCGGGAGCAATTCTTAAAACCATATGCATATCAAGAGCATTGTGATATGTTTCAAAAGGTCTGGCAGACGCACCGCCTGCTTGAGCATGGAGCATAGGAGTTTCAACCTCTAAAAATCCTTGGTTGCAGAGGTATTCTCTGATTTTTTGAATAATTAAAGAGCGTTTTCTGAAAGTATCGCGCACTTCAGGATTCATAATCATATCTACATAGCGCTGACGATAGCGAATTTCTACATCTGTTAAACCGTGAAATTTTTCAGGCAAAGGCAAAAGTGCTTTTGATAAAAGTTTTACATCACGCGCTTTTATACTCAATTCGCCCCTTGGTGTACGGCGCACATCACCTGAAAAACCAACAATATCGCCGACATCGAGCATTTTTACTATTGCAAGTTTATCAGGGTCAAGATTTTCTTTGTGAGAGAAAATCTGTATTTTGCCTGACGGGTCCATAAGGTCTATAAACATGCCTGTGTTACGAATTGCCATAATCCTGCCTGCAACATTATAGGAGTCGTTTGTCTCTTCTCCTGCGGGCAAATCAGCGTATTTTTTTTGCAATTCTGCAGCTGAAATATTTTTATCGTATGAATAAGGGTACGGATTAATACCTTTATCCGTGAGGTCATTAAGCTTTTGTATCCTGTTCTCTCGAATACTTGAGATAGTGCTGTTATTTGTTTGGGTAGATTCCATTTTATCTCTCCTGATTAAAGTAATTATAAAAAAATTTTATCACAAAAATAAAACAGACAGTGCAACAACACTGTCTGTTTATTATTAAATTTGTATTCCTACTTGATATTGCTGAATGTCCAAGCGTCAAGATTTGGATTTTCTGCAATTTTAGCTTCGCTTTGGTCATC
This sequence comes from Candidatus Gastranaerophilales bacterium, assembly GCA_944325105.1. GTDB lineage: Bacteria > Cyanobacteriota > Vampirovibrionia > Gastranaerophilales > Gastranaerophilaceae > Galligastranaerophilus. Next base: position 34,537 of record CALUYW010000006.1, on the reverse strand, counting down.
ATCAAGACCTGCTTGAGAACCACCGTGAGCAATTGGTTTATATACACGGTTATAGTATTCAATAACCATACGGTCAGAGTTGAAGTAAGCTTCTGCAGTTCTTTTAGCTTGACGCATAAGTCTTGCCCACTCGTCAGGGTTATTGTAGTAAGTCGGAATAATTTCATTTTCAAGAGTGTTCATTACGCACTGATGGTCTTTCCAGTGACGTTCTTCCCAAGGAATATCATCATCCAAGCCGGGGTATTCAACAGTGTAACCGTTGATACCGGGGAAAGTACCTTCAACTGTCCAACCGTCATAAGTTGAGAAGTGAAGTGCACCGTTTAAGTTAGCTGACATACCTGAAGTGCCTGAAGCCTCGAAAGGTCTTAGAGGTGTATTTAACCATATGTCAGAACCTTTTTTAAGTCTTGCTGAAAGTGCAAGTTCATAACCGGGAAGTACAACTACGTTTTTCATGTTGTAAGATTCTTTTAAAATCTTGTTGAACATTTCTTTACCCATTGTATCATCCGGGTGGAACTTACCTGCAAATATCAATTGAACTTTGTTTTCGTTCAAAAGTTTTTCGATACGCGGTTTATCCATTAAGATTAACCAAGCACGTTTGTAGTCTGCAAATCTTCTTGCCCAAGTAATTGTAAGAACATTGGGGTCAAATCTCTTACCTTGAGTGTCAGAAATGTATTGGAACAAGTCTTTTTTCATTTCTTTCTTAGCATCAAGCAACTCTTGATAAGATTCTGCTGAAGCAAATCTGGGGTCTTGCCAGTAGTGTTGGTTTACAGCGTTTGTAATAGCGCGGATGGGGCATCTGCCTTGAACCCAATCCCACATCTTGTTAGCAACAAGACCGTGAAGCTGAGAAACTGCGTTTGCAACTCTTGACATTCTAAGAGCAGCAACCGTTAGCGAGAAGTTTTCTCCACCGAGTTCAATTGCTTTATCTCTCGGGCAGCCTGCGAAGAATCCGCCTTCCATTAGTGTATCTACCCAGTGTACTTCGTTACCTGCGGCAACAGGTGTGTGAGTTGTAAATACTGTTCTTTTCTTAACCGCATTTAAGTCACCGTTAAATTGTCTTAAAAGTTCAAATGCAGCAGGAAGAGCGTGGCCTTCATTCATATGAACTACGTCAAAAGGATAGCCGACTTCTTGAAGAATTCTTACACCGCCGATACCGAGAATTGTTTCTTGAGCGATACGGATTTTTTCATCTCCGTCATAAAGTTTGTGAGAAATTCTTCTTGCCCATTCAGAGTTTCCGTCAATATCAGTTGTTAGAAGATAAACAGGGCATGAACCAAACAGGTCACCTTCAACCCTGTAAGCCTTAACTTTAACATCTTCACCAAAAACTTTAACTGTTGTGTATACATTCAAATCTGTTAAAAAGTCATAGTGCTTTCTAATGTATGCTACTTCAACTTCGCCGTTTTCATTGATACGTTGGTCGTAGTAGCCGAAAGACCATAACATAGTAACACCCACCATAGGCATTTGCAGATAACCTGCAGATTGCATGTGAGCGCCTGCCAAAAAGCCCAAACCACCTGAATATGTTGCTAATGATTGGTCAAGGGCGATTTCCATTGAGAAATATGCGACATTTGGTAAAGCCATTTTTTAAATCCTTTAATACTTACTACCATACATACAAAATCTTAGCACAAAGATATTTTCAAGTCCTTACATGCAAAAAAATAATCCAAAAGTACTAATTAATTTTGCCATACCATTATATTCAAAAAGTAATTTTCTAACACCCGATAAATTATTTTTGAAACAAAACTTAATAAAACCACACCGGAGTGAAAACGACAAGCGACGAGCTTGGCGTTTGCAACTGTCGATGAGCGCCGTTTCGAGTGGAGCGCAAGCGTAACGAGAGAAGCAATCTTTGATTGCACAGGCGCAAAAATCACACCGGAGTGAAAACGACAAGCGACGAGCTTGGCGTTTGCAACTGTCGATGAGCGCCGTTTCGAGTGGAGCGCAAGCGTAACGAGAGAAGCAATCTTTGATTGCACAGGCGCAAAAACCACACCGGAGTGAAAACGACAAGCGACGAGCTTGGCGTTTGCAATTAACATATTGTGTCTTTAAATAAAAAAATGGGGCGCATTACCTGGAGAGCACCCCTTGATACGAAAATAAAATAAAAAACTTACAAAACATCATTCATTATTTGCTTCATCCCACTTGATTCTTATATACCCCGGGCCGCCGGAACCTCCCGACCCGCCGTTTTTTCCGTCAACTCCGGCACCGCCCCCGCCCGAGCCGCCAAATAAATTTGTAATAGGGTTGTGTTTTTCCCCGCTATTACCATCTGCGTCATACTTGCTACATGTTGTATCAACATTTATCTCAAACCCGCCACAAGAGCCGTATTTACCTAAAACCGTAGTACCACCCGAGCCACCTTGAAATCCCATCTGGTCGGCTCCGCCTGATTTTCCTGCGGATTCAATTGTCGGAGTTAAGTAGGTAAAAGAATTCGGGGTCAAAAGATAATTTGGATATTTTCCTCCATACCCGCCTTCTCCGCCTTTTGCGCAACCAATGTTGTCATACGTACAACTACCGTCAAAAACCCCGGTTTTACCACCTGTACCGCCTTGAAAAACAAAAACCTCAGGGTTGTTTTTTGTTGCAATAACAGTATCGCCTCCGTCTTCCCCATTTGTTGAGAACTGACCGCCAAGGCCACCCGAGCCTATTGTAAATGTTATTGTTTCACCACCTTGGACACGCAATTTTATAGGTTTATAGTTTCCGTCACTATCCGTTCCTGCCGCTCCAGCAGCGCCACCGCCACCGCCTGCAACATACTGGTCAAAAGCTATTGTAAAACTTCCGTCAACACCATTACCTCCTTTTTGACAATTAGACGGAACTCTGTTTCCTCTTTGACAAAAACCGCCTCCGCCTCCTGAGGCCGTATTTTCTCCATTGTATCCCACACCTACAATGTTATCTTCTCCCGTATCAACAGTTGCCCCTGTACCACCGTTTGCACCCGTACCTCCAGTTGAGGATGTTCCTGCAGAACCGTTTACAGACTTTGTACACCCGTCTGCATGAGTACAAGCAGCCAATGTTGCATTTGGCTGACCGTTCGCACTTGTTGTCGCACCCCTTCCTCCATATCCGCCATACGCGCAATAATATCCGTTATTCAAAGAATTATCAGGATCAGTATATCTTACTCCGTTTCTTTTGTGCTCAACACAAGTTGCTCCTCCTTGAGAGCCTGTGCCACCACCTTTAGAGCCGCCAAGACCTCCTGCACCGATAACAAAAGTGAGTGTATCTCCGGGTTGTACATTGATTGTCTTTATTAATTTAGCACCACCTGCGCCTCCTGCTCCGGAGTATGGAACCCAGTTATCAAGCTCGCGCACGCAACGCACTTGAGCAGAACCGGAATTACTTACCCCGTAATAAACAGGCCCGTATTTATCAAAATACGGCTCATCAGGGTTAGGCCCCCAATAATTAGAATCTATTATTGCAAGAATGCCGTCAGATAAATGCAACATGTAAGGACTACAGACGGATGAATTGGGTGCAAAACATCCTGTAGTCTCACTTGCAGCAGTATATTTTCCTGCAGTTAAAGCACCAAGTTTATACATATGCATACCAAGGTCTAGACCATTCCCAAATATCCATTTGTATTGATTTGAAGAATTGCTTTCAGAATAAAGTCTTTTTATTTCAGCAACAGTAAATAATCTGTAACTTTTGTACTTACTATCTTCACCAACAACATATGGGGTATAAGTACCGCACAAACCGGAAACAGCGTCCCTTGTGCATACCATTTTTTTGCACCCTCCTCCTTTATAATAAGGACTGGAGTTTGGCCAAGATGCATCAGAACAGTAAGCTGCAGTATTTCTGCTTGCGGTTGCAACCCAGCAAGTAGCATTTCTTGTACCATCTACCCCAACATCAACTACATCGAAAAGACCCCTATAGCCAGATGAGACTTCTGCGTTAGAAACACACAAATCCCTTCCGTTGTCAGCCATAGCAGGAATAATAAGCGGATATTTACATGTGTCGTTTTTTACTAAGGCATTTGCACCTCCGCCACCGCCACCGGCACCCAAAAGAGCAAATGTAACCGTTGAAACACCCTTTGGCACAATGATAGTCCTTGTTGAAGCGCCGTTATATGTTTTAGAATAGTTTTTCATAGCAGCACCTGCACCTCCGCCGCCACCTCCCGAGCCTGAAATTTCAAGAATATTTACTCCTGCAGGCACTTGAAAAGTGTAGGCGCCGGGATTTGTCCATATTTCTTCACCCTTTTTCCTATCCGTTTGAACAGATATATTCTCCTTAACTCTTTTTGTAATAACAGGCGCAAGCGCCACCATAATTACCGATATCACAAGGACAGCAGTAAGTAGTTCTGCAAGCGTAAAAGCTTGCGAAAAATTCGTACCTTTCATATAGACTCCAGATTAATTAAAAAAAATAAACATTCTATTTACTATTTATTCTAAACACCTTATGATGTTTATTAAATTGCAAATAATAACGCACAAACAAGCGCGCTATTTCGTATCTATAGTGCAATTACCTATAAATTAACTATTTTTTGTTAGTAACTACATAATAAGTTAGAACTTAACTTTTGTCAAGTATTAACTTAATAAATATTAAGATAAGAAAGTACCTATGTATATAAAAGATGTCCAAGACGCACTCCGCCGACTGAAAAATACAAATATTTCACAAGGGGACATAGCAAAGGCTATTAGTACTACAAGGTCAAATGTTTCCCAACTTTTTGCAAAAAATTCTGACCTTGACGAAGATAAAATAAAAAAAATTGAGTCCTATTTTAATGTAAAACTAAATTCCAATACATCTTTTGATTTCATAAAAGTTCCTGTCTACCAAGACCAAATGCAGCAGACAAGCGATTTTATTTGCCTTTCAAAAAAAGAAGGTACGGATGAAGAATCAACTTTTGCAATAACCGTAAATACAAATTCTATGTCACCGTACATTAACAAAGGGGATATAGCAGTATTTAATAAAAAATATGAAAAAATTGAAGACGGGAAGATCTTTCTTATAAAATTTAAAAATTCTCTTTATATAAAAAGAATTCTAAACAATATGAATACAATTATTTTAAAATCCGACAACAAAGACTATACAGATATAGTTACAGATGATTTCAAAACAGATGAAATTGAAATATTGGGAGCTTTGCACTCAATTATCAGATACGAAAATTAAGCCTTAAAAACAACAACCTGGTTTCTGCCGCCCTCTTTAGCTTCATACAGTGCCTTATCAGCGTTTTGATATAACTGCTCGGGGTCTTTCATTGTTTTATCATACAAACTTACACCCACAGAAATTGTGACACTTAGCTGTTTTACACCCTCGATATTATATTCTTCGATATTTATTTTTTTCTTTTCAATTGCACTTCTTAACCTCTGCGCTACAAGAGTAGCCTCATCAAGAGTTGTGTATGGAAGGAGAATCGCAAACTCTTCTCCGCCGTATCTTGAGGGGATATCATTTTCACGGAGTTCCTTTTTTATGGTGCGGGCAACATTTTTAAGCACGCAATCACCCACCGCATGCCCGTATGTATCATTTACCTTTTTAAAGAAATCAATATCGGTCATAATGCAGCACAGGGGCTTGTTTTGCCTTTTTGCAAAAGCCGTTTCTTCCCTTAAACGTAGTGCGAATTGATGACGGTTGTTAAGACCTGTTAGAGCATCGAGCGTAGCGTCTTTTAGCACTTTCATGTACTCTGAAGCACGCTCTATAGTAATAGAGGCTTGTTTTGAAATTTCATCAAGGTAGTTTATTTCATTTTCATTTAATTTATCAAAAGGATTATATGCAACAATAGCCCCCAGAAGCTTTTGCTCGCTTAAAAGAGGAAAAATTCCAACCTTACCCTCGCGCTCAAGCATTACCTGCGACTTTGGAGTTAATTGCTCTAAATAATTATATATTTTTACATCTTTAATATTTGCCGGCCAAACAAGCTTAAATTCTTTTTTATTTTTATTTTTTATAAATATATATATTAAATGCTCATATATAAAACTATCTATCATCTCGCCCAAAATCGGCAAAATATAGCTTAGTTCATACTGGGTTTCAATAATTTTTGCTATATTTCTTATTGTTTGATAAAACTTGGTATTCAGCTGCATTTTCTCGCGGGATTTGAAATTTAGCACAGCGTATGAAATCTGCTTTTGCACAAGAGGAGCAATTTGAAAAATCTCATTTTGCTCATCCGTTATTTCATCGGGGATAATTTTTATAGCACCTAAGATTTTTGTCTCTTCATAAATCGGCATATATATTATGTTATCAATAATTTTTGCGTTTTCTTTTGAGCCCACAAAGGAATTCAGTACACTTTGGATTTTTTGGTTTTCTTCCCCGTCAGACATATTTTCCCATGGTTTTTCAAAATCTTTTAGAACAAAAGAAAACTCATCAAGTACGTATATTTTTATTTTTTCTACGCTTAAAATCTTTGAAAAAGCACTCTCAAGGCTATCAATAAAATCTGTCCTGCACTTTGATTTTTCAAAAGCACAGGTAAGTTTAAACATAAAATTATAGAAAGTTTTAAAATCCACTAATTTTCCTCATCAAGTGTTTTAAAGTGAGCCTTTGCCGAGCAAGTTTTAAAGTTTTTTAAAACAGCTCTGTCAAATTCATCGGTTACAACAAGTTTACCCCCGACATAGGTTAATTCAGCCTGATTATAGCCTTCCTTATGTCCTTTTTCATCAATATGTTCGACAAGGTACTTGTAATCTCCCTGTTGAACCATTTTTTGTGTTACTTCACTTAGAACATCATAAATATATCTTGTCTTTACACTATCACCGTCAACATCTAAAATCAAACCCGCTTTTTTAAATTCTTCCAGAGAATCCCTGTAAAGTTTCATGTCCCTTAAAAGAATGGCAAGATTATAGTGGGCTTCATAGTTAAGAGGAGCAAGCTCAATTGCCTTGCAGTAGTTTATACCTGCTTCTTCATTATTTTTTAAAAGCTGATTTACAAGAGCAAGATTGTAATAAATATCATAACTCTTAAGGGTTTTTAGCGCCTTTTGATAGGCTTCAACAGCATTGTACAAATATTCTCTTGCAGAAAATTTATTTTCCCCGACAAGCAATGACTTCGCGCGCCACGCAAGACCCATATTATAGTAAGCAATGGCAGAATTATACTTATATGTTTTCCTGTTATTTATAAAAAAAGGAATATAAAACCACTTAGGCTTATTTCTTATGGCATTTTCATACTCTTCTATAGCTCTATCGTGATTAAACGTAGCTTCGGATAGTACAAGTGCGTAGTCTATACGAGCTATCATAAAATCAGGCTTTATTTCAAGCGCTTTTGAATATTCATCCAATGCCGAGTAATAATCTTCATAGGTAACATAAATATTTGCAAGATTATAGCGAGCTTTGTAGTGGTTAGGATGATATGCGATAGCTCTTTTGTAACAATCAATTGCTCTTTGAGTTTTATTCTCTCTGTAGTATTTATCACCTCTATAAACCCAATAAAAACTTACACCCTTTTTAATCTGTCTTACGTAATTATCAAAAAATAAAACTATACTCAGCAAAAAAAGTATAAGCAATAAAATACTTACAATTCTTACGGTTGTATTTTTAAAAAACTCAAGTATTTTTTTCATTTTGGGGATAATCTACTATGCTTCAAACAATTTATAAAGCATATCTTCTATCATTTGCGATTCAATTTCAGGGTTAATTTTATTTAAGTTAAGCGCTATTTGATATTCTTTGGCGGCATCAATTTTCTGTTCCATAAGTGCATAAGCCCGTCCGATATTAAAATGCGCAAGTACATAGTTAGGATTAATATCAACTGCATTTTCAAAATACGCTAACGCGCGCTTAGCGTCACCCAGACCATCAAGGAATATTACACCCAGATTATTATATGCAATATCATACTCAGGGTCTAAGTCTATCGCTTTTGAATAATAAATAATCGCTTTTTCTATATTGTCTTTCTCCCAATAAGCCATAGCCAGTCTTGAATATGCCTTTGGGTTATCACAATCGCCGTCAAGCGAGTAATTGTAAAACTCGATAGCCTTATCTAAGTCTTCCATATCATAATATACATCCGCTATTGCTTGATATATAGGTGCCTTATTTTTTGTTAAAAGCAGAGCATTTTGAAGCATTGAAATTGCCGCATCAAAATTACCCTTAACTTGATGATAAATTGCAGCAAGCGCCTGAGCAACAACAGCTGACCATTCGTTATCGGGATTTAAGTTAATTGCTTTTTGATAAAGTTCAATAGCACTGTCATACTGCTCAAGTTGCACATATGCAAAAGCAAGAGAGTTAAGATAAAACGGGTTGTCTTTTTCATAATCAAGAGCAAGCTTAAAAGCGTTAACCGCACTTATTTTATCTTCTTTTTTAAGATACAAATGTCCAAGCTCGTAGTAACAACGGGGGATATCAGGATTTTGAGCGGTCAAAACCGTATATAAATCTATTAACTCGTCCGTTTTTTCAGGAAAATATTCCTCAATAAACTCTATAGCGCTAACTACGCACATGGGATTAGCATTGGAGAGTGCAACAGCGTTTTGGTAACATTCAAACGCAACTTCAAAGCGCTTTTTCTTCTTTGCAATCTGTGCCATTTTTTCATAGAAAACGGCTTTATTCTTGGTTTTATCAAGAGCATTTGCATACATATCATAAGCAGATACTTCATTGTGAGTTTTCTCTAAAATTTCTCCAAAAGCTCTGTATTTAATAAAACTCAAGTCGTCAGCTATGTTTTTTACAAACATTTTAATACTTGCTTTGTCAAATAAAAACAGTAGCGAACCGGAAAAAATATAGTACATTGCAGAAGAAAAATCCAGCAGCGACTTATCTTTTGTTTTTATTTTCTCAAGTAGTGTAAGCGCTAAAACCAATCTTGTCCTTGAAGAAGCCAAGGGCTTTAATTTAATTGCCGTTTTAAAATGTTCGCTTGCCTCGTCAAATTCGTTTTTAAGAGACAAAAAATATCCAAGATACATATGAGCATTAGGGTTTTTAGGGTCAATATCAACTGCCCTTCTACACTGTTCAATTGCAGATTCTATCCCAATTTGTCCGTTGTCATGCAAAAGACTTGCCAGTCTAAAATAAGCATTTGAAGTATCTGGATTATCTTTTAGTGCTTCTATATAAAAATTTATCGCAGTGGTTAAATCCTCACTTGAAGAGTGTAAAAGGTACCTCTGGTGTGCAGCTTGCGCAAGCTGCATAGAACGATTTGACCCGCTGTGCGAGTCTGCATGCGAATTATCTGGAGTTTTTTGTTTGAACATTTTATGTTCCTTTGGACTAAATTTGGTTATACAAATAATTTTAACGGGTTATAAGGATTGTGCTTTATATATAACGGACAAAAATCATCTAAAAGGTTGAAATTTTAAAAGAAATATTTAAAATTCAACGCTTAAGCCAAAAGTACAACGATACATGTATTGTCAGAGTGGAAAAATAGTTGTAATATTAATTTAATAATGAACTAGCGGATAAAGGATTTTATATTATGGGAATACATATGCAGATACTAATTGCAGTGCTTTTAGGTATAAAAAGAAACTGGCATATATTTTTCGGTTTAATAGCAGGTATTGTGGTAGGAATACTTTTCCCCTCGGCAAGCTATCCCATGATACATAAAGTCCTTAATTTTATAGGTCAAGGCTTTATTAATATTATACAAATGGTTGTTATACCACTTGTAATAAGTGCTATTGTAATAGGTGTTTCGAATATTGGCGACAACAAGCAGCTGGCTAAATTTGGCAAGAAAATGATACTTTATTACTTTATCATTACTCTTGCAGCAGTAACAATAGGCGCTGTTTTAGCTTTGGTTTTCAAACCGGGTATAGGTGCCCAAAGCTTTATCAACTCTGATGTCGCTCAGCAAATGCAAAGCTATGTTGCAAGCGCAATTTCAGAACAAAGAGCAAATATGGCAGGTATGGTTCTTGATATGATACCTAAAAATCCGTTTAATTCGCTTGCTCAAGGACAAATGATACCGATTATCATATTTGTGTTAGCTTTTGCAATAGCTCTTGCAAAAGTAGGCGAGATTAATCGTCCCGTTGTTTCATTCTTTGAAAGCGTGTTTGCAGCGACAATGAAAGTGACCGATTGGATTATGTATCTTGCAGCACCGGGTGTTTTTGCCCTTACTGCAAGCTCTGTTGCAAGTTTTGGTATGCAAATGTTCTCTGAAGTTTGGAAATACTTCCTTGTAATATCCTTAGGTCTTGCAATACAGTTCTTTGTCGTTTACCCGTTATTAATGAAGATATTCTCCAAAGTTCCCGTAGGCAAACTCTATACTGCAATTACAGAGGCTATTATGGTAGCCTTTGGTACAGCTTCAAGCTCTGCAACTTTACCTTTGACAATTACCTGCTGCGAAAAAAGAGGTATTTCAAATAAAATCTGCTCTTTTGTACTACCTTTGGGTGCTACTCTTAATATGGACGGAACAGCGCTTGTGCAAACCGTTGCGGTTATATTCTTAACTCAAGCGTATGGCATTGACCTTTCTTTAGGGTTAATAGTTCAAATTGCAGTACTGGCAATGATAGCATCTTCAACTTCAGCAGGTATCCCGGGAGCCGGTTTAATCACCATAGCACTTGTTCTAAACGGTATAGGACTTACTCCGGAGCATTTGGTTGTAGGTTTCTCATTCCTGTTTGCGCTTGAAAGACTTGCAGATATGCTTCGCTCAACCGTTAACGTAGCGTCAGACGCTGTTGTTGCGGCAATAATAGCAGATAACGAAAATGAAATAAACTATGACCTTCTAAACAACCCTGACGGCTACAAAGAAATAGTTTAATGAATATAAAAATAATACTTGAAGGAAAAATCAAAGAACCTTACTTTAAGGCAGGAGTAGACGAATTTGAAAAAAGACTGCTGAATAAAGTCGAGGTTCTTGAAGTTTCAGACATTTATGAATTTTTAAAAGGCAAAAAAGGGGCGTATATAATTACCCTTGAAATAGAAGGCAAAATGCTCTCAAGTGTTGAGTTTGCAAATAAAATAAGAGAAATTGAAACAAGCGGCATAGCTAATGAAATACTTTTTTTAATAGGTGGGGCAGAGGGGCTTGCAAAAGAAGTCCGGAACATGTCGGATTTTAAATTTTCAATGTCAAAGCTTACATTTTTGCATCAGGAGGCAACTTTTATTCTGATTGAACAAATATACAGGGCTTATAGAATTTTAAACAATGAACCGTACCATAAATAGGAGTAATAATGAGAGCAGTTGATTTAATACAAAAGAAAAAACTCGGTAAAAAACACACTCGTGAAGAGATTTACTCTCTTGTCGAGGGGTACACAAAAGGAGAAATTGAAGATTATCAAATGTCAGCTTGGCTTATGGCAGTGTGCTTTCAGGGTCTTGATAAGGAAGAAACCGCATATCTTACCGAAGCTTTTGTAGATTCGGGCGAAGTTTTAGACTTTTCTTCAATAAGTAATTTTGTTGCAGACAAGCACTCCACAGGAGGAGTGGGGGATAAAGTAACAATAGTTTTAATCCCCTTGCTTGCAAGTTTGGGTGTAACTTGCGCCAAGCTATCCGGCAGAGGCTTGGGCTATACCGGCGGAACGGTTGATAAGCTTGAATCTATACCAAATTTCAAATGCGAAATGTCAAAAGATGACTTTATGAAGCAAATAAAAGAAATCAACGCCGCTATTTCTTCTCAAAGCCCAAATCTTACCCCAGCTGACGGTAAAATATACGCTCTTCGTGACGTGACCGCTACGGTTGATAACAAATCTCTTATTTGTGCCTCTGTTGTGTCCAAAAAAATCGCAAGCGGTGCAAATTCAATTGTTTTGGATGTTAAATACGGCTCAGGTGCTTTCATTAAAACAAAAGAAGAAGCTCAAGAGCTTGCCGAGCTTATGATAGAAACAGGAGCACTGCTCAATAGAAAAATCTCAGCTATCATTACCTCTATGGAGCAGCCTCTGGGCAAAAACATTGGTAACAGTCTTGAAATTATTGAAAGTATAGAGTTTCTAAAGGGCAACTATTCTCAAGACCTCTATGACGTTACCTTAGAAATTGTAGCCAAAACCCTTATAGCGGGCGGTTTTTGCAAAACAAAAGAAGAAGCAAAAGAAAAAATGGATGAGAGCATAAAATCAAAAAAAGCTCTTGAAATGCTTAGAAAAATTATATCTTATCAAGGCGGAAACCCTGATGTAGTTGACAATTACAGTCTTTTTAAACAAGCAAAAAATAAATATGAAATAAAAGCGCAAAACCAAGGTTTTATATCTGACCTTGATGCCCTTGAAATAGCCCATGCCTGTAAGCTTTTAGGTGCAGGAAGGGATAAAAAATCTGACTCTATAGATTTTAGCGCAGGTTGCATTTTATCTAAAAAAATATCCGATAAAGTCCAAGAGGGCGAAACTATTTTAACACTTTATTATAACGACGTTAAAGAAGAAAAGCTAAAAGAAGCAATTGAAAATGCTAAAAACTCCTTTAAATTGAGTAATAATGAAGTAATTCCCCCTGTTCTTATTTACGAGGGGTAATGTTCATAGTATAATCGTCTTGAAATCAGAGGTGAAAAATTATGAATAAATTTATGGTAACAACAGCAATTGACTATGTAAACGGAGCTCCGCACATAGGTCATGCGTTTGAGAAAATATTAACGGATGTACTTTTTCGTCACTTTAAACAAAGATGCGACAAAACATTTTTTTTAACAGGAACTGACGAGCACGGTATAAAAATCCAAAAAACAGCAGCATCTATGGGTATTGAACCTAAAAAGCTGTGCGATGAAAATTCTCAAAAGTTCAAAGACGCTTGGGCGCTTTTGGATATAAATTACGATAAATTTATAAGAACAACAGATGAGCAACACAAAAAAATCGTTCAGGAAATTTTTGAAAAACTCCTTGAAAAAGGCGATATATATAAAAACAAATACGAAGGACTGTACTGCAGCGGCTGCGAAAGCTTTTTAAGCCCAAAAGACTTGGATGAAAACGGCTGCTGCCCAATACATGGCAAAAAGCCCGAACTTGTAAGCGAAGAAAATTACTTCTTTAAATTAACAAAATACAAAGACGCTATTATTAAACACATAAAAGAAAATCCAAACTTTATTATGCCCTCTTTCAGAGCAAATGAAGTTTTAAATCAGCTTGAAAATATTGAAGATATCTCTGTTTCAAGGGCAAAAAGCAATGTAAACTGGGGTATTGAAGTAAAATCCGACCCCGAGCAGGTAATATATGTGTGGATTGATGCACTTAGCAACTATATTACGGCTCTTAACTACAATCCAAACGGCGAAAGTAGCGAAAACTTCAAAACTTTCTGGCCTGCTAATTTTCAAATAATAGGAAAAGATATTTTAAAATTCCACTCAATTTATTGGATAGCAATCCTTATGGCGCTTGAGGTTGAACTGCCAAAAACAATCTATGCTCACGGCTGGATAACAATTGACAAAAACAAAATGTCAAAATCAACCGGCAATGTAATCTCGCCAAAGACAGTAATGGGCGCGTTTGAACTTAGTGAACCTGACGCATTCAGATACTTTATGTGTGTAAGCGCACCGTCAGGAAAAGACGGAAACTACTCGGATGAGGACTTTAAAGAGCGCGTAAATGCTGATTTAGCAAATAACATGGGCAATCTTTTAAATCGTTCTTTAAATATGCTATGCAAATACTTTGACGGAAATATTTTAGAAGAGCACATTTGCGAAAATATTTTAACTGCATCTTCCATGGGTGCTATATCAAAAGTAAAAGCTCATTTTGACAAGGTTGAAATATCAGAAGCTGCCTCTGAGATAATAAATATCGTAGATGAAGCAAATAAATTCATTAACGACAACGCTCCTTGGACACTTGCAAAAGAAGGCAAAATGAGAGAGTGCGGCGAAGTTTTATATTCAATATTTGATTTGATGTGCAAAGTTGCAATACTTATTTATCCTTATTGCCCAAATATTGCGGCAAATATGGCACAGCAGCTAAAAATCGATATCAATATGAAACTTGACGAGCTAAAGCCAAAAATGATTAAAGCAGGTAAATTGATTGAAAAATCAGAAATTCAGCCCGTATTTTTAAGGCTGGATTCAGAGTTTGCCGTAAAAAAATAATTATAGATTAAAAGCAAAACAAGTGATATAATTGCACATATGGCGCAAGAACTGACAAACACTAACGATATAATCGACCCTGAAAACAGAGTTAATCAGTGGTTACAGGAATACAAAGAAACAAATGATGATGCTACAAAAAAGCATCTTCGAGAGCTTATAGTGCTTGCGTATATGCCGCTTGTTAAAAAGGTATCTCGCTCGCTTGCAAGGCGTTCTACCGACCCTATTGAAGATATCACACAAGTTGGCGCTTTAGGCCTTATTAAGTCGATTGACCTTTTTAAACCCGAGATAAGTTCAAATTTTAAAACTTATGCAACGTATTTAATAACAGGTGAAATTCGCCACTATTTAAGGGATAAAAGCACGATTATCCGCGCTCCGCGAGAAATAAAAGAGCTTTCTTACCGTGTGCATAAAATCACACTTGAATTAACCGAAAAACTCGGTACAACACCCTCCGATAAAGAGCTAGCTCAAGCACTTCAGATGAGCGAAAAGAAAATTGAAGAAGTTTTTGAGTTGGACAGACGTACGACAGCTATTTCAATTGACCAGATTGTAGGAAACGAAGATACAAGCAATGCAACCCTATCTGACAGATTGGTTGATGAAAGTCAAAAAGACATTATAGCAGGGTTTGAAAACAGATTAATCTTAAATGACGCCATAAAAAGACTGGATAATGATGAGCAGCAACTTATTATCCTTAACTATTTTGAGGGTTTAAACCAGCGTGAAATATCTCAAAGACTTGATATGTCACAAATGCAGGTTTCAAGAAAGTTAAAAAAAGCTCTGGATAAGCTTTTTAACCTTATTACCAAAAAAGGTATGCATAAATATGAGCATTAGCACTCTATGCGCCATATTTAGCGCGCTTATCGGACTTTGCATAGGGAGCTTTTTAAATGTTGTTGCCCTAAGAGGTCTTAGCGGCGAGAGCATAGTATATCCGCCCTCAAAATGCCCGAAGTGCGGAAAAAAACTAAACTGGTATACAAACATTCCTGTTATTTCTTACGTTTTTTTAAGAGGAAAATGCCAGTTTTGCAAAGAAAAAATCTCTCTTCAATACCCTTTAGTTGAAGCAGTAAATGCTATTTTATATTTATTTACCTATCTTAATTTTGGCGCAAGTTTAAAAACCCTGTTTATATGGGTCATTCTGTCAATTTTTATACTTATATGTATAACAGATTTTAAAGAGCGTGTTGTACTTGATGTGCATACTTACATATTAATGGGCACAGGGTTGTTATATAACATATTAAAACTCGGCACACTAACTCCAATTGATAGCCTTTTAGGGCTTGCAGCAGGGTATTTGATTTTTGAGATTATGGCGCATTTTGGCACATTAATGCTTAAAACAAGAGCCTTTGGGGAGGGTGATACTCTTATTGCAATGGGTATAGGAGCGCTTCTTGGGTACAAAATACTTATTTTAGTTGTTTTTATAAGTGTTATTATTCAGGCGCTCTTTGCTATTCCTGCTCTATTTATAAAAAATTTAAAAAATAAAAACTATAAGACCTGCTGGGCACTGGCTGCTATTGTCTGCTCGATTATAGCGTTAAAATTTTTAGATACAAATTCAAATTCTTACCTCTTTTATCTTTTAGGAATTTGTATAGTCCTTCTGTGTTGTTTGTTAGTTATATTAAAGGGGATAAAAACCGAAAAACAAGAGCAAAACCTAAGCTATATGCCTTTTGGCCCTGCTCTTGTATTTAGTGCTTTTTTAATGATATTTTTTTCGCAAAAAATTCTAAGCTTTTTTGTCTAATTTTTCGGATTGAGGTTTTGCAGCGTTTGTTTTTGTTGCAATTTCTTTACCGTAAGAGTACATTGTACCGCCAACTGCAGCTATAGCAGCAAGTGCACCCGTGAATATAAGAGCTTTTTTATTTTTTCTTGCGAAATTAACTGCCTTATCAAAGAAATGCTCATTAAGCGGGTTAAGATTTTCTACGGCTCGTGCCACTTCTTGCTTTCTTGCGGTTTCATCAAGTGCGATTTGCACTTCTCTTTGTCTTATCTCAAAACCCTGAAGAGCTACGTTTTTGGTATCTTTATATGAAGCCTCAATTTGCTCTGCCGTTAATTTAAGAGCATCTTGGATAGTCTTTGCGGAGCCTTCACCTGAAGAATAAAGCGCATTTCTGTACTTACAAATTTGTTCGTACAACTGAGCGCCCTCGCCCTCATTTAAACCGCGAGCTTTCATTGTTTTTGCAAGAGAATCAAAATAGTTATCTCCAAGCCCTTTCTCAAGCGCCTCCTGATAAGCTTTTTCAAAACCCATTATATCTGTTGTAATCTCAGGTGTTAAATCATCAAAGTGCTTATAAAAGTTTTGCGATAAAACAACTTCACCACGCTTTGCAGCCGCATATCGTGCAGGGTGAACAAAATCTTCATCCTGAAGTTTTAATTCATTCTCTAGAAATTGAATTGATTGATTTACCTGTCCAGGGTCTTTTATTTGCTGTGCTAAAGATGGTTCTCCCGCTTTTCTTATGCCATGGATAAAATTCCCCTGATCAACATTCATTCTTCTGGTATAAAAAGCCGTAGAACCCCAAAAGTTATCCTTATTAGTTCCATTTATATAATTGCTTGAACCTATTATATTTTTACCGTCAAATTTTTTAAAAAGTTTATGATTATCCCAATTATAAACACTATTCTGGTCGTCTACCTGAAACATAAGAAGTTTGGGGTCAAAAGACTCACCCTTAACTTTTTCAAAAATTTCAGCAAACAGATTTAGCTGGTCTTCAGAATACTGATGAGGATTAACCACCCTAAGACCGTCATATGTTTTTGCAGCATTTTCAATTGCTTCTTCAAGATTTTCTGTTTGAAAATCAAATTTTGCAACCCTTTTAATACCCTGAGAATCTAGCACCTCGTCAACAAGTGTTTTTGCAGTTTCAGAAACTTCAGGAGAAATTTCAACGGTGTTTATACCAAAAAGTTTTTTTGCCATTTCAAAAAATCTGTTTATACTCTCTTTTGCAGAGTTCTCAGATGTTACTTGAGGCAGTTTTTCCGATGGAACATATAAAACACCTTTACCATCTTTAAAACCCATTAACTCCCTAACGCTTTTTGCACTTTGATATGCTTGCTCCATTTCATCAGGCTTTAGAGCTCTTCCAAAGTTTACTGCATTGTATCCGCTGTTAAGTGCACTTATTCTCATTTACTAACCCTGCCATATACTGAACAACACTAAAAACATAAAACATGAAAATAAAAAAATTTGCTATTACCCAAGGTAATTAAATACATTTTTTCATTTGTTAACAAAATTTAACCAAAATTTTTTAAAAAAGGCAATTTTTTTAAGAATATATTTTTTATATAAATACGATATATTTCAAACGAGGAAAAAAGATGAGTGCAACAATATTTGATGTAGAAGAACAAGTTTGTATGTTTAAAGACACAAAAGACCTTAAATCAAAACTTGACTATATGGACTCAAGGAGTATTGTACCGTCATTCAGAAGAACAAAAGACCCTATAACCCTGGCTTTTGAACATATTGATAACAAACCCTTAAACAAGCTTGCGGGAGAATTTGTAAAAGACACATTTATGGATGCAATTTGTTTTATATCTAAAGTTTTTGAATAGAAATCAGCCCCAGCGGCTGATTTTTTATAATTAGTAAAAAATCAATCTAAAGATTTAATTTTTAGAAAAAATTACACCGTATGATTGATGAGAACACAAATAAAGTGAGGGTATATTTATATTGTAAGTGATTTAACACTTATAAAATGGTAAGAGGTAGGTTTATATAAAATGAGTGAGGGCTTAATAACAGGTCTTGACTTGACTTTAAGAAGGTTAAGTTCGATTGAAAATAATTTCAACCGCATTTTAGGCACGGACGAAAGTGTTTCTTCGCCTGATAAATCTGCTGCCAAAGAATTTAAAGCCATTCTTGATGAAAAAATGGGCGAGAATAAAGAAACGATTGAGAAAACAACATTTAAAAACTCAAGAGAAGATATAGAAAATTTAATAAATAAATACGCTCAAAAAAACAACCTTGACCCTGATTTTATAAAAGCTGTCGTAAAACAAGAATCGGGATTTAACCCTGACGCTAAATCAAAATGCGGCGCTATGGGACTTATGCAGCTTATGCCCCAGACCGCAAAAGGGCTTGGTGTCATTGACGCTTTTGACCCTGAACAAAATATTGACGGCGGCACAAGATATTTAAAAAGCATGATGAATCGTTTTAACAACGACCCTAAACTCGCGCTTGCAGCGTATAACGCCGGCCCTGCAGCAGTTCAAAAATACGGAGACATCCCGCCGTACAGAGAAACTCAAAACTACGTTAAAAATATTTTATCCTCCTACGAGGCTATGAAAGGAGGAAAAATATGATAACAAGAGGGCTTGAATCTGCTACAAAAGGCATGATGTCGCTTTTAAAACAAGAAGACGTTAACGCAAACAACCTTGCTAACGTAAACACTGTAGGTTTTAAAAAGACAAATATAACTTTTAAAAACCTTATGGACGCGCAAGTTGAAGTAAAACAAATTCCAATTACAAATAACCCAAAAGATACACAATTTATGAAAGTAGGCAACTTAAGCCTTGGAAACGCAGCTGATAGAACATATATAGACTTCTCTCAAGGCGGACTTATAACAACAGGTAACAAGCTTGATGTAGGTATTCAAGGGGATGGTTTCTTTAAAATTAGGCATAAAGAAGTTCCCGATAATGTCCAATACAACGAAGCAGACTATTATTACACCCGCGCAGGTAATTTTCAAATGACCGATGATTACTACCTTGTTACAAAAGAGGGTGACTGGGTTATGGACACACAAAACAGAAGGATAAGAATAGTCCTTAATCCTGAAGATGAAGAGAACAACCCAAACAACAGAATAGATTCTCTTAAGGATATTGATATAGGAGAAAGAGGGGTTATTCAAATTACAAACCCTGATAACCCGAGAACTCTGCAACAGATACAAATTGTTGATTTTACAGATAAAACAAAAATCTCAGCTCAAGGTGAGGGGAAATTTGTACAACCTGAGGGGGTAGATGCCGGAATGTATCAGAATAACAACAGAGCAGCTCTTCAGCAGGGATTTCTTGAAAGTTCAAATACAAATACCATTTATGAAATGATAAATACAATTACAGTCACCCGCTCTTATGAAGCGATGGCAAAAATAGTTAAAACACAAGGTGACACCGTATCAAAAGCAATTGATTTGGGAGTTATAAGAGGATAAGGAATTTGAGGAAATAAAATGCTAAGATCACTACACACAGCAGCAACAGGTATGATTGCACAACAAACCAATCTTGATGTTATAGCCAACAACATGGCAAACGTCAACACTTACGGTTACAAAAAAGTACGTGCAGAATTTCAGGATTTAATTTATCAAACAGAACGTGCCGCAGGTGCTCAAATGGGGCAGGGCACGTACCAGCCTGTCGGTGTTGAAATAGGTCTTGGTGTAAAAACAGCCGCTACATCAAGAATTTTTACTACAGGTATTATGCAATCAACAGGCAGAAACTTGGACGTTGCAATTGAGGGAGACGGATTTTTTCAAATTACTCTTGATGACGGTACAATAGCCTACACGCGTGACGGCTCTTTTAAAATGGATGCCAACGGAACACTGACCACAACAGATGGTTATCAACTTATGCCTCCTATTCAAATTCCTCAAAACACAAAAGAAATTACAATCACGCCTCAAGGTATGGTATCTGTTAAAGTCGGCTCACAAACCGAGCAAACTCAGGTGGGACAGTTGCAAATTGTAAAATTCCAAAATAACTCCGGTCTTGCGGCAGCAGGACACAACCTCTACCTTGAAACACCCGCTTCAGGCGTGCCTGTACCGGGTATTGCAGGGCAAGACGGATACGGAACAATTCAGCAATACTTTGTTGAGGGTTCAAACGTACAAACAGTAGAAGAAATGATTGCTCTAATCAAAGCGGAGCGCGCTTTTGAATCTAATTCAAAAATCATTACTTCGGCTTCAAATATTTTACAGGTAACAAATAATCTTCAATAAAAATGAAAAACAAACTAACTAAAATCTTAACAGTACTTTTTTCTCTGCTTCTGATGTGCACGGTTTGCAGCGCGCAAACCCTAAGCGAAGAAGAACTTAGGGCTGCAATAGTTGAGAAAATAACAAAACAAGCCCAAAAACAAGTTGACAACTTAGGCGGAGGCGAAGTTAAGGTAAGAATTTTAAATATGCCTCAAGGAGAAATAACTGCAAAAGATAAGATTGAAATTAAAGTAGAATCTAATACAAACGGTTTTTTAAGCCGTGACATAAAAAGAGTAAGCGTATATGACGGAAAAACCTTTATAAAATCTTTCCCCATAAGCGTGAATACTCTTGTATATAAAGAAGTCTTATGCGCAACTAACCCTATCGTTAGAGAACAGGCAATAAGTATTTCTAACTCAAGCGTTCAAAAAATGCAAATCGGACAGTACTTAGGACAGACAATTGATAAATACCCAAAAGGAGAGCTTGTAGCAACAAGAAATGTCCCAAAGGGTTCTCCAATCTTAAAAAACTACGTAAAATCAAAACCCGATGTACTTAAAGATTCCACAGTAAACATTATTTTTAAATCAAATGACAACCTAAAGATAACAGTCGACGGAAAAGCCCTTAAAGAGGGAAGTATAGGGGATAACATACAGGTTAAAAGCCTAAAATACAACAAAATCTATCAAGCGACAGTAAGCAACAAAAACGAAGTAACCGTGAAAATCTAAAAGGATAAAAGGATGATAAAAAAGTTAGCACTCACAATATGTTTAATGACATTTTTACTGCCACAGGCAAATGCCGAAAGTCTTTTTTCACTAAATGCAACTCAGACAAGCTTTATTGAGCCAAGGCCTCTGTATAGTTCTGTTAGAGCAAGAAATGTCGGAGACCTTGTGACAATTGTAATTGATGAAGTACCAACACTTACGGACTCGGGCGTATATGAAACCGAGAAAACTTCAAGCATTCTTGAAAACTTGACAGGTGCACTAAATACAATATTTAAAACAAATCTAAAGGGTGCTCTTAACAATACAAACGGAACAATCTCCGTTTCAGGCAGCACAAGCACTCAAAGACGCCTTGGCATACAAGATAAAGTTGCAGTACAGGTTATACAACTTTTACCCAACGGAAATCTTCTTGTACAAGGCAAAAAGACCCTTGTTAACGCAAACGAGCGCGTAGACCTTTTGGTATCGGGCGTTGTTGACCCAAGATGGATTGACCAGCAAGGTGAAATAAGCTCAACTCAAGTTGCCAACCTGCAATTTGCAATGAGCGGAGCAGGAACAGTATCAAGAGGTCAAAACGAAGGCGTACTCTATCGTTTCATGAGATATATATTCTAATTTTAAAAAGGATGACAACAGTGTTTAAAAAAATTATTCTGACAGCATTAATACTTGCAATATGTATATTCCAAACAGGAATTGCAAGCGCAATAAGCGGACAGAGTGTAAGAATTAAAGATATAACCCACATCAAAGGTGTTAGAGAAAACCAAGTTGTAGGTTACGGTCTTGTTGTAGGTTTGCAAAACACAGGTGACAACTCTCGCCACACACAAATGACAAACCAACTCTTACTGCAAAATTTAGGCACTGTAATTGACCAATCAAACTACATTCAAAAAGGTGCTTCCGCCGCTGTTATTGTCACCGCCACCATTCCTCCTTTTGCAAAAAACGGCGATAAGGTAGATGTTGTTGTCTCAGCTATGGCAGACGCCAAAAGTCTTGAGGGCGGAGTTCTTGTTCAAACTCAACTGAGAGCACCAAACGGAGAAATTGTAGCCGTGGCACAAGGCCCGCTATCAGTCGGAGGTGCAAGCGCAAAAGCGGGAGGTTCAAGCTCAAGAACAGCAATTACAACAACAGGCAGAATCCCGGGCGGCGCTATTGTTGAAAGAGATATCATAAGCGCCATAGGGGATGAAAACTCTCTGACATTAATCTTGGATCAAGCCGACTACACTATGGCAGCACAAATTGCAAATATAATTTCAAGAAATGTATCAGACGCCATAGCACTTGACGGCGGCAGTATAAAAGTTAATATCCCACAGAGATATTTAACGGACAGAATTGCTTTTATATCAATACTTGAAAACATAAGAGTAAGCGCTCCTCAGGAAAGAGCCAAAGTAATAATAAACGAAAGAACAGGCACGGTTGTAATAGGAGCAGATGCCAAGCTTATGCCTGCAGCAGTAGCTCATGGAGGTATTACGGTAAATATTCAGGCATACAACGACGTATCTCAACCCGCGCCTTTCTCACCGCAAGGCCAAACAGTAGGTGTTACAAACGCACAAATTGATATAGAAAAGAAAGAGGGCAGCCTTGTTGAAATGAAAGCAAATTCGACTTTGGGCGAACTTGTAAATGCTCTTAATTCAATAGGGGTGACCCCGACAGACTTGATAGCCATACTTCAGGCACTTAGAATGTCAGGCAGCCTGCAAGCAGAACTACAAATAATTTAGGATAACGATGAGCGACAATTTTTATTCACTACAAACAAACACAATAACAAACTACTCGCAAGGTGCAGATTATGACGTAGTTAACACCATAAGGTCATCAGGCACGCAAAAAGAGCAGTTAAAAAAAGTTGCAAAAGAATTTGAAGCAATTCTTGTTTCAAAAATGCTCACTCAAATGGATAAAACCGTTGACAGAGAAAACTCAATGTTTGGCGATTCAAAATACATGGACAACTTTAAATCCATACTTTTTAACCAAATAGGCAGAGATGTCGCAAACTCACCCACATCAAACATTGGCTTTGCAAAACAACTTTACCAGCAAATGGAAAAAACTGTTCCTGACGAAAATGTAACTACAAAGGATATCTTAGGTTAATATGACAATTTCAATGAACACAAATCAAATAGCGGATTCTCAGGCGATAAATCGCATATTTTATAACTATGCGGTAAAAAACACGCAAAATTTAGCACCTAAAGAAGTGCAAAATACCGATACCAAAGAAGATGACATCAAACTCATTCAAAGCGATTTGTTTAAAAATGTCGATGTAGAGGACATTAAAAACTCTGCAAAACTAATCGGCGAAGATATAACAGACGATGACATCAAATACGGTCTTACCTACGGAAGAAGCGTACTTGCAGATTATAGCGCATAGAAAGAAAAATGAGCAACATAACTTTTGAAAAAATAAAAGAAATATACATAAATATAAAAACACTGCTTGAAAATAAGCAAAAAGCACTCATTGAAAAAAATCTTGAGGTGCTTGCAAGCTGTGATGAAAAGTTAATCTGTGCTTATGATGAAATAAAAGCGATTTATGAGAAAAAAGATGAATTTGAACTCAATCAATCGCAAAAAAAAGAGCTAAATGAGATAACCGAGAGGATTAACAAACTTCAGAAAGATAACGAAGTGTTAATTACTCATTCTCTCAATGTTATAAATAAAATTTTTGAGGGAATTTTAAACATATCGTCTGCAAAAAATGCAGACTATAATCATTTGGGCAAGAAAAATCAAGACAGCAATCTTGATATTTCTTCAATCACGGAAGAAGCCTAAGGCGTCAAAGGAGTTTTAAATGACGATAAATCAAACAATGAATATTAGCAGAGAGTCCATGAACAACTATCAGCACGCGCTTGCCGTCGTGTCGCAAAACCTTGCAAATATGAATGTTGACGGCTACATAAAATTACGTGCGGACTTTCAAACAAACCCTACATACGGCGGAAATAATATCTATAGTCAAATAAGAGGGCTAAACGGTGCAAGCATAGCTAAACTTACAAGCTACGCCAATAACGCTGCTGCTAACAGCCTAAGAGGCGCTAACTCAGATGCGCAGTATTATTACACACTCGGCACAATTATGGATCAACTTGGTTCAATTTCTGATGAACTTGGAGAAGAAGGTCTGCAAGCAAGTTTTAAAGATTTTTTCTCTGCTGCACAAAACCTTAGCGCCAACCCTACAGACCCCTCTGCAAGAAGAATTTATATAGAAAGCGCACAAAGTGTTGCTCTTAAATTTAACTCAATAGCTGGTTCTTTAGATAAACTTCAAGAACAACTTGTAGGCAACTGGCAGCAGCCCGGAACAATTGAGGGCAGTGATATATACATGAGCATACAAGACTTTAACAAAGGTCTTGAACGCCTTGCAGATTTAAACAAACAAATCGTTATACAAGGCGAGGGCGCAAGCAGCGGTCTTATAAGCGAAAGAGAAAATCTCCTAAAAGACCTCTCCTCATACATGGACTTAAATGTTGAATACAACAAAAATGGAAGTGTTGATGTCAAGGTTGGAGATGTCAAGCTTGTGTCGGGTTCAGAACAGTTACTTAAACTAAATGTTACTGCAGGAGATGCAACAACACCTGCCATTGTAACAGTTGAGAAAATGGATGGCACACTTGTTTTATCTAACGCTAACAGTGAAATAGAGGGTGGTCAAATAGGAGCTATTCTTGATATTGTAAACACGTCTGATGACGGTCTTATAACAATAAGCGGCATGAGAAGCAAAATCGATGAATTGGCAAATGCCTTTGCAACGGAAGTAAACAATGTCCAGACTTTTGTTGACGGAGACATCCAAGCCATGGCATTAGGTACTGACCCTGTGACAGGCGAGCAGATTTTAGTACCGTCAACAGAGCCTATATTTAACCTTGGTAACCCGATAACTGCAGGCAGTATAAGTGTTAATCAAAATGTTATAGATAATCCAAACCTTATAGCAACTGCTCGAGTCGACACCTCGGTTGACGGCTGGGAGCATAACGTAGGCAACTCGGATAACATTGTTGCAACTGCACAACTGAGAGATAAAAACACCATGAGCACTTATGGCGGTGACAACAATGTGACTTTTGAAGGATTTTTAACCTACTTCAGCGGAGAAGTAGGGCTTCAACAAAGCGATATCGCAGGGAAATTTGAAACCGCAGATGCCATAAATCAATCCGAAAATACAAATTATCAAAGTATTACAGGCGTAAATCTGGATGAAGAACTTGCGGATATGATTAAATACCAAAGAGGGTACGAGGCCTCAGCGAGAATGTTTAACGTAGCAAATGAAATCTATCAGGTTCTTGTGGCACTCGGTCAATAAAAAGGAATAAAGCACTATGAGTATAAGAATTACAACTCAAATGTCTTCTAATCTGATGTTGACAAATATGAACAAAAATCTGTCAAACATCTATTCGACATATGAACAAATAGCATCAGGCAAAAAGCTTACCTCAGTAGGGCAAAACCCCTCTGACGGCACAAAAGTTATGAAGTATAACAAGCAGCTTTCTCAGCTTGATGATTGGTCAAAAAATATAGAAACCGCAAAAGATGAAATTAACCAATCTTACGACACCCTGGGTTTAATTCAGGAAAACCTGCAGAGGATAAATGAACTTACAATGCAAGCTGCTAACTCATTTAACTCTGAGGACAGCTTAAATGCCATAAGAGATGAGGTTGAGCAAAGGACAAGAACAATAGCTCAACTTGCAAATACAAAATATCAGGATAAATACATATTTGCAGGCGCTAACACCTCAACTGTTCCTTACAGTCTTGATGATGACTTAAATGTTACATACTCCGGCACAAAACAAGACGGGAATTGGGAAAGAAATATTGAAATATCAGAAGGCGTTACAATGCCTCTTAACGTCAATGGCGAGCAAATTTTAGGAGATGAAAACGGTGGAATATTTGCTACGCTCAAACAATTAAACGACGCCCTTGCCAATCCGGATATGGATGTAAAAGCAATCAGCGCTTGCCTTGACCCGATTCAGGCAGGAATTAAGAGCATTACAGACGCACAATCAACCCTATCAAGCAGAGTTCAAAGACTGGATGCTACAAGCAATATAAATGACAACGCTTCGCTGAGTTTAACCGAGATGAAATCAAACCTTGTAGATACAGACATAGCTGAGGCTGCAACACAACTTATGATGTATCAAACAGCTCTTCAAGCTTCACTTCAAGCGGGTGCTTCAATTATGCAACAAGCATCGCTTCTAAACTACATTTAATTAATAAAATATAAACTTACCATTTTATAGCCTTTTGCCCAAGCGAGAGGCTTTTTTCTTTATATTTTATTTTCCGCTTGGAGCAAGAACCATAACTACATTTCTACCCTCTAGGGCAGGTGCTTTTTCAAGAGTATAAGTTCCCTCTTCAAAATCACCCAAAAATTTATTTGCAAGGTCAAGAGCGAGTTTATTATGCTGCATCTCACGCCCTCTTAGCATAACAACAACTTTTACTTTATTACCCGATGTCAGGAACTTTTTAGCACTCTTTAAACGAACTTCATAGTCATGAGTGTCTATTTTGTAGCGCATTTTAACTTCTTTAATATCAATGGTATGCTGCTTTTTACGTGCTTCTTTTGCACGTTTTTCTGTTTCGTATTTATACTTACCCCAGTCCATAATCTTTGCAACCGGAGGTGATTGATTTGGAGAAACAACAACTAAGTCTAAATCCTTCTCTTTTGCCATATCGAGTGCTTTACTTGTGGCAACAAGACCATGGTTAACACCCTCGTCGTCAATGAGTCTTACTTCCTTTGCTCTTATTCTTTCATTGACCAATTCTTTTTGAGCTTTGATTTCTTTGTTAATTGTTTTATCTCCTTATTATTGTAACTTAGTAATTTTAGCATAAATATGCTTATTTGCAAAAGTAAAAAGCCGACATCAAAGAATTAACTCAAATGTCGGCTTTTTAAAACATCTAATTCAACACTTATTTAACAAGTTCTTTGAATTTTTTACCGGCAGAGAAAGCAGGAACTGTTTTAGCAGCGATTTTGATTTCTTTACCTGTTTGAGGGTTGCGGCCTGTTCTTGCTGCTCTTTTTCTAGCTTCAAAAGTACCGAAACCTACTAAAGTAACTTTTTTGCCTTTAGCAACAGTTTTTTGAACTGTTTCAAGAATAGAAGCTACAACTTCTGCTGTTTGTTTTTGAGAAAGTTTAGCTTTTTCTGCAACTGCTTTTACTAATTCTTCTTTGTTCATCTATGAACCCCTTTCCATATTTACCCCTTTATTATACCTATTTATAGGCATTTGGCAAGCATTTTTTAACAAAAAGCTTAAAATAGCTGGTTTTTTAGCCGCAAAAATTGCAAAATGAGCATTATAACTGGGTTTTAACAACGGAAAACTTCACATTTTTGTAAAAATAATTTAATATTTGATAGGCATTATAGCCCTTACCTGCAAGATTATTCGCCCCATGCTGGCTCATGCCGACACCATGACCGTTCTTTTTTATGCCGTCATCATAGGCTTTTACAGATTTAATGTAAGGCAAATCACGTGCCCATACGGCACCTGAAGAAACCGTCTTGCCTCCGGATGCAGCATGATAATAAGCAGGGATAACCTTGCCACCATATGTCAGAACAATGCCTTTTGTTGCCATAACTGCTTTCGTAGTTTGAGGAGTTTCGGCGCTTGCACCGCCATAAGCCTGATCAAGCGGGGTATCTTTAAGGTCATAGCCACTATGCTTTCTTTTGCCTAAATTTGCTATAGCATAGCTTCTTGCCGCAATCGCTTGTGCTTTATGCGCCTCAAAATTCCATTTGGAAGGCATTTCGGAAGGTACAACACCTAAAAGATATTCTTCAATCGGAACATCATTAATAACTACAAGCTTTTTATCAATATTGTATACGATAAGTTCACCTCTGTACCAGCGTTTTTTGGTAGCAAGGAAACATTTCTTTTCTTTAGGCTTTAATTTTATGTAGTTTGTTCCAAAACTAAAATATCTGCCGTCAATTTTTATAACAATTGCATTATTATAAGCTCTTATTGTATATGGAGTAAAAGATTTAATCGTGTATAGTTCTTTGCCAGTTTTACCGTCAACTACAACACTTGGCTTGGACGAACCGATATATGTCTGTTTAACACCATCATCAAGTCCTATTTTAATAGCATGGGCACTTTGATGAGAAAATATCAAAACAACAAAGATAAATAATAAAGTTAAAACCGTCCTCTTCATAAACAGTATTTTATTTAAAACTCCCGCAGATATCATCAAGCATATGCATGAAAAATTTTATTTCAACTTATCTTTGCAATTCCTGATATAATCTATTATTTCTAATGATAGCTGTTTTTTTGTATCAAAGTCAATTATCTTAAAATATTCCATGGCTTGAAACATTGTTTCATCATCGTCCTGCCATCTTTTCCAAAGATAATTAAATGCATCTTTGTTTTCAAAACCAATATGAGCACCCCTGTTTTTTGCCTCTTCTATTATGTAGTTTGCGCAGTGGAGCTGTATATCTTTTGACGATTTTTCAAGCATATTAACAGCAAGACTCACTGTCGGGTCAAGGTCGTACCATCTTTTGTTTTGAAAATTATTCTCACTCATTTTTGTCAGATTTTTTAATTGTCTTTGAAATCATATTTAATATTAAAAGCACTGCAACAAGTACTACGGTGCTTATGTAATACTTGCTGAAAGAGCCCGCTATAAGTATTGAAATAACCGCACAACCCATTGCAAAAGTAGCCAAAATCAGCACAACTTTGTCTTGAGAGCAGCCATGGTGCAGTAACTTGTGGTGAATATGCTCACTATCAGCTACAAAAGGACTTGAGCCTTTCATAATCCTTCTGATACTTGAAAATGCTACATCTAAAATAGGCACCGCAAGAATAATAAAAGGCAGATACATAACAGCGCTTGAAGAGTTTTTCATAATACCTGTTATAGATAGCGTTGCAAGCAAAAATCCCGCATAAAGCGCACCTGAATCCCCCATAAATATTTTTGCGGGGTTATAATTAAATGTTAAAAACGCAAGCATTGCACCCATTAAAATAAAAGCAACAAGTGCCGATATCGGAGATGGCGGAGTTACAACAAGAGATACTATACCGATTGCAATACAACCTATAGTAACAATTGAACCGGCAAGCCCGTCAATACCGTCAATAAAGTTTGTGGCATTGGATATACCGACAATCCAAAGCAAACTTATCGGGTATCCCCATATACCAAGCTCAAGAGGAGAGTTCATCCAAGGAATGTAAATCTCTTCAATTCTAACACCCAAAAGAATAACCATAGTAGCTATAGCTATTTGAATAAAGAGTTTAAATTTTGCATTAAGGCAGAAAATATCATCCACGAGCCCTAAAAGAAAC
Organism: Candidatus Gastranaerophilales bacterium; assembly: GCA_944325105.1. Taxonomy (GTDB): domain Bacteria; phylum Cyanobacteriota; class Vampirovibrionia; order Gastranaerophilales; family Gastranaerophilaceae; genus Galligastranaerophilus. The sequence goes on along the minus strand of CALUYW010000006.1, from coordinate 4,953 downwards.
ATCAAAGACCCGCCGACAATAATGCCTGAAAGCCCGACACCTTTTGGATAATAGCTCAACAGCACAAGAAATAAAAAGGTAAGCATTACAGAAATCCATACCGCTATACCTCCAAGCCTTGAAATTTGACCGTGGTGAATTTTTCTTTCGTTTGGAACATCAACAAGTCCGGCTTTTTTTGAAAAATAAATCACCGGAGGAACGATGAAAATCCCCAAAAGATAAGCTATTATAGCACCGATTATATGAGCTTGAGTAAGTTTAATCATTTTCTACACTCCACATTGCATATCAGGGTAAAGCGGATATTTTTTGCACAATTCAAGACTTCTTTGTCTTAGAACCGCCTCGTCCTCACGCTCTAAAATACCGTCAGCAATAATTTTTGCAAGAGTTTTCATATCTTCAACCTTAAAACCTCTTGTGGTAACCGCAGGAACGCCGATTCTGACGCCTGAAGTTACAAAAGGACTTTGAGGGTCGTTTGGAACGGTATTTTTATTTGCGGTAATGCCGATTCTCTCAAGCATATTGGCAACGTCTTTACCGGTTTTGTTGAGCTTTCTTAAATCAACAGTCATAAGGTGATTTTCGCTCTCGCCGCCAACAATATCGATACCTTCTTCCATAAGCGCGCGAGAAAGGGCTTTTGAGTTTTCTATAATATTTTTTCCATATTCCTTAAACTCATCACTCAGTGCTTCTTTTAGTGCAACCGCTTTAGCTGCAATCACATGCTCTAAAGGCCCGCCTTGAATACCCGGGAAAACTGCTTTGTCAATGCCTTGAGCATGCTCTGCCCTGCACATTGTAATACCGCCCCTTGGGCCTCTTAGGGTTTTATGAGTTGTTGTTGTGACAAAATCCGCATACGGAGCAGGCGAGGGGTGATAGCCAGTTGCAACAAGCGCTGCAATATGAGCAATATCAACCATTAAATACGCACCAACAAGGTCTGCTATTTCTCTAAACTTCTTAAAATCAATGATTTTAGAGTAGTTGCTGGCGCCTGCTATTATTAACTTTGGTTTATGTTCAAGAGCTTTATTTTTAACATCCTCATAATCAATTTCGCCGTTATCGTTAACTCCATAGCTTACGACATTAAAATAAAGTCCCGAAAAATTAACCGGTGAGCCGTGAGTTAAGTGGCCACCGTTTGACAAATCCATACCCATAATGGTATCACCCGGTTTTAGTGCGTACAAAAATACAGCCATATTAGCCTGTGCACCGCTATGCGGCTGAACATTGGCGTGGTCAACCTTAAAGAGTTTTTTACATCTTTCAACCGCAAGCTCTTCGATTTTATCAACATTCTCGCAGCCGTTATAAAATCTCTTGTAGGGCTTACCTTCTGCATATTTGTTTGTTAAAACACTTCCCTGAGCTGCCATAACCGCTTGAGAGGTAAAGTTTTCGCTTGCGATAAGCTCAATTGTATTTTGCTGGCGTTCAAGTTCTTGTTTAATAAGACTTGCAACTTCGCTATCAACTTTATTCACTATGTTTAATTCCATTTTCAACTCCTTTTCCCCATAGAAATTATTTTACCTTAAAATTTTTTGTTGTACAATAATTTTACCTACAGAAGGATTGACAACAATGAAGAAGAAAAATATCAGAAATATAGCTATTATCGCACACGTTGACCACGGTAAGACAACTCTTGTAGACTGTATGCTTCAGCAGACAGGTGTTTTTAAAGAGCACCAAGAGGCAGGTGAGAGAGTTCTTGACAACAATGACATCGAACGTGAGCGCGGTATTACAATATTATCCAAAAACATTTCAGTAAACTATAAAGGCGTAAAAATTAACGTCGTTGACACCCCCGGTCACGCGGATTTCGGCGGTGAGGTAGAGCGTGTTTTAGGCATGGTAGATGGGGCGCTTTTAATCGTTGATGCTCAAGAAGGCCCTATGCCGCAAACTCGCTTTGTACTTTCTAAAGCGCTTGATTTGGGTATAAAAATTATTGTCGTAATAAATAAAATCGATAAACAGGGTGCTGACCCAAACGGTACAATTGACAAAGTATTTGACCTGTTTACAGAATTAACGGACAGAGAAGACTTAATAGACTTCCCGATAATTTACGCAAGTTCGCTGCATAAATTTGCAAAAAAAGAACTAAATGACGAAGAAAAAGACATAACACCGCTTCTTGACTGCATACTGGAAAACATTGAACCTCCCGTTGCGGACGATGATTTGACACTGCAATTTCAAGTAACAACTCTTGATTACAACGACTATGTCGGAAGAATTGCGATAGGCAGAATTAAAAACGGAATTTTGCACTCGGGCGAACAGGTAACGCTTATTAAAGCGGACGGTACTATGCAAAAAGGCAAAATTGTAAAACTCTTTGGCTTTAAAGACCTTGGCAGAGTTGAAATTGAAGAAGCGAGCGCAGGTGATATCATAGGTATTGCAGGTTTTTCAGATATTCAAATAGGCGAAACCATATCAAGCCTAACAAACCCTATAGCACTCCCACTTATAAAAATTGACGAACCCACACTGCAGATGAATTTTTCTATCAACAATTCACCTTTTGCAGGTCAGGAAGGCAAATTTGTAACAAGCCGCCAGTTAAGAAAAAGACTATACTACGAGCTTGAAAAAAATGTTTCCCTAAGAGTTGAAGACACTGATTCAACAGATGTATTCAGAGTTTCAGGCAGAGGTGAATTACACCTTGGTATATTAATTGAAACAATGAGACGCGAGGGATATGAATTTGCGGTTTCAAAACCTGAGGTAATATTTAAAAAAGTTGACGGACAGACGCTTGAGCCTTATGAAAATCTTATAATCGACGTGCCGCAAGAATACGCGGGCTCCGTCATTGAAAAACTCGCCTCAAGAAAAGCTCAAATGCAAAATATGGAAACAGGCGAAAAGCGCACAAACATTGACTTTTTAATTCCCGCAAGAGGACTGATAGGCTTTAGGTCTGATTTTGTAAGAATTACAAAAGGCGAAGGTATTATGTATCATACATTCTCCCACTACGGAGAATACGCAGGCGACATACCTCGCCAGAGAACAGGCTCTCTTATTGCTTTTGAAGACGGTGAAGCAATTCCTTATGCACTTCATCAATTTGAAGACCGCGGAGTGTTCTTTGTTACTCCAAAAACCAAGGTTTACAGAGGTATGATAATTGGCGAGTGCAACCGTCCGCAGGATTTAGCAATAAACATCTGCAAGACTAAAAAACTTACAAATATGCGCTCGGCAACGGCTGACGTTATGGTAACTCTGCAAGCACCAAAAATTATGGGGCTTGAAGATTGCCTTGAATATATAGCCGAAGACGAGCTTGTTGAAGTAACACCTAAAAACGTCAGAATGAGAAAAGCTAATCTGAATTTTAAGAAATAGCGCAAGCCAGAGTGAGCCTCAGGGCTTGCGAGGAGCAAGACCGCAGGCGCAACTGTTGATAGGCGATGCCCACAAACTCTTAGCGAGCTAAAGCGAGCCTTAGAGTTTGGAAACGCCCTTGGGGTGCGTAAAAGATTTTAATCAATAACCCCGCACAAACGCGGGGTTATTTTTTGAGGAAATGAGAAATTTTGTAAACTAAGCTTTTACAAGCCCCTCTTTTATGGCTTTTACTGCCGCTTGAACTCTATCATCCACACACAACTTCTGTAAAATCGAACACACATGCGCTTTTGCAGTATGAACACTTACTATAAGCTCCTTTGCTATCTCGGTATTTGACCTGCCTTGAACAAGCAGTCTTAAAACCTCTTGTTCTCTTTCTGTTAAATGTCCTTTAGGGTCAGGGTTTGCACCTTTTGATAAAAACTCTGCATTCTCAGGTTTCGGGAAAAGCTTAAGTGCAAGCTTTGCTACCGTGGGGTCAATCCAGCAAGCCCCTTTTGCAGCGCACTTAATAACATCAGATAATGCCTTCGGGTCAATATCTTTTAAGCAATACGCCGTAGCGCCCGAGCCTAAAGATGCTAAAACTTCTTCTTCTCTATCATGAGAAGTTAAAATAACCACTTGAGTATCAGGAGAAACTTCTTTAATTTTTATAGTTGCCTCAAGTCCGTTCATATTGGGCAAACCTAAATCCATAAGCACAACATCAGGGTGTTCTTTTTTAATAATTTCTATACCCTCCTCCGCGCTTTCTGCCTCAGCCACTACATTAATGTTTTCAATCTGATTAAGCGCATATCTTAACCCGACGCGGGTAAGCTTGTAATCTTCAACTATAACTACCTTTACCTCATATGTTGCAAAATACGAATTAGCCTGTGCTGACATAGTCCCTAACCTTTCCTTATAAAAATATTTCCATTCCGATGAAAAAATACTAAAACAATATTTTATTTTCGGGCATTACCCGAAAGGGTAAATTTAACAATGTCATATTACCCGATGTTACTAGCAGAGTTTTTATTTATGTTATAATTTTTCTATGAAAGACTTAATCTCAATAGGCAAAATACTTAATTTCCACGGCATTATGGGCGAAGCCAAAGTAGGCTTTAGTGACGCTCAAAGACTTAAAAATCTAAAAAAAGTCATTGTAAAAGACACCGAACTTACAATAGAAAAACTTAGATTTCACAAGAACTTTGCCATAATAAAATTCAAAGAAATTTCAGATATAAATGAACTTTTGAACTTTAAGGGAGAAAATATCTACCTTGAGAAAAAAGAAGTTCAAAATACGCTTGAAGAGGAAGAATACCTGATAGGTGACTTAGTCGGGCTAAATGTCTTTGACGATAAGGACGATTTAATAGGAACGGTTGACTCTATTGCAAAAAGCACAGGTAACGACATTTTATTAATCAAGCCGCAAGACGACAGGTACGGAAATATTTTAATTCCTTTTGTAAAAGAGCTTGTGCCGATTGTGGATATAAAAGGCAAAAAAATCATTATAAAACCCATAGAGGGGCTGCTGCCGTGGGATTAAGG
>CALUYW010000005.1 GCA_944325105.1 Candidatus Gastranaerophilales bacterium | reverse complement strand
TTAGAGTTTGGAAATGCCCTTGGGGTACGTGGAAATCGAAGATTTCCTCAGGAGCAAGTGAGCAGGAGTAGGGAACATGGGATGCCCACAGGAGCAAGCGGAATAAGATAAAGAGGACATTTGTCCTCTTTATTTATTTTTAACCCTTACCACATCAGGGTTAAGTGCCAACCAAGTAAATGCCTCGGATTCTTTTTGAGGTATTTCAAGCACAAAAATACCACCGTACTTACCTCTTTGAGTAATAAGATACCCTTCATCACAAAGTATTGAAACCGCCTTTTTAACAGTATTTGTACTCACGGACAATATTGCAGCAAGAGTCTTCATAGATGGTATTTTGTCGCCTGATTCATGGTTTTGCATTATATATTTCTTAAGAGCAGAAAGCGCTTTTTCCCAATTATACAAATAGGTATTTCTCAGCCCCTCTTTCTGGCCTCTGCTCATAAATAAGGACTTCTCCTCTCTCTCTTTTTGTTTTTTGATTTTTTGCGGGTCGTTAAGATAAATTGTTCCATATTTGCCACGCCTTGAGAGGATAATATTTTGTTGGTTTAATATTCTGGTTGCCTCATTTACTGTCCTTATGCTAATATTGAACATCTTTGAAAATTCTTCATTAGAAGGAACTCTATCGCCAAGAGTACAGTTAGAAACAATATATTCCTTTAACTTATTAGCGGTTTTATCAATCAAAGTTACGCAAGTATTGTTTTCATATAAACTTACACCGCTTTGCTTTTGAACTATTTTATTTTGATAAATCCAGCAAACTTTATGCCCCCTAAGTTCGACTCTAAGCAAAATTCCTTCTCTTACCAAACATTCAAGAGCAAGTCTGATTGTATTTTGGTGAAAATTTATTACCGAGGAAAGCACAAGTACACTTGGAAGCTGAGAACCGGTTTTGATTTTATTATCAATAATATATTTTTTAATCTCTTCTACTGCAATGTCTTTTTTAGAGAGCATTTTTTCAAATTTTTTATCAACAAGAGTCGGATCTTTAACCATAGTACCAACAGACTGTTTCGACTCAAAATAACCCATATCTTCTGCCTGCCTTATTGCATTTTGAACAGTTCCTATGCTCACGCCAAGATAATTTGCAAGTTCGGACTTTGAAGGAAGCAAAGAACCGTATTCAATAGCGCCATTGCGGACAGAAAAAGTAATAAAATCTATAAGCCATCTTAAAACCGTTTTTTCTTTTGATAATTGAGATTTTTTATAGTCAGGTTTTGGCGTATCAATCTGTGAAATTAAAATTTTCTTCATAAAATAACCGTTTGTTTTTTTAATTATATAACATTATAAAAAGTAAACAATATTTTTTTTTGACAAGAGCAGGTTAAAAATGTATTCTTATTTAATACACTTAAAAAGGAGCTTTAGTATGTCAAACAGCGAAAAAGAACTTAAGGGCACAAAAACGGAGAAAAATCTTTTAGAAGCATTTTTAGGAGAATCGGGGGCGAGAAACAAATACACATATTTTGCTTCAGCTGCTAAAAAAGACGGCTACGTACAAATTTCAAAAGTTTTTGAAGAAACAGCGAACAACGAAAAAGAACACGCTAAAATCTGGTTTAAATTGTTAAACGGAGGCTCTATAGGCAATACCATAGAAAATCTCAAAGAAGCAGCGTCAGGCGAAAATTATGAATGGACAAAAATGTATGCTGAATTTGCAAAAGAAGCAAGAGAAGAAGGTTTTGACAAAATAGCATTTCTTTTCGAAAAAGTTGCAAGCATCGAAAAACACCATGAAGAAAGATATAAAAAACTTTTATCAAACATAGAAAACGACAAAGTATTTAAAAAAGACGAAAAAGTCACTTGGGAATGTGCTAATTGCGGCTTCAGATTTGACGGAGAAGACGCGGCAGAAATATGCCCCGTTTGTTCACACCCTAAGTCATACTTCTTTGTTGCAGAACAAAAATACGAATAAAAACAAGGGGCTTATCGCCCCTTTCTTTTTTAAAAGACAAAAAATAAAACCGTTAAATCCTGACAAATGTTGATACACAACTAAAGTCGCGAACTTTTTCACATACCCAACCGCCGCCTCCGGGGCTGTTGTATGTACCGCTTGCATTTGAGGTATTGCCTTCTATTGTATGAATACCCTCGGAGTCAACTTTTGTAACAATGCCTATGTGACCTTCCGAGTTCATAATTAACAGGTCACCCGGTTTTGCTTGGCTCGGGTCACTAAATGCCCTGCCTGTTTGTCTTGCCCAAGAAGCAATTGAAGAACAGGAAGCATGGTTTATCGAATCGTATCCTTCAGGAACAACTCCTGCGTTTGTCAAACAGTAATAAACAAAATCAGCACACCAGGCTCCCGAGTGAAAACCGGTTGAACTCATCAATCTTGACATCTCTGCAGCACTTTTCCCGCTATATTGCAAGCCGAAATTTGCAGCAGCGGAAGATGTGCTTGTTCCTGCGGCGCCACCTGTTAAAGACCCTGCAAAAGCTGATAATATGTTTGAGTAAGAACCTGTTGTATCAGTAGTACTCATTTTTGCAAGCAAGCTATCAAGGTAGCTATCCATACCACCGCCATTTATTGCTTCAGAAAATTTTCTCTGATTAATCCCGACAGCGCTTACCCCTATTGCTTCTTGACCTGAAAGTGTGCCATTAGCGTCTGTATCGTAGGCTTGAAAAGTTCTTTCAATACCCCTGTTTTTTATTCTTTGAAAAAACTCTTTATCTTCGCCCTGAAGACCTTCTTCGACTTTTTGCGTAAATTCCTGAAGATTGCATCCTGCAAAAAAGCGAGTATCTATAGCACAATCCGCCGATTGCGAAGAAGAGTTTGCAGAACTGCTTATATTCAATAAATCTGTTGAAAGTCCTAGCGACATTTTAGTATCCTGATTGTGTCCTATATATATAAAGTATATACTCAGACAAAAATTGACACTAAAATTGTATTTTTACAATTATTTACATTATCTCCCGATACAATAATATTCAAAGCCTGCTTGGCTAAGTGCTATCGGGTCATATTGATTTCTTCCGTCAAAAATCACGGGTGAGTTCATTAGTTTATTCATTTTAGAAAAATCAGGCATTCTGAATTCATGCCACTCTGTTAAAAGCAAAAGTGCATCACAATTAACAAGTGCATCATAACAATCTTTTGCATAATAAATAGAATCCTTGAATATTTTTTTCGCTTCATCCATTGCTCTCGGGTCAAAAGCTCTTATAAGCGCACCATTTTTAAGCAAAGTATTTATAATTGTTACTGACGGAGCTTCTCTCATATCGTTTGTTTGCGGTTTAAAAGATAATCCCCAAACCGCAAAGGTTTTACCCGAAACATTACTATTAAAACGCTCTAAAACCTTACTTGCAAAAATCTTTCTCTGTTTCAAGTTGGTATTATATGCCGCATTTAAAACCTCAGGGTCAAGTCCGTTTTCTTGAGCAATATTAATAAGTGCTCTTAAATCTTTTGGAAAGCAGCTGCCGCCAAAACCAATGCCCGAGTAGAAAAATTTAGAACCTATTCTTTTATCTGCACAAACAGCATTTTTCACCATAAAAGCGTCAGCTCCAACCTTCTCACAAATATTAGCCATTTCATTGGCATAAGAAATTTTAAGCGCCAAAAAACAATTCGCTGCATACTTTGTCATCTCTGCAGACTTTAAATCCATCACCATCACGGGATTACCGTTAAGAATATGCGGCGCATATAACTCTTGCATTATTTTTATTGCCTTTTTGGAATCTGAACCTATTACAATCCTGTCAGGTCTTAAAAAATCCTCAACAGCGGCACCCTGTTTTAAAAATTCAGGATTTGAAACCACATCAAAATCAACACTTGTTACAGACTTGATAAATTCTTGAAGCTTATGTCCGGTACCAACAGGAACAGTTGATTTATTTACAATAACTTTGTACTCGTTAAGCGAATATGCTATTTCTTTTGCAGTTTCCCATACAGCGGATAAATCGGCACTGCCGTTTTCTCCCTCCGGAGTTCCAACCGCTATAAAGCATATTGAAGATTTTTTAACCGCATATGAAATATCACAACTAAACTCCAGCCTGCCTTTTTGTATATTTTGAACAAGCAATTCATCTAAAAGCGGCTCATATATAGGTGCAATACCTTTTTTCAGGTTTTCTATTTTGTTTTTATCTTTATCTACACATATTACATCATTACCCATATCGGCCAGACAGGTGCCTGCAACCAAACCAACATATCCTGTACCTATAACGCAGACTCTCATTGTTTTTGTATCTCCATAAAGTACTCGGTTGTCTTTTTAATCCCGTCTTTTAATGCTATTAAAGGGTTAAAACCAAGCTTTTCTTTAGCAAGGGAAATATCGGGTTTTCTTTTTGTCGGGTCATCTAAAGGCAAAGGCATAAAGACAAGCTTGGAGTTTGAATTTAATAATTTGATTACATATTTTGCAAAATCAATTATTTTAAATTCGTCAGGATTGCCAAGATTAAACGGGCCTTGATAATCGCTCTTCATAAGCAAAATTAAACCCTCGACCAAATCGCTTACATAGCAAAAAGACCTGCTTTGAGTACCGTCACCATATATTGTTATATCTTTATTTGAAAGCGCTTGAGTAATGAAATTCGAAACCACTCTGCCGTCATCAGGGCGCATATTAGGGCCGTATGTATTAAAAATTCTTGCTATCTTGGCATTGACATTATATTTTCTAACATAATCACAAATCAGGGTCTCGGCAGCCCTTTTCCCTTCATCATAACAAGCCCTTACGCCGTTTGGATTAACATTACCAAAATAAGTTTCCTTTTGCGGATATTCCTTGGCGTCACCATAAACTTCGCTGGTTGACGCTTGAAGCAGTCTTGCGCCTGTTTTTTTTGCAAGCTCAAGCGCATTTATAATACCAAAAACAGAGGTTTTAAAAGTAAAAACAGGGTCTTTTTGATAATGCGGCGGTGAGGCAGGACATGCAAGGTTGTATATTTCATCCACCTCAAAAAAATAAGGGTCAATAACGCTTGCTTCAACAAACTCAAAGTTTTCATTTTTGAAACAAGGGGCTAAATTTTTCAAATCGCCCGTATAGAGATTATCAAGGCATACGACAAAATTTCCCTCATCGAGCAACCTTTTTGCCAGATGAGAACCTATAAAACCTGCCCCTCCTGTTATAAGTATTTTTCTCATAAACCTCCGTTACAAAAATTATACTATAAAATTACATTTTTATTTAAAATCATGTTATTATTTTGTAAAACAGACAGGGGAAATATGAGCATTAACAATGTAACATCGGCAATATTTGACTTAGACGGAACACTTATAGATTCAAGAACAGGAATAATAAACGGCCTTAAGGATGCTTTTTTAAAGTGCGGATTAACAATACCCGAAGGTAAAACAATTCCCGTAGGTCCCCCGCTATATGACACTGTAATATCAATTTTTCCCGATGCAACAGAAGAACTTGTAGAAAAAATTGCTCAAGCATTCAGAGATGCATACCATCGCTTTGACTTGCCGGTATCAAAACCATTTCCGAGAATAGTTGAACTACTTAGCGAACTTAAGGAATATGGAGTGAAAACGTATGTTGCAACATACAAACCCAAGATGTTTTCGTCAAAGATATTGGAAAAATACTTTAAAGAGCTTTATATAGATGTAATAACACCTACAGAGCTGCCAAGCTGGAATGATACCGTGCACAACAACTGCACAAAAACAGACATTGTTAAGTTTCTTATAGACAAATATTCTATAGATACCGACAAATGCTTTATGGCAGGAGATGCCATAACAGACATAGAAGCAGCGCACAAAAATAACATTATAAGCATAGCTGCCAACTACGGATACGGCGAACACCTTAATTTTGCCCACTATAGCGCAGATACAACAGATGAGCTTTTTGACATAGTTTTAAATCTTACAGGTATAAGCAAAAAACAAGCTGTTTAAAAAACTTCTCCCAAAAAGGCAATTTTTTAAAGACAAAAGTTTTTATTATTGCAAGAGGAATTAAAAGGGAGAAAATAATGTCTGACTTTAGGATTAATGATTACAATGATTCAGGCGCGTATCAAATTATGCGCGGTATAAACAGAGCTGATGACACTTTGTGGACGGAAGAAGAAAAAGATACCTCCATTATGGACCTTGCGGATAAAAAAGCGCAAGGCATAGAAAATAAATCAGGCTTAACTGTAGCTCTTGAAGATTTTGCAAAAACAACAAGCGGTTTTCACGGTTCAAACTCAAGCAACATTATCCCCGAAGATACGGAAGCAACATTTTTTGAAAAAATAGGGCAATTCTTTGGCAAAAAAAGCGATAACATGTTTAAAAGCGAAGAAGGACAAGAACTTGTAGCTCAAAATGGTGCAATTTATCAAAATAATATTTTTGACAGCTCTCTTGCAAAATACGGCGGTATACAGTACGCAAAAGAGGGAGATGATGTATACGAATCAGCACTTAATTTTGCAAAAGCAGATATAGATGCAATAGAAAAAGCATACCAGATGGCATCAGAAAACTGCGAAAGAAACGGAAAATTACAACTGCACGAGCTTGGCTCTTATATGGACTACGACGGAAATGCAAAAGAAGCACTGCAAGAGATGAACCTTGCCGGAAGTAAAAAAGACCTTACTGCGCAAGAATACGCAAGTTATTTAATTTTAGCCGACGGTATGATTGAAACACAAAACGGAACAGTGTTTGACCCAAATGCAGTTGACGGATTAATAAGCAAAGAAAACGCAGAAGCTATTAAGGAATTCACAAATGGGGACTTACAATTAATGGCACAAAAAATTTACGATGAAAACTTTTAAACAATAATATGATAATATATAAGGGCCGAGAGGAGATATCTTGACCCTTATATGTTTTACTTTGATAATATAAAATCAAAAAAAATCTTAAAATCCACACTAATTGAAGGTGCGGAAGTTTTTTTTACAACAAAAGAAAGCTTTATTAAAACAAAAGAGCCAAAATTTCTTGACATAGCAACAGAAAACAAAAACAACATCTGCGAGTACTTAGGAATAAAAAAAGATTATCTCATAAGCCCCGAGCAAACGCATAGTGACAATATCAAAATTGTTGATACGGCCAATAAATACCCCGACACAGACGCTCTTATCATAGAAAAACCCGCATATGCGATTTACCTAAGCTATGCAGACTGCACACCGGTTGTTTTGTATGATACAAAAAACAATATTGCAGCAGTTATCCATGCCGGTTGGAGAGGAACTGCAAAAAACATTGCCACAAAAACTCTTGCCAAAATGAACTCAAACCCCAAGGATATTCAAGCGCTTATTGGCCCGTGCATTTGTTTTGATTGCTTTGAAACAGGGGTTGAGGTAATAAAAGAACTTGAGAAAACAATAGATAAAAAAGACAAGCTCTTTAAACAAATGGGTGAAAAATATTTTGCCGACCTAAAAAATATTAACGCACAACAACTAAAAGAAAAAGGCGTTGAAAATATCGACATATGCCCTTTTTGCACATTTTGCAATAATGACTTATTTTTTTCATACAGACGAGAAAACAAAACTACAAGCAGAATAAGCGCAGTTCTTAAATTAAATTAGAACATGAGGGGCAGTGCTTATTTTTTTCAAGGTGAATTTTTCTAAAATCCTGCCTTTGTCCGTCATATATAAGAAGGGTGTTTTTTAACACACCATCCAAACCCAAAATTACCTTAAACGCTTCCATAGATTGTATTGAAGCAATAATTGAAACAATGGGGCTTATTATGCCGCGTCTTTGAACTATATCGCAGGAGCAATTATATAACTCGGGGATAAAACATGCAAGACATGCACTGTTTTTGTCTATCGTACAAACTTGTCCCGAAAACTCTTCAACCCCGCCATGGATTAGTGTTTTATCTGTTTTTATTACAGCATCCGACAATACAAACTTTGAATAGTAATTATCAAAGCAATCAATTATGACATCATAATTTGCAAAAAGCTCTGCTGCGCTAGCCTTATCGACTCTTATTTTATATGGAATTACTTCAATATCAGGATTATAAAGCTTTACCCACTCTTTAGCACTTTCAACCTTATCCATACCAAGGGTTGTCATTTTGTGTATAAATTGCCTGTTTAGATTTGACAGTTCAACCTTGTCATTATCAACTATTCCAATGTGCCCGACACCCAAAGATGCAAGATTTGCAATAACGGTTGAACCTAAACCGCCGGCACCGCAAACAAGAACACGCGAAGCGTTAAGTTTTCTCTGACCCGATTCGCCTACACTTTTCAATAAAACATTTCTGTCATATCTTCCCATAAAATTTATTATCGACTAAGGAATAAAAAAAATCTATAATTATTTTATGAACAAAAAAGAAATATTAGAAATTCTAAAAGACGACTCAACAAACAACGCTCTTTTTAATGAAGCAGATAAAATAAGAAGAAAAGAGTGCGGAAATATAGTACACCTAAGGGGGCTTATTGAATTTTCCAATGTATGCAGGAGAAATTGCCTCTACTGCGGTATAAATTGCAAAAACAAAAATGTTGTCCGCTACACAATGAATGAAGATGAGATACTCTCTTGTGCCAAAAACGCTACAGAGCTGGGTTTTAAGACAGTAGTTTTGCAAAGCGGCGAGGGGGATAATGTTTCATTAGATAAAATGTGTTCGATAATTGAAAAAATTAAAGAACTAAATGTCGCACTGACACTGAGTCTTGGTGAGAAAACAAAACAAGAGTACAAAGCCTATAAAGACTCAGGTGCAGACAGATATCTTTTGAGAATAGAAACAACGGATGAAAAACTCTACAAAAAAATGCACCCTGACGGCGATTTTAAAAACAGAGTAAACTGCCTCTACACCTTAAAAGAACTTGGCTTTGAAACAGGAACGGGAGTACTTGTGGGCTTGCCTTATCAAGAAATTGACTCATATGCTGATGATATTTTATTTTTTAAAAAATTAAATGCCGATATGATAGGTCTTGGGCCTTTTATAGCCCATAGCCAAACAGAGCTAAAAAACGCAAAAAACGGTGATTTAACTCTTGCGCTTAAAGTTATGGCACTTACAAGAATTATTATGCCAAAAATAAATATCCCCGCCACAACCGCTATGGAGACAATTGAAAAAAACGGCAGAATAAAAGCTCTAAAGAGCGGAGCAAATGTTGTTATGCCAAATATAACACCTGAGAATATAAAAGAAAACTACTCTATATACCCCGACAAAAAAGGTGTTGATGTTTATAAAAACTCTGAACTAGACGAACTAAAAAAAGAAATTACCTCCATAGGCGATAGTATTTCAGATGATTTTGGCACAAGCAAAAACTATAAACATCAATAAAAACTCCAATGAAATTGCTACAATTATCCAATAAACTCATTATAACAGACTAAGGAGGTTTATATGATACTGCTTGTTAAATGGGTATTATTTGCACTTGCAATTATGTTTACGGCTTGGCTTGTCCCGGGTATTGAGGTTGACGGTTTTAAAAGCGCACTTCTTGTTGTTGTAATAATGGCACTTATAAATATATTCATAAAACCACTGGTAATACTTTTAACCTTGCCCATAAACTTTCTGACTTTAGGATTGTTTATATTTGTTATAAATGCACTACTTTTGATTCTTTTAGCCAAAGTTGCCCCCGGTTTTGAAGTAGATGGCTTTTTAAGTGCATTTTTAGGCTCAATTATAATATCATTCCTTGGTGCTCTTATAAGCTCGATTGAATTTAGTGCTTAATTAATTTTGCACAAGATGCCATTAGTGATATACTTATCAAGAGAGAGGATAAAATATGCTAACACTTGATAAAGTATACGACGCGGCAAGAGTTTTAAAAGACAACATAAGAAAAACAGATTTAATCTACGCACCATCACTCAACGATAAGACAAACATTTACCTTAAAGCAGAAAACCTGCAAACTACAGGCTCTTTTAAGGTAAGGGGTGCTTATTATAAAATCTCAAGACTGAGTGATGAACAAAAAAAACGTGGAATTATAGCCTGCTCAGCAGGTAATCACGCTCAGGGTGTAGCATTAAGTGCTCAAAAAAACGGTATTGAATCGGCTATTTTTATCCCGAGCACCGCACCTATTTCAAAAATTGAAGCTACAAGAAAATACGGCGCAAAAATTATGCTAATAGATGGCGTGTATGATGATGCGTACAATGAAGCAATTAAGTACCAAAAAGAAACACAAGGCGAGTTTATTCACCCGTTTGATGATATAGATGTTATAGCAGGACAAGGTACAATAGCGCTTGAGCTTATGGAGCAATTGAGCGATATGGAAGCGGTTATTGTTCCAATAGGCGGAGGCGGCTTGATTTCAGGCGTAGCATACACTATTAAAATGCTCAACCCCAAATGTAAAGTCTATGGCGTTCAAGCATCAGGAGCTCCGAGTATGTTTGAATCTCATTTAAAACATGAAAGACTGGAACTTGCTACAGTGTCGACCTTTGCAGACGGAACAGCCGTAAAACTCCCAGGTGAGCACACCTTTGAAATATGTGAAAAATATGTGGATGATATAGTAACCGTAAGCGAAGATGAAATTGCAAGTGCCGTTCTATCACTTATTGAAAAACAAAAACTCATAGCTGAAGGCGCAGGTGCACTAAGTGTTGCAGCAGCTATGTTTGATAAATTACCTATCGAAAACAAAAAGACCGTGTGCCTTGTATCAGGCGGCAACATTGATGTAAACATCTTATCACGTGTTATCAACAGAGGCCTTATGAAAGAGGGCCGACTAAGCGACTTAACTGTTGAACTTTTGGATAAACCGGGGCAGTTAAGAGATGTTTCGACAATTATTGCTCAATCAGGTGCAAATGTTGTAAGAGTAAGGCACAACCAAGGCGGAAAAGGTATGGAGATTAACGAATGTTATCTAAGCGTTACTCTTGAAACCAAAAACGCTCAGCACCTTGAAGAAATTAAAAAAACATTCATAGAAAAAGGCTACAAAATATCTTCAAGCTTTTAAGGAGAAAAAATGAATAAAATTATTTATACAAAAAACGCACCCGACGCTATAGGGCCATATTCTCAGGCATATCTTTGCGGAAACACCTTATATACCTCGGGTCAAATTGCAATTAACCCTGAGAATAATGAATTCATAGGCGGGGACATTGAAGAGCAAACTCAAAGAGTTATGAAAAACTTAAAAGCTGTGCTAAATGAGGCAGGATTTGACTTTGAAGATGTTGTTAAAACCACTTGTTTTCTAAAAAACATGGGTGATTTTCAAAAATTTAATGAAATTTACGGAAAATATTTTACCTCAAAACCTGCTCGCTCTTGTGTTGCAGCAGCACAATTGCCAAAAGATGCCTTAGTTGAGGTTGAAGTTATAGCTTGCAAATAAAGTTAAAAGCGGCTATTAAACAATAGCCGCCATAATTGCTTTTTGAGCGTGCATTCTATTTTCTGCCTGCTCAAAAATGACTTCTGCATTTTTCTCAAGCACACTGTGAGTGATTTCTTCTTCTCTGTGTGCAGGTAAGCAGTGAAGAACAATAACATCATCGCTGGCGCAAGAGCACAACTCGTCATTTACCTGATAAGATTTAAAAATCTCTTTTCTCATGCTCGCTTCGCTTTCTTGCCCCATACTAGCCCAAACATCGGTATAGATAATATTTGCACCCTCTACGGCTTTTTTAGAGTCATATTCAATTGATACTTTTGAACCTGTTTTTAGTGCCGCATTTTTTGCAAACTCTACATATTTCTCCATTGGCTCATATCCCTTAGGGCAAGCTATTGTTACATCTAAACCCATAAGAGCGCAGCCGACCAAAAGGCTGTTTGCAACATTGTTGCCATCACCCGAGTACACAAGCTTTAGCCCTTTAAGTTTTTTAAAATGCTCTTTAATAGTCAACAAATCAGCCATAATCTGGCACGGGTGAGAATCATCCGTAAGACCGTTAATTGTAGGGACACTTGCATATTTTGCAAACTCTTCAACGTCACTGTGAGCAAAAGTTCTTATCATAACGCAATCTGCGTATCTTGATAAAACCCTTGCGGTGTCTGCTATTGTTTCTCTTACGCCAAGATTTATTTCATCCTGCTTAAGAGTAAGAGAGTTTCCGCCAAGCTGCCTCATGCCTGTTTCAAAGCTGACTCTTGTTCTTAGAGAGGGTTTGGAAAATATTAAAACAAGATTTTTGTCTTTTAAAACAGGCTCTAAAACACCGCTTTTTGTCTTTGCTTTAATTTCTGATGCCAAATCAAGAAGATAACTGAGCTCTTGAGTGCTAAAATCCATTAATGATATAAAATCTCTTCCTTTTAAGTTCATTTTTGCTCCTTTTTCTGCTCTAAAATATATTTTTCATATGTTTTAATCACTTCACCCATAGCATAAGGCGAGGGTGCACCTTTTGAAGTTCTGTTTTCTACACAGGTTTTAAGAGAAATTGCCTCATAAATATCCTCATCAAAAAGCTTGCAGAATTTTTTAAACTCATCCAAGCTAAGCTCTTCAAGACATTTTGAATTTTCAATACAATAATATACAAGCTCACCTGCGATTTTATGAGTATCTCTAAAGGCAAGACCTTTTTTAACAAGGTAGTCTGCAACATCAGTTGCGTTTAAAAAGCCAGTTTTTGCGGATTTGTACATATTATCCTTGTTAACTTTAGAAGTTGAGAACATTTTTGTAAAAATATTAAGGCACATTTTAACAGTGTCAATCGAGTCAAACAAAGGTTCTTTATCTTCCTGCATATCCTTGTTATAAGCAAGCGGGAGAGATTTCATAACAGTTAAAATCGACATCAAATCCCCATACACTCTGCCGCATTTTCCCCTTACAAGCTCTGCAATGTCGGGGTTTTTCTTCTGAGGCATAATGCTTGAGCCCGTTGAGTACGCATCATCAAGCTCGATAAAGTCATATTCTTTTGAGCACCACATAATAATCTCTTCACAAAAGCGGCTTAAATGCATCATAACAAAAGAAATGCAGCTTATTGTTTCAATTGTAAAATCTCTATCTGACACGGCATCCATTGAATTTAGCATAGGTGAGTCAAAACCCAAAAGCTCTGATGTATAATATCTGTCGATATTATACGTAGTACCTGCCAGAGCACAAGCGCCCAGAGGGCAAGTGTTCATTCTCTTGTACGCATCATCAAGACGCGAGATATCTCTTTTAAACATTTCAAAATAAGCAGACAGATGATGTGCAAAAGTAACAGGCTGAGCCTTTTGCATATGAGTAAAACCGGGCATAATAGTGTTAGTATTTTCTTTTGCCTTGGCTAAAATCACCTCCAAAAGTTCAAGCAAGAGATTTTTTATGTTTAGTATTTCTTCTTTTGTATACATTCTAGTATCAAGAGCAACTTGGTCATTTCTGCTTCTTGCACTATGAAGCCTTTTTCCCGCTTCGCCGATAAGCTCAATTAAGCGCTTTTCGATATTCATATGCACATCTTCAAGTGCTATATCGAATTCAAACTCGCCGGATTCAATTTCAAGAAGAATTTTTTCTAATCCGTCTTGAATTTTTAGCGCATCATCATTTGGTATAATACCTTGCTTTGCAAGCATTTTTACATGGGCAACAGAACCTTTGATATCTTGCTTATAAAGCCTTTTATCAAACCTTACGGATGAATTAAAATCATCCGTAAGGTCATCTGTTTGAACACAAAATCTGCCGCCCCAGAGTTTATCATTAGCCATTTATTTTATCTCCAAGAAGCATAGCACCGACTTTTAGGGGTAAACCAAACAGGTTGATGAAGCCTTCTGCGTCTTTATGATTGTATAAATCCCCTGTTGTAAAGCTTGCAAGAGATTCACAATAAAGAGAATACTCAGAAGTTGCACCCGCGTAGATGATATTACCCTTATAAAGTTTTAGTTTTACTTTGCCCGTAACTGTTTTTTGAGTTTCGTCAACAAAAGCACTCAGCGCCTTGCGCAGGGGAGAAAACCAAAGACCGTTGTACACAAGCTTTGCAAACTCGTTTGCAACATTTAGTTTGTATTGATAAGTATCTCTATCTAAGCACAAGTGCTCAAGATATTCATGCGCTTGATATAAAAGCGTACCGCCGGGGGTTTCATAAACTCCTCTTGATTTCATACCGACAAGTCTGTTCTCTACAATATCTGTTATACCGATACCGTTTTCGCCTGCAAGCTTGTTTGCAGTTGCAAGTAAGTCTTTTGCACTCATTTTTTTACCGTCAATTGCCACAGGAACGCCTTTTTCAAATTCTATTTCAACATATGTGTCCTTATCAGGAGCTTTCTCAGGTGTAACAGACATTTGAAGAAGTTTATCAAAGTTAGGCTCAAGGGCGGGATCCTCAAGCTCTAAGCCCTCATGGCTTAGGTGCCAGAGGTTTTTATCCCTTGAGTATGAATCATCTTTTTTCATCGGTACTTCAATGCCTCTGTCTTCAAGATATTTGATTTCATCTTCTCTGGATTGAATATCCCAAATTCTCCAAGGAGCAATGATTTTAAGCTCAGGAGCAAGAGCTTTTATGGCAAGTTCAAATCTGACTTGGTCATTTCCCTTACCTGTGGCACCGTGACAAATTGCAACCGCGCCCTCTTTTTTTGCAATATCTACTAGACATTTGCCGATTATTGGTCTTGCTATTGATGTACCCAGCAGATATTTGCTCTCATAGACTGCACCTGCTTTTAGGGTAGGCCAAGCGTATTGAGTTAAGAATTCTTCCGTTACATCCAGCAAATAAAACTTTTGAGCGCCTGTTTTCAAAGCTTTTTGCTCTAGTCCGTCCGTTTCTTTGCCTTGCCCTACATCAATGCAAACTGCGATAATGTCGTAGTCGTATGTTTCTTTTAACCAAGGAATTAAAACAGTAGTATCAAGACCGCCCGAGTAAGCTAAAATAACTTTTTCTTTCATATTATTCTCCTTTTATATTTTCTAAAACCTTATCCAAAATCTTAAAGCCCTCATCTGCCGTGACTTTATCAATCACAAGCGGGGGCACAAATCGCACGACATTTGCTCCTGCAGATAACAACAAAAGCCCCTCTTTATAAGCCAAAGACACGATATCTTTAGGCAAAACACTAACTTCCATACCAAGCATTAAGCCAAGACCTCTGATGTCTTTAATGAAATTGTATTTATCCTTTAGCGCGTTCATTTTTTCAACAAAATAAGCACTCATATTTTTAACATTATCAAGAATATCAGAGTTTAATATCTCATCAATTACAACATTTGCAGCAGCGCAAGCAAGGGGATTTCCGCCAAAAGTGCTGGCATGGTCACCAGGCTCAAAGGCAAGGGCAAATTTTTCCACCGCAAGCATAGCGCCTATCGGCACACCGCCCGCTAATGCTTTAGCAAGAACAATAATATCAGGGTTAACGCCATACACCTGGTGAGCAAAAAGCTTGCCGCATCTGCCTATGCCGCATTGAACTTCATCAAAAATAAGAGCTATGTCGTTTTTATCACATATATTTCTTACTTCTTTTAAAAATTCAATATCGGCAGGGATTATACCGCCCTCGCCCTGAATCGGCTCCAGCGCAATAGCACAGGTGTTTTTGGTTACAAGATTTTTAAGAGAATCTATATCGTTATAGGTTGCAAATTTTACCCCATCCATAAGCGGGGTGAAGTTTTTTTGATATTTATCTTGTCCCGTAAGACTCAGAGCGCCTGTTGTTCTGCCATGGAAGGAATTTTTAAAGGCAATTATTTCATAGCAGTCTTTGTTTTTATTTTTCTTGGCGTAAATTTTTGCAAGTTTAAGCGCCGCCTCGTTTGCCTCAGCACCACTGTTGCAAAAGAAAACTTTATCAAAGCAGCTGTTATCACAGAGTTTTTGCGCAAGCTCAATTTGAGGCTCATTATAGTAAAGATTTGAGCAATGAAGCATTTTATCGGCTTGATTTGTAATAGCTTTTTTTAGTTTATCAGAACTGTAACCAAGCGAATTAACCGCTATACCGCCGACAAAGTCAATATATTTTTTGTTATTTGTATCATACAGGTAGCAGTTTTCACCATGGTCAAAAACCACGTCAAATCTTGAATATGTATTCATTAAACAGTTATTTTTCATTATTTTTCCACCATTGTTCCTATTCCATGATGAGTGAATATTTCAAGCAAAAGAGAATGTTCCAGTCTGCCGTCTAATATATGAACGGTGTTTACGCCGTTTTCAATAGCGTATTTGCAGCTTTGGACTTTAGGTATCATACCGCCCTCAATTACTTTATCTGCAATGTATTTATCAATCTCGCCTATTTTTAGAGTTGATATAACAGATGTCGGGTCAAATCTGTCACGCATAACACCCTCGATATCCGTTAAAAATACAAGCTTTTGAGCTTTAAGAGCACAGGCAACCGCAAGAGCTGCATAATCGGCGTTTATGTTATAAATATTACCCTCTGTATCCCTTGAAACAGGTGCAATGACAGGGATATATGAGTTATCAATTAAGATATTTAAAAGTTTTTCGTTTACTTTTTTAACTTCGCCGATAAAACCTAAATCCTCGCCGTTTGGAAAAATCTTTTGCACCTCAAATAAATTAGCATCACAACCGCAAATGCCGACTGCCTCTACACCATGGGTTTGAATGTCGTGTACGATTTTTTTATTTATTTTTGCACCCAGAACCATCTCAACGGCTTGCGAGGTTTGTTTGTCGGTTTTTCTTAAACCGCCTACAAACTCGGTTTTTACATTCATTTTATTTAAAAGCTCGGTTATCTCAACACCACCGCCGTGAACTATTACTGGTTTTATGCCAATATATTTCATAAGGGCAATGTCTTCTATTATGGTTTTTGAAACAACTTCGTCTTTAAGCGCCTCACCGCCGTATTTTATAACAACAGTTTTATTTGCAAATTCCTTGATATAAGGAAGCGACTCGGTTAAAATTCTTACTTTTTGTACAAACTCTTTCATTATTCCCTCTCTATGTTCTATACTCGCCGTTAATTCTGACGTATTCGTAGCTTAAGTCACAACCCCAAGCGCTTGCCGTGCTCTCGCCGTCAGACATGTAAACATTTATGGTTATTTCTTTGTTTTTTAAAAGCTCATGAGCTTCATCTTCATCAAACTCAAGAGGTGTGCCGTCTTTCATAAGCAATAAGGTTTTATCCTGAGCAAAAAATTCTATTGAAACCCCGTCAGGATTAAACTTTACACCGCTATAGCCAAGAGCTGCAAGTATTCTGCCCCAGTTTGCATCTTCGCCGAAAAATGCAGTTTTTACAAGATTTGAAGTAATAACTGATTTTGCAAGGATTTTAGCAGATTTTTCATCTTTAGCACCTTTGATATTTACTTCAAGAAATTTTGTAGCACCCTCACCATCAAGTACAATCTGTTTTGCAAGGTGCTTGTTAACCATATCAAGGGCTTGAGCAAAAGTTTTATAGCCTGAAGAATCTTCTGACTCAATAGGTTTATTCTGCGCACATCCGTTAGCCAGAACCACAACCATGTCATTTGTTGAAGTGTCACCGTCAACAGATATCATATTATAGGTGTTTTTAGTGCTTTCACTAAGCGCCTTTTGCAAAAGCTCTTTTGAAATAACAGCATCTGTCGTAACAAAACCAAGCATTGTGCCCATATTAGGATGAATCATGCCTGAACCCTTTGCAATTGCACCGATTTTAACGGTTTTACCGCTTATTTCAAACTCATAAGCCACACCTTTTACAAAAGTATCAGTTGTCATAATACCCTCAGCGGCATTTAGTGCAGACTGCTCGCAAGTACCAAGCTGGGTAACAATTTCTTCTATACCGTCAAGTATTTTATCCATCTGAAGCTGCACGCCTATGACGCCTGTTGAAGCTACAAGTACGCTTCTTGCGGGAAGATTTAGGACTTTTTGAGTTTTTTCAACCATTTCCCAAGCATTTGTCAGACCTTGAGCACCTGTGCAAGCGTTAGCGTTACCGCTGTTTATAATAACCGCATTAATGGGTGTTGCTTTCTCTACAATGTCCTTTGTCACAAGCAAGGGGGCTGCTTTTACAACATTAGTTGTGTAAACGCCTGCTGCAACGGCCGGTTTTTTTGTGTAGATAATAGCAAGGTCTTTTCTTCTTCTTTTTACGCCCGTTCTTATTCCTGCCGCCTCAAAGCCTTGCGGAGCAATTATTGCCCCGTTTATTTTATTAAATTTTGTCATTGTTTCTGTCATTTTTTCTCCTTAAGGAAATACTGCAACATTTTCAAGTGATTTTTTTTCATCTATGTTAAACATAATGTTCATATTCTGCACCGCTTGACCCGATGCGCCTTTTACAAGGTTATCTATAGCGCCGAATGCTATTATTCTGTCTGTTCTGTCGTCCTTAAATACATTAATATCGCAGAAGTTAGAGCCTTTTGTCCATCGGGTTTCAGGAACTTCCGAGCCATCCAAGAGCCTTATAAAATGTTCATTTTGGTAGTATTTCTTATAAACATTTTTAATTTCATCTAATGAAATATCATAGAGCGGTTTTAAATAAGCACTTACCAGTATTCCTCTTTTCATTGGTATTAAATGAGGAGTGAAGTTAATAAGGACATTTTTGTTTGAAATAAAAGACAGCTCCTGCTCAATTTCAGGTGTATGCCTGTGTGAGGCAACTTTGTAAGCTTTGATTGATTCGGAGCACTCACAGTAGTGAGTTCCCAAGTCTAAGCCTCTGCCTGCGCCCGAAACACCTGATTTAGCATCAATTATAATATCATTAGCATCGATGATACCCTCTTTTAAAAGCGGAGCAACGGTTAAAATTGAAGCAGTAGCGTAGCAGCCCGGGTTTGCAACAAGACTTGCCGTTTTTATTTTTTCTCTTTCCCACTCACAAAGCCCATATACTGCTTTATTTAGCAAATCTGCACCATAGTGCTGAGTTTTATACCAAGTTTCATAAACGTCTTTTTCTTTCAGTCTAAAGTCTGCTCCAAGGTCTATTACTTTTGTGTTCGAGAGGATTTCCTCGTTTATTTCACCTGATGCTATACCGTGAGGCAGCGCAAGAAAGATAACATCGGCTTTTTTGGAAATTTTTAATATATCCTGTTCCTCAAGTTCAATATCCAAAATACCTTTGAAGTTTTTATAAATATCGCTAAATTTCTTACCCATGTATGATTTGCTTGTAAGAGAAACTATCTCAACATCATTATGAGAGGACAATATCCCTGCCAATACCGCTCCTGAGTATCCCGTTGCTCCTATTATTGCTGCTTTTATCATTTTTTACCTTTCTGCTACAAAAAAGCCTCCCTTGGGGACATTCCTTTAGGGAGGCTTAGTAAATTTATCTAATTTTTAACAAACAAATAAACTTAATAAGACTCCAATCTTATTAAGCGGCGGCGTAGTGCTCTTTCTTGTTTGTTTAAAATCATTTACTTTCCTTTTTCTTTTGATTTATTACAACATTTTTTTTAACAAATGTCAATAATTAATTGTATAATTTACACGATTTGTGTAAAACTTTCTTAATATAATAACAATTTATATGTTTTAAGTGTTTTAATAAGGGTGAATTAACAACAGGATAGAAAATGACAAAAGCATTAACAATTACACCAAAAGTTTCTCAAACCTACAATACAGTTAAAACAAAAGCTGCAAAGACACTACCTGTTGCAGCAAATTATGTTACCGAGAACAAGCCCTCAAAAGCTACAAGAGGAATTGTAGGCACTGTTATTGACATCTTTAAGGCTATTGCAAAAAAGATATCAAGCCCTGAAAATGCGGTATCTCAAATCAGCAAAAATACAAATTTACCATCTCACAAAGACCCTGCCGCAATTGTTATGAAAACAATGCATGGCTAGATAGCTTATGTTAAAATGTTGCCGTGAAATACATTAAGGGCAATATTTATAAGGACAAAATAAACCAAAGAGAAGGACAGTTTTTAAACTTTGATGGCGAGCACATCGAAGTTGTTGTTTTGCGCAAAAATATTGACGAAGATATTGCTAAAACCGTTGAGAAAGAAGAAGTATTTTTTCAGCTTTTTTCAAGAGAAGAAATTGTATTTTTGCTTATAAAGTTTGAAGGATTTAAGTGGCTTGATATGCCGTTTGTCCTTAATAAAGACATAAAATTAAACTCTTACGAAGACGGGTATTATATAACGGTACTGCTTTTTAACCCTATTAGCGGAAAACTTTGCGCCAAAAGGACAAAAGAGCTCTCTCAAGGGCTTTCAAAAGCCCTTTATTGGGCATTAAAAAAACAACTTGAAAACCCGCCAAAAAACATCCAACAAAAGATAAACAAAGTCCATGCCGGATTTTCCTCGGATGAAATGGCAAGATTGTCACTTGGAAAATAACTAAGCCTTTAATTGATTATAAATAGAAGTAACAGAGGGTATCCAGCCTGAGTTTGTACCGTTAGGGTCATTTGCAGCTCCAACTGGACAATATTTGTTTCCGATTTGAGAAATTGTTGTAAGACCTTGGTCAATATATCCTGTTTTAAGGTTTTTTGCCATAGCGTCTATTCCCTCTTCAATGCTGGAATAGCTTTTTAGTTTCATCCAGTTAGAAGCAGGGTCCATAAGTCCGCCGGGGTTGTTTTTATTGTTAACCGCACTTGATGTGCCCCAGCCTGTTTCAAGCGCCATTATAGCAGCCAATAGTGCAGGGTCAATACCGTATTTTTCTGCGGCACCTACAACAACATCACCCTTGCCTGCAAGAGCACCCTTAAATTTATCATTTAGCTTATTTGCAAAATCTCCACTAACAGGGGTAATTGAAGAATTAGAAGATGTTGACACGGGAGATATTGACGCAACAGAAGAGGTTGCAGAACTAATCATAGACTTTATTGCAGAAATTATAGACTCTTGAGTTTGTCCCAAAGAATCAATTGTATCATCTATAGAGGTTGAAAAATCTACGTCAGTATAAGAATCCTCATCATCACTTTTTGTTTTATTCGTAACTTTTTTATCTTCATCTTCATTTTTTTGACTATCTGAAGTTTTAGCAGTACCAAGATGTATTGTACCGTTAGCAATAGAGCTGTATTCAAATGGATTTACTATCATAGCGTCCTCGTATTTTTATATATATAAAGTATATACAGTTAAAAAAATTGCGCGTTTATTAACAAATTTAAAGAAATATGACTAAAATACCTACTGTGGTATCATTTTTGTATGCAGACAAAAAATATAAACAGACTCCTTAAAACGGCACAGGGGCAGCTTGACGGTATTTTGAGGATGATAGAGCAAGAAAGAGAATGTGTGGAAATTAGTGCACAACTACTTGCGACACAGTCTATTCTTAAAAAAGCAAATGTAGAGATATTAAAATCACATCTAGGTCACTGCCTGAAAGAAAGTTTTGAAAGCTCAAACGAAAAAGAGAAACAAGAAAAAATCGACGAGATGGCAAAACTTTTAGATAAAATATTAAAGTAGTTATTTTTCCCTATAGTCAAGCAATATAAGGCTTGTAGACTTTATAAGATTGTAAGCCCATATACAAATCATAATACCGCCTAAGACCCCTACGATCGGGTCAAGAAAAGTAAGATTAAAATACTTACCTGCAAGAAGTGCAAAAATTGCAAAAAACGAAGTTAGAGCATCGGCAAGTATATGCATATATGCAGCTATAAAATTATAATCTTTATGCTCATGATGAGAGTGACTATGCGAATGCACACCCATAATCAATATACAAGCAAAGTTAACAAAAAGACCGATAAAGGCCACAACTATGGCGTCGTTAAAATCTATAACAAGAGGGTTTAAAAACCTCATAAACGATTCAAACAAAATCCAAATTCCTGTTACACCAAGTAAAATAGAGCTTACAAAACCCGCCAGAGTCTGGATTTTATCCGTTGAAATTGTAAATTTTTCATTGTTTGAGAGCTTTTGCATAAGAACGTAGGCAAAAAAAGTGATAGAAAGAGCAAAAGCATGTGTACCCATATGCCATCCGTCAGCTGTTAGCGCCATAGAGTGAGTAAGAAGCCCGAAAAATATCTCTGCCGCCATTGTGACAAGAGTAAGTATTATAACCGTTAAGGTTTTTTCTTTGGCCGTGGTATGCGTCATATTTACTCCTTTATTTAATACCCCACGGGGGTATAGTATTATATTAGCACTTTAAAACCATTTTGTCAATGTAGCAAGTTATTTAATATACTTGAGCCTGTCTTTCTCTGTAATCTCCCTTATTACTCTGCAAGGATTACCGTATGCCAAAACATTTGAGGGAATATCTTTTGTAACTACGCTGCCCGCACCAATTACGGTATTATCACCAATAGTCACCCCCGGCATAACAGAAACATTTGCACCAAACCAAACATTGTTGCCAACAGTTATGGGGTAAGCGTACTCTAACCATTTAACTCTTGATTCAACATCTAATGGATGTCCTGCACTATAAAAACCGCAGTTTGGTGCAATTAAGACATTATCACCAAACTTGATTTTATTACAATCAAGCATTACGCAGTTATGATTAACATAAAAATTCTCACCGACTTCGATATTATAACCGTAGTCACACCAAAAATCAGATTCAATATTAAACTGCTTACCCACTTTGCCAAAGAGTTCTTTTATAATTGAGGCTCTTTTTTCAGTGTCAGAGGGCTTTGTGCTATTAAATTCAAAACACAAATCCTTTGCCCTTAGTCTTTCTTTATACAAAGAAACATCAGTTGCAAGATACAAATAACCGTCTAGCATTTTTTCTTTTTCGTTCATATCAACGCCCAAACTGTTTTTTTACTATTTCCCTAAAATGCTTTATAAAAAATAAAAAAGTCGTCACGGGTATACTGATAAACACTTGTTCAAGCCTTACTCGCAAAGGAAGAGTAGGAACAGATAACATGTATAAGTGTTTACATATTCTCGAAAAATCTATACCATACTGAGGATTTTTAAAACAAATATCATCAGTTGTTATTTTATACTCATTATCACAAAACTCTTTGTAATCATTTTCGTACCGATATGTGTTATAAAGGCCAAAATACTGCTCTCCGAGGAATTTTTCCCTCTTGCTGTACGTATATTTATTCAGATAAATTCCCGACTGTTTGTATTCAAGAATAATAAAGTTATTTACAAGACACTGCCTGTACTTATTCATTATTTCATCATTAATACATGAAGCATCTTGCATATTTATATCATCAAAATTTCTTGAAAAACATTCGTATCCGAGATACTGCTCGGGTGCAAACTTAAATTTTGTAAAATAATAGGGCGAGCATTTATGTTTATTTTCCTCAAGTGCAAAATAATTTGTAAAATCGGGCTCATCAACCAGAGGAGTATCTATAAAGTATTTATCTAAATCGCTTTTTAAGCCAAAAAACCACCAGTCAGAAATATGAAAGGGGGTTAAATCGCATCTGCTTTCTTTAATATGCTCAATGCCGTATCTTGTAAAAATTGTAGAGCCGAGAATTTTTCTTTCAAATAATTTATATTTATCTGTTCTTTTTTGAAATTTATCAAAATATTCTAAAAACTTATTGCCCGTTAAAATCAAGTCACTTCTGAATTTCATTGCATATTTGCGCTCAGCTTTTTTTAAACCTTCTTGAGTAGAAAGCAATTGGCGATTTATATTGTTATACATTCGAATCCCGTTTATCTCACCAATAAAAGCAGCACCGGGGTCTTTATTTAAAATTAAAACATCATAATCAAGTCCATCAACATCGCTACCTTCCCAAGTAGACAGTAGTATCTGTGCCTGCGGAAGATATTTTCTTATACTCTTAAGACATTTTGGGGTTTCTTTTTTGCTTATAGCACCCTGTACTATAACGCTTATATCCTTGCTTTCTATCATTTTTCCTCTTAGCAACTACTTAAAATCCGATAAATTAGATTTTATTTTATCCTTATTAGAGTATAAATTAAACCAATCCAAAAATAAACATTCTTTCATTAAATTTGGGAAATAAAAATCATACTGTGACGTTTTATTTGATTTTTTCAACCGGTACAAATTAATCTGCTCTTTATCTATTATAACAAAGTAATTTGCATAAACCTCAAGCGAATCATTAATATCATCTTTCAGCTCGTGTTTAATATTTTTTAGAAAATGCTTTAAAACATAACTGTCACCCGAGTGTTTTATAAAACATTCTTTGTTTGAGACAGTCTTTAGCTCATTATGGTCAGAATTGTCAAATTCAACATTCCAATATTTTTTAATATCAACAAGTTCGCCAAATAAAAATTTAGAAGAAATACCATAAAAACGATGCAGAAAACTATCCTTTGAGCAGGCAATAATCCTGTTTTTAAGCTCGGATTTGGCATTTTTCGGGTATTGTTTTAACAAATTAATTAAAAATAAAAGAGTGTCGGGATTGTAAAACCTGTCGTCAGTATCGGTTTTTAGAACATACTTGCATTTAAGGGTGTCCGCTTTATCAATTCCATACTTTGCAAGAGTTATTTTATGGTTTATATCATCAATACCATTGGCTCTTATTTTATCCGATAAAACAATTTCAACTCCAAGTGCTCTAAAGTCGTTAAGCAAAGCTTCATCAGTATCTGCATATGTAGACAATATGATATCTGCATTTTTATTTTTATAAAATTTTTTATACAAAAGAGCTGTTTCATATGTGAAATTATTTTCTTCAACAATCGAGCCACAAATGACAATAGCCGTCTTTTCAATATCATCAAAATTAGGGGCAATTTTTACATCTTTTGCATACATTGGAAATTTTGAATAAGACAGATAATTATCATCAAAAACCAAAGGTGCTTGAGCCTTTAGAGCGGACTTAGCGGCATTTTTGGCTTGTGTTTTTTTAATAAAATCACAAAGAGATTTAATGCTGCCGCTTAAAAAGTGAAATATTTTTCTTGGATACAACCTTAAAGGCAGCCTTGAATTTGCACCGCTACAGCTTGCCTCCTGCTCAATTCTGTTATCAAATATTCTCTTAAATCTTTTTATACCTTTTTTGCTTATATTTAATCTTTTGCCGATTTTAGCATAGCTTTTTTTCATAAGCTTAATAATGTTTCGAGAATCCCTGTAGCAGAGCATACTTTTAGTATATGACTCCGACATTTTTGAAATTCTCCAGCCCACATACCCAGCCTCGATTTCTACAACTCTTTTGTTGTTAAGATAAGCGTATTCAAAAAGCCTTATTTGATATTCCCAATCATACATAAATTCAAACTCGGTATTAAAAAAGCCAACTTCAGCAAGAACTTTTTTATTAAAAACAAGACATGAGGGAATTATTGAATTTATATAGTTTTTATCCTTGAGCCAATTATCAACCCAAGTTTTATCAGACCATTTGTTGTTTTCATTAGGGATAAATTTTTCTCTAAAGACGGTTAAATTGTGAAAAGCAAAGAAAGTATCAGGAAATTTATTAAATATTTCAAGCTCAAGCTCTATTGTCTTTGGCGCAAGACAATCGTCTGTATGTAAAATCCTCACTATATCATTTTTACAAGCATCTACTGCCTGTCTTGTATTTAAAATCGCGCCTAAATTTGGCTTTGTCCTTACAACGCTGATTTTGAGCCCCCTTAAACCAAATTCCTTAACAAGAGCATCAAGGGCCGACAAGTCGTTTTCATTATTTGAATCGTCACTTATAACTATTTCAAAATTCTTACAAGTTTGGTTTAGCAGAGTTTCTAAGGTCTCTTTAAAGAAATCAGCTCTCCCATGATAAGGTATTGCAACAGACATTTCAGCGTAGTTCATAAATTCCTCTGCAATGCCGCCCTATTTTACAACTTCACCAAGATATTTATCGTTATTCACTCCGGGGTATTTAACAACAACATTTTGAGTATCATCTTCAAGACACTCAAAATCCGTGGCCTCGTTTGGCTCCATTACAATAATATCGCCTTTTTTGTACTCGATGCCGTTCATCTTAACTCTGCCTTGAGTTATTACCGTTATTTCGGTTGCGATTTTGTGGTAGTGTTTTTCTTCATAATCACCCTTTTTATACTCTTTAACGGCAACCTCAACATCATTTGTTCTAAGCAACGTAGGGTCAAAATTCCCTACAAACCAGCCTTTTATCATATCCTCAAGTTTTGCTGTTTTCATCTACGCCAGAGCTCCTTGCCTTAAATCAATGTATTTGTCTAAATCTTCAGGAGTTCCCGTGCCATGCATTTGAGCTTTATCAATTGAATAAATACCGTATCTTCCACCTTTTTCAATTGAATAATTATAAACAGGTGCAACGTAAAACTCATTATTCACGCGTTCGTTTCTGACAAACATATCAATAGCATTTTCTACAAAATCACGACCGCGTCTGAAATAGTATATTCCAACAGTTGCATGCTCTGATATTACTTCCTTTTCTCTAATCATGATAATGAAATTATTTTCATCAAGCTTAGCATAAGACCACTTAGGGTCGTTATCTTCAAAACAAAGTACTGAGCCGTCAAGATTTCTTTTGTCTGAATCATTTATATAGTCTTTTATGTCCATATCTACAATCTGATCAGAATTTGCAATTAAAAGAGGGGTGTCATTGTTTATCAATCTGTGCGCATGAAGTACCGTGCAAGCCGCACCTTCGGTTAATTTATCAATCAGAACAAACTCGACATTGTAGTTCTTTCTAATCCAATTAACAGTTTCCTG
Source organism: Candidatus Gastranaerophilales bacterium (assembly GCA_944325105.1). Classification (GTDB taxonomy): domain Bacteria; phylum Cyanobacteriota; class Vampirovibrionia; order Gastranaerophilales; family Gastranaerophilaceae; genus Galligastranaerophilus. The sequence goes on along the minus strand of CALUYW010000005.1, from coordinate 79,231 downwards.
TTCGTTTTTGTAGTGCTCAGCACGAGCAAGAAGGATAAATTTAGCATTATTAATGTTTAAATTGTCGAGGACATGGCAAATCATAGGCTTTCCAAGGACATCTATAAAAGGTTTTGGTTTTAGATAACCTGCTCTTGCAAACCTTGAGCCTGCACCTGCCATTGGTATAACAATATTAATCATTGCCCCTCCTGTTTGTTAGGTAATTTTCATACATTTGATAGCTTGCAAAAGTTAAGTAGTCTTTCTTTGGAATTTCATATGTACTTATTTTCTTTTGATTAAGTATCATTTCATTAAAAGTTGAGCTTATATAGTACTTACCTTGAGTGTTTACATCTTTTTCAATAACACTAAAAGCTGCCTCAACAAAGTCAGAGCCTTTTTTGTAATAGCAGCAGCCCGTTGAAGCAAGATTTGAAATGGGACGTTTCTCGCTTGTTTGAACAACATATCCGTCCTCATCAAGCAGAATTGAACTGTATTTAGGGTGCACCGCATTTATTGCAACAATACCGCCATCCAAGTTTCTGTCTCTAAAATCTTTTATTGCAGGAGCAATATCTGTTTTTATAAGCTGGCTGCCGTTTAAAATAAGCAGCTCAGAGTCATTATTGATTTCATCTATTGCAAAAAGCGCACTGCAAACAGCGCCTCTTGTATCGCCTGCTACTTCTATAATTTTACTTTTCGGACAAAGTATTTTTAAAGTATCGCCTAAAAAATATCTGTCCTGATCTTCTTTTCTTATAATGCAGGTTATATTGTCACCAACGTGCTCAAGAAGTTCTATTGTTCTTTGAATCATGGGCTTGTTTTGAATTTCAAGAAGATATTTAGGATAACCTTTTTCGCAAAAATCGCTGTCAGAACCCGCCATTAAAATTAAAATATTCACTTACAGGTCACCTCCCATGCTGACTTTTGCTTCTGTACTTTCTATTTCTTTAATTCTGTTTTTGATATTTTGATAAGTTACATCATGAACTGTTTCAACCTTTAGAAGATTCGCTCCGCTTGCTAGAGCCGCCTTAACTCCGTTTGGATTATCTTCAACAATCAAGCACTCTTGAGGAGTGAGCCCGAGCCTTTTAATTGCAGTTTGATAAATTTCAGGGTCAGGCTTTGACTTTGTAACATCCTGATTAGACAGAGTAAAATCAAGATATTTTTGCAAGTCGGCTTTTTCCATCATCATATCAATTGTAATTCTTACCGAATTTGAGGCAAGAGCCAGAGAATACCCTTCCGCTTTTAGTCTTGACAAGGCGTATTGGTGACAAAACATAGGCTTACACTTCATATAGACATATTCCATAGTGTAAATTTGTTTCATATGATTTATGAATTTATGCAGACCCTTGGGCAAGCCTTTTTCCATAGAGAGCATTTCAAGTTTTTTCTTTGTCGGCAGACCGTCAAAAGTTACAAGGTGGTCATAGCGCGAGATTTTGTATCCGAATAATTCAAGAGCCTGATTGAGTGCTTCATAGTGCCAGTCTTTGGCGTCAATTAAAACACCGTCCATATCAAAGATAACCGCTTTTATTTTAGTCATTAAAATACTCCTTGGCCTCATCGGGAAAATCCGTGCAAAGCATTATGTCTTTAACATCTTTGTACTTTGCCCACACACTCTTGTATTCCCTTTTGTGCAAATCAGGTGAAACTATACAAACCTTTTTGTCCGCATCTAAAATCTCTTTTATCTCTTTTTTTGAAAACCAATCAGAATAAAAACAATCCAGCCAAACTCCTTGGGCTTCTTTGTACATAATAGGATTAGGGACAATATCGCTTATTCCCGTGAAAACATTTAAGCCCATTTTGTGCTGAACTACCATTTCAGGAATGCTCATATCAAAAGTAAAATAGCTGGTATGATTATATTTTTCAAGAAGTTTTTTTATTTTAAAGGCCATACCGTCAGCCTTTATATTGAGTGCAAGAGGAAGATTTCTGCCATCTAAAAGCACAAGAACCTCTTCAAAGGTCATTTCATTACCTTTTGGCATGTCATGAGAGATTACAATTTCTCCCTTAATGTCGCGCAAATCTGTCTCAATACCAAAACCGCAGTCAAAGGCTCTTTTAAACGCCTCTTTTGTGTTTTTCTCTTCTTCTTTTTTCCAATAACCCCTGTGTGCAAGAATCATTCTTGAATTTTACCTTTTCAAAAAGTATTTAAGTCCATAGTAGCTGCTTTAAAAAAGCAAGATAATTCAATCTTAACTATAATAACACAAGAGCGGATATTTTTTTACATATATATCAAATTGTAAAGATTAAAAAGCGCCCCGATAGCGGGGCGCGAAAATTTTTTATGAACGGGTTTTATTTAATACAAATTCAACATCCTTATCACCTCTGCCCGAGAGGTTTACAAGAATTTTTTTACCCTTGTTTTCTTTAGCATACTTAATTGCATAAGCAACGGCATGAGAGCTTTCTAATGCGGGGATAATACCCTCAACTCTTGAGAGTTCAAAAAACGCACTTAGAGCCTCTTCATCGTTAACAGTAACGTATTTTGCTCTGCCTATTTGATTTAAGTAGCAGTGTTTTGGACCAACGCCCGGGTAATCAAGACCGCTTGCTATCGAATAAGCGTCTGCGACATTTCCGTTTTCATCTTGCAAAAGTTTGCATTTAAACCCGTGGATTAAGCCGTCTTTGCCATATGTCATGCTTGCAGCGTTTTGACCTATTTTTTCACCTTTGCCCAGAGGCTCAACACCAAAGAGCGAAACACTGCCATCATCCAAAAAGCCTCTAAATATACCGATAGCATTTGACCCGCCGCCAACACATGCCATAACGCAATCGGGCAGAACACCTGTTAAGTCTAAAAACTGCTCCCTTGCTTCTCTTCCTATAACTGATTGAAAATGCTCAACTATCATGGGAAAAGGATGCGGGCCAACGACTGAACCTATAGCATAAATTGCAGTTTTGTACTCTTTTAAATAAGCGCAAAACGCTTCATCAACCGCCTCTTTTAGGGTGCGATTTCCGCTTTTTACACAAACAACATTAGCACCTAAAATTTTCATTTTATCAACATTGGGCTTTTCTTTTTCAATATCGACTTCGCCCATATAAATATCGCACTTTAGGCCCATTAGAGCAGCAGCAGTTGCCGTTGCAACGCCGTGCTGACCGGCACCTGTTTCAGCTATTATTTTTTCTTTGCCCATTTTTTTTGCAAGCAGTGCTTCACCTAAAGAGTGGTTAATCTTGTGAGCGCCCGTATGGTTTAAGTCTTCTCTTTTAAGGTAGATATCCGCACCGTATTTTTCCGATAAATTTTTTGCATAATAAACAGGGCTCGGACGACCTACATAGTGTTTTAAAAGATAATTCAGCTCGTCATTAAATTCCTTGTCATCTTTAATTTTTAAAAATTCATCAGCAATTTTTTGAAATTCTTTTTTTAAATCTTCATCTAAAAACTGACCGCCGTAGCTGCCAAAAAATCCTTCTTTATCAGGTAAAACATTTATTTTCAATTTAGTATTCATCTTTTATTTCCTTTATCATTTTTTTTGTAATCGCATTTGAGTTTTTTAGAATTTTTGCCCCTCTTGTAACCTTGCAAAGACTTACGCCAAGCTCTTTTGCAACATCCCTTTGGGTAAAATTCCTATCTAACAACTTCAAAATACGCCATCGCTTTGACAAGTCAGAAATTTCACTGTCGGTCAAAATTTCATGCAAGAAAATATTTATATCTTTCTGTGTCATTTTGCTGAGCAATACTGAAAGTTCTTCTATACTTTGCATTTTTATCCCTTGTTCTTATTGATAGAAACATTATAAACAAAATTTTTGTTCTTGTCAATAGAAACAAGAGGGTGTTAAAAATCAACTTGCACACAAAGTTAATTACTGTTATTTTAATTAGCAAAGCAATGTGGAGGAGAAATGGAAGAACTTAGAATTGATATGAGTAAATTGAGCAAAGAAGATGCCGACAAATTAAAGCAGGAAGTCCAAGATGTCTTTCGTTTAAATCATACAATGCCCTACACAAAGGAATATACGGAAATTTTAGATAAGCTTATGCCAAACAGGGGTGTAAATACCGATATCAGGACACCTCTTTGCGGAGTTCATTTAGACAAGGTAAAAATAGGCAACAATGTAGTTATTATGAATGGCTCTCTTATGATGGCATCAGGGACAATAACCATTGAAGATAACACTATGCTTGCAGCAAATGTCCAGCTTATATCAAATAACCATGACTTAGACAAAAGAGCAATAATTACCTGTAAACCCATTCACATTAAGAAAAACTGCTGGATAGGCGCAGGAGCAACAATTTTACGCGGGGTAACAATAGGTGAAAATTCGGTAGTCGGAGCAGGCTCTGTTGTAACAAAAGATGTGCCGGATAATGCAATTGTTGCAGGAAATCCCGCCAAAATAATAAAATACATCTAAACGCTATCTGACTCAATATCACCTTTATATGCACAGGGGATGCCTTCTTCTTTCAGATAATTCATTCCCCATTTATTTAATTCTATAATCGCAGGAATTAAAAGCTCGCCCCTCTTTGTAAGAGAATACTCTGTTTTTGGCGGAACAACAGGATAAAGTTTTCTTTTTATTATGCCATCAGACTCTAACTCCTTTAGCTGCTGAATAAGCATTTTTGGAGTAGAATGAGGAATTAATCTTTGCAATTCGCTATACCTAAGCGTTTTTCCCATTAAATGACCGATTATGACCCCTTTGTATTTTCCTCCGATAATCTCCATAGTTACTTCAAGAGGACACTGATATGCATCTTTTTTTCTTTTTGACATAAAACCTCTAATTTACTTTTTAGTAAGTATTGTACTAAATAGTTCATACTTGTCAAAAAGAAAATAAATAATAAAATGTAGGCATGGGGGGTAAAATATGAAAATTACACAAATAAGAAATGCAACCGTTTTAGTAGAATACAACAAAACAAAGTTTTTAATTGACCCTTGGCTTATGCCAAAAGATTGTATGGAAGGTTTTGAAAGCGCAGTTAATTCGCACATCCGTCAGCCAAGAGTTGAACTGCCCCTTGAGATAGAAAAAATTACAGATGTTGACGCGGTTATTATTACACATATTCACCCTGACCATTGGGATGATTATGCAAAAAATGCTCTCAAAAAAGACATAAAAATATTTGTGCAATCCGAATTTGACAAAAACTATATGTTAAAAGAAGGCTTTAAAAATGTCGAAATTTTATCAACAAACGGAACTACCTATGAAAAAGTTTCATTATATAAAACTTCAACACAACACGGCAAAAGAGAAATCTTGAAGCCTTTATGTGAATCAATCGGTATGCCTTATGACGCTATGGGTGTCGTTTTTAAATCTAAAAACGAAAAAACTCTGTATATAGCAGGAGACACCATCTGGTGCAATGAAGTTGACGAAGCAATCAGAGAACATAAGCCGGAAATAATAATTGTAAATGCTTGCGCTGCAACAGTTCTAAACGGTGAAAGATTAATTATGAATATTGATGATATAAAACAAGTTATAAAAAACTCGCCAAAATCCACAATAATTGCAAGCCATATGGACACAGTGAGTCACTTAACAATAACAAGAAAAGATTTAAAAGAATTTAAAGAAAAAGAATCTATACAAAACTTTTTAATACCCGAAGATAGCGAAGTTCTAACACTCTAAATCCGCCACATTTGTATCATACGACGACTTTGGCATTTTATAAATTGCCTAATTATTCTCTTGTTTAAAAATCTTATTTAAACAATTAAAAAATTCTCCCATACAACAAATCTTAAGAGAATAATATACATTTAAACCTTCTTTTCTGTCTTTTATCAGCCCTGCTTCTTTCAACTTAATCAGACTTTTAGATATGTGCGGTTGTTCATAGTTTAAATTTTCAACTATTTCACAGACACACTTCTCGCCATCTGCTAAAAAGTCTATAATCTCAAGCCTTACAGGGTTAGATAACGCCTTGAATATTTGAGCTTTTTTTTCATATAAATTAGTTTTCATAAAAATTCACCAAGTTGAGATTGACAATATTCCAAAAATGGAATATTATAATATTATATATTCCAACTATGGCATATATAATATTATTTGTCAATTTTTTAAGGAGACTAAAATATGGATTTTGACATAAAAAAAGAAGTTAAGGATTTTTACGGTAATATTGCTCAAAAAATCCAAAAAAATAAGCACAATAATTGTTCTTGCTGTCAAGAGATTTCACGAGCGCAAAGAAATTATGCTGGACAAAACCTTGATGATATTCCAAAAGAAGCAATTGAAGCGTCTTTAGGATGTGCCAACCCTCTAGTTTTTGCTCAAATTAAAGAAGGTGAAACTATTCTTGATTTAGGTTCAGGTGGTGGAATTGACGTTTTAATGGCGTCTAAATATGTAGGTGAGTCTGGAAAAATTTATGGACTTGATATGACAGATGAAATGCTTGAACTTGCAAATAAAAACAAAGAAAAAATGGGCGTTAAAAATGTAGAATTCATAAAAGGATACATTGAAGAGATTCCGCTTGAAGATGAGACTCTGGACGCTATAATTTCAAATTGTGTTATCAACTTATCAGACAATAAGCAAAAAGTTTACAAAGAGGCTTATAGAATATTAAAACAAGGTGGTAGGGTCGCAATAGCAGATGTTGTGTCACTAAAACCTGTTTCAGAACACATAAAAAAACAAGCTCAGCTATGGACAGGATGCATTTCAGGAGCTATGCCAATACCTGAATACAAAAAGATTTTAGAACTTGCAGGGTTTAGGAATATTTCAATTGAGCCTGTGCATATTTACACAAAAGAAATTATTGACGGGTTATCTTTTGATAAGAATTTAATAACAGAAGATGAATTAGATAAAACGAATGGTGCTTTTGCAGGAGCACACATTAAAGCGTGGAAATAAATTTGCCGCACCTTAGGAATCGACTGTACAAGAACAACCAGTTCAGGAATATTTGACAACCAGTTCGGGAATTTTGGGATGGGTAAATTTAAAAAGTTAAATTAATGTTATAAGTTTTTAAATTAACAAAATAACAAAATTTTTTTACAGTTTTTATATTTTCATACACCAGAAAATAGGGAAAATTAATAAATGAGAATAGATATAAAATAATATTTAAACTTTCTATAAAAATAACTCGGAAGTTTAGAATACAATAAATCTTCCGAGTATATTCTATTTTTTTATAATAAAAATATTCTATTAAATAGTTTTATTTAGAAGTAATTAACAAAGTTCAGCATCATCCATTGCAAATTGCTCTAACGAGCCTGTTTTTGCTTGAATACAGATATATATAGTATCTGTATCTGTTTCCATTGTTCTTTTAACTTGCGGTAAAACTTTAATGCAACTGCCTTCTTTAAAGTTTATGGTTGTGTCATCAAGAAGCATTCTTCCTTCGCCTTTTACAAAAATATAGATTTCTTCATTTTGTTTGTGTTTATGGCTGAACGGCAATTTTGCATTTTTCTTCATTGTGTTTAGCGAAATTTCACATGAAGTTAAATTTAATGCATCATGCAAAAATGCTTTTCCATTTTGATAGCTGGTTTCTAGGTTTTCCAGTTTTCCAAGTTCTGATTTTGTGTAATTTGTCATAAGTCCTCCTTTTTTTTGTTTGATGTCTAACTATTACTATAAAAATTTTTATAGGTTTTTTAACATTTTTTCTAACAAATAATCTAATTGTTTTGCTTCATCTTCAGTAAAATTTTTATACAGCATTGTATTTAAGTCATTTGAGATAATTTCAAATATCGGTTTAAATTCAAGCCCTTTTTCGGATAGACTAATATAAGTGATTCTATTATCATCTGAAGTTTTTTCTCTTTTTACAAGCCCATTTTTTTCAAGTTTGTCTATTAACACCGTAACTGTAGCTTTTGTTCTACCTATTTTTTCAGCTATATTTTTCATTGTTATTTTTTTATACTTATACAGGACAACGAGAATATCACCATGCGAAGGTGCTAAATTCCCATAGTTGTATTCTTTTAATTTGGATATTATGAATGCATTTCCTGCTTCTGAAATTTTTGATGTTAATGAAAGAGCTTTGTACATAATAATATTGTAGTTAGATGTCTAACTAATGTCAATATGTTTTTTATGATTTATTTAAAAATTTTATAGGATTCCGACTTTATTTGATAAAACTTCCAACTTATATAATTTAAATTTTATTAAACTTTGTTTAATTTTTATTTAAAAAGTTCCTCTTAAATTTCAACAAATTTTCAACACTGTCCTGTCCCAAAAATCCTGAACTGTCCCAAAATTCCTGAACTGTGCCTAAATTCCCGCCATTTAAGGTTTTGAGACACTGTCCTGTTTTAGACATTGACGGACAGTAATCGGACTTTTTTGACAGTTCAGGAATCTTATTTTTAGCAAATTCCGACTAAAAAAATCAAGATATATTTGAAACACAGCCCTATTGGTTCAAAAAAATCAAATTCCGACAATGTCTGTTCAATGGCATCGACTGCACAGGACGCAAGGACTGTGCAAGTCCCTTGTGGACAAAATTGTCCTTCATTTTAAACAAAAAATTTGCCGCGTCTCGGAATCGAACCAAGGACACAGGGATTTTCAGTCCCTTGCTCTACCAACTGAGCTAACGCGGCAAACTTATTAAACTTTCAACTTCCCATGTTAGCTCAGTTGGTGAAATTTTCTTATCTTCTTTGTTTCGTTTCACTCAACAAAGGCTAACGCGGCAAACTTATTAAACTTTCAACTTCCCATGTTAGCTCAGTTGGTGAAATTTTCTTATCTTCTTTGTTTCGTTTCACTCAACAAAGGCTAACGCGGCAAACTTATTAAGTTTTCAACCCGACTTTATCAAGCCGATATACCTATGATACCAATTCAAGATTACAAGTCAAGATTAAATCAATTCTCCAACAAAACCTTTATGGCTTCGCCGTTTTGGTGCATTTCAAGTGCTCGCTTTGCGTACTTCATCTGCATGGTTTTAGTTATTAGTTTCTCAACATCCACTTCCCCGCTTGAAATAAGCTCAAGCGCACGCCTGAAGTACTTTGGTGTATGGTGAAATACGCTTATAATATTTACTTCATCATAATGCAGACGTCGTGTGTCTATATTCACACTTGTTCCCGACGAACACCCACCAAAAAGATGCACACAACCGCCTCTTCTTACCAAAGAGAACATACTCTCCCAGATTTCAGGCAAACCGACACACTCTATTGCAACATCTAAACCCCTACCCTCTTCTGTCATGGTCAATATTAAATCTTTTGGGTCAGGGTATTTTTTAAGGTCAATAACCTCATCTGCCTGAGCAAATTCATGCGCCATTTTGAGCTTTAGCGGGTTTCTGCCCATAGCGATAACTTTTGCGCCTTTTAATTTTGCAAGTCTTGCAAACATTAACCCTATCGGGCCAATGCCGACGATACCAACAGTATCACCTTTTCTTATAGGGGTTCTTTCTATCCCATGCACCACGTTTGCCAAGGGTTCACAAAAAACCGCACGCCTAAACGACACATCATCAGGTATTATTAAAAGATTTTTTTCTACAATTCTTTTTGGAATAGTGATGTATTGAGCATAAGCACCGTTTAACAAGTCAAGATTTTCACACAAATTCTCTTCCCCGCGCCTGCAAAAAAAGCACTCGCCGCAAGGTGCAGAATTTGCGCCCACTACCCTATCACCTATTTTAAAATTTTCTACACCCTCGCCTAATTTTACAATTGTTCCGGCAAATTCATGCCCGAAACCCGAGGGCGTTTTTTTTATCAAAACAGGATGTCCTCTTCGATATGTCTTTACATCCGTTCCGCAAGTAAGAGCTGCCTCAACCTTAACGAGGACTTCACCCTCCTCAGGCATTTTAACATTCACTTCTTCATAGCGAATGTCTTTAGGGGCATAGTATCTGACAGCTTTCATTTTCATATTTTTATATACGCCTTAAAAATCTTTCCGCAAATAATATCTTCAACCGCCGACGCTAAATTGTCAAGAGTGTAAATAGTGCTCACGCCATTAACCTTTACCTTTTTGTCGCAAAGCAGTTTATATGAGATTTCATAATCTTTTGGAGAGGGCGAATAGCTTGCAATTATACTTAATTCTCTATAGTAAATATCGTTATTTTTATAACCTTCTTCATTTTCAATCGATGAAAATACTATAATTTTCCCGCCGTTTCTAACATGCTCAAGCGCTGTCGGTATAGCTTTTGATGAGCCTGAAGTCATAAAAATCGTGTCATATGTGTCTTTTTTATACTCAATACCATACTTTAGGGCAAAGTCACTGCGCTCTTTATTTATATCAAAACCGTAAGCATTCACTCCAAAAGCTTTAAGAGCTTGGACAGTTATAAAGCCAATAGAGCCAAGCCCCAAGACAAGAGCGTTTGATTTTGTATTGTCGGAATTTAGCTCATATCCTGCTCTTCTTATTGCCCTAACCACACAAGCTAAAGGCTCAAGAAAAGCTGCTTCCTCGTATTCTAAATTATCAGGAACGCCATAAACAGTATATTTAAGGTGATTTTCATCCACTTTAATGTACTCAGAAAATCCGCAAGGGGAGATATTTGAATTTTTAAATGTCTGACACATTGAATACGCGCCAATTCTACAGTAATCGCAATTAAAACAAGGGTAATGATGCCCCAGAGCAACAATATCACCTTTTTTATATGAGGTATTTGTATCTACTTCAACAATCTCACCTACTACCTCATGCCCGAGTTTAATATTTGACTCGTTTTCTTTTGTAGCGTGTTTAATTTTTACTATATCAGAACCGCACAAGCCGCAGCCTAATACCTTTATAATCGCACCTTTTGAATCAAGAGAAGGCTTTTTTGTTTCAACTATACTAACTTTTAAATCTTTTAAAACCGCGCTTTTCATTCATCCCCCTTATGGCGTCATAGGCGGCACAACAACAGTATTTGTGCCCGAATCTTTAACGCCGAAAGTCGCCTGTTGTTCTATCCCCTTTAATTTAAAACTGTTGAGAAATATACTTATAAAAATCAGTACAAACGCAACAATTAAAGTAAATTCAAGAACAGATTGAGCTTGTTTCATAATTGAATTATACTACAACTATGAGAGATGAAGAAGTAAAACAAAATATTTTAAAATGCTCTCGCTGCGGGCTTTGTCAGGGGGTATGCCCCATTTATGAAGAAATAAAAAGCGAAAACTCAACGGCGCGCGGCAAACTTATGCAGATATTAGGCTTAAAAAAAGGAGAGCTAAAGTTAAACAAAAAAATTCTTCAGAGTCTTGATTTATGTTTAAACTGCGAAAAATGCAAACTAAACTGCCCCTCAGGCGTTAACACAACAGGCGTATTTTTTAAAGAAAGAAAATTATCTTTTATTGGAAAAATCCTAACATCAAATTTTGTATTTAAGCTTAAAATATCAGCCCTTAGGGCCTTTTCACTTTTTAAAACCACTCCTAAATACGATAAAAATTCAGATATATTATACTTTGAAGGTTGTATTTCAAAAGAGCTAAAACAAGAGCTAAAAATCCCCGCGCTTAAACTAAAAAACGGAAACTTCAAGTGTTGCGGGCTTCCTCATCTGACTAAAGGCAGGGAAGATATATACAGCAATATGGTCGAATTCAATGAAAACATTATAGAAAACGCCAAACTTGTCGTTTTTGACTGCGCAACTTGTTTTGATACGGTTAAAAACTATCCGTTTAAAAATCCAAAAAACAAAGACAAGCTGATATTTTACACAGATATTTATAAAACCCTTCCCTTGAGTTCAAAAAAACCTCTAAAAGTTACATATCATATGCCTTGCCATATGCAATCTTCAGGTAAAGACATAAAAGAAATCGAAGATATTTTAAAATCTATCAAAAATATAACTTACACAAGGGCAAAAAACGCTCAGGACTGCTGCGGTTTTGGGGGAGATTTCTTTATCAGACATCCAAAACTTGCGTTTAATATTGCAATCAAAAAAATAAAAGGCATAATTGAAACAAACTCGGATATTGTCATGACATCTTGCCCTACTTGCCTTTGGAGCTTAAAGTTTTCAATATTTATAAGTAAATATATATATAAAAATAAAAACAAAATAAAAGCCATGGATATGGCAGAGTTTTTAAATAAATACTGCTACATAGAAAATAAAACCGCGCAAAAAGAAAGAAAAAGAACTAATCAAGATGTAGGTATGTGTGTATAACTTTTATTATTTTATCAAAGTGATTAATTAAACACACAACCACCATAGAAACAACAAGACCAACCAGCGCTTTTGTAAAGTCTTTTACTACGTGTTTGTAGACTTTTTTCTGAGTTTCAAATCTCAACCTGTTATACATTGCAATTTCTCTGCCTGCAAGTAGTCCTAAAAATACCCATGTAGTAGACATTGGAACATTATTTACATATTGAAAATACAGAAGAATTGAAGCATAAGTAACATCAATTATCGTTGCAGAGCGGATGTCTTGAGTATTCGTTTTTAATTTCACGATATTTTGAATTTCCCCGCCGCGCTTGTAAACTATCCAGCCAAGGAAAGTGGCAAAAATTCCAAGAGTAACTATCATCTGCGCAAAATCAAGTTTTCTTGGCAGATAAACATAAAGATTTGCCGCATCCTGCATAAGCCACATAGACCAAAGGTAAGCAGTTGCGCTCCACTTTGTAACATACCACCATTTAGAGATTTTTTTGCCCTTGGTGTACAAGAATTTTTTCTCAAGAGGTCTTGAGATTATAAAGTATAAAATTATCGAAATTGTAAATGCCATTACATAGCCTAAGAAAGACTTTGCAAGCATAAGACTTATTACTGTGCCGGATGAAAAAATGCTTAAAATCAAAAACGCAGTTGCAACAGGGATGCCCTTTTTTGTTAAAAATATTAATATAATCGGAGGCAGAATATGCCACCAGTAGAACTGATTTGCAAAAGGAATTCTATCCAACCTGCCAAAAGCCATATCTCCGTCGTTTACATGCCAGCCCCAAATAAAAGTTATGACCAAAACTAAACTTGCAAAAAGCCAAATAAGCCATGCCGGTTTTTCTCTCGTTGTACTCAGAAATGTACCTAAAGTCTGTATAACGTCATTTGAAACGCAAGAATACAGCGAGAGCGAAAAGCCCAGTATCATATATATTTCATTTAATGTGATTGCATTCATCATACTTCACCAAAGCTATTTTATCAGAAAACTTAAAATATCAAAGTAAAGAGTTGTTAACTTCATATTAAGTTTATATAAAATTTTTTTAATGTGTAGAAATTACACTTGCAATTTACATTTTTTTGTTTTAAAATCCTATTGTGAAATAAATCACGAATATGGATTTTACCGGAAGTAAAGTTCAAAAGAGTGGAGAGCAAAATGTTTTTCAAATTTAAAAAGGAACAATCTCAAAAAGAGCTATGTAATAAGGAGAACAACATGACACAAGAAAACATGGAAATTGAAAAGGTTCAAAACGAAGAACCCAGACAATTGGTTACAAGCGCTGAAGATTTAGACCAAGTAATTGAGAGAGCAAAAGCTGCACAAAGAGTTTATGCAACATACACCCAAGAACAAGTGGACAAAATCTTTAGAGCAGCAGCGCTAGCTGCAAACAAAGCAAGAATTCCTCTTGCAAAAATGGCTCACGAAGAGTCAGGCATGGGTATTGTTGAAGATAAAGTTATTAAAAACCACTTTGCTTCAGAATACATTTACAACAAATACAAAAACTGCAAAACTTGCGGAATTATTGAAGAAGACAAAGTTAACGGTATTAAAAAAGTTGCTGAACCGATAGGTGTTTTAGCAGGTATCGTACCTACAACAAACCCGACTGCTACAGCAATTTTTAAATCATTAATAGCTCTGAAAACAAGAAACGCCATAGTATTTTCACCACACCCGAGAGCTAAAAAAGCAACAATCAAAGCTGCCCAAATCGTTCTTGATGCAGCAGTTGCAGCAGGCGCTCCAAGAGACATTATCGGCTGGGTTGATGAACCTACGGTTGAACTTTCTAACCAACTTATGCACCACCCCAAAATCGATATGATTTTAGCTACAGGCGGTCCCGGCATGGTTAAAGCTGCTTACTCATCAGGCAAACCCGCTCTTGGCGTTGGCCCCGGCAACACTCCTGCAATTATTGATGAAACAGCAAATATCAAAATGGCCGTATCTTCAATTCTTTTATCAAAAACATTCGACAACGGTGTAGTTTGCGCTTCAGAACAAGCTATCATTGCTGTTGACAGTGTATACGAAGAAATTAAAAACGAACTTTTATACAGAGGCGCTTACTTCTGTAACGAAGAACAAAAACAGGCCCTAAGAAACACTATGTTCCCTGAAGGCAGATTAAATGCGGCTATCGTTGGTCAACCCGCATACAAAATTGCTCAAATGGCAGGTTTTGAAGTACCTGAAGATGCTAAAGTTCTTATCGGCGAAGTTAGCGACTACTCAATGGATGAACCATTCGCACACGAAAAACTTTCTCCCGTACTTGCTATGTACAGAGCATGTGATTTTGATGATGCCGTAAATATTGCATTTACTCTTGTTGATGCAGGCGGCGCAGGTCACACATCAGTACTTTATACAGATGAAAGAAAAAGAGAAAGAATTGAAAAATTCGCAAAAACACTACATACAGGTAGAATCTTAATCAACTCACCTGCATCTCAAGGTGCTATCGGCGATATTTACAACTTCAAATTAGACCCGACATTAACAATCGGTTGCGGTTCTTGGGGCGGCAACGCAGTCAGCGAAAACGTCGGTATCAAACACTTATTAAACTACAAAACAGTAGCCGAAAGGAGAGAAAACATGTTGTGGTTCAAAGTTCCGCCGAAAGTATACTTTAAACGCGGTGCAACAGATTTAGCGCTTCGTGAATTAAAAGGCAGACAAAGAGCATTCATCGTAACAGACAGATACTTATTCGATTCAGGTACTGTTTATAATGTAACAAAAGTGTTAGAAGAAATCGGCGTTGATTTCCAAATATTCTTTGACGTTAAACCTGACCCGACACTATCTACAATTAATGAAGCAATGCAGATGGTTAACGTATACAAACCCGACGTAATCATCGCTCTTGGCGGCGGTTCACCTATCGATGCCGCTAAAGTTATCTGGTTAATGTATGAACAACCTGAAACAGTATTTGAAGATGTTGCTATGAGATTTATGGACATCAGAAAGAGAATCTGTGACCTTCCTGCTCTTGGTAAAAAAGCTACAATGGTTGCTATTCCTACAACATCAGGTACAGGTTCAGAAGTAACACCGTTTGCGGTTATTACTGATGATAAAACTCACATCAAATATCCTCTTGCTGACTACGCCCTAACTCCCGAAATGGCAATTATCGACCCTAACTTCGTTGATTCTATGCCTAAAGGACTTTGTGCAGCATCAGGTATTGACGCACTAAGCCACGCACTTGAAGCTTACGCAAGCTCAATGGCAACTAACTTTACTAACTCACCTGCTCTTGAAGCTGCTAAGTTAATCTTCAGATACTTACCGCGTTCTTACAAATTCGGCAAAGACGACCCGATTGCAAGAGAAAAAATCCACTACGCTTCAGCTCTTGCAGGCATGGCTTTTGCTAACGCATTCTTGGGTGTTTGCCACTCAATGGCTCACAAACTTGGTGCAGCGTTCAACATTCCTCATGGTATTGCAAACGCTATGCTTTTAAACCAAGTAATTCGTTTCAACTCAAACGATTGCCCAAGAAAACAAGCAGCATTCCCTCAATACAAGTTCCCTAACGCAAAAGCAAAATATGCTCAAGTTGCTGACAACTTAGGATTGGGTGGAAACTCTGATGACGAAAAAGTAGAATTGTTAATAAGCGCTATCACAAATCTTAAGAAAGAGCTTGAAATACCGCTTTCTATAAGAGATATGGGTGTTAGCGAAGAAGAATTCTACGCCAAATTAGACAACCTTGTAGAACTTGCATTTGACGACCAATGCACAGGCGCAAACCCTGCATATCCTCTAATGAAAGAAATTAGAGAAATGTACATCAAAGCCTACAACGGTGAAGTTTAGATAAACAACCCATGCCGGATAGTTTCTTACTATCCGGCATTTTTTAAGACAATGAAAGAAAAAATTTCAGACAAAACAATAAATCGTCTTACACTGTATCACTGCATTTTAAGCGATTTTATAACTTCGGGAATTGAAACAATCACCTCTGTTCAAATCGCTAACTTGCTAAAAATTGATGACTCTCAGGTAAGAAAAGACATCTCGCTTTTGGAAAACAGCGGCAAATCTCGTGTCGGCTATATTGTTAGTGACTTAAAAAAATCAATCGAAAAGACACTTGGTTTTGCACACCCAAAAAACGCCTTTATAGTGGGCGCAGGTAACCTAGGGCTTGCACTTGCAAAATATGATAATTTCCTAAACTACGGATTAAATGTCCTTGCGCTGTTTGATAACGACCCTCTAAAAGTAGGTGTTACCATTAACAAAAAAGAAGTTTTTCATATCTCAAAACTCCCTGAGTTAGCCAAAAAAATGGGCGTTCAAATGGTACTTTTAACAGTACCCAGAACCGTAGCTCAGTCAACCGTTGATTTTCTTGTTGATTCAAATATTAAATATATATGGAATTTTTCCCCGTCAGTGCTTAGAGTTCCTGATGACATTGAAGTCTGGAACGAAAATTTGATGGGTAACTTTTTGCATTTTTCATATAAAATTTCTAATTAAAATACGCGTCAAAATACCCGTAGTAATTAGGCGTTGCACTAGATGAGGAAGAATTTTGCTCGCCTATCTTATCAATTTTTTCCCTAAAGGAGTTAAATACATTATCGTAGCTAAATCCGTCTTGCGCCGCTTTTTGTTCATATCCGCCGTAGTCAGCCGAATAATAATTATCAAAACGATAAAGAGAATCTCCCGACAGATCAATCGAAGACGAGCTGCCCTCGCCCCAATATTTCTTTAAAAATCCCCTATTGCCCCATATGTCAGCATCCTCGGGCTCAATCCTTTTTGGCTCAAACCAAAAGCCTTTTTCGTAATATGGTGAACTGAAATTAATAGCATTTTCAGACATAACTCTCTCCTTGTTATGTCTTAATAAAAACATTTTTAATAAAAAAATTGCCAAAACAAAAAGACCCCTCCAAAGAAAGGTCTTTTTGCAACATTTAAAATCCTATATAGCTTTTTTAACTTTTCCTGCTCTGATACAAGATGAGCAAGCGCGTACTCTCTTAACAACACCGTTAACTTCAGCTTTTACCGTATGAAGATTAGGAAGCTGTCTGTGTACATGTTGTTTATGAGAGAAAGAAATTTTTGCTGCTTTGATAGATTTTTTTCCGCATATTTCGCAAACAATTGACATTTCTACATCCTTTCAAGTGATATTATCTTACACTAATGATAAAATAAAAATTCAGAAAATCAAGTATAGAAATGTTAAGCCAGTTTTTAGTTACTGCTGATAAATCCAAACATCAAAATTCTGAGCTCTGAATTTTGAAGCTATCTGCTTTGCCGTTGTTAAATCCTGATAAGAACCGACTTGAAGAGCATAGATGTCACCGACTTTTCTTATAAAAGGCGTTGTGCCTTGGTTATATTCTCTCACCGAATCCTGTGCCGCTCTTGCATCTTCAAAAGTAGAATACTTACCAATTAACACTTTTGAATAAACTGCAACATTATTATCTTGTGGCTGTTTTTGTTCTGCGGTTTTATGAGATGAAGCGTTTTCGATTTTTATATTAATCTCATCATCCTCAATATTACCCGAGTCCTTAATTTTAGCAAACTGTTCAAGGTCAATTACTTCATTGTTCTCTTTTTCATCAGAAATTATCTTTGCCTCGCTCGGCGCATTTTCTTCAAGTTGAATAAGTTTTAAACGCTTATCAATTAACTTCTTTGCATCCGAACCAAAACCTTCGGAAAGAACAGACTCACTTCCGCCAATAACATCAGCATTTCTGCCATACTCAATATCTATCCTTGCCGAGTACTTTCTTACAACTTGCACTACAACCGCAAAAATAATTGAAAAAGTTATGATAAAAATCCACAGTGCAACCTTCAATCTTGAAAGACGCTTTTGCTTTTCAATTTGAGGATTAATTTTACTTTTTTTGTAAGTAAGGTAATCAGGAGAATTCATACTCATTATTTAATCACCCCTCTCACCTTACATCTTGCATTGTCAATACTTTTTACCTCGTCAACAAAAGATGTCATTATCTCATTTGCAAAAACATCAATGTCGTAAATTCCCATATCATTAAGAGAGGAGACTTCAATGGGAGCCCCTTCACCTATTATATTTAGTGCAGTATGAATCAATGAAGATGTTATGGACGCCGTTGCTATTGAAACAGAAAGTTTTTTATCTTCAAAAAACAAATCGTCGCCACATCTTTTAGTAACGATTCCTCGTTTTTCAAGAGTTTCTTTTATTATTGAAACAAAAAGTCTCTGACGCCAAACCATCTCAGATAGAGAAACGCTAAAACATTCAATAATAAAATTAAGCATTTTTTTTGAATATATGGGTTCAATATTTATAACATCCTCAATATCCACCATCTCATCAAGCTTAACATCAACTTCACCAACAAAAGATACTATAGCATCGCCGCACAGATTAAAATTTCTGTAAATCCAGTGAGGGGAAAGCTCTCTGCCTGTGTATTTTATTTCTTTATCAATAAATTTCTTCTTCATATCCACAGTTTAATTCTGGTTTAAAAAAAGAGATTTATCAAGTCTTTGTTAACACTTTTTAAAATCGCATCGCGCAAACGCTTGCAGGACTCGCATTTTCCGCAGTGTTTAGTTCCGGAGTATACTTTTGAATTGTAACAACTCTTTAACAAGTGAAGCGGGGCGTTTTTTTCTATTGCAAGGTTTATTATTTCATATTTTTCAAACTCTTTTAAAGGCGCAAGAATTTTTGGTTTTTTTAGAGTTGAATACTCAAAAGCAGCCTCGGCGCGGTTTAGAAATTCTTGTGAGTTATCAGGAAATGTTCCCGCTTCTTCTTTATTTGCGCCGATTATTATATAATCAAAACCCGAAGAATCGGCATAACTTGCAGCGATATTTAAAAACAAACCGTTTCTGTTTGGCACCCAGACTGCCTTTGCACTGTTTTCATCCAATTTATCAAATTCTAAATTTTTATTGGAATCACTAAGTGCACAGTTTGTTATATCAGCCAAAAAAGGCAGATTTATAACTTTATGCTCAATATTGTAATATTTTGCAATTTCAGCAGATGCCTGAATTTCTTCATCTGCTGCAAGTTGAGAGTAGTTAAAAGTAAGTGCAAGTTCTACCTTGCAAAAATCATTCGCAGCGGCAACGCTTACCAGACTGTCTAAGCCGCCTGATAATAGAACAACGGCTTTTTTACTCATCATCTTCATCCTCTTGAACATCAAGCAGGACTTCTTGCGCTTCTTCTTTGCAGGAAACATCAAGCGTATCATCTGAAATAATTCTTATAAGAACGTCTTTGCCTTCCATATTGTATAGAGCAATAACAGCGTTTTTTCTTACTTCGTCATCCTCGTCATAGAGCATTTTCCATATCAAATCACTGGCCTCATCAACAGATGAGTTCATCAATGATTCTATGGCGTTAATTCTGACCTGAGGTGACTCATCACTCAGTGCCTCTTTTAGCACTGCTATCGCTCTTTTATTGCCCGAAAAATCAATATTATTAAGCGCCTCAATAATTCGTTCTTTTAAAAAAGTAAACTTATCAAGAAAACTCTTTTTAGCCTCTAAAATCCCCACAAAAGCATCAAGCGCGCGAGCGTCCCCTATCATACCGAGCGCAAGCGCTGCAGATTCTCTAACGTACACCGACTTTTCATTTTCATCAGACACTACATCTATTAAAGATTCAACCGCATTTTTATCCCCGATTTTACCCAGCGCTTCAGCTGCTGAAAGGCGGAATTTATAGTTTTCGTTTTTGTTATTTAAACAATAAAGAAGCGGCGTAACGGCTTTTATGTCTTTGTAGTTTGAAATAGCCTTTACACATAGCACTTTAAGATTTATATACTCGGCAGAATCGGGAAAGTCTTTTGCGTCACAATCCAATATAAAATCTATTAAATCACTAAGATTGTCAGGATGTCTAAGTTTATCTATTTCTCTTATAAGTAAGCGCAAAAAATTAGGGGACTTAATTTCCCCCAAAAGTTTTGAATAAATTTCAGACAATTCGTCCTTGTTGAATTCTTCTTTGAGAGTCAAAAATACGGACTCAAAATCACCCTGAGATTTTTTAATCTCATCTTCAATCTGAAAGATGACCTTACAGGATAACTTCTTTTCGTTCATCAATTGACCCAACATCATAACCTTACTACAAGTATAAATGAGAAAAATAAAATTTCAATATGTACGATATTAAGTTTGTGTTAAAATTTCACTATGCATCATACTACCGACTTAAAAAACATTAAAGAACTGCTCTATAAAAGGGAAGAGACCCTTGGTGACTTTGCGCAAAAATCAATCAATTCAAAAGGCAGAAACAAAGAAGAAAATGACATCGACCCTTTTAGGACGGAATTCCAAACAGATAAAGACAGAATTATTAACTCAAAAGCGTTCAGGCGACTGAAAAGAAAAACTCAAGTGTTCTATACGCCTAAAAATGACCACCTAAGAACACGTCTTACCCACACACTTGAAGTGTCGCAAATTTCAAGAACTCTTGCAAATGCCCTTAACCTGAATGAAGATTTAACAGAAGCCATTGCACTGGGGCACGACTTAGGACATGCGCCTTTTGGCCATAGCGGCGAAGAGGCACTTATGGAAGCTACAAAAAACGGTTTTAAACATAATGTTCACGGTGTCAGAGTGGTTGAAGTAATAGAAAGCTTAAACCTTACAAAAGAAACTCTTGACGGGATTTTAAATCACACGGGAATTGGAAAACCCTTTACCCTTGAGGGGCAAATTGTAAAAATAGCAGACAGAATCGCATATTTAAACCACGATATAGAAGATGCCATAAGAGAAGAGGTTATTACATACAATGACATCCCTGAAGAGTTTCAAAATTATCTTGGCAACACAAAATTTGAGCGTATAAATACGGTTATTAAAGACATTTATTTAAACAGTGTCGGGCAGAGTGAGATAAAAATGTCCGAGCTTTGTGTAAACTTTTTAAACAATTTAAGGAGCTGGATGTTTAAAAATGTTTATTTTAGTGATAAAACAAAGCAGGAAGAAAACAAAATCAAAAAGATAGTTTCAGAATTGTTTGAGTATTACAAAAATCTTTACGGTGAACAAGGTGCAATTGACTATGTTGCAGGCATGAGCGACCAGTTCGCCATTGTAACCCATAAGGAAATATGTCGGAAATAACTTACAGCCAGGCAGTAGAACAAATAAAAAACAGCCTTGATATTGTAGATGTGATTTCAAAATATGTTGTATTAAAAAAAGCAGGTCACAACTACAGCGGCTTATGCCCGTTTCACAACGAAAAGACACCTTCTTTTGTTGTTACTCCGTCGCGCCAGATTTTTAAATGCTTTGGCTGCGGAGAGGGCGGAGATGTTCTTGCCTTCCTTATGAAAATAAATAATCAAAACTTTAAGGAAGTGATAGAAGAGCAAGCCGCAGCCTTAGGAATTGAGCTGCCTAAATCTTCTAAAGATTCATCTAAATACAAAGAAGAAAAAGAAAGACTTCTCGGTGCGATGGATGAAGCTATGAAGTTTTATCATAACAATCTTTTAAAGAATGAGCGCGCTCTTGAATATCTTGAAAAAAGAGGGGTCGGAGAAGTTGCGATAGGCAAATTTTTCTTAGGACTTGCACCAAATTCCAATTTTGAGCTTAAAGAGTATTTAAGAGAAAAAAAATATACAAACGATGAAATGTATAAAGCAGGTCTTTTGTATGAGAAAAACGGAGATTTCTTAGACAGATTTAAAAACAGAATTATTATCCCCATTATGGATGTAAACTCAAATACAATAGCTTTTGGCGCACGCGCGATTATGGACGGGCAAAATCCAAAATACCTTAACTCTCCTGATTCTTCCATATACAACAAAAGCTCAGTGCTCTTTGGCCTAAATCGTGCAAAAGACTACATAAAACAAGAAGACTCCGTTGTTATTATGGAGGGGTATTTTGATGTAATATCCGCTCACTGTGCAGGAGTACAAAATGCCGTAGCTTCCTGCGGCACTGCCCTTACCCCGCAGCATATAAAACTCATTGCAAGATACAGCCCCTCAAGAAAAATATATCTTGCCTTTGACTCGGATAGTGCAGGCCAAAAAGCAACAAAAGCAGGAGCTGAAGTTATTAAAAACATATTCTCAAGTCTTGGCGACATTAAGCAGTATGACTCAAGCTACAGTGAAAATAGTGACTCAGTTTGTGAAATCCACGTTGTATCTCAAGTTGGCGGCAAAGACCCTGATGAGTTTATAAGAGAATTCGGAGCACAAGAGTACAAAAAGCACATACAAAGCGCCCCGTTATTTCTTGATTACAGGCTGGATAAAGCACTACAAGAAATAAAAGACAGCACAACCCCTCAAGAAAAAAGTGAAATAGTACAACAAATAGCCGATATTTTATCCGAAATTCAAAATCCTGTAATTTTGGCCGATTATATCAGAAACACTTCATATAAAATTAACATTGACGAAGAAATATTAAAAAACGAAGTGCAAAAAGCCAAAAGGAAAAGCATGCTGCCGCAGGGCGAATTTGATGCATTGCAAAATGTACAAAAAACTTCAAACAGCGCAGCAAAAGACCTGAACACGCGATACACATTAATGGAAAACAATCTTATAAAACTTGCTTTTGTTGCAAACACACCCGAGAAAAGAAACTTTTATTCACATGCAATAAGCACCTATAAACCCAAAAACGAAGCTAATCTTAAGATTATTACATCTATTGACAACGCACTTCGCGAAGTAAATAATATTGATGAGCTAGCAAAAAAACTTTTTTGCGAGTTTTACAACAGTACTGACATTCAACAAAAACTATCAGATGAAATTTTTTCATCAACAGAATATGAGAATCTCAACTATGAAAATTATATACAAGCCGTTAATGAAACTTTTGAAAGGCTTAACAACATAGACAACAAGCTTAAAAAACACGAACTGAGGCAAAAAATAAAAGATAAAAGCCTGAGTGAAGATGAAAAGCTTAAAATACTTTTCAAACAATTTGAAGCAAACAGAATGGAGACACCTTAATGAGCAGAAAAAGAAGTTCCAATGATTCAGTTATAAGTGTAGTTGATAAAAACACCGATATGATTGCAGACGACAACTATTTTGATACTGCAGGACTTGAAACGGATAACATCAGCAACATTATAAGCAATCATGGTGTGAGCACAATTGATGCCAATTTGACAGGCGGATTCTATGACAAAGAAGATGACGAAAACTCTCAAGACGGAGATATCACCCCTCCAAGAGGCATATCCGTTGATGACCCTGTTAGAATGTATTTAAGAGAAATCGGAAGAATAAAACTTCTTACGGCAGATGAAGAAATAGATTTGGCAAGGAAAATTGTTGCAGGTGGTGCTCCCGGTGTAGTTGCAAAAAGAAAACTGGTACAAGCAAACTTGCGCCTTGTAGTTTCCATAGCAAAAAAATACGTAGGTCGCGGTATGCTCTTTTTAGACCTTATTCAAGAGGGCAACTTGGGTCTTATTCGTGCTGCAGAAAAATTTGACCACGAAAGGGGTTATAAATTTTCAACATATGCAACTTGGTGGATTAGACAAGCCATAACTCGTGCTATTGCCGATCAGGCAAGGACAATTAGAATCCCTGTGCATATGGTTGAAACAATCAATAAACTTAAAAAAGTTACAAGAAAACTCGCTCAAGAATTGGCAAGAAAACCCACCGAAGAAGAACTGTCAGTTGAGATGGGTATATCTATCAATAAATTAAGAGAAATTATTAAAGTAGCTCAAGAGCCTCTTTCTCTTGAAACTCCAATAGGTAAAGAAGAAGATTCCCGCCTTGGTGATTTTATTGAAGATAAAGACGCCGATGCTCCCGTTAAGACTGTAGCTCACGAACTCTTAAGAGAAGATTTGGCTGAAGTTTTGGGAAGCCTTTCCGCTCGCGAAAGAGATGTTTTGAGGTTGCGTTTTGGTATGGACGATGGCAGACAAAGAACATTAGAAGAAGTAGGGCAGCTCTTTGGCGTAACTCGTGAGCGTATAAGACAAATTGAAGCAAAGGCGCTCAGAAAACTTAGACATCCAAACCGCTCAAAAAGACTTAAGGAATACATTGAAGTTTAAGAATTCAAACGGGTCATATGACCCGTTTTTTAATATTTGTTTACAAAATGTCAATATCTAATCTCTAAAAATCTTTATAAAAATATAAGAACTTAAAGAGAGAGGATTTTATCATGTCAACAAATGGTATTTACGGTCAAATGCAGGCATGGCTAAATAAGCACGGCGAAAACATGAGCAGTTATTCTACCGCACTTGATAACATCGAAAAACAGCTGAGCGAAATTACAAAGCAATTACAAAATAATTTAAACGGAACAAATAAAAGCGAGATTTCATCAAAACTTAATGATATAGAAATTGAACAACTTCAAGCTCAGCTTGACTATCTTCAAGGCGAAAAGGAAGCGGGACAAAAGTTTAGCTTTATGGAGGGCGAATATGACCCGACGGACGGTGAAAGTTTTATTCCTGCCTACATTGAACAAACAGGTAAGCTTGCACAAGGAGATATGGAAACCTGGGAAACTGACGGCGAAGAAGGCATAAGCCTTGAAGAATATACAAATGCACAATTGGGCGCTCCAAACCTCACAGAAATGACTGACGAACAATATAGTGCGGCAAGCGAATATGCTAAAAAATCTTTCGAAGCTATAGATATAGATGGGGATGGCATACTGGAAAAAAATGAACTTCAAGGCTTCTATGCAGCATTAGACAATGCAGATGGTGCGGTTGACGGGCAATTTGACATAAACTCCATGGGTGCCGATTTAACTTCAGAAAAATTCGCAAGAAACATACAAGCTTTTCAAATGTACCTTGGAGAAGATAACGAATAAATGCTTTTTGCCTATATTTTTGTATACGGATATAAATGTTAAGTTTTATTGCTTAATAAGTTAAGTTTTGTAACAAAAAAGCAACTTTGTTGAAGTTCACCTCAAAAAAATACGTTTTATATAATAGGTATATAAAACAAAATTGCGAGGCATTTATGAGCTACACAATACAAAGCGGTGACACACTCTGGAAAATAGCACAAGAGCAGTGCGGTGCAACAGGCAGCGATATCCAAAAAACCATTAATGAAATTGCAAAATTAAACAATATTGCAAACCCCGACTTGATATTCACCGGCAATAGCCTCAAACTTCCCGGCGATACATTCCAAGCAAGTGCGACACAAACAGATGCCGCTCAGCCTGCCGCACAAGCAGCCGTTACGCTTGATGCAACAGGGGATGCCAAAGGTGCCGACACAAACGGCGATTTTCAACAAACAAACAGCAAGCTGTTTGAAGAATTTGAAAGCTGGAGAAAATCATACGCACAAGCAATGCAAAATTATGAAGATACCCAAGACCAAAGCGCGCTTGATGCAGCATTATCATCAATAGGCGGACAAAGTTTTGATTTCAATAAAGACGGAAGTCGCGAAGAAAATTTAAAAAACATTGCTAACGGTATGTTCCAATCGCTAAGCAATGAAGGCGGAATTACCTATGACGCATTTTTAAACTGGTACAAACAAGGTATCACAGCCAGTGAACAAGCAATTCTTGACGAACATGAAGACCGTTTCAAAGAAGCATTTGAAAAAATTGATACAAACGAAAATACCGTATTGGATGCCGACGAAGTAAAAGATATGTTTGATGCATTTGACAAAATGGACAGCACAATTGACGGTATGATATCTAATAAAGAGATTACAGACCCCAACAGATTTACAAAAGATAAATTCTAAAAAGCGGTTAAAACCGCTTTTTTTATGCGCAATATTGTTGTATAATGCGTCTATGAAAGAAAACAAAGCAAGGTTATATGTAATAACAGGCCCCTCAGGCGTTGGCAAAGGGACTGTTTTGAATAAATTTTTTGAACACAATAAAGATAATATTATATACTCAATATCCGCCACGACTCGCGCTCCAAGACCTCAGGAAAAAGATGGGGTAAATTACTTTTTTATTACAAAAGAAGAATTTGAAAGAGAGATAGAAAACGGCGATTTTCTAGAGTGGGCAAAGTATTCGGACAATTACTACGGCACAAAAAAAAGTTTTGTACTAAAGTGCCTAAATGAAGGTAAAAGTGTGGTATTAGAAATAGAAGCGCAGGGTGCTAAAAAGGTTATGGAAAAATACCCCGAGTGCGTGTCGATTTTTATAACTCCGCCAGATTTAGACGAGCTTGAAAAACGCCTCAGAGGCAGAAAAACAGAAACAGAAGATGCTATTCAAAAACGCCTTGAAGCGGTTAAAAGAGAGCTTGAAGAGTCTAAAAACTATAAATACTTAATTGTAAACGATAAAGTAGATGAAGCTTTTAATCAATTGCAGCAAATCTATGAGAAAGAAAGTGCCCTATGAAAAACATTCTCATCGGTATATCTTCATCTATTGCAGCATATAAAATCTTAGAACTTATAAGGATGTTCAAAAGAGCAGACTATAATGTAAAAGTAGTTGCAACTCCAAGCGCTCTTAACTTTGTTACACCTTTAAGCATAGAAACGCTCAGCAATAACAAACTGTATGTTTCACAATTTGACCCGCGTGACTCAGTTGAGCACATCAGCCTTTGCAATTGGGCGGATGCATTTATATTGGCGCCTCTAAGTGCAAACACCCTGAGTAAAATCGCAAACGGCATATGCGACAACCTTTTAACTTCAGTGTTTTGCGCGTATTTAGGGCACAAAAAACCGATAATTCTAGCCCCTGCAATGAATACAGGCATGTGGGACAACCCCTTTGTACAGGAAAATTTAAAAAAACTATCCGGTTGCGGCTGCAAAATCCTTGAACCCGAGAGCGGTTTTCTTGCCTGCGGCACGGAAGATAAAGGCAGATTGTGCTCGCTTGATAAGATATTTAACTCTATTAATGAAAATAAACCCCTAAAGGGTAAAAAAGTTGTAATTACTGCAGGAGGCACAAAAGAACCCATTGACCCTGTAAGATATATTACAAACTCATCATCGGGCAAAATGGGTCTTGCACTTAGTGATTGCGCCTATAATTTAGGGGCGGATGTTGTTCTTATATCAACTTTTGCGGTTGAAAAACCCTACAAAACAATTCTTGCGCAAAGCAGTGGTGATATGCTTAATAAAACAAGGGAATATTTCATAAAAGAGACTGCAGATTATCTTATTATGGCAGCTGCGGTAAGTGATTTTAAAGTAAAAAATTACTCAAATTCAAAAATATCAAAAAAAGAAACAGGGCAAACTCTAACACTTGAACTTGTTCAAAATCCTGATATATTAAAAACAATGTGCGAAGAAAAAAAAGAAAATCAAAAAGTAATAGGCTTTTGCCTTTCAAGCGAAAATGTTATTGAGAATGCAAAAGAAAAAATAAAAAATAAAGGGTGCGATTTTATAGTTGCAAATGAGGCAAAAACAGCCCTTGGCAGCGATGAAAACGAGGTCTGGATAATAGATAAAAAAGATAACATTCAAAAAATAGAAAAAACAACCAAAAAAAATGTAGCGCTTGCAATTTTGGAGAAATTATATGATTAAAACGGATGAAATCATTTCAAAAATCGAAAAGTACGCCTCCCCCGAGCTTGCAGAAAGCTGGGACAATACAGGCTGGCAGATTAATCTTCACCATGACTACACAAATCGCGTACTTATAGCGCTTTCTTTTACAAAAGAAGTCCTTGAACAAGCAATAACAAACGATTGTGACCTTATAATAACTCACCATCCGCCAATTTTTCATAAATTAAATAAAATAGACAACAACATACTAATTCAAGCCATTAAGCACAATATCTGCGTTTACAGTGCACACACCAACCTTGATAAAACATATGGTTCTACAACTGACGCACTTTGCGGCGTTTTAGGTCTTAAAAATCTTGTAACCGTTAACGACTACATTAAAATCTCACACCTAAAAGATGAAATAGCGCTTGACGAGTTTGTTTCGGGCGTTAAACAATCGCTTAATTCAGACAGAATTAAGCTTATTAACCCAAACGGTGTTCAAACGGTCAGAAACGTGGCGGTAAGCGCGGGAGCAGGCGGCGGTTTTATTGAGGCGCTAAGTGACTACGATATTGACCTGTATATTACAGGCGATGTAAAATTCCACGCAGCACTTGAAGTTGAGGGCTTTGCCGTAGCTGATATAGGACACTTTGAATCAGAACTTCCCGTACTGCCTCTAATTCAAGGACTGATTGCAAAAACGGGAGTAGAGACAATAATTGCGCGCGAACAAGTACCATGGGTTTATATTTAAGGAGAGAAAATGCCGCTTAGATTTTTAACATCGGGAGAATCGCACGGACAGTGCCTAAATGCCATAATAGAGGGTATTGGAGCTAATTTTGAGCTGGATTTTGACTTTATAAACTCAGAACTTAAAGCCCGTCAAGGCGGCTTAGGACGCGGCGGCAGAATGAAAATAGAAAATGACACCATACATTTCAACTCGGGTGTAAGATTTTCTAAAACCACGGGCGCCCCGATTTGTCTTGAAATAAAAAATCGTGACTGGCAAAACTGGCTCATACCAATGAGTGTAGAAAAACTTGATATAAATTCGCTGACTCAAGAAGAAAAAGAACTCCTTGAGTCTAAAAAAATCGAGCGCGTACGCCCCGGGCATGCTGATTTTGCAGGAGCAATTAAATACGACCAAAAAGACATAAGAAACATCCTTGAGCGCTCAAGCGCAAGAGAAACAACAACAAGGGTGGCGGTTGGTGCAATATGCCAAAATATTTTAAAAAACTTTGGTATAACCCTTCAAGCTCGCGTCATATCCATTGGCGGAGAATATGACCCAAATAACTTTGAACAAAAAGTAAAAGAAGCACAAACAGAGGGCGAGAGCCTTGGCGGAAATGTTGAAATAACAATAAAAAACCTCCCCGTAGGGCTTGGAAGCCACGTTCAGTGGGACAGAAGACTTGACGGCAGATTAGCGCAAGCCGTTATGAGCACTCCTGCAATAAAATCCGTTGAAATAGGTCTTGGCTCAGCTTGCGCTGATAAAAAAGGTTCGCAGGTGCACGATGAAATTTTTTCTGACAGAGAAAAAATTTACAGAAAAACCAATAACTCTGGCGGCATTGAAGGCGGAATGACAAACGGAGAAGATATAGTCATAAAAGCCTCAATGAAACCCATTCCCACAATGAAAAAGGCGCTAAATTCCATAAATATTAACACAAATGAAGCGGTATCAGCCCACTTTGAGCGTGCCGACACCTGTGCGGTGGACGCTTGCGCAACGGTTGTAAAAAATATGTGCGCCATTGTCATTTTAGACGCATTTTTTGAAAAGTTTGGCTGTGACAATTTTAATGAAATAAAAAAGAATTTTGAAAACAATGCAACAAAAATCTAAAAATGTAATTTTAACAGGTATGATGGGTTCGGGCAAAACAAGCGTCGGACTTGAGCTTGCAAAAATTCTCGAGTGTGATTTTTTTGACCTTGATGAAATAATCGAAAAAAAATACGGTAAAATAACACAAATTTTTAAAGACAAAGGTGAAAATTACTTTAGAGAAATTGAAACTTCAGAGCTAAAAAATTTTAAAAACGACAGAGCTTTTGTCCTCTCGACAGGGGGCGGAGCAGTACTAAAGGAAGAAAATATTGAAATTTTAAAGTCACTGGGAGAGGTCTTTTACCTGAGCGCAAATGCTCAAACAATATATAACAGAGTAAAAGAGCAAACACAAAGACCGCTTTTAAACACAAAAGACCCTAAAAAAACAATTGAAGATATTTTATCTTCAAGGCTTGAAAAGTATGAAAAGTCAGGCGAAAAGATAGTTACGGACAACAAAAATATTGAGCAAATCGCACGGGAGATTTATGAAAAAGTTATGCGTTAATTTAAAAAAGGAAATTGATACATCATATCCTATAGTAATTGAAAACAACATTTTAAAAAATATCGAAAGCCATCTTGAAGACAGGAGATATTTTCTTGTCACAAACAATAAAGTTGCAAAAATATACGGTGATTTTTTAAAAAAATTTGATAAAAAAAATACGATAATCATTAAAGACGGCGAAAAATATAAAAACCTAAAAACAATTGAGTATATTTTAAACAAACTGCTGGATAATAAAATTGAGAGAAAAGACTGCATTATAGCCTTTGGCGGAGGCGTTATAGGTGATATGGCGGGTTTTTGCGCTTCAAGCGTTCTAAGAGGAGTGGATTTTATTCAAATTCCGACTACTCTTTTATCTCAAGTGGATTCCTCGGTGGGCGGCAAAACAGGATTTAACGACAAACATGGTAAAAACCTTATCGGCGCATTTTTGCAGCCAAAAAAAGTTTTAATTGACCCGACAACGCTAAATACCCTCTCTTATAGTGATTTTCAAAGCGGTATGGGTGAAGTTATAAAATACGCTTTTATTGAAAACAGCTGCGGAGCAAAAAAGTTTTTCAATCTTTTTGACACTTTTGAAAAACTAAACCCAAATACCCTGAAAGATAAAATTGAAGATATAATCTACGCCTGTGTAAGCATTAAAGCGGCAGTTGTAGAGCAGGATGAAAAAGAAAAAGGGCTAAGGGCGCTTTTAAACCTCGGCCACACATACGCTCATGCTATAGAAAAGCTCACAAACTACAAAACACCCCACGGTCAAGCGGTAGCGCAGGGTATTAAAATGGCACTTAAAGCGTCGCTATTGAGAAACTTCATTGATGAAACTTACTACAACTACGGTGTTTCAATTATCGACAAATACAATCTTGCGCCAAAAAGCGTAAAATTGAACCCCGACAAGGCCCTTGAGATTATGAAGTCGGATAAAAAAGTCCGCAACTCAAAGATTAACCTTATACTGCCTCTGACATTTGCTCAAGCAAAATCCTTTGACGATACAGACGAGCTTTTGATAAAAGAGACTCTGACTTAGCGGCATTACCGAGCCTGTCCATTACATCGGCTGCATCTTCATAATTTTGAGCAAGTATTTCATAAGTTTCTAAATCAGGGCTAAAGGAATTTATGGCCTTAACAGCATTTTTGTAATTTTCAAGCGCCATAGCATCTTCGCCTATGTATTCATAGTTCTTTGCAGCACTTGAATATGTTTGAGATAATAAAACAGAGCTATTTGACTCTTTTGCAGCCTCAACAGATAATTCTGTGAGCATTTGAGTATTTTCAACATCAAATCTGCCCGCATAAACTGACGCCATTTCAGAGAGGATTTTTGCTTGTGCACGCAAATTATCCGCCTCACCGCCATAGGCAACTGCGTCTTGATAATGCTCCATTGCAGGTTCAAACTCAATATAATCATCATAAATTCTTGCCATTTTGACATGCGCTTGAAGTTTTAAGTTATTATCATCACACTTTGTAGCCTCGTAAAAATCACGAAGCGCATAGTTTACATAGTCATAATCATCAAAAATCTTACCACGCTCAAAATGAAGTGCGGCACGCAGGTTTTTGTTTGTTTCAGGAGTAACTTCACCAAGTGCATCATTTAGGGTCTCGAGCGCTGCAGCAGGGTCATCTTCAAGGGTTAAAAGGGTTTTTGCCTCTTTTAGAGATTTTGAAATAACTCTATCATGTTCTGTAGTTACATATTGAGGTTTTTTAGGCTTTGTATCTTCTACTGCAACAGTTTCAATTTGTTCTTGCTGCTCAAGAAAAACACTGACGGGCTCAGACTCGGTCAGCACTTGGGCTTGTTCAATAGCACTAACAGGGGTAAAATCATCCTCTTCAACCTCTTCTATCACAGGCTGAGCTGATATTTGAGGCTCTCTTCTGACTACAAAATCAGGAAGTGCATACTGCTCTGTTTGATTTTTCGTTTCAGACTGAGATTCAGGCATTACAGACAAAACATCTTGCGCCTCTACCTCTCTTGCAAAAGGCTGCACCTGCTCAAACTTATCTTGAATATTTTCATGCTCGACAGGCGCGGCAGACTCTTTTGATTTTTGTTTTTTCTTATCAGGGATATCAAGTTGAAAATCAGGGTTAATATGCGTTGGGTCAGCCTTTAGTTCGATATTTTGCATAAACAAAGCGTCAATCCACCCTTCAACAACTCTTGAGGGCTTATTTAAGCTTTTTGCGATATATTCATCAGAAATTTTTGAGGCGTTTTTTAAGTTAGAAACAATAATATCCCTTGAAGGGTTAGCTTTCTGAGATTCTTTTTCAACAAGAGAAAGATACGAACTAACTTCTTGAGAAATGTCATCAG
The DNA here is from genome assembly GCA_944325105.1 of Candidatus Gastranaerophilales bacterium. GTDB lineage: Bacteria > Cyanobacteriota > Vampirovibrionia > Gastranaerophilales > Gastranaerophilaceae > Galligastranaerophilus. Next base: position 46,638 of record CALUYW010000005.1, on the reverse strand, counting down.
GGGCATTAATAGCTAAAATTGTGCTTTTAAAATCTGTTACAATTTGAGAGATGTTAATTGTATTTTTTGTATAATCAATTGCAACTTTTGCTCCGTTTGGAAATTGCCTGCTATTGCCCGAACTTCCTTGTTCATACGAAACAGGCGATTGTTGTTCTTGGTTTTGAGCATCAGAAGTTTGAGAGGCATAACCCTGCCTCGGATTTCTATATGTTATATTTATAGGATTAATAGAATTGTACAAAATATATCCCCAATTTTATTTTGAACCCTGATACTCCCATTAATAGTATAAAAGAAGAGTATTTTATCGTGTTCATACAAACGACCGAAATATATGAGACAACAATAACAATTTAATAAATTTTCTAAAATTTTCAAGGAACACATATAAATTTTTGTTAAAATATTTGTTAAAAGCATATACTTGTTGCATAATAGTAAAAAAAGAGGATATTTAAAATGGCAGAATATGTTTTCAAAATGAAAAAAGGCGAAGTTGAAATTGAACTTTCATCGGATGATGCGGAATTTGTTGAGCAACAGCTTGCCAAATGGCGTGAAGAAATACTTAAAAAACAAGGATAAAAACAAATGAGCGTATATCGTCTTAGGGTAAAATGTAATAACGCGCAAGTTGAAGTGATTGCAAAAGACGGAACAGTTATTGCAAAAGAGCTGGATAAATACCTTGCAAATTTCATGGGTATAAATACTGTTACGGTTGAAGAACCCAAGGAAGAGATTTCTCTTCGTGCCTTGGCAGAAAGCAGTGTCCAGCAACAGCAAAAAGAAGAACATTTTTCATCTCAAGTTGCACCTGTCAACAATGGAACACCGAGCTTGAGCGAGTTTATAGATTCCAGCAACGGCTATGATGATTTTTCAGAGTTTATCATCGGTGCTTATTACATCAAAAAAGTCCTTGGACATGAGTTTTTCACCCTAAAGACACTAAATTCAAAATTTTACCCAGCCACAGGAAATCTTGTTGATTTCTCAATGATTGAAGAGGCAAGAAACAGAGGATTTATTGACACCATTGAGGATGAAAACGGTGTAAGGTATTGCCTAAACGAACAAGGCGAGGCATTTTTTGTTGACCAGCTGCGCGGGTAGCAAATGAATGTAATTTGGCTGGCTTTAATAATCATCTCTTTTATTTTTGCCGCAATAAACGGCACTATGCAAGAGGTAGTGAATGCCATGTTAAAATCATCCCAAAGTGCCGTTATGGTAGCTTTTTCACTAATTGGTGTTATGGCTTTTTGGCTTGGCATTGTTAAAATAGCTCAAAAATCAGGACTTATTAATCTTTTTTCAAAAGCCATAAGTCCTGTTATGAGAATAATTTTTAAGGACACAAAAAAAGATTCTCAAGCGTACTCAAATATCGCGCTTAACTTTAGCGCAAACGCTCTCGGACTGGCGAATGCCGCTACTCCTTTTGGCATTAAAGCTATGCAGGACTTGCAGAAAGAAAACTCGGGAGATAAAAAAGTTGCAACAAATGCCATGTGCACTCTACTTGCAATGAATACCGCAGGGTTTCAACTTGTACCCGCGTCAGTGTTAGCTATACTTATAGCCTCAGGTGCAACAAATGCCACTGAAATAATTTTACCCACACTTATTGTCACTTCGATTTCTTTTGCAAGTGCAATATTGATTTCAAAAATATTAGAGAGGGTGTTTTAATGAAAGAAGTCTTAAACACAATCTCTGTCTGGATTTTACCCGTTATAATATGTATAATTTTATTACACGGGTTATATAAAAAAGTCCCCTTATACGAAACTTTTTGTGACGGAGCAAAAGAGGGCTTTTGGGTGGCGGTTAAAATTCTTCCTTATCTTGTAGCCATAATGGTAGCGGTATCAATGTTTAGAGCCTCAGGAGCACTCGAGTTTTTATATGAAATTTTTAAAACTCCTCTTGAAGCGCTAAAAATCCCATCCGATACCCTTGCTTTAATGATAACAAGGTCACTATCAGGAAGCGCAACACTTGGTATTTTTAGCGACATTGTAAATACTCACGGCGCAGACTCTTATGTTGCAAAACTTGCAGCAATTATCACGGGAAGTTCTGAAACAACTTTTTATGTTATAGCGGTTTACTTTGGCGCAGTTGGCATTACAAAGCTAAGACACGCGCTTTTAACAGGCATTCTTGCTGATATGGTGGGGATAGTTTGCGCGGTTATTGTTTCAAGATTTTTCTTTTATTCATAGTAGCCAATGTATGGCAAATTACGCTGAAATTCACAATAGTCAAGTCCAAAGCCTACAATAAACTTATCGCCCACATCATAAGCGCTAAAGTCAGGCTTTACGGGGTATTTTCTTGCACATTTTTTATCAAACATAACGGCAAGTTTGACATCTTTTGCCTTACATTTTGAACGAATAAAATCTAGCAAAAAGTTTAGTGTAAGCCCTGTATCCATAATATCTTCAACTACAAGGACATTTTTGCCCTCAAGCGGAGGCAGAGATAAATTTAGCGCAGAAACTTTGCCTGAAGATTTTTGCGCATCACCATAACTTGAGAGGCTGACAAACTCCATTTTTACAGGCATTTTAAGATGTTTTGCAAGCTCACAGAAAAACATCACCGCACCTTTTAGCACACAAACTATTGTAAGCTCATTTTCTATGCCATAGTGCGCGTTAATCTCATCTCCCAGCTCTTTTATTCTCGCCGCAAGTTCACTTTCATTGATTAACACTTTTAATTCTTTATTATCAGACATAATTTACTCCGCAACTTTTACCCTGTAACACTCTTTATCTTTATCAACCTTTGCTTTATTACTTATTTGCAGACCGACTATGCACAAAACTTCATCTCCACAGGTTAATAATAGCAAATTATCTCGCTTTTGTCTTGGTATTTTTTCGTTAATTAAATACTCTTTAAGTTTCATTTTACCCTTTTGCATACCATAAGGACAGAAAATATCCCCATCGCGCCTTGTCCTTAAAATAATATCTTTGCTAAAATCAAGACTCAGATATTTATATCCTTGAGAATTTTTAAAATCATCGGGCAGGTCAACTTTTTCAATAATAACCTTTTTATTTGCGATATTATACACACCCTCTTTTTTTATTAATACCTCATCGGTGCATTTTTTCTCTTTTTTGCTTTTGTAAATCCAACCACCCGAAACTTCAAGAAAAAGCTCAGAATTGATTGATTTTTTGCTTTTTTTAGATATTACAAAATCAACATAGGATTTAACTCTTTTAAAATCACGATATTTTAACTCGTCAGCCAGAAAATCATTCATAACTTCAAGTTTTAGCGCCTCACTTAGCGAGAGAAATTTTTCAAGATTAATTTTATTGTTTTCGCATATTTCACTTTTAGTTTTATTTAATGCATCTAAAATAATCTCAGACTGCAGTTTTGAAAGATGTGACAAATTGCAGATAGAGTTTATCACATCCGGATTAATTTTTTGCGCAAGGGGCAAAAGCTCTTTTCTTATAAGGTTTCTTGAATACTTTATATCATCGTTTGAGCTGTCATTAACATATTCTAAATTATTTTCTTTAGCGTAAAGTTCAATTTCTTGTCTTGTAACATCAAGCAAGGGTCTGTAGAAAATATCTCTCTTCTCGCTTATTGCGCAAAGGCCTTTAATGCCGGTACCCTTAATTATCCTATAGAGCACGGTTTCTGCGTTATCGTTTTTATTGTGCGCAAGCATTATAAAATCTGAATTGAATTTTTTTGCACAACTTTCAAAAAAATCGTATCTTGCTACTCTGGCTGATTCTTCAGTTTTTTTAACATCGCTGCTTAATTTTTCGCTATAAAATTCAAGTCCTGATTTTTTTGCAAATTCTCTTGAAAAATTTTCATCACGCGAAGACTCTTCACCTCGCCAGTTGTGATTAAGATGTATTACTACAGGCTTTTGAGGCAAAAGTTTTGCAAGAATATGCGTCATTACAACACTGTCGCAGCCGCCTGATAGAGCACACAAGACATTACCTGTAACATTGTATTGATTAAGAAAATTTTGAACTTTTAAAACAATATCACTCACCGCAGGCCTCGCAAGCATTTTTTACAAGTTCGGATGCAATTTTGAAAGCTTCATCTTGGTTTTTATCTTGAACAGATTTTCTTGCATAAGTTCCAAAAGCAAGTGCCAGGGGTGAAAGAGAAAACTTAGCACAGAGGTCTTTTGTATGAGCATTTATACCGCCGCTTAAAATTATTTTCTTTTCGTCAATTCCTAAATCCTTGAGCGCAAGAGCAAAAGCAACGCTTTCAAGGCTTGATGAAAAATCACAAGAGCCCCCGTTCATAGATTTTCCATCCGCCTGAACAAAAAAGTCACTGTTGTCTTTTAAAATTTCTTTTGCCTGATTAATAAGTTTAAAAGCCTCATCGGTTGAGTAATTTTTCCTCGATATACAGAGGCTTATTGCGCCTTTATATCTTTTGGCGATTTTACTTAAAAGCTTTAGGACTTCTTTTCTGTTTGCAACACTTGAGTGCAGCTCGATACAGTCTATTTTTTCGTTATTTTTTATTAGTTTTTTAAGCTCTTTAAAATAATCTGTTTTATCGTAAAGCTTTATTGCACTATGAGAGCATTTTTTCTTGCATATGCCGCAGCCAATGCATTTTTTCTCATCAACAATAAGGTTGTAAATAGCACTTTGCGGACAAGCTTTTTGGCACTTTAGGCATTTTTTGCACTTTTGAGTTAAAATCTTTGCCTTTTTACCGTGAACATCACCCTCAACAGGCACTGACACACAGTATTTAAAATCATCAGGATTAAAGTTTGAACTTATAAGAGCATTATGCAAAACAGGCAGCATAAAAGGTGACACATCAAACATCCAAGCCCCTGCTTTAGCATAGAGCTTTGCAAGGGCTTCGACATTTTTTATATCTGAATTTCCTAATCCGAAAATAAGCTTAAACATTAAACGGGCAAGTCACCTTTAACATCGGCTACTGCAGCGCCATCCAGTTCAAACACTTTGCAAAGAGCGATAACCGCTTCTTTTGCGTGGCATTTTTCTACAAGACAGCTGATTTTGATTTCTGATGTAGAAATCATTTTAATGTTTATGCCAAGCTCAGCAAGAGTTTCAAACATTTGAGCTGCGATACCGGGACGGTCAATCATGCCTGCACCTACGATAGAAACCTTTGCAATGTCTTCATCGAGGTGAATATTGCTCGGGTTCATTGTCTTTTTAATTTCAGGCGCAACTTCTTCAAATTTTGCCACATCGCCTTTATCAATTGTAAAAGCGATATCGTTAGTATTGCCGACACTTCTTGCATAAGATTGAATAATCATATCTACGCTAAGACCGCTATCTGCAAGCAATGTAAAGAGCTTGCCTGCATTACCTGGTTTATCGGGCACATCACAGATTACTATTCTTACTTGCGAACTGTCACATGCAAGACCTGTAACGGGTTTATGTAATTCCATTTTATCTACTCCTATTATTAATGTTCCTAAATCATCAAGTTTAAAAGAGCTCCTAACTCTCATCGGCACGCCGCAAAGCTTTGCTGTTTCAACAGAGCGGGGGTGAAGCACGTTTGCACCGACTCTTGCAAGTTCAAGCATTTCTTCATAAGAAATAACCTTAAGCTTTTGAGCAGTAGGCACAACTCTCGGGTCAGTTGTATAAACACCCTCAACATCAGAGTATATGTCGCATCTGTCAGCATTGAACGCAGCAGCAAGTGCAACAGCTGAAGTATCGGAGCCGCCTCTACCCAGTGTTGTAATCTCGCCGTCATCTGTTATACCTTGGAAACCTGCAATGATAACTATTTCATCGTTATCAAGGTGTCTTTTTACCCTTTGATGTTTAATATCGACAATTCTTGCTCTTCCATGGTTTGGTTCAGTCATTATACCAACCTGCATAGCATTTAAGCTTATTGCTTTATGGCCTTTTTCATTAATCGCCATAGCAAGCAATGACATGGAAACCTGCTCCCCTGTAGATAGAAGCATATCCATTTCTCTATCCGGAGGAGTCGTTGTTATTTCTTTTGAAAGCTTAATAAGGTTATCTGTTGTATGTCCCATAGCAGAAACAACAACTATAACTTTGTTACCGTTTAATTTCTCTCTAATAACCGCATCGGCCACGTTTTTGATTTTTTCGGCATCGGCAACGGATGTACCGCCGAACTTTTGAACTACAATTCCCATTTTTTAACCTTCACTATCTTTGTTGTCGTGCTTCTTTTGATATTCATCCTTTACTTTTTGAACCCACGAATCTTCCCCGTGAGTACTTAATATCTTATCACAAACCTCAATTATTTGGTCAAGCAAATAATTATTTTGCTCCATTTCTTCAATTTTCAGATAAGCAAGGAGGTTTAACATCATAAATTCTTTTTTATCACCGTGAGCTTCTTTGTATTTTTCAAGCTCATTCATTGCCTCTTTTGGCTTGTTTGTTTTTATCATGCATTCAATAAGTGCAAATTTTGCAGCAAGAAAATCAGGGTTAACCTCAAGCACTTCTTCAAATTTTTCTCTTGCGTCATAAACATTGTTTTCTTTTAGGAGTATTATAGCGTACGCCATAATTACATCAGGGTTTTTCTTATCAAGCATATAAGCACTTCTTGCTTTCCTTAGAGCAAGTGCACTATCGCCAAGCGAAGAGTATGAGCTGGCAAGATTTAGAAGAGCACCGGTATTATTACTGTCATATTCAACTGTTTTTTCCCAGTATTTTATTGCCTTATGCACATCACCCTTTAGATGATAAGCGTTTGCAATATTAAAATACATATGCGTAAGCTTAGCGTCATGCGCTATGGCGTTTTTGTAACATTCAATTGCCTCATCAAATCTTGAATCTTTTAAATACAGTTGCCCTAAATTAAACATAGAAACTGTATGATTAGGATTTAGCTCCAGCGTACGCTTAAGTGCCTCGTATGCTTCTTCTCTTAAATCAAGTTTTAAACAAGAAAGAGATAGAGCATAGTAAGCGGCAAAGTTACTATCATCAAGCTCAATTGCTTTTTTAAGAATATCTATAGCCTCTTGCCACATATCAAAAGCCTGATATGCAACGGCATTTGAATATAAAAGCTGATAGGAAACAAGTCCTGCCTTTTTTGCTTCTTCGTAAGTTTTAAAGCACTCGTCTTTGTCTTTTTGTGCCATATAGCTTTCAGCTATTATTATATAGTTTTCAATCTTTGTAGGACTGGCGCTTTTTGATTTTTTGGCAAAGTTAAGCGCAAGTTCAAAGTTTTGAACCTGATAGTAGCAAAAAGCAAGATGATAAAGAGCTTCAGCATGAAACGGCGAAATAGATATAACAAGCTTAAATTTTCTTATGGCCTCGTTATAATCCCTCATTTGAGAATACAAAATACCTGATAAGAACACGCTCTGCGGCTCTTGCGGATTAAAAGCATAGGCATTTTTAAAGCTGTTTAGCGCATTTTCGACTTCACCTATTTTGGCAAAAAATATTCCTTGATTTAAATACGTCTGAAAACTTCTCGGGTCATATTTCAAAGAAAGCTTGAAAGCTTTTTTTGCCTCTTTTGGATTATCCGTTTCACCGTAAGCACTGCCTAAAAGTGCCCAAGCCTTGGCACAAGTATCATCTATTCTTATAGCTTTTCTAAAAAATTCTATTGCTTTGGCAAAATCAGCATTTTTAGCGCACATTATTCCAAGGTTAACATAAGCGTCCGGAGTGGTGTTTACCATATTCGCGCTCAGTTCGAACTTTTCAAGGGCTTCTTTAGTGTTACCCTCTTGCGCAAGCTGCATACCCCAATTTACATATGCATGTGAAGGCAGGGAAACCTCTTTTCCCACTGCCTTGTAATCGTTAACAATGGTGTTAAATTTATTTACCTGTTTTGCTATTTTTTGAAAGAACTTAAGCATTAAAATAATTTTACTATGAATTTAAAAGTGTATCAACAACCTCGCGAAAAGCACCGTCGCCACCAGAGTTTTGTGTAATTTGAATACCTTCTTTTACTTTTACTATAGGATTAGCGTTTTTCGGAGCAATTTTATATTTAACACAGTCAAAAGCAGCTATATCGTTTATATCGTCACCCATATATAAAACTTCATCATAAGAAAGGGAATATTTTTCCATAATCTCACTCAATACAATGCCCTTTTGACGAACGCCGCCATGGATTTCATCTATATTAAATTTATTTTTAAAATAATTCAGAATATTTGAGGTTTCACCCGATATGATTGCAAATTTATAACCCGCTTTTATAAGCCTTGAAACGCCCATAATATCTGAAAAATTTATTTTTTTAACCTGCTTTAAATCCTCATCTATATACACTGACCCGTCTGTAAAAACTCCGTCAAAATCCGAGGCAACAAGCTTTATGTCTTTTGATAATTTTAACATTGCACGGTTTTCTTTCTTCTTAATTTCTTAATTATTGGTAATTCAGACTCATAGACAACCTTTTTACCGTCGCCTTTTATAGTATTTAAAAGTCTTATATCACGCACAAGTCGCCTTAAGCCTTCAGGCTCAAGACTTGCAGGGTGGTCTGAACCCCATAGGGTTCTATCCGTAGTAATGTGTCTCTCAACAACGCAAGCACCCATGGAAGCAGCTAAGACTGAGGGAAAAACACCCTTTTCATGCCCACTATAGCCTATCGGACAAGAGTATTTTTCAATATAGTTTGGAATGACATTTAAGTTAAGCTCGGATTCTTGACTGGGGTATGTTGAAGTGCAATGCAACAGCACCAAATTATCTTGCCCCAGAATATCAACCGCATGGTCAATTTCAGCCTGAGTACTCATACCTGTAGCAAGCAAAATCGGTCTTCCCTTGCTTTTTGTATGCAAAAGTAAATCATCATCCGTTAAAGAGGCGGATGAAATTTTGTAACAAGGAGGGTTAAACTGCTCTATAAAATCAACCGAAGCTTCATCCCAACAGGATGCAAACCATAAAATACCAAGCTCTCTACAGTATTTGTCAATTTCGCTGTACTCGTCCAATCCAAACTCCAAGCCCCGCTTTAAATCACCGTTTGTTTCACCAAAAGGATTCGGACGCTCCATTTCAAGTTCATGTTTAGTGTAGACTACATCAACAGTTCTTTTTTGAAATTTAACCGCATCAGCTCCTAAATCATGCGCCATCTTTATTAGTTTTTTTGCAAGATTAATGTCACCATTGTGGTTTATACCAATTTCTGCAACTATAAAACAATGAGTTGGGTCACCGACACTATATTTTCCTATTTTAACAGTCTTTTTCATCTTCAAACTCCGTATCATCAGGTAGGGTTTTTGAATATTCAGTGATTTCCTGCTCACTAAATTCTCTCAAGAGAGTAATTTGATTTTCCGTTGCGCCAAGCACGAGATTTTTTCCGTTAACATTAACAACATATATATTTTTCCCTCTTCCCAGAGGCACAGAAGATAGGATGTTCACCTTGTTTAGAGATGATTTTTTTAGGGCTTTTTTGTTAATTTTAGAACTCAGACCAATTAATTTTTGATAGAAAAATCCTGTAAGATAAATCAAAAAAATTACAAAAATCAGGCCAAAAATCATAGTAAGATAGTTTGGTTCGTATGCGTCATGCTTTAGAACTTCCTGTAGTTCGGTGCCGGCATACGGCCCATCTTGCGCAAAAGAAGGAAGTAAGCCAGAAAAAACAAAAAATAAAGACAAAAGAGTTTTAATTTTTTTATCTCCTAAAATTTGAACCTATAACATCTGAAATAAAGGGTAGATATGGATATCTTCCAAAGAAAGAAAATATTGCAAGATAGCATATTATCAAAAATATTATAAGACCCCATAACGAATAGCCGAAATATATCGGAGTGCCTGCAAAAAATATTGCAAAATCATTAATCAGTTTACCCAAAAAAGGAACAGCGCTTAAAAGACCCATAACTATTGAGCAGAAAAGCGAGAGTATATAGATAAACACTGCAAAAAATATTGATTGATATATGTTATATGAACAAAAAGACGACATTTGATTTTTTGTTATATAACAAACAATAATCCATACCACTCCCGCCATGCCAAAAGTAATATAAGAAAGAGCACTTATAATTCGCTCCAGTATCTGCACACCTAATCCCCCCGAGCGCATTATGCCACCTTCTTCATTATATAATTATTTGCCACATCAATATAAATAAGTTTAATCTCAAGATTATCGGGGTCTTCTTTCATAGCAAGCCTGTAGTACTTAGCGGCATTTTTAATATCATCAAGCATCATATAAGCATTTGCCATAAGGACATATATTTTTGTCTTTTCTTGTGCAAGTTTCAAAGCGCTTTCATATAATGAAATCGCCTCAGAATAGCGCTTTTCTCCCATCAGGATATTTGCCAACAGAAGATAAGCATTAGGCTTGGATACATCAAGCTCAATAGCATGTTTAAATAGCATTATTGCCTTATCCAAATCTCCTGAATCAGCAGCAGCTATAGCCCAGCAAACCCAAGCAGGGTAATAGTTGGGGTCAATTTGTGTTGTCCTTTCAAAGTATCTGAATGCTTCTTGGAAATTTTCCATGGATGCATAAACATTTGCAAGGCAAAGGCAGGCTTTTTTATCCGAATTATCCATTTCATAGGCTTTTTTGTAATACTTGCATGCCTGCTCAAATTCATTAATTTTCTGATATACATTAGCAATATTAATTTGATATTCTGCACAATCAGGTTCTATATCTATTGCCTTTTGATAATATCTTCTTGCCTCCTGATAATCTTCATTATCCTGATACAAAAACCCTATTGCATTATAAACATCTGCTGACTCAGGTTTTGCCTCAAGTGCATTGTTGTAGTATCTGAGTGCGCTGGAAAAACTTCCTATTTCAGCATACACATTGCCCAGATTATAATTTATTGCAAAAGAAGATGAGTTTATCTTACTTGCCTTAAGATAGCTTTCTATGGCTTTTTCATATTCTTTCTTGTAAAAATAAATACTTCCCGTGTTTATGAGTGCCTGCATATCCTCAGGAAATTTTTCCAAAAGTTTTATATAAACACCAAGGGCACTTTCGTAATCTTCATCAGCTACATAAATATTCGCAAGCGCTCTATAGTTTTCGTCACACTCCGGAGCTGTAGCAATTTTATTTTTCAAATCCTTAATCAAAATTTCTTTATGCATTTTTTTCTTTCTTATTTCTTGTTATATACAGAGGTATTTTCAAAGATATATCTAGACTGTGCCAGAGCAACAGACTTAAGCGAACATATTCCTCCGCCCGCATCGTTAAAAACTCCTATGGCTTTTAACCTGTTTACCACAAGCTCGTTTAACTCATCTTTTGAGATAAACAATGCACACTCATTTGAACAAACTCCGTTATTAAATGGACAATTCTTCATAGCCGAGATTATACTATATAATTGTTTAATTTAAAATCGTACGTTTTGTTTATTATATAATTTATAATATGAAAATACTTTTTATAATAGATGAATTAGAGTTTAAATATTTTGAGTTTAACAAACTCGTTACAAATTTTTGGCTGAATGTTGAATTTTTAAAACGCAGTCACACTGTATATGTTGCAACCAAAAACATGCTAAATGTTTTTGAAGCAAAGCCGTATTGCTTTTGTACAAAAACCTTATTTAAAGATAACGAACTTTTAAAATCAGGTGAAATTACAAACATTTCTATCGAAGAATTCGATACGGTATTTTTCCGTCCTGACCCCCCTGTTGATATTAACTACATCAATGCGACATATATTTTAAGTATGGTTAATCCTAAAAAAACTCTTGTTCTAAATTCGCCAGATGCCATAAGGAACAAAAACGAAAAACTTTATATAAACGATTTTCCATCTCTTGCTCCAAAAAACATCGTCACATCAGATGTTAAATTTATAAGAGAATTTCTTAAAGAAAACAAAGAAATAATAATAAAGCCACTTAATCGTTGTTTTTCAAGCGGGGTATTTTATCTTTATTATGGAGATAAAAACACAAACACGATAATAAATACCGCAACGGATAACGGCAAAACAACAGTTATGGTGCAGGAGTACCTGCCGGATATCAAAAAGGGCGACAAAAGGCTAATATTCATCTGTGGAGAAATTCTTGAATATTGTGTGCAAAAAGTTGCAACAAATGATGATTTTAAATTCAATGAGCACTGTGATGAAAATTTAAAACTGGGTTCAATCACACCCGAAGAAAAAGCTATAGAAAATGTGATTTCAAAAAAATTACTTAATGATGGCGTTATAATGGCAGGACTTGATACCATAGGGACAAAAATTATTGAAATAAATATCACAAGCCCATGCTTTTTTATAAAAGAAATCAACTCACTTTATGGAATTAATCTTGAAAAAATAATAACCGATAAACTCGAACAATACATTTTTAATTCTATAAGTTCAGGCAAGGAAAGAGTTTTCAGCAATTGTTAATAATTGTAAAACGACACTTCGATTTTAGCAAAGAAAAAAATTTTTTCGCTTTATACTAGTACCATGAGAATCGAGCATTTAACATCACACTTAAATTTTAATTCTTCGCCTCATATGCAGCGTATAAAAAGCAGAGCATTTAAAGAAGCAGAGAGTGTTGCTGAGCATAAAAATGCAAAAAGAAATTCAAATATAAACAGACCCGCTAGAAGTGTAAACTTTAGCGGGTCTGCAAGTTTTGATACACAAAAAATAATAAAAACCGCCCTCAGAGAGCTTGTGGAAGAAGGTTCTAAAGACTTTAAGGGTGTAAAAGACGCACCGCAATGGGCTGTAAATTTTATAAAAAGCGATAGGGTAAATCATATTCTAAAACTAGTTAAAGATAACGAAGCAAAGTTTGAAAATATCATCACAATATTCCTTGCAGGCCTCTTAAAACCGATCTGTGTACTTGCCATGCCTGGGGCCGAAGAAGAAGATAAGCAAATGGCAGCAACCAAAAACTTTGTGGCGGCCGTTACGGGTTTTGCATTGTCTTCATTAATATTAACCCCAATTTCAAAAAGCGTTAAAAAAGTAACCAAAGATATGTCGAAATTCGGCATTAATCCTGAATACGCCAAATTAATTGACCCTAAGTGGGAAGACATAATCGTTGGCAAAGCAAAAGACGGAAAAGACATTATGGGCGGATACTTGGCTGACGCGTATTCAACTTTCTACAAAAAAGTTGCAGATCTTGCAGTTACCCCTACGAAAGCAAAAATTACAATAGCATTTATGCCATATTTGCTCAATGCGTTATTTGGCAAGAAAAACAAAGAGAAAAAAGGGCAAGTCGAGCAAATACAAAATATTCAACAAACAAGACAAATTCAGCTGAATGAAAATGAACAAGTATTTAAGCAATTTACGGGAGGTGCAGTAAGATGAAAATAACTCCTGTTACACAATACAAAAATAACAATACAAATTTTAAAGGTGTTGAAACAAAATACTCACAAAGAGTGTTGGACGCAATAAACTCATCTATCAAAGACTCTTTTACAGATGTACTGCCAAAAGCAGGCAAAGATGAAAAAGAAATGGGGAAAATTTACAATAAAGTTACTGACGTAATAGCCCATGCGATAGGAAAAGCCTCAAATACAACAGTTTCAAAAAAATGTGTTGAAGCACTTAATCATTTCAAAAAACCATCTGCAAGAATGGCAGATTTAGCATCTTTTGCAATAACATTCTTCTATGTAAATAACACAAGAAAATCGGAAAAAATTCCTGAAGAGCGCAAAATGCCTCTCATGGTAAACAATATAACCGTAACTGCCGTATCCTCAACAATGGCAGCACTTATAGACAAAGGAAGCGATGTATTCTTAGACAGAGTAAAGGGTGCATTTTATCAGGAAAAAGGCAAACAAGTTCTTGATAAGGTAATAGAAAAAGCCCCCGAAGTTCTGGAAAAAGGTGAAGACGGTATCAAAGAACTCGGCAAAGATATTCTTAATTCAAAAGAATTCAGAAAAGGTCTGAGAGATTACACAAAGAGAGTAGAGAAGGCAAAATCTCTAACGATATTCTCATTTACCGTAAGGTTCCTTGTAACTGTTCTTATGGTTCCTGTTGCAGGTAAAATAGTTGAAGTCATAAAAGAAAAAGCAGGCAAAGCAAAACCTCAGGAAAATAAACCGTCTGAAAAAACGGAAAAACCTGCTGCAGAAAAAGATGATGATAAAGAAGTAAAAACAAAAGTCGATAGCGATAATAATAATGATGATGACGACGATAAAGAAGACGACAAAGATTAATAAATACTAAGTTTTATAAACATCCAAAGCACAAAAATTCACCAAAGTGAGGTTTTTGTGCTTTAATATTTTTCTGTAACAGTACTAAGTTGGAGTATAAAAATGATTGTCATTATGGAACCCAAGGCAACCGAAGAACAAATTAATCGAGTTGTCGACTATATTCAGTCTAAAGGCTTAAGAGTTAATATCAACAGAGGTGAACACCTCACTGTTGTTGCAGTTTTGGGAGATAAGACAAAATTAAACCAATCAAATATCAACTCAATTGAAGGTGTTCATGAAGTCAAATTAATTCAAGAACCTTATAAACTTGTTTCCAGAAGCACAAAAGAAGAAGATACCGTGATTACTTTTAAAAACGGGGTAAAAATCGGCGGTCTGGAACGTCCCGTATTAATGGTAGGCCCCTGTAGCGTTGAAAAGGACTATGATGGACTTCTTAAGGTTGCAAAAGCAGCAAAAGAAATGGGCTGCCAATTTTTAAGAGGCGGAGCTTTTAAACCGAGAACTTCACCATACGACTTTCAAGGCTTGGAAGAAAAAGGCTTAGAATACCTTGCTCAAGCAAGAAAAGAGACAGGACTTCTTGTGGTAACGGAAATTATGGATACCATGGATATTCCTCTTGTATCGAAATACGCCGACATTTTGCAAGTTGGCGCAAGAAACATGCAAAACTTCAAAATGCTAAAAGCATTGGGCAAAATAGATAAGCCCGTTATGATTAAAAGAGGAGCTGCGGCAACCATAAGAGAATTTTTGCTTGCAGCAGAGTATGTTGTTTATAACGGCAATCCAAATGTTATCTTGTGCGAAAGAGGTATTAAGGGCATAGATAATGACTATACAAGAAATACTCTTGATATTGCAGCTGTTCCTATTATAAGAAAATACTCACACTTGCCGATAATTGTTGACCCGTCCCATGGTACAGGTAAACGCTACTTAATAGAACCAATGGGCAAAGCAGCACTAATAGCAGGAGCACACGGTCTTATGATAGAAGTTCACCATGACCCCGATCATGCATCATCTGACGGTGCTCAAAGCTTGAGTATTGAACAGTTTAGAGAAGTTTCTAAAAAACTGAACAAGCTAATCGGAAGAATTGACTACGATAACAAAAACTTCTAATTTTTAAGAACTCCGACGCAAAATAAGCGTCGGAGACGTTCTTAACCAAATCTTTATTTGCGTAAATTTTACCCTTGTAATAGAATTTAAATTATGACAATAACTTTTCAAGAACTTGTATTAAATTTATCTAAATATTGGTCAGACTGCGGTTGTATCATTCAACAGCCTTACGATATTGAAAAAGGCGCATCTACAATGAATCCTGCAACTTTTTTAAGGTCACTTGGCCCTGAGCCATACAGCGTTGCAATGATTGAACCTTGCAGACGCCCCACAGATGCCAGATATGGCGAAAACCCAAACCGCCTGGGACATTATTTTCAGTATCAGGTAATACTTAAACCCTCGCCAGATAACGCTCAGGATATTTATTTAAAATCTCTTGAAGCAATCGGTATTGACTTATCTAAACACGATGTAAGATTTGTTGAAGACAACTGGGAAAGCCCTACTTTAGGTGCTGCAGGTGTAGGCTGGGAAGTTTGGCTTGATGGTATGGAAATTACTCAATTTACATATTTCCAACAAGTTGGCGGTTTAGAGGTTAAGCCTGTTGCACTTGAAATTACATACGGTTTAGAGCGTATTGCAATGTATCTGCAAAATGTAAACTCCGTATATGATGTTATGTGGAATAATAACCTTAAGTACGGTGATATTTATTTGCAAAATGAAATTGAACAGTCTAAGTATAATTTTGAATACTCAACCCCTGAAAGATTATTCAAAATGTTTGACCTGTGCGAAGCTGAAGCTTTTTCTTCACTTGAAGCAGGTATTGTGCTTCCCGCTTATGACTGGGTACTTAAATGCTCTCATACATTTAACCTCCTCGACGCAAGGGGTGTTATAAGCAAAGACGAGAGAGTAAACTACATTAATCGAGTAAGAACCATGGCAGCAGCAGTTGCCAAATTATATGTACAACAAAGGGAGAGCCTTGGTTTTCCTTTACTTAAAAAGTAGATAGGAAAAATCTTTTAGCATGAGAGAGATTAACAACAACTTGCACAACGCGTGCGAAGAAAAATTTGAGGTCGGAAAAATAGGTAGCTTTGTAAAAAACCTGTTTAAGACCAAAAACCCCGATGATATGATTGAAAGCGCTAATAAAGGCGGCTTGCAAAAAACCCTTGGTGCTTTTGACCTCATTATACTTGGTGTTGGCGCTATAATAGGCTCTGGGATTTTTACCGTCGTAGGCATTGCAGCCGCAGGTTCGCCTGAGAGCGCAGGAGCAGGGCCGGCGTTAGTTGTGTCTATGATTTTAGCCTCTCTTGCATGTGTATTTTCTGCAATGTGCTACAGCGAATTTGCTTCAATGATTCCTGTTGCAGGCTCAGCTTATCTTTACACCTACGCTACCATGGGCGAGTTTTTAGCTTGGATTGTAGGCTGGGTGCTAATGCTTGAATATCTTGTAGGCTACATTGCAGTCGCAAGCGCTTGGAGCGGATATTTAATACAGTTTTTAAAAGGCTTTCCTTTCTTACCGTCATTTATAACAAACCCGCCTATATGGCTTATAAATGACTACTCAAGTGCAGTTTCAACACTCACAAAACAAGGCATAGACCCGACTACCGTTATACCGACAATTGCAGGTATACCGATATCAATAAATCTGCCTGCGGTTTTAGTAACTGTTTTTATGGCAGCAATTCTTGTAAAAGGCATAAAAGAATCAACAAACATGGCAGGTATTATGGTTGTAATAAAACTTGCCGTTATAGCTCTTTTTGTTTTTACGGGAATATTTTATGTAAAACCTCAAAATTGGGTGCCCTTTGCACCTAACGGATTTGAAGGAATATTTATGGGCGCTTTTATAATTTTCTTTGCATACATTGGCTTTGATGCAATAGCCACTGCCGCAGAGGAAACAAAAAACCCTCAAAAGAACTTACCCATAGGTATTATAGGCTCTCTTGCAACCTGCACAATTGTTTACGTATTGGTTGGGCTTGTTTTGACAGGTATGGTTCCAATCGGTCAAATTGATACTCACGCACCTATAGCGCATGCTATGAGAGCAGTTGGTCAAGACTGGGTTGCAGGCTTAATATCTCTTGGTGCTCTAACAGGTTTAACTTCTGTTCTTTTAGTGCTTATGTTAGCAGGAACAAGAATACTCTACGCTATGAGCCGTGATAATTATCTGCCTTCAATTTTAAAAACGGTACATAAAAAGTTTAAAACTCCACACATAATAACCGTACTTGCGGCAATAATATGTATGCTGGGTTCAATGTTTTTAAATATTTCAACTGCGGCAGAACTCTGTAACTTCGGTACATTTACTTCATTTATCATTGTGTGTATCGCAGTTATCATATTAAGAAAAACCGACCCGAACAGAAAAAGACCCTTTAAAGTCCCGTTTTGTCCATACTTCCCGCTGCTTGGAGTAATTTGCTGCGGCGGTTTAATGATTTATTCAATGCAGTTTTTAACCACATCAAGGTTTTTATTCCCCCTATGGCTTGCTTTGGGAGTATTAATATATTTTGGCTACGGATACAAAAAGCAAAGAAAAATTGAAAAAGATGAAAATTAACATAAATATAAAAGGCTTCATCGCCAACCTCCTTGAAAAAAAATCAACGGATGAAGTGGTTGAAACTGCTAAAAAATCAGACCTTAAAAAGACCCTTGGTGCTTTTGATTTAATAATTTTAGGCATTGGCGCCGTTGTCGGCACTGGAATTTTTACTATTGTAGGAAGTGCTATTGTAGGAGGCCCCGAGGGAGCAGGTGCAGGCCCTGCCATAGTACTTTCCATGATACTGGCTGCCATTGCGAGTATATTCTCGGCCCTTTGTTATTCTGAAATTGCAGCTATGATGCCAATTGCAGGCTCAGCCTACACTTACACCTATGTTACAATGGGCGAATTTATGGCCTGGGTTGTAGGTTGGATTTTAATGCTTGAATACGCAATAGGTAACATTACAATTGCAAGCGCTTGGAGCGGATATTTTGCACAGTTTTTAAAAGGGTTCAAACATGTTTTGCCCGCGTTTGTAACCAATTTTCCCATATGGCTTAGAAACGACTATCGCTCAATCAGCGTAATGTGCGATAAATATGGTATTGATATACACGATAAAATCCCTTTTCTTTTTGACAAAATTCCTTTTGCAATAAATCTGCCTGCAATTTTTATCGTTGTTCTTTTAACATTTATCCTAATTAAAGGAATAAAAGAATCGACACGCTTTGCAGGCGTTATGGTTGCAATAAACCTTTTTATAATTTCAACTTTTATATTTGTCGGCGCACACTACGTACAGCCTGAAAACTGGACGCCTTTTATGCCAAACGGTATGTCGGGTGTGTTTATGGGGGCATTTTTAATATTTTTCGCTTACATTGGTTTTGATGCAATATCAACAACCGCAGAAGAAACAAAAAACCCTCAAAAAGACATCCCTATAGGGATTTTAGGCACACTTTGCATTTGTACAATTTTATACATCGGTGTTGCTCTAGTTTTAACAGGTATGGTTCCATATAAACTGATAGACATACAAGCGCCCATAGCACATGCTATGCACTATGTGGGTAAGGACTGGTTTGCAGGGTTTATTTCAGCAGGCGCTATTGCAGGTTTAACCTCGGTATTGCTTGTTTATCAACTGGGAACAGTAAGAATACTCTACGCTATGAGCCGCGACAAGTTTATACCCCGCTCAATGAGGGTCGTAAACAAAAAAACAAGAACTCCAAATCTGCTCACTTGGATTTGCGGTCTTATAGTTATGGTAGGCTCTGTTTTTATGGACTTAAATATATCTGCTGAACTTTGTAACTTCGGCACATTCACGTCATTTATCGTTATATGTATTATTGTTTTAATCTTGAGAAAAACAGACCCTGACCGCCCAAGACCTTTTAGAGTGCCTTTTGTACCTCTGTTTCCGATTTTAGGAATAGTTTTTTGCGGAGGACTTATTGTGTATTCTCTAAAAACTCTAAAAACCTCCTCTACGCTGTTTCCTATATGGATTTTGATAGGTATAATAATTTACTTTTTATACGGGTATCCTGCTCATAGAAATAAAAATTCCAAAAGATAAAGAAAACTCCCTTTCTTTATCAAAAGGGAGTGTCTAACTTTTTGACTTATGCTTAAGCTTTTAATTTTACAAGTGCGTCCACAACAGCCGGGTCCCACTTGATACCGCTTTCTTTCTTTAAAATTTCAAGAGCATCAGCGTTACTTAGCGCTTTTCTTTGCGGCCTGTCTTCAAGCAGAGCACAATAAGCATCAGCTACTGCTATAATTCTTGAACCAAAAGGAATAGACTGACCGTTAAGTCCCTCGGGCGCGCCCTGCCCATTCCAGCGTTCACGCTGATAGTGAATGTATGGAACAACTTCTGACATAAAGTTTATATTCATCAACAAACTTACACCTGCATTGGGGTGTTCTTGAAGTTTTTCCCATTCTTCTTTTGTAAGCTCGCCTTTTTTTGAGAACAAATCATCACTAAGGGTGATTTTCCCTATATTTTGCAACAATCCTGCATAATATATTAAATCCGTTGTTTTCTCATTTAACTCAAGATAATGACAAATTTCTCTTGAAAGCTCTGCAGTTCTTCTTGAGTGATTATTTTTGTACTTTCCTTTGCAATCAACAGCATATGCCAGTTTTTCAACAAAAGCCTGCTGCTGGTCGCCCAAATCACCAATAATCGCCGTTAGTTGCGCACGAAGATTCTGTAGCTCTGAAGTTGAAACAACTTTTTGAGAAATAAGTCTGTTAACTTCATCAATAAGCTTTTGCAAACCTAATGAAGTTACAAAAAGTCCTGCGGTTATTTTAATTAGTTGCGCAAACTGCTCCTCAAGAGGCTTATCAATACTTCTTACAATCTCAATTGAGCCTATACATTCAAAGTTGTTTTTCATGGGAAAAACACTTATCTGCTTACCGTCACGCTCAAATACGATATCGTCCTCATCCGTGTGACATTTTAGAATATAATCTTCAACTTCCTTGTTGATTTCATCGTTTGAGTTACCGCGAAGTTTAAGCTCTTCACCTTTGTTGCACAAATATATATTGCACTCATCTAAAGTGAGCATTAGTTTAATGGTCTTTGCTATTGAGTTATAAATAACATAATCTTCGTTATTTTTAAAACCTAAAAGAGAAAGTGTGTTGTCTATGGAATAAATAGATACAAGTTCTCTTAACTGTTCTTTTAAACTTTCGTTTTTATCTCTTACCTTGTCGCCAATTTTGTGCGCAAGCTCAGGATTTATCAAGTGCTCCGTTAAAAAATCGCCCAAATTTAGCGCAAAAATTTCCTCTAACGGGTCATCGTCAAGGAGATTTACCGAGCGAGAGTAAATAGAAACTCCTGAATCTTCACCTTCACCATTATGGTTTCTAAAGTTTTCCATAAAAATTTCCTACATGTGTTGTCTTGTAATTATACTATCGGCACAATTTAGAAAAACTTTTGCAATTTTTACAAAATTTATACTAAAGTTTACATAAAAGTAAACTTTCATTTGATATGCTACAATACAGATGTTATGGAAGAAAAGATTCTTGTAGAAACCAAGTATTTTAAGCTTGATAAACCAATAAAACTTGAGTGCCAAAGAGAGCTTGAAGATATTCAAGTTGCTTATGAAACTTACGGCGAACTAAACGAAAATAAAGACAACGCTATTTTAATTCTCCATGCACTGACAGCTGACGCGCATGCTGCGCATTATCACACCAAAGAAGATAAAAAGCCCGGATGGTGGGATACAATGATAGGAGACGGCAAGGCTTTTGATACAAAAAGATTTTTTGTCATCTGCTCAAACGTACTTGGCGGCTGCAAGGGCACAACAGGCCCATCTTCAATCAACCCGAAAACAGGCAAAGAGTACGCTCTTGATTTTCCCGTAATTACCGTTGGAGATATGATAAAAGTTCAAAAAGAGCTGATTGATTACCTCGGGGTAAAAAAACTTATTGTTGTGGGCGGTTCTATGGGCGGTATGCAGGCTCTTGAGTGGTCAATTGCTTACCCGCAAATGGTTAAATCAACAATCATTATTGCATGTACTCCAAGGCTTACGGCTCAAGGTATTGCCTTTAACGCAGTCGGCAGGAACGCTATCATATCTGATAAAAACTTTAACAACGGAAACTACTACCACGGCGAGCACCCCGAGCAAGGGCTTTCTATAGCACGTATGGTGGGGCACATAACTTATCTTTGCGAAGAGGCTATGCACAATAAATTCGGCAGAGATTTTAAAGACAAACCCTCATTTGACTTTGGTGTGGATTTTCAAGTTGAAAGCTATCTTGAACATCAGGGAAGAATTTTTGTCGACAGGTTTGATGCAAACAGTTATTTGTATATAACAAAAGCAGTTGATTACTACGACCCTGCAAGAAAATACGGCTCTCTTGAAAACGCTTTTAAAAACACAAATTCAAGATTTCTTATAATATCCTTTACCTCAGATTGGCTCTTTTCAACACAACAGGCAAAAATTATGGTAGAAGCCCTAGTTAGAGCAGACAAGGAAGTATCTTTTGTAGAATTAAAAAGCAGCTGCGGGCACGATGCGTTTTTAATAGAGTGGGAAAAACAGACAAAAATTATTGAAAGTTTTTTGAAAGGCTAAAATGCTAAATTATAATGCTATTGTAAAACTGGTAAAAGAAAATTCAAAAATCCTAGACCTTGGCTGCGGTTCGGGTGCACTTTTTAAAATGCTAGTCGATAAGAAAAATGCCAAAGGCGTGGGTGTGGAAATTGATGAAAATTGCGTCATTGAAGCACTTGAAAAAGGCTTAAGTGTTATTCAGGGTGACTTGGATGAAGGACTAAAACAATTTCCCGATAAGAGTTTTGACTATGCTATCTTAAATCAGACACTGCAATCTACAAACAACCCTGAGCTCGTAGTTGATGAAATGCTAAGAGTAGCAAAGCGCTCAATTGTAAGTTTTCCAAACTTTGCATACTGGAAGGTAAGGTTTTATTTGTTTTTTAAAGGAAAAATGCCAAAAAGCAAGTCACTTCCCTACGAATGGTACAATACGCCCAACATTCACCTTTTAACCGTGAACGACTTTTTTGAATTTTGCAAAAAAAGAAATATAAAAATTGAGGAATCAGTTTACCTTACAAGAAAAAAAGCAAGAAGCGGAATATTAATAAGGACAATTACAAATTTCTTCTCCGAAGAAGTTGTATTTGTAATTTCAAAATAAAAACAGCCCCAACTACAGGGCTGTTTTTATTATATAGACTTAACTACATAGCGCCTTTTATAATTTCAACAAAGCTGTCAGCTTTTAAGCTTGCACCGCCAACTAAAGCGCCATCGATATCAGATTGTGCCATTTGCTCTTTAATAGTTTCCGGCTTAACAGAACCGCCGTATAAAATTCTTACTTTTTCAGCGTTTTCTTTTCCGGCTATTTGAGCTAATGTTGCTCTAATGCCTTTAATTACTCTGTTTGCTTCAGTGCTATCACAGGTTTTGCCTGTACCAATAGCCCAGATAGGTTCATAAGCGATAACAACACTTGCTACATCAGTCGGTGCAACACCTTCAAGAGCTTTAACAATTTGAGAAGCTATGTGAGAATCCGTTACACCAAGTTCTCTTTGCTCAAGAGTTTCACCGCAGCATATAATAGGTGTTAAACCTGCTTCAATTATTGCTTTTGCTTTTTTGTTAATCATTTCATCTGTTTCAGAAAATATTTGGCGACGTTCAGAGTGACCAATAATAATAAATTTGGCGTCAAAATCTTTAATCATGTCGATTGAAATTTCACCCGTAAAAGCACCTTTTGCCTCATAATAGCAGTTTTGTGCAGAAAGTTTGATTTTTCCACAACCACAGCTTGCAATTTCATCTGCCACAACACCAAGAGAAGTAAATACAGGTGCAACCACAACTTCAGGAAGTGCGTCTTTATCAATATCTTTAATAGCTTCTTTAATACCGCATACAAGCTTTTTGCTTTCTTCACGGTTATTGTGCATTTTCCAGTTACCTGCAATAATAGGTCTTCTGCTCATTTTTAAAACTCCTTAAATTTTGTATCAACATACAAATAATAGCACAAAAAGACAGTTTAAGGAATTTTATTTTTTATCAAAGCATCATAATTCAAGCTTCGCCTAGTCAGGTTTCGCAGGCTCTTTAACCGTAAGCAGCGAACAGTGGCATATATAGCGATAAAGCCAAGAATAAAACTATACCGCCAATGAATATCAACATTGCAGGCTCAACGAGCTTTGTAAACTTATCAATAATACTATCAAGTCTTTGGTCAATAAAAGTTGTACAATGATGCAACAGTTCACCCAAACGACCTGATTGCTCACCTGTTGCAATCATAAAAGTCATCATATTAGGTATATGATTTGATGAGCGAAGGGCAACAGAAAGGTGGACACCCTGCTGCACCTTTGCAGTAGCACCAAGTATAGCATCCTTTAAAACAAGATTATCAAGTGTCATATTCGCCAGATACAAGCAGTCAACAATAGGTATACCTGCCTCATAGGCTACCTGTAAAACAGCGAGGAAATTTGAATAATTTGCATACTTAAGTAGGTCAGACAATAACGGAACCCTTAATACAAAACTATCAACAGGGCGCTTTGTAACATCGTTAGAAAGTATGTGTTTTACGGCTATAACAATAAAACTTACAAATATAATCGGCACAAACCAGAATTTTCTCATAAATAATCCCAAAGACATACATATCTGGGTCATTATTGGAAGCTCTCTTCCCAAATTGTCAAACATGTCTTTAAATGCAGGGAAAACAAAAACTAGCATTACCGTAACAACAAGACATGCCAATAATATTACAAAGGCAGGATAAATAAGTGCTCCAATAACCTTACCTTTGATATCATCTTGTTTTTTAAGCAATTCCAACATACGGTTAAGCGTTTTGTCAAGTTCACCCGAATCTTCACCGGCTTTTACAAGACCAACAAAGACACGACCAAAAACTCTTCTATACTTTTCCAGAGTTTCAGCCAGAGTTAAACCACCGACAATAATATTTCTTCTCAACTCATGAGCAACTGCTCTTATTGCTTTTGACTCAGCATTATTTTCTAAAAATACAAGTGTTTCAATAATTGGAATACCTGTCGAAGTCAATATCTGAAGTGTTTGCGTAAATTCAATTTTGTCTTTGAGTGAAAACGAGCTTATTCTCTTTGCCAAAATTACTTTATTAGACTGTTGCTGAGCAGTCTTTTCTCCTGCAGTGTCATCAGTGATTTTTGTAGGCAAAAGCCCCATTTTTTTAACGGCATCACGCGCAGAGCGAGCATCAGGCGCATCAACTTTGCCCTTTACTATATCTTTATTATTTTTTAACGCAGTATATGAAAAAGTTGGCATTTATTCACCTATTCTTCTGTTGCAAGACCAAGAATTCTTACAAACTCATCTATCGTAGTAACACCGTTTAATATATGCTCAAGGCATGACATTTTTAGCGTCTTCATACCATGTTTAATTGCATAATCTTCAAGTTCAACATCATGAGCCCTTTGAGCAATCATTTTTTTCATTTCTTTATTTATTAACATAATCTCAAACACACCCGTTCTGCCTGAATAACCAGTATCATTACAATACGGACACCCGCCTGCTTTATATATGGTGGTTTCAGTCAGTTTCTTTATATCATCCGGGTTGGTTAGGATTTTTCTTGCTTCTTCAATGGTTGGTTTATAAGCAACTCTACACTCGGGACAAAGTTTTTTTACAAGCCTTTGTGCAATTACACCGGTAACAGTAGATGAAATCAGGTAATCTTTGGCGCCCATTTCAATTAACCTTGTAATTGTTGCTGCTGCAGAGTTAGTGTGAATTGTACTTAACACAAGGTGGCCTGTTAGTGAAGCGGATATTGCAACTTCAAGTGTCTCAAAGTCACGAATTTCACCTACCAGAATAATATCGGGGTCTTGTCTTAGAATTGCTCTCATGCAATTAGCAAAAGTAATACCTGCCTTTGGATTTACGGCAGATTGGTTTACCCCATCCATCTTTATTTCTATAGGGTCTTCAATTGTTGTTATGTTAACATCTTCCGAATTAAGTGTTCTGATAAGAGAGTACAAAGTACTTGTTTTACCTGAACCTGTGGGCCCTGAAGTCAGTACAATACCATTTGGAAGGGAAATCAAATACTCAATTTTCTTTCTGTCTTCAGCAGAAAGCCCCTGTATTTTTATTTCTTTATCATTATTTGAATCAGTAATCGCAGGAGCTAAAACCCTGATTACCATTTTTTCTTTATTACCAACAGGAAGGGTATTTACACGAAAATCGTGCTGGCTTTTTCTGTATTTTATCGAGAAATTTCCGTCTTGAGCACGCCTGTGTTCTGCAATATTCATACGGGCCAGAACTTTAAAACGAGAAACAACTGCTGAATCAACTTTAGCCGGAATTTTCAGCACTTCTCTTAACGTACCGTCAATACGGAAACGAACCACATAACCTATAAGCCTTGGTTCGATGTGAATATCTGAAGCCTTTTGGTCAATAGCAAGAGTAACAATCTTGTTTGCAAATTTAGCAACAGTACCAGATGTATCTTGTATTTCAGTTTCTACTTGCTCCCAAAGGGAAGTATCATCAATGGCTTCTGCTTTTTCGCTTGCAATTTCCTGCAAAAGCTTGTTTGCCGTTTCACGCTCATTTTCGTAATAAGTTTTTAGGAAAGCCTCGTACTCATAATGAGTGACCATTATTACAGTAGGTTTCAAACCTGTCTGATAAACAATTTCATTAATTGTCTTTGAGTTACCGGGGTCAACCATACCAACAACAAGTGATTTATCTGTCATGCTGAGAGGAATTACCTTATTTTCTCTGACAAAATCTTCCGGCAAAACAGATATTGCTGTTGGAAGTGCTTTTAGCTGCTCTGCAGACGCGAGTTTCACACCCATTTGAGCACCTAAAGCCTCTTTTAATTCTTTTATCGTGATAAAGCCCATCTTAACAAGCACGGAGCCAAGAGGGATACCTAAAACTTTTGCTTCGGCTAGAGCCATGGTTAACTGCTTTTGGTTAATCAAGCCTTCTTCAATTAAAATCTCGCCTATTTTTTTGGTCGTAGGAGCATCAACTGCGTTAATATTACCCCTAACTTGCTTATTTTCATCAGAATCCGGAACCGTATCAGACTCATTACTTTTACTATCTTGTTTATTTTGCAATAATTTATCAAAATCGCTGGCATCTGAAGTAATGTCGATAGCCTCATCAGACAGGTTCAATGTATCATCATCGCTCAAGTCTAGCTCGTCCTCGACTATACGACTACTATCATGAGTCTGTTCTCTTGACTCACGGACACTAACCATCGGCTCTTTATTTTCAAATGCAACATCACCAAACGGATTGCTTGCGGTTTTTTCTGAAAGAACAGAACCATAAGTAGAAGAGAATTTTTTCAAAAAACCTTCAAATAAAGTGTCAAAATTTTGTTTTGAAAGGAAAATAAACTCTACTTTTTTATCAACAATTGGCTTTATATACTCAATTATTTTTTCTTTATCCGCATCGGGTGAAACCGCAACAAAAAAAGAATCACCCTGCGTATTGATTGGTACAAAAGAGTACTCTTTAGCCACTGCCAACTCAAAATTGTTGGCATGTTCAAAGTTGATTTTTTTGATTAGTTTATCTAATAAATCATTGGTCATATTAACATTAATTATAAGTCTATAGGTTTAATATCTGCAATTTCTTCTGAAGAATATACAATGTGAGGTGTAATCATGATAACAAGCTCTTCTTTTGATTTTTGGTTAGAAGATGTTCTGAAGAAAACACCTACAAGAGGCAGGTCACCCAATACAGGGATTTTTGTAACCTGTTGTGTTTCATTTTCTTTAATTAAGCCTGCAAGAACCAGAGTTTCACCATCTTTTATTCTTATGTTATTCAACGATAAGTCACGTCTTTGAAGCAAGGTAGCCTGTAGCTCATCTTCGCCGCTTTGACCCGGTGCATAAACCCTTTCTTTGATAGTTGCAAACTCAGGCTTGATGTTCATTGAAACATATCCATCCGGACTGATAAAAGGTACAAGCTCGATTTTTAAACCTTCATCATCGCCGATTTCATATGTTCTTGACATACCTGCATTGTCAATTGTTGTAATCAACTCTGATTTAACAGTTTTGACATAGTCAGAAGTCATGTCGATTACGGATTTTTGACCGTTTGTAACCATAATTTTAGGATTTGTTAAAACTCTGCCCTTACCGTTTTGAACAAGATATCTTAAACGATACACAAGAGTTGAGTCACCTCTGTATTTATCCACAGTGTATTTAACGCTTCCCGGATTAGCTGAGTCAATAACATCATATCTGTCACCCATAAAGAAAGTAGGGTGGTTAGCATTTGTGCTTAAGCCTTGAGAAGTGTCAAATTGTAAGCTTATAAACGGAGTCCACAAGTTCCATTCATTTGCAAATTCTTTTGAACCTGTTTCATTCAACTCTACAACTGACATCTCAACATATGCCATAGGTTGTTTTTTATCATTTTGTTCAATAAATTCTTTTATAACTTTAACTTGCTCATAAGAACCGCCGTTTACATTGATAGTACCAAGTTCTGTAAAATAAACTATTGAAAGTGGAGCTGAAGCAAATGTAGAAATCATTGAATCAGTTGTACCAGAGGAACCTGAGCCACCATTGTTGCTTGAATCGCCCTGCATGATTTTTTCCGTAGCACGGCAAGCGACAATACCGCTTCCAAGTTTCACTTTTTTAATTTCTTCATCTTCATCAATTTCATTATCTTCATCATCTTCTTCAGCAAGATCATCTTCATCTTCCGTAGAAACATCTTTATTTATTTCAACAAAAGTACTACAAATTAGCATTGCCATCTCTTTTGGAGTAGTATGATTAACCTTAAATGTGTTAATCATAGGTTTTTTATCAAGCTTTTGAACAATTTGTTTTGCAACTTCAACATCGTTTTGTGAACCAAAAAGCATAATCTCATTGGTTGCAGGATTAGAAGTAACAATTTTATCGTTTGAAAGACCGGTGATATTTGCCCCAAAAACATTGTTATTCAAAAATGCAGCAATGTTTTGAGCTCTTTCATACTTAACCGGAATAATTGTCAAAGACTGTTTCGTAAAGCTCAGTTTAGTTCCTTGCGCAGATGAAGCAACTATTAAATTTTTACCATCCTTAACGTATGTAAGTTCAGCTGAGCGCAAAACCATAAGGAAAGCATCATTTAAAGTTACATTAACCAAGTCAAGAGTAACTTTTCCTGAAACCGAACTATGAAAGATAACATTCATACCTGCCTTCTGAGCAAACATTCTTAAAACTTGTTTAACATCAGAATCGCGCAATGAAAGGTTTATTTTGGAGTTCGAATTCGTAATCTTTACGTTTTCATTCAAATTAACTGCACTATGTCTATCTTCGTCTACATAATTGTTGATATTCATAATGTTTGACTCAGAAGACTCATTAGAGTAGTAATTTGCAGGCGTATCAAAATTAGAATACGCAATCTTTGCATTCTTATGCTCAAAATCACCAGATTCGAGGCTTAAGCCGGCCCAAGATGACTGAACAAATGAAAACAACATTACCAATACGGTAAACTTCTGAACTATTCTTTTTGTTTTTTGCGTAAACATTACTATTTAAACTCCTAGATTATTTGTCAACTTTAATCTTGTGTATGTATTTCAACATCTGATGTTGATGTGTGCTCAGGGCTTACACTCTTGTAATATCTGGCACCGCCCGAGCCATACACTGCACTGCCATCAATTTTAAGATTTTGGCTAAATCTTTCTCCAACTCCTGCTTTATATATGTTTGTACCTTTTTTAACTACAACCGACTGACGATTTATATCCAATACCGTATAATCATCAACCTTGTCGCCTTTTTGTACAAAGTAATCAACATCATTTATTGTTATTATTGCAGAAGGTTTCACATTATCAAATAATATACCCGAAACCGCAACTTTCATAAGTTCCTGAGCATCAGGCTCGTTTCCGTATGAATCAGGTGGCATAAGAGCTTGTGCAGGTATGCCTGAATAAAACTTATTGTTAAACTCGTCAAATGTTGGCATAAATGGATTTACCCTACCAGCGCTCTCTACGGAAAGAACGATTTTCTTCTCAGGCTTAAGTTTTTTTGCATTTTTGTCATCTAAGACAGGTATTTTTTCCTGTTCATCAGATGGAATATTTACGTCCTCTTTTTCTTCATTCTGAGAAACGGTTTCTTGAACCTGTTGCACAGGAGGCTGCTGTATAATCTGCGGTTTTTGTAACTTTGGTCCAAAGAAAATAAACATTATTGAACCGACAACAAGAACAAGTGCAAGTATAATACCTGCTAACACGGGTACATCAAGCACTGACTTAGAAGAAGCGGAACCTGCAACTCCTTCCTCATCGTCCGAGTCACCAACTGACTCCATACTGTCAAGTTCACTAAGGACACTTTGGCTATCATCGTCCAAAACATCATCCTCAATAGCACTCGATAAGGCAGCTCCTTTTCTTGATGAACCGCCAAAGACTTCAAATGCATCTTTTCTGGGTGCATCTTCTACATCTGCTAATAAATCATTGTCGTCTAAACCTGACAAGCCAGCATCACCTGCGGCACTTTTTCTTGCCTTTTTACCTGATTTAGATTCCTCTTTTATGCTTCTGATTTTTAATGGGGCAACATCCTTTTGTGAAGCAGTCTTAGAAGTTTCGCTCAGCGATTGGGCGTCGTCGTCCTTAAGCAGTTCGTCCCAGCTTATAGACTCGTCATCAGCTTCATCGTCTAAGTCGAGCTCTAAATCATCCAGATTATCCAGACTGTCTAAATTTTCCTTTTCGTCCTCAAAAAACATCTGTCTCTTTCAATACTAACTACTTGTTTCTAACCAAACTTTTATAAGTTCACATGTAATCCTAATATCTATTATGATATATTCATACCATATTGTCGTCAATTTTTGTAAAAAATCCTCCAAATGACCTATTCACAAAAATACTCATCAACAAAAATCATCTCCATACCTTCAACAATTACGGTATCTTGATTGCATATTCCAGCCTGCTTTAGGGAAGCCCAAACGCCCATAGAATCCATTATATTAGACAATCTCCTTATCTGTTGAACATTTTTTATATCAGTTACGGCTACAAGTCGTTTTAATTTTCCTCCGGTTACGCTATATGTATTTTTGTTAAGTTTTGTAATACAAAATGCAGAATCATCGTTATTGTTAAAGTCAAAATCTTCTTCGACCTCGACCTCAATATCGTGCCTTGGAATTTCTTCCACAAGTCCGTATAGTCTGCTCAGCAAATCAGCTACACCTAAAGATGTCGCACAAGAAACAATAAAAATTTCATTACTGTATGTACTAAAGCTTTCTACAAGCTCCTCTATTTTTTTCTGCTCAACAATATCCGCCTTGTTTAACACCAGAACCTGATGTCTCAAGGCAAGCTCTTCGTCATATTTCTTTAACTCATTATTTATTTTTAAATAATTATCCAATGGATTCTGTGCACTTGCATCTACCATGTGAATAAAAAACCTGCATCTTTGCACATGTCTTAAAAACTCATAACCAAGACCTACACCCTCTGACGCTCCTTCTATCAATCCGGGTATGTCTGCAACGACAAAACCATCTCCGTCAGGCTTTTTCACCACACCTAAATTTGGCGTAAGGGTAGTAAAAGGATAATCAGCAACCTTTGGGCGAGCAGAGCTTATAAGGCTTATGAGACTTGACTTGCCAGCATTGGGCATACCCAATAACCCTATATCAGCTATGAGCTTTAGCTCCAGCTCTAAATCTCTTTCTACGGCAGCTTCACCGGGCTCACAAAACTGCGGGCTCCTTTTTTGTGCAGTAGCAAATCTTGCATTTCCCCTGCCGCCTCTTCCGCCTTTTGCGACAAGCACTGTTTTTTCATGCTCGTTTAAGTCGGCAATTACCTTGTCTGTTCTCAAATCCCTTACAATTACACCAACAGGAACCTTAAGGTAAAGACTCTTACCGCCATGCCCG
Organism: Candidatus Gastranaerophilales bacterium; assembly: GCA_944325105.1. GTDB lineage: Bacteria > Cyanobacteriota > Vampirovibrionia > Gastranaerophilales > Gastranaerophilaceae > Galligastranaerophilus. The sequence goes on along the minus strand of CALUYW010000005.1, from coordinate 15,097 downwards.
TGTTGGTTTTTATTTCTGCCGTTTTCGCCATCTTGCGCCCTAAATACCGATTTATATGTAAAATCAAGTAGTGTTGAAAGATTTTCATCCGCTACAAAATATATATCGCCGCCCGAGCCACCGTCTCCACCTGCGGGGCCGCCTTTATCAACAAATTTTTCCCTTCTCCACGCAACACAACCGTTACCGCCCCTGCCGGATATAACCTTAATTTTAGCCTTGTCGATAAATGCCGCCATTAACTCACGCTCCTTTGTGCTGCATTATAAAGCATCCTATTGATATCAAGACCTATTGATGTCAAATCTATATTCTCTTCGCCCTGCAATCTTCTGTATGCCAAATCCTCTATAACATTTAACATTTCAAGAAGTGCACCGCTGTCTATTCTGTTATTTTCCCAATCATCCATAACTTCCAGCAAAAAAGGATATACATCCCATGCTCCATACGCATTTATAACAGATATACACCTTGCAAACTCTTTATTATCAATATACTCAAGTCTTAGCATAAGATAGTATTTTGCATACTTTGCAATTTGTTCAAGTATCTTTCTTTCTCCCTGAATGTTCGAAAATCTGTCATAATATACCGTAAAATCAGCATATATAGAGTTTCCATCAGGCGTTTTACCGCCTTTTTGTATTGTCAAATAATCATACAAAAAATCATAAAACATCTCTTCATCAGTCGCAAAAGACTTTTTTATTTTCAGGTAAAATTCAAGCCCGTCTTGGCTCAAGGCAAGTTCTAAAAACTTGGTTATAGAATTTAGTGTCTCAATTTTTGTCATAATATCCCTTAAAATTATTACAAACAACATTCTACATTGCACTTTTAAAATCTCCAAATATGTAACAGCCCTTAAGTTTTCTTAACAAAACGAAAAAAAATGGTAAAAAAAATTTTTTAGAAGTTTTAAAGAAACATACCCCATAAGGAGTTTTAAATGAGCAAAATAAAAGCAATATCTTACATCCCCCTGAACCGTCTCGGAAAAATTTCATTTAAAGGCAAAGAAGACAAAGAGATAAAAGAGACAAACATTGGTGGTGACAATTTTAGAACGCAACAAGATGTGAGTGCAGCACTTGCATTGGCTGATATGAAAATTTCTGCAAAAGGAAGAGAAAAGGGGCTGTTTCAAAACTCAAACGGGTTGATATACTCCAGAGCAGACGGAAAACCTTACAGTGGGACAATAGTACAAGAAGGAAAGGGCTACTGCAGAAAAACTACACTTGAATACAAAGACGGCCTGCTTGAGCGCGTTACAAGATTTTCGCCTGACAATGACACTGAAATAGAAAAAATATACGAATTTTCATATCCTGACGAAAATAATCCCGACATAAAAGAAATAAATATTTTAAAATACAACGACATAGTGGGTGACTTTGCCGTTTGGGATAAATTAACCTTTACACCCGAAGTTTATGCACATCATCACATAGGTGAAATAGAATTAAGCGATACAACACTTGTTATAAGAAACAGAAAAACACACAAAAAAATGTCTGAAACCTACTTTTTGAGAAAGGGCTTAGTAGAGCCCAATCCATACACTCAAGAGGTAAAAGACAGCATTACAATGCTAACCGAAAAACACAAGCCAAAGAAAAGAACAGACTACTATGAAGATGGTAAAACCGTAAGAAAAATTACAACTTTCGACAGAACATCTTACAAAAGAAGCGAAAAAACATTTGATAAAGACGGAAATGTGACAAGTCTTATTTTCTTTGATATGCATGGAAGACCGTATGAAATGAATTACTACGGCACCACAGATGAGCCTGTATTGTTAACAAAACAAAAAGACGGCGAGAAAAAACCTACAATGAAATACGAATTTCAAGTAAGGTTTCTAACAAGCAGAACAAGTGACTCTCTTCTGGCGTATGAAAATAGTGCACCTGTAGATGTTGTATCAAGCGGAAAAATTGAATCCGTGAGATTATATTTTAGAGACCCCAATCACACAACAAAATATGAAATACAAAACTGGTTCTTAGACAGAGCCTCTGGAAGAGCACTGGATATACAACACCCTGCATCTGCCGGGACAAAACCCATACCGCCTTCAAAAACACCTATGAAAATATTTAACGTAATCGCAAGTACCTCAGCTCAGTGCGATTTGGATTTAAGTTATTTTCTTGAAGAATTTGAAAAAGCAATAGACATAAAACACCAGCTTTATGTTGAAGATGATAGAGGGAAATCAGGCAGATATTACCTCAATGACAAAACACATAAGCTCACCCCGTTTCCGTTTGTTGATAAAAGAATAGACCAAGAGAAACAAGATGAAATAGAGGAGCTGTGTGATAAAATAATGAACTTTTGTGATAAATACACACTTAAACCTGAAAAAAGACCCGAATAAACGGGTCTTTTTTAATACAACATTTCTATTCTTTTTTTCTCTTTTATTAATTCATCATAAACCCAAGCAGGGACAAAGTTTTTACCCATCAATATTGCTCCATGGTTAACCGATGGCGCATGGAAATCTGACCCGCCCGTTATAATAAGACCAAATTTTTCAGCCAATGTTGAAAAGTACTCTACAACCGCAGGAGAGTGCTTTCTATGATACGCTTCAATCCCCCTTAGGCCAAAACCCGTCAGTTCTTTTATTAATTTTTCCGATATATCAACATCAATAGGGTGAGCAAAAACAGGAATGCCTCCGGCATCATAAATAATTTCAACAGCATCATGCGGGCTGACTGTTTTTCTTGTTACATAAACGGGAGATGAGTCATTTATGTATTTTGAATACGCCTCCATTACATTTGCCACACCGCCTGCTGATGTTATGGCACGCGCTATATGAGGACGACCTATACTGCCACCGGGGGCAACCAGAGCTTTTATGTCGTCAAATTTTACCCTTATGCCTGCTTTTTTATTTAATAGCTCAACTATCTTTGTAGTTTGGTTAATACGCGCTTGCTGCTGCTCTTTTAGGAGCTTTACAAACTCAGGGTTATCTGTGTCCATAAAGTAGCCTAAAATATGAACTTCATAACCTTTATAAATTGTGTTTATTTCAACTCCTGGAATGATTTCAAGCTTATAGCCTTTTTCTTTAACGTAATCGTTTGCGATTTTGTGTGACAAGATATTGTCGTGGTCAGTAAGCGCAATCACGTCAAGATTATTTTCAAGTGCTGTATCAACCACCTGCTCGGGAGAAAAAGCTCCATCCGAGTAGGTGGTGTGAATGTGCAAATCAATCTTCACTTTTACCTCTCTATCATTTCTTTACCTCACTAATAAAATTAATTCTTTCAATCTTTTTTGCTATGCCTGTTTTTTTATCAAAAGAGATAATACAAGCATTAATTTGAGAGTAATCTGACTCATCAACATCAAACCTTGCAGGAATGGCACTCAAAAGGCGCTTTAGCGAATTTTGATAATCCATACCAATTACACCCTCTGATGAGCCGCAAAAACCCGCATCTGTTAAGTATGCGCATTTCCCGTCAATTATTTTTTCATCTGATGTCTGCACATGTGTGTGGGTACCGACAACCGCTTTAATTCCTAAAGATGCGGCATACTTTGCAAAACAAATTTTCTCCGCCGTTGCTTCAGCGTGAAAATCAACAAAAGAAATCATATTTTCAAAATCACAAGTTGATTTTAATTTCTCCACAACTACTTCTAGGGCTCTAAAAGGGCAGTCAATTGGCGGCATAAAAGTTCTACCCAGCATATTTATAACAATTACACCATTTTCAAATATTCTATAGCCCACCCCTTGAGCCTCAGGGTAATTATAGGGTCTTACAAGCGCGCTTGATTCATCTATATAGCTAAAAACATCTTTTTTATCCCAAATATGATTACCTGATGTCAGGCAATTTATACCCCACTGAAGAAACTCATCATGGTTTTTTAAAGTCAAACCAAAGCCATGAGAGGCATTTTCAGCATTTGCAATGACAAAATCGCAGCCTTTAGCCTTTTTATCGTTTTCTAAAAACTCTTTTACAATCTCTCTTCCGGGACGACCTACAATGTCGCCCAGAAAAAGTATTTTAAACTCTTTAGACATTTCTTACTTTGCAATTTCGGTAACACGAGCTTCCCTGACAACCGTAACACGGATTTGCCCAGGGTATTCAAGTTCATCCTCAATGCGTTTAGCTATGTCACGAGCCAATTTTGCACTTGCAGCATCGTCAAACACATTAGGTTGAACCACAACCCTAACCTCACGACCTGCCTGAACTGCAAAGGACTGTCTTATGCCCTCATAACTGCTTGCTATCTCTTCAAGCTTTTTGAGGCGTTTAATATAGATTTCAAGCGTGTCACGTCTTGCACCGGGTCTGCCAGCGCTCACGGTGTCTGCAATTTTAACAAGTGCAGCAACAAGAGTATGTGCCGGAACATCATCATGATGAGCTTCTATTGCATGAACTATTTCTTCTTTTTCGCCAAAGCGTCTTGCAAGCTCTACACCCAAAGAAATGTGTGTGCCCTCTTGCTCCTGATCGACTGCTTTGCCAATATCATGCAACAAGCCCGCACGCTTTGCCTGATTAACATCTGCACCCAGCTCAGATGCCAACATGCCTGCAATTTGCGCCACTTCAATTGAATGTTTAAGCACATTTTGACCGTAGCTTGTTCTATAATATAAGCGTCCAAGAGTCTTGGTAAGCTCTTTGTTAAGGTTCATAATTCCAAGGTCGTGCGCTGCGCGCTCGCCTTCTTGTCTCATTTTATTTTCAATTTCTTTTGTAGATTTTTCATAAACTTCTTCAATCCTAACAGGATGAATTCTGCCGTCAGCAATTAGTTTTTCTATTGTAAGGCGTGCAATCTCGCGTCTTACAGGGTCAAATGAAGATAATACAACAGCCTCGGGCGTGTCATCAATAATAAGGTCAACACCTGTTAGGGTCTCAAGGGTTCTTATATTTCTGCCCTCACGACCTATAATGCGGCCTTTCATCTCGTCAGAAGGCAGAGAAACAACAGATACGGTAGATTCTATAACCTGCTCTATTGCACATCTTTGCATAACCTGAGATAAAATCTCTCTTGATTTTTCTTCTGCCGTTTCTTTAATTTTTTGTTCATTTTCACGAATTAACTGAACCTGCTCTTGAGCAAGTTCTGCCTTTAGCTGCTCCAAGAGCATATTTTTTGCCTCTTCGCGAGAAAGCTGCGCAACACGCTCAAGTTCAGAGAGCTGTTTTGCAACAATTTCTGCAAGATAATCTTCTTTATCAAGAAGTTCGTCGTATTTTTTGTTTAATTCATGCTCTTTATCAACATTTTTTTGAACACGCCCTTCAAGCTGTTCTTCTTTTTTCATTAAAGAATTTTCAAGCCTGTTAATCTCGGAGCGTCTTTCGCGAACTTCATCGTCAAACTTTTGGCGCTCAAAATGGAGCTGCTCTTTTGCAGCAATCATAGCTTCTTTCTTTAAAAAGCTTTCTTTTTCTTCAAACTCTTTTTGTAATTTCTTTTCATTTTCACTGAATACTTCAAGTTTTGTCTTCTGTTTTGCATTTGAAATTAGCGAAACAATAAGCGCAACAGTCAAAACTGCAAGTATTATATAAATTATATAATTAATCTTCCTGTACCTCTTATACGGATAGTGTCAATATAACAAAATATTAGCATGGATTTTGAATTTTTAACAGATATTTTTACAAGAAGATTTTTTTGATTGTCAAAATGCCCTACAAACGGAGGATTTTTTGTATCTTTATTTTATTTTTTTCTTCATAATTCGCTAAAATAAATATAGACAAATCTTAAAATTTCATTATAAAAAATATACAAACGTGTGAAAGGAATGAAATGCTTACAAATCTTGTTTCTATGATTACAAAGTCAATTCAAACAACTCAAAGTGCTCCCGTTAGTACTAAAAAAAGCTACAATCCTTTCGCTCAAGAACAAAATCCGTTTTTAGGTTCAAGTTTTAATTCATCACAAAACTATGGCAAAAACACCCCCGTAAGCGGCGGATACTTTGCAGGTTATTACAACGGCAAACCAAATATCGTAGGCAGACGCTTATTTATTGAGGTTTAACTTCCTTACTCCCGCTAAAAGCAAACTTTTGCTCCATATCTTTTTCAAGATTTTTAATAGCAGGGTTAATTGTTTCACCATTATTATTTTTCTTTCTTAAAATAATATTCAACATTGGCTGCAATACACCGATAGCCGTAGCGCCTATTAAGATATTTGCTACAACAGACACTCCTTTAATATTTTTTACCCTAGATAAATATTTATCCAAATCCCCCTTTCCTGCTGTACTTTGGGCAAGCTCAGATATATTTTTTGCAGCATTTTTCAGTTTTTTTGTATCAATAAAAGCAAGAGAGTCGATTGTATCACTTCCTTTTATTGTCGGCAATTCACCTGAGATTTTAAGCATTTTTACAAGCGGATTGTCTTGGTTTTTAAACACATATTCAAGCGCCTTGTCATCATCAGATTTTACAAGGTTTTCAACGGATTCTTTTAAACCATCTGTTGTTATAAGCTCTTTTAATTTACCATTGCTTAAAAGTTGATATTCGTTTTTAATAGGCGTTTTTAAGAACTTAGAGCTTAGCTTTTCAAGCCCTCTTTGAATGGGTTCAGCGAGACAGTAAATAAATAATATTTGAAATCCTTCTTTAAAGCCTATTTCAAATCTTTCGCCTTTTCTGCCCTGAGCAAGCCTTGTTGTTGTAATGCCTGCATCAAGTATAGACATATTCATAACAGGGTTGTACATAAATCCTGATAAAAACTTGGATATGCCACCACCTTTAAAAGATGTTTCTTTATTACCCATAAACTTGTCAAACACCGGGTTTTTCTTTATTTCTTTATTACAAGCGTTTTGAAGCTCCATTTTTTTCTTGTACTTTTGTTCAAGTTCTTTTTGAGTTGTTTTTTGTTTATAAACTATAAGTCCGCTCAAACCTGCTAAAGTTGCGGCGGTTGCCGTTATAAACTTTGCCACATGTAGTCTTTTGTAGAGTTTTTGAACATTTTCATTCTTTAAAATATTTTCAAGAACTTCTTTTTGCTTAACATCGGGAGCATTTTTAGCAAGAAATTCAAGCTTATCCAGCTTGCCTTGTGCATTTTTCTTTAAATTTCTGATATCAAAATCGGGGTCAGCTTTAAAAAATTTATAAACCGTTTTATCAAAAAGTTTTTTTAATAACGGTATGCCGCCAATCCAGAGAACTTCTGTTCCAAACTCTTCTATTGCCCTTTCTCTGCCATCTTCTTTAGATGCTTCTTTATTATAAATATAGGTAATAGCGCAGTTGCTTAAAGTGTCTTTAGCGGCAATCGGTACCACAGAGCCGCTGTTGTTGCTTAGTTGTTGAATTATTTTAGTTGTTATGCTCAAGTTTGACATTTTTTATCCCTACAAAATTACTATAGTCCCCAAATAAGGTTCATAAGTCTTTGAACCCCCTTATTGATTTGTAGAGAACGTCGTATATTTTTCATTATTTTATCTACCTTCACTTATTAAATAACACTTGTGATGACATTTTTTTGCGTATTTTATACACTTTTGTTAAAAATTTTAAACTAAAAGAGCCGTCTTATTGGCGGCTCTTTGGAAAATTCATATTCAATTATTTATTTTAATCAATACGAACGTAAATGCGAGCCTCCTGTAACTTGCAAAATCTACGTCGCAGTAATTCAAATAAAGTTTTTAGCATGTAAAATACCTTCTCTTAAATTAAGCCTTAGTATTTTACACCTAAAAAATATTTTTGTCCAGCATAGTATACAATCTTTATCTATTCTTTATTTAGGCAATATTGAGATTGTCCTCAAGAGTAATTTTCATTCTGCCTGCTTCAGGGTTTAAAAACTCTATAATTATTTTATTTACCCCGTTTTTAAGACACTCAACCTGCTCCATAAGACGCATGGTGCCTTCTTGACCAAGGCGAAAACGAATAGGATTAATCTCGCTTACAGAGTTTGCAAAAAGCTCAACACCTTGTGTTATAAAGCTTATTGCATCTTTTGTAAACTTGTAATCGTTAATTTGCACATACTCAAGACCGCAGATTACACCTGGACCAAGTACATTTTTAAGGTCAAATTCGATTCCCTCCTCACATGAGCGCAGAGAACCCTTTTTGTAAACCCTTTTGATTAAAAAATCAGGGACGACAGCCATATTCAACTCCTTATATTTAGTATGCGAAGATTGCGTTGTTAATTTAAAAAAGCTGATAAACTTTGTGGGTCTCTATATTTATTATAACATCTTTTAAATAGTTTTTAAAGTCCCAGACCCCCTTAATCCTGTGGCTTTTTTCCCATATTACAATTTTTATTTCATTGTTTTGTTTGAGAAATTCCTTTGGAAGATAAAACTTGGACTGATTAGCATTATGCCTTATGTAGCGCCCTATTTTAACATCGTTTAAAATATAGTTGCACGCCTGAATGGGGTTTTTTCCATATCAAGGACAAAAGGCGCAAAGACGTATTTGTCAAAATACTCTTGAGGTATACTAAATTCTTTCTCTAAACACGCAAGATAAGGCGCTTGAGTACCATCTGCCTCTCTTTTGTCAAGGGTAATCCTGCCTCTTATATGCCAATCTATAAGTTCTTCTGTATCTGTTTTAAAGTAAATTAAACCTCTGGGTGAGCCTATATTGTTACTAAAGCCCCTGTCAAAACCGAGATTTTGAACAAGAACGGTAATTTCATTGTCGCAATCTCTAAATACACTTGGGTTTACATCAAGTACAATGTGCTCATCTATTGTTGCAAGGTTATCGTGCTTGTAGCTGTTACGATTTAAAATTTCAAAACCGTTTATATAAATTGCAAAAATATGCCTTGCACTGATTGCTATTTCTCTTACCTTATTTGAAATTTTACCCTTATACCAGACAAATTCAGAATAAACATCAGATGAGAAAGTGTCCTGCAGGCTAAAATCTTCATTGTGTTTAATTTTTTTCCAAGAAGAATAATCATAGCCGGGTTCAATTTCAGGAGCGCAGAAGTAAACATCAAAATCCGTGAGTTTAATTCTTTTTGGCTGAATTTGAGGGGCAAAGCAGTGCTCGCTAAAGCCGTTTTTCAAATCAAAAGTTTTTACAAGCGTCTCATTCTCAAGTGCTATTTTTCCGTTAGGGTAGGCAAATTTTGCGCCAAAGACAAGAGTGTTATTAAGCTTCCAGCAGTCTTGAGCAGTTTTTCTTGTGACAAAAACCAGGTTTGTCTTTTTGCCGCAATCGTTATCCATACCGTAGAAAAATCCTTCAAAATCTTCTCTGTCGGCACTTATTGTCTTTTGAACTCCGTTTTCATCTTCTATTGTGATTGAGTTTTTCTCATCTGAAAATAAAAATACAACTTCTCTGTCTTTATCTTCAATGCGTGTAAATATCTCAACGCCTGATTTTACGATAGTACAGGCTCTCAGCTTTAAATCTTGAGGGAGAATTTTCATATCAAAAGAGTCAAGATTAACCCCGTTTATCATTGTTTCGCAGGTGTTAAAATTCCTTAAAAAGAGCCATTTGCAGTTGTTTATTAAGTCTTTGCGGACTTTAGCGTAGCAGTTTTGCTCAACTTCAAAATCATACGCATCAACTTCAGTTTGAGTTAAATTAAAAGCATCAAGGAAGTAGTTTATCTCTTTTGCTTTTTTAAAATTGTCCTTGATAACACCAAGCTCACTAATTGGTGAAGCAAAGTCATAGCTTGTATAGACTTCATCAGATGACATATCAAGAATATTTGTACCGCCTGCGCACATGTAGTGATTAAACATAGTAACACCTTGGGAGAGTGCGGTTTTTGTCATTATGTTAATATGAGAAGTTCCCATGTCTTCTCTAATGTAGTCATAACCGTAGCCGAGCCATTTATCGTACCAGCCTGACTGCATTTCAGCTATAAACAAAGGAGCATTGTCCTTAAACATTCTGACTACTTCTTCAAGATTATCAAGAGTATCAAATGCGTAAGTTTCCTCTCTCCAGTTGGTTTTCGGGTTAATATAGGGGTAAATATCACATGCGTAAATATCTACATCATCAGCATAAAGCCCTGCAATATAAGCGTCATTATGGAATATCGGAACATTTATATCGTAAGAGCGGACAATTTCATAGAGCTCTTTTATGTATTCATTTTCTCCGCCGTTAGTTGAATACTCGTTTTCAATCTGCAATGCAATTAAATTATCAAAATCTTTTATTATAGGCAAAACCTTGCCATACCAGCCCTTAAGGTGTTCCATATAAGCGCTTGAGTATGTATAGTCACCATCTATTCTGTTTCTTAATACAACATCTTTTTGCTTCATCAACCAATAAGGAAGTCCGCCTGCTGACACCTCAGCGTTAATATAAGGCCCCGGACGCAGGATGATAAACATGTTTAAATCTTTTGCAACCTGAAAAAGAGTTCTTATATTTTTATACCCTTCAAAATCCCAAAAATCTTTTCTGGGGTTATGAAAAGACCAGCATAAATACAAATCCACACAGTTGTAGCCGCCTGATTTCATTTTTGAGAGTCTGTCTTTCCACTCATCCTCGCCAAAAACCCTAAAGTAGTGCAGCGTTCCTGATTTTAAAAATTTTCTTTCACCGTCAACAATTAGCGAATATTTATCAAATTTTACATCCATAGGTAATATTTTAACTTCTGTTTTCAAATTATGCAACAATTTGTTTATTACAGGATTTGTTTAAGATACGTTAAAATATATTAAGAAATTTGCATAGTAATATTTTTTGTGCAATAATGAGAATCGTTAATAGTCTAACCATTCCTTTCTTGACTTATGCGATTTGTTCTACAAGTCGCATTTTATTTTGCTTATAAATTTATATTAACTTTTTGACCCTAAAAATCCTCATAATATAATTGTTTTATGAGGATTTTAGGAATAGACCCCGGTATCGGGATAACAGGATACAGCATTATTGAGGCGCATGATGACTCTTACACGCTTTTATCCTGCGGTTCTATTCAAACGGATAAAAACCTGCCGCACCAAAAAAGACTGGCAGAGATTTACCGCGACATAAAAGAAATTTGCTCTTCATTTAACCCTCATAGCGCTGCTATAGAACAACTTTTTTTCTTTAAAAACCAAAAAACAATTATCCCCGTTGCACAAGCTCGCGGAGTTATCCTTGCAGCGCTGGAAGAATCAGGAGTTGAAATAGGAGAATATACTCCAATTGTCGTTAAACAAGTCCTCACAGGCCATGGTAGAGCAAGTAAAGATGAAGTAAAATCCATGGTGCAAAGATATGTTGAACTAAATCCCAACACAAAGCTTGATGATACAATAGATTCAATAGCAATAGGCATATGCCATGCCAGAAATTTAGAAATTCAAAAAAAGGAGTGCATAAGATGAACAGTTTAATTGCTAAACAAGCGGCAATATACAGCCTTATTTTAGGTGCTATACTTGCAATCTTCGGGTCTTTTAACTTTCTTATAGGATTAGTCACATTCGCACTTGCACTTTTTTGCGCACCTGCGGTTATTTTGTACCTCAAAAAGACAAACAAAATCGGTTTTCTTGAAAATCAGCAGGCAGCAGCTCTTGGCGGACTTTGCGGATTTTGCTCCACAATAAGCTTTTTTATAGTGTTTACTCCGCTTACTCTTATTTTTCTAAAACTTGCACCCCTTGTAAATAAAATTCTCCCTTTTATAGGCGGATATCACTATGCTTACGGGCTGCAATACCTTATAAGATTTGATTCACTCTGGTTATTTTTCATAATTATTATAATGCTTGCAATTGTCTGCGCACTTACTAACTCTACAACCGCTATGGGAGCAGTGTTTTTGCTTGCGCAGTTTGAAAAAAGACCTGATGACATTGAAGAAATTGACATAAATATTGAATAAAGGACAAAAAAATGAGCGAATTTCACTCTAAAATAAAAACGGTTGAATGGGTTAAAACTGGTGACCTAAAAGGCGTTTCACGAATGGTCGACCAGACTTTAATACCCTACGAGTACAAAAAAGTTGACATCACAACAACACAACAAATGTATGACGCCATTAAGACTATGATAGTACGCGGTGCTCCCGCTATAGGTATTTCAGGCGCACATGGCGTTGCGCTTTGTGCTATTGAACTTCTTGAAAAGGACGAGCAAAATTTCACGGATGAACTTAAAAAAGGCGTAGAATACCTGAACTCTTCTCGCCCTACGGCAGTGAATTTAAGCTGGGCACTGAACGAACAGTTAAAAATAATTGAAAAAGGCGGCACAAAAGAGCAAATAACAAAAGCGCTCATTGAAAACGCCATAAAACTTGAAAACGAAGATATTGAAATAAACAAAAAAATAGGTGATTTTGGAGCACAAATTGTACCCAAGGGCGCAACAATCTTAACTCACTGCAACGCAGGAGCTCTTGCAACTGTCGGATACGGTACGGCACTTGGTGTTGTAAGAAGTGCTTATGCTAAAGACAACACTATTCAGGTCTTTGCCGATGAAACACGCCCAAGACAGCAAGGGGCTCGCATTACAACTTTTGAACTTGTTGAAGATGGAATTCCCGTGACACTTATAACAGATGGCATGTGTTCTTATTTTATGAAAAAAGGCATGATAGACCTTGTTGTAGTCGGAGCGGACAGAATTGCCGCAAATGGTGACACAGCCAATAAAATAGGGACTTGTACCGTTGCAATAGCAGCAAAATACTACAATGTTCCCTTCTATATTGCTGCACCAAAATCTACAATCGATATGTCTATTAAAAGCGGAGATGAGATACCGATTGAGCTAAGAAGTGAAGAAGAAGTAACAATTATCAACGGCAAAAGAATTTGTGCCGAAGGTGTAAAGGTTATTAACCCGAGCTTTGATGTCACACCAAACGAGCTTATCAAGGGCATTATAACGGAAGAGGGTATTTTTAAGCCAAACGAACTTCATAAACTCTTTATGAAATCTTAATTTGATTAGAAAAATCTTGTGTAATAAAATAACTGAATTACACGATAAGGGAATTAATTTATGTGCGGAATAGTGGGATATATAGGTAATTCAAAAGCAAGTGAAGTGCTTCTAAAAGGGCTTTCTTATCTTGAATACAGAGGCTACGACTCATCGGGCGTTGCCCTTATGACAAAAAATAAAATAGAGATTTTTAAAGCACCCGGGAAATTAAATAACCTAAGAGATGTCCTAAGTTCCGTGCAAGACATCTGCAACAAATCCACTTGCGGGATAGGCCACATACGCTGGGCAACACACGGACTTCCTACAGAACTTAATGCCCACCCGCACACCTGCAACTGCGGCAGTCTTGTTGTGGTTCATAACGGTATCATTGAAAACTACAAAGAACTAAAAGCCGAGCTTGAAAAATGCGGATGCGAGTTTAAATCTCAAACCGATTCTGAAGTTGCGGCTCACCTTATAGCACATGAATTCTCTAAATGCAAAGACTTGCTCAAAGCAATGACATCAGCCGTTAAAAAAATTAACGGAGCGTATGCATTTTGCGCTATGCACAGGACATTACCCGACAGAATAATTGTTGCAAGAAAAAATGCGCCCTTAATCATTGGTGTTGGAGAGGGTGAAAACTTTATAGCAAGCGACATACCCGCCATTATTGAATACACAAAAAAAGCAATTTATTTAAATGACAATCAAGTAGCAGAAGTTAAAAAAGATTCAATTAAAATAACAGACCTAAACGGCAACATCCTTGAAAATAAAGTTGAAATGCTGCCATTTGAACCTGTGGCACTTTCTAAAATGGGCTATAAGCACTACATGCTAAAAGAAATCCACGAGCAAAGCGATGTTGCAAGAAATGTGCTTAGCGGAAAATTAAAAGATTCAAAATCTCAAATAACCCTGCAAGATGTAAAATTAAGCGAAAATGAAATAAAAAACATAAAAAGAATTCAAATCATCGCTTGCGGAACATCACTACATGCGGGGCTTGTGGGCAAATATATCCTTGAAAAATTTGCTAAAATTCCAACTGATGTTGAAGCCTCAAGCGAATATATTTACAGAGATACAATAGCTGACAACAACACTCTTGTAATAGGTATATCCCAATCGGGCGAAACAGCAGATACAATTACTGCAATTAAGCAGGTAAAAGAAAAAGGCTCGCACGTTGTTATAATTACAAACAGACCCGATAGCACAATGGCTCGCTTGGCTGACAGTTTACTACCTGTTAACGCCGGTATTGAAGTATCTGTTGCAGCTACGAAGTCTTATATGGCACAGCTTTTGTCATTGTATCTTTTAACTATGTTTATTACACAAAAAATAAACCCCGAAACTATTAAAGATAAAGAAATAATCTCTCTTAAACAAGAACTGCTTGAGCTGCCAAATAAAATCGAAACCGTTACAAACGATACGGAAAAAATTAAAGCGGTAGCCAAAAAATACTCAAGCTTTAAAGATTTTATCTTTATTGCCCGCGGTATTAACTACCCGACTTCACTTGAAGGCGCGCTAAAGCTTAAAGAAATAAGCTACATTAACGCAACAGGCTACAGCGCAGGAGAGTTAAAACACGGCCCTATAGCAATGCTTGATGAAACTATGCCTGTTCTTGCAATATTAAATAAAGGACTTGTATACGATAAAGTTATGTCTAACTGTGAAGAGGCAAAAGCAAGACAGGCAAAGCTCATCGGAGTATCTAACTTTATTGATAAAAAACACAAAGACTTATTTGACGATGTACTTTTAATACCTGATGTATCAGATACCTTATCCCCGGCTTTAAATATTGTGGTACTGCAGCTTCTTGCATACTATATTGCAGAATATTTAGGTAAAGATGTTGACCAGCCAAGAAATCTGGCAAAATCCGTAACTGTAGAATAAAAAAATGGGTGCGGTTTTTTTAACCTGGAGTGCACCCAAAAGATACAAAACCTACGTAGTAAATTTTCTACGGGGCTTGTGCCCCGTTAAAATTTACAAGGAGACATAAGGATATGCACACAAGTGCACTAATTGTTCCCTACTCCTGCTCACTTGCATCCCACCTTATCCTCAAATAACCACTTGAGCCA